>NZ_BAAIAK010000003.1:0-703861 GCF_054600775.1 Pseudomonas sp. MHK4 | reverse complement strand
AACCACTTGCGCTTCAGATCTCTCGTCAGCGGGAGGCGAATTCTACAGCGTTACACGCTGCTGTCAACACCTCTTTTTCAACTTCCTTCGCGCTTCGATGAACTGAAGCAACCTGCTGCCGAAAACCGCTTAACTCCTTGTTTACCAAGGAATTTTCCGTTTCGACTACGCCGGAAGTGGGGCGAATTATAGGCTTCTGAAATTCGCCGTCAACCTTTTGTTTCAGGTTTATTCAGACTTGAGCGTAATACGCGCAAATGCCTTCTTGCCGGCCTGACAAACGTGGGTCGCTCCCAGTACGCATATAAAGGAGCGATCGACGACCTCGCCATCGATACGCACACCACCAGAACCGAGCAGATCTCGGGCCACAGCCGAATTCTTCACCAGCCCTGCCTTATTAAGGACAGCGGCGATCGGCATATCTTCGGCAGCAGTCAATTCGATCTCAGGCAGATCGTCCGGCAGCTCGCCATCCTTCATACGGTTACCTGCCGCACGATGAGCGCCGGCCGCAGCCTCTTCACCATGGAAACGGGCAACGATTTCTTCAGCCAGCTTGATCTTGATGTCACGCGGATTGGCACCCGCCTCGACATCGGCACGCAATGCATTGATCTCATCCATGGATCGGAAGCTGAGCAATTCGAAGTAACGCCACATCAGCACATCAGGAATGGAGACCAGCTTGCTGTACATCACCCCCGGTGCTTCCTGGATACCAACGTAGTTGCCCAGGGACTTGGACATCTTCTTCACGCCATCCAGACCTTCAAGCAACGGCATGGTCAGAATGCACTGGGCTTCCTGGCCGTACCCACGCTGCAGCTCACGCCCCATCAACAGGTTGAACTTCTGGTCGGTACCGCCGAGCTCGACGTCTGCGCGCAAGGCGACCGAGTCGTAGCCTTGTACCAGGGGATACAGGAACTCGTGAATGGCGATCGGTTGGTTGGTCGTGTAGCGCTTGTCGAAATCATCGCGCTCGAGCATGCGAGCCACGGTGTATTGCGAAGTCAGGCGAATGAAGTCGGCCGGCCCCATCTGATCCATCCAGGTGGAGTTGAACGCCACCTCGGTTTTGGCCGGATCGAGAATCTTGAACACCTGAGTCTTATAGGTCTCGGCGTTCTCAAGAACCTGCTCGCGGGTCAGCGGAGGGCGCGTTGCGCTCTTACCGCTCGGATCGCCGATCATCCCGGTGAAATCGCCAATCAGGAAGATCACCTGATGACCCAGCTCCTGGAACTGGCGCAGCTTATTGATAAGCACGGTGTGCCCCAGGTGCAAATCAGGGGCAGTCGGGTCGAAGCCTGCCTTGATCCGCAGCGGCTGGCCACGCTTGAGCTTTTCGATCAGCTCGGACTCGACCAACAGTTCTTCCGCACCACGTTTAATCAGCGCTAGCTGCTCTTCAACCGACTTCATAACAGACCCGCAAGGCTCGAATTCAAAGGGGATCAACCATACAAGATCGCGCGGCAAATACAAAGTTTGGCCGGCGCAATGACGCCAATCCGCTGACAGAGCGTCTGCGGACTTGCTTAAGGGATGATTTGGTTATATTTTATACAGTTATTTCATCTTTATCATGTCATTCATCTTTTCCAATTCATCTTTTTCAAAGTCAAAACACTACTTATGACCAAAGAATCGTCTAAAGCGCCACCGCTTTACCCGAAGACCCACCTGCTCGCAGCGAGTGGCATCGCCGCCCTCCTGAGCCTGGCGCTTCTGGTATTTCCTTCCAGTGATGTCGAAGCCAAAAAGACAACCCTGAGCCTTGAACTGGAAAGCCCTGCTGAACAACTGACACAGGAACAAGACGCTGCAGAAGCCGTCCAGGCCACAAATGAGCCAGTCGAGTCTCCTTTTGCGCAGATAGAAGACAGTACACAAGAGCCCCAGGAAACCGCTCAAGCCGCACCCGCACCAGCTCCTGTACCTGTAACAGCCCCTGCACCGGTTGCCGAAGAAAAGAAGGCGCCCAATCACAGGGAAGTGATCGTCACCAAGGGCGACACGCTCTCCACGCTGTTCGAGAAAGTCGGCCTTCCAGCCCCCTCGGTACACGACCTGCTGGCCAGCAGCAAACAGGCCAAGCAATTCAGCCAGCTCAAGCATGGACAGAAACTCGAATTCGAACTGGGTCCTGACGGCCAACTGACCAGCCTGCACAGCAAGGTCAGCGACCTCGAGACCATTACCCTGACCAAAAACGACAAGGGTTACAGCTTCAACCGCGTGACCGCCATGCCCACCGTGCGTTCAGCCTACGTGCATGGCGTGATCAACAGCTCGCTGTCACAGTCCGCTGCCCGCGCCGGGCTGTCGCATAGCCTGACCATGGACATGGCCAGCGTGTTTGGCTACGACGTCGACTTTGCCCAGGATATTCGCCAGGGTGACCAGTTCGATGTGATCTATGAACAGAAAGTGGTCAACGGCAAAGCGGTCGGTAACGGCCCGATCCTGTCCGCACGCTTCATCAACCGCGGCAAGACCTACACCGCCGTGCGCTACACGAACAAGCAAGGCAACACCAGCTATTACACGGCTGACGGCAACAGCATGCGCAAGGCATTCATCCGTACCCCGGTGGACTTCGCCCGCATCAGCTCGAAATTTTCCATGGGCCGCAAGCACCCGATCCTGAACAAGATCCGCGCCCACAAAGGCGTCGACTACGCAGCACCGCGCGGTACGCCAATCAAGGCAGCCGGTGATGGCAAGGTCTTGCTGGCAGGTCGCCGCGGCGGTTACGGCAACACCGTAATCCTCCAGCACGGCAACACCTACCGCACGCTGTACGGCCACATGCAGGGCTTCGCCAAGGGCATCAAGACTGGCGGCACCGTCAAACAAGGCCAGGTCATCGGCTACATCGGCACTACCGGCCTGTCCACCGGCCCGCATTTGCACTACGAATTCCAGGTGAATGGCGTACACGTCGATCCGCTGGGCCAGAAAGTAGCGATGGCCGACCCGATTTCCAAGGCTGAACGCGCACGTTTCCTGGCGCAGAGCCAGCCACTGATGGCGCGCATGGACCAGGAAAAATCTACCCAGCTGGCTTCGGCCAAGCGCTAGGCCATGGCCCTCTATATAGGTGTGATGTCCGGGACCAGCCTTGATGGCCTGGACATAGCGCTGATCGAGCAAGCCACGGCGATCAGGCTGATCGCCACCCACTACATCCCGATGCCCGATTCCCTGCGCGCCGAGCTGCTTGGCTTGTGCGCCAGCGGTCCGGATGAGATTGCCCGCTCCGCCATCGCCCAACAGAACTGGGTGCAACTGGCGGCGCAGGGCATTCATGCTCTCCTTGCCCAGCAGCACCTCAAGCCCGAAGACATTCGCGCGATCGGCAGCCACGGCCAGACCATTCGCCATGAGCCGGCGCGCGGCTTCACGGTGCAGATCGGCAACCCCGCCCTGCTGACCGAGCTGACCGGCATCACGGTGGTCAGTGACTTCCGTAGCCGCGACGTCGCCGCCGGCGGGCAAGGTGCGCCACTGGTTCCAGCCTTTCACGAAGCACTCTTTGAAGAACGGTCCGGCAATCGCGCCGTGCTCAACGTGGGTGGTTTCAGCAATCTCAGCCTGATTGAACCCGACAAGCCTGTTGCCGGTTTCGACTGCGGCCCGGGCAATGTATTGCTGGATGCGTGGATTCACCAACAGCGCGGTGACAACTTTGACCGTGATGGTCAATGGGCCGCCAGCGGCAAGATCGAACCGGCACTGTTGAAAGCACTGCTCAGCGATCCCTTCTTCGTGACCAAGGGCCCAAAGAGTACTGGCCGTGAAGTCTTCAACCTGCCATGGCTGATCCGCCATCTGGCAACGCTGCCGACCTTTGCTGCCGAGGATGTTCAGGCGACGCTGCTGGAACTGACGGCATTGACCATCGTCGAATCGCTGCACAATGCCCAGGCCGATACCCGGGAACTGCTGGTCTGTGGCGGTGGCGCGCACAACGCCGCACTGATGAAGCGCCTGGCCAGCCTGTTACCGAATGCGACTGTCAGCAGCACCGCCACTCACGGAGTCGACCCTGACTGGGTCGAGGCCATGGCCTTCGCCTGGCTGGCCCACTGCTGCCTGGAAGGTATTGCGGCCAATCGCCCGAGCGTCACCGGCGCCCGAGGGCTGCGTGTACTCGGCGCCATCTACCCCACATAAGTGACGCACAGCAAAACGCCGCAGGGCCTCGGGCCATGCGGCGTTTTGATGATACCGACGCGCTGATCAGATCGAGAACGAAGAGCCACAGCCACAGGTGGTGGTCGCGTTCGGGTTCTTGATGACGAAACGCGAGCCTTCCAGACCTTCCTGATAGTCCACCTCGGCTCCTGCCAGGTACTGGAAGCTCATCGGATCGACAACCAGGCTCACACCTTCGCGCTCTACGATGGTGTCGTCATCGGCCACTTCTTCATCGAAAGTGAAGCCGTACTGAAAACCTGAACAACCGCCGCCCGTAACGAATACGCGCAGCTTCAAGCGATCATTCCCCTCTTCATCGACCAGGCTCTTCACCTTGTGCGCGGCACCGTGGGTGAATTGCAAAGCCGTGGGGGTGAAGGATTCGACGCTCATGCTGACTATCTCCCGGCGTTACGCCGTCATATTGCGTGATGACGCGCATTATCCGCTTCTCCTAGAAAAGCGGTCAACTATTGTTATGGTATATCAACCAATCCAATCGCCGGCCCGGAATGCAAAAAGGCCCGTTCAACGGGCCTTTTGCTGTGTGCGATACCGCGTTACGGCAACATGCCCGCGTGCGAAAGGCCCAGACGCTCATCCAGGCCGAACAGGATGTTCATGTTCTGCACGGCCTGACCCGACGCACCCTTGACCAGGTTGTCGATCACCGACAACACCACCACCAGATCACCATCCTGCGGACGGTGCACGGCAATACGGCATACGTTGGCGCCGCGCACGCTGCGGGTTTCCGGGTGGCTGCCGGCTGGCATCACGTCGACGAACGGTTCGTCGGCATAGCGTTTTTCAAACAGCGCCTGCAGATCCACCGAGCGATCCACGACAGTTGCGTAGAGCGTGGAGTGAATGCCACGGATCATCGGCGTCAGGTGCGGAACGAAGGTCAGGCCCACGTCCTTGCCCGCCGCACGACGCAGCCCCTGGCGAATTTCCGGCAGGTGGCGATGCCCTTTGACGGCGTAAGCCTTCATGCTTTCCGACGTCTCGGAATACAGCGAGCCTACGGCAGCACCACGACCGGCACCGCTGACGCCGGACTTACAGTCGGCGATCAGGCGCGAAGCATCAGCCAGGCCCGCTTCGAGCAACGGCAGGAAACCCAATTGAGTGGCGGTTGGATAGCAACCGGGCACAGCGATCAGGCGTGCTTTCTTGATCTGCTCGCGATTGACTTCCGGCAGGCCGTAGACGGCTTCATCCAGCAGTTCCGGCGCACCGTGCGGCTGGCCGTACCACTTGGCCCATTCATCCGCGTCTTGCAGACGGAAGTCCGCCGACAGATCGATGACCTTGGTCCCGGCCGCCAGCAGTTCACCCGCCAGGGCATGCGCAACGCCGTGCGGCGTGGCAAAGAACACCACGTCGCAGGCACCCAGGGTCTTGATGTCCGGAACGCTGAACGCCAGGCCGTCGTAGTGGCCTCGCAGGTTCGGGTACATGTCGGCCACGGCCAGGCCAGCCTCGGATCGGGAAGTGATCACCACCACTTCAGCTTGCGGATGCTGTGCCAACAGACGCAACAGTTCGACACCGGTGTAACCCGTGCCGCCGACGATACCGACCTTGACCATAAACCTGCCCTCAACGAACCCACTGGAAAGCCGTCGATAATAGGGCCCGTATCGTCCTGCGACAACCGGCAAGGTGACGTGCGGAGCCTCAAGCCTCTACTATCCGGGCTACCGTGAACCTTGGAATAACTAAAAATGCTTTATCTGTGGCTCAAAGCTTTTCACATCATCAGCGTTGTCTGCTGGTTTGCCGGCCTGTTTTACCTGCCTCGCCTGTTCGTCTACCACGCTCAAAGCGAAGACGCGGTCAGTAAAGAGCGCTTCAGCATCATGGAGCGCAAGCTGTACCGGGGCATCATGGGACCTTCGATGATCGCCACACTGATCTTCGGTGGCTGGCTCATCTACCTCAATCCAGGCATCTTCAGCCAAGGTGGCTGGATACACGCCAAGCTGACCCTGGTCGTGTTGCTGATCGGCTACCACCACATGTGCGGCGCCCAGGTAAAACGCTTTGCTCGTGGCGAGAACACCCGCAGCCATGTCTTTTATCGCTGGTTCAATGAAGTGCCGGTCCTGATATTGCTGGCTATCGTAATTCTGGTTGTCGTCCGGCCGTTTTAAATCCAACAGGCACAAATCACCGGGGTATTCCAAATGTCGCTGCCCGCTCTGCTCGAACAACGTTTGCGTCTGCCCGTGGTGGCGGCGCCGATGTTCCTGATTTCCAACCCGCAACTGGTGCTCGCCTGCTGCCGTCATGGCGTGGTTGGCAGCTTCCCGGCACTGAACCAGCGCGAGAGCAGCGGCTTCAAGGCCTGGCTGGAAGAAATCGAAGCCGGGCTGGCGACACTGGAGAATCCCGCGCCCTATGCGGTCAACCTGATCGTTCACAACAGCAACCCGCGATTGCAGGCGGATCTGCAAATCTGTATCGAACACAAAGTGCCGATCGTGATCACCAGTCTCGGCGCCGTGAAGGAAGTGGTCGATGCCGTCCACAGCTACGGCGGCCTGGTCTTCCATGACGTGACCACTCGCCGCCATGCCGAGAAAGCCGCCGAGGCCGGGGTGGACGGCCTGATCGCCGTCGCCGCGGGTGCCGGCGGGCATGCCGGGACCTGGAGCCCATTCTCCCTGGTCGCCGAGATCCGCCAGTTCTTCGACAAGACGCTACTGCTGGCCGGGTGCCTGAACCACGGCCACGAAATCCTCGCCGCGCAATTGCTCGGTGCCGACCTGGCCTACTTCGGCACGCGATTTATCGGCACCACCGAAAGTCATGCACCGGACGCCTACAAAGAAATGCTGCTGACATCCAGAGCGGCAGACATCATCCATACTCCAGCAGTGTCAGGCGTACCGGCGAGTTTCATGCGTCAGAGCCTTGAGGCCGCCGGTTTCGACATGGCAGCCCTGCAAAACAAGGGGGAAGTGAACTTCGGCTCCAAGCTCAAACCCATCAGCGATGAAGCCAAAGCCTGGAAAACCGTGTGGTCCGCGGGCCAGGGCGTGGGTGAAATCGATGACTTGCCGAGCGTCGAGCAACTGATAGCGCGTCTCGACGCCGAGTACCGCACTGCACAGGAACAAGCAGCGCAGCTGCGCCAGCACTGGCCGCGCTGAACAACCGGGCCAGCTGCGACTGGCCATTCGCAGCAATGAATCGCGACAAGGATGCCTCGGCAATGAGCGAAACCCGTTACAAGATCGTGTTCGACGGCGCCCTGTTGCCGGGCGTTGATATCAACACCGCCAAACTCAATCTCGCTGCGCTGTTCAAGAGCGACGTCAGCGCCATCGAGCGCCTGTTCAATGGTCGGCCGGTCGCACTCAAGCGCGATCTGTCGCAGGCTGATGCGCAGACTTATCTCCAGGCCCTGAAAAACATCGGCATCGATGCCCGGATCGAGGCGCAGCCTTCGATCGAGCTTAACCTGGCTGAAGTTCACGACCCTGCCATCGCGACAGAGCCGCACTCCCCTTATGCGCCGCCACAGGCCCGCGTCGGCGAAAAACTCCCGGCGTTCGCCGCACTCAAGCCCTTCAGTGTCGAAGGCCGAATCGGACGCCTGCGTTTTTTGGCCTGGACCTTGGTGCTGAGCCTGGTGACCCTGCCCATTGTCGGCGTGGTTGCGCTCATCGGCCTGGGACTGGTCAGTGGCAATTCCACCACAGGGCTGATCCTCGGCGGCATCCTTGCGTTCTTCCTGTTCCTGGCGTTCATGGTTGTCGGTGTTCTGTTCAGCGTTCAGCGCTTGCATGATATCGGCTGGTCGGGCTGGCTCTGGCTCCTGCACCTGGTTCCGTTCGTAGGCAGTTTTTTCCCGCTGGTGATCACGCTCGTGCCTGGCAACGCCGGCGCCAACCGCTATGGCCCGCCTCCGCCGCCTAACAGCACAGCAGTCAAGGTCTTGTGCGCGTTGTGGATTGTGTTTATCGGCCTGTTCGGCGTCGGTGCGATGCTGGGTGGCATCTCGGCGATCCAGCAAGAGTATGAACACAGCCTCGAAAGCAGCTACCAGAGCGGCTCGGTCACCACCGACGAAATCGATGTCGACGTCGAACCCGAAGCAAATTCCCCAGCCGAGGCAGCCGAAGACGCCCCGCCCCCTGTAGACTCTGCGAAAGAATGAACAGCGCTCCCCGCCCGTGACACCTGCGTCGCGGCGCGGAGCTGTTGCGATGGAGAATGGCATGACCCGTTACGCTCTGATCACTGGCGCCTCCAGCGGCATCGGCCTGGCGATGGCCGAAGCGCTGGCCCGGCGCGGCCGCAGCCTGATTCTGGTGGCCCGACAGCGTGATCAGCTGGAAAGCATTGCGATTGAATTGACCCAACGTTTTGGCGTGGAAGTGTTGTTTCGTGCCTGCGATCTGGGCGAGCCGCTGCGCCTGTCCGGCTTTTTGCTGGAGCTGGAGGAAGGCGACCGGCAAATCGACCTGCTGGTCAACTGCGCCGGCATCGGCACTTGCGGCCCGTTCCTGGCGCAGGACTGGATGACCGAGCAGGACCTGATCGAAGTGAACATTCTGGCGCTCACTCGCCTGTGCCATGCCATCGGCAACAGTATGGCGCTGCAGGGAGGCGGACAGATCCTCAACGTCGCTTCGGTCGCGGCGTTCCAGCCCGGCCCGTGGATGAGCACTTACTACGCCAGCAAGGCCTATGTGCTGCACTTTTCCGAAGGCCTGCGCGTCGAGCTGAAAAAATGCGCGGTCAAGGTCTCGGTGCTCTGCCCCGGCCCGACCCGCACCGCATTTTTCCGCACCGCGCAACTGAACAACGACAAACTGGCCAACAGCAAAATGCTGATGAGTCCGGAGGAAGTCGCGCTCTATACCGTGCGGGCCCTGGAGAAAAATCGCGCAATCATTATTCCCGGGAGGCGCAACCGCTGGTTCGCTACTCTGCCACGGTTCGGTTCGCGCTGGCTGATCCGGACAGTCACCGGCATGGTCATCAAGGCTCACTGCCCGCGTTGAGTGGCATTGCGGTAAAACACTGGGCTGGCACATCCACCATGGGTACACTCAGGCCAGCTCAAACAACGGAGAAAACAGCTGTGGATACTCTGTTCACCAAGATCATCAACCGGGAAATCCCGGCGAATATCATTTACGAGGACGACCAGGTACTGGCCTTCCACGACATCGCCCCACAGGCACCGGTGCACTTTTTGGTGATCCCGAAAAAACCGGTACGCACCCTGAACGACCTCACCGAGGACGACAAGGCACTGGCTGGACACATCCTGTTCACTGCCCAGCGCCTGGCCAAGGAACTGGGTTGCGAAAAAGGTTTCCGCGTTGTCATGAACTGCAATGAAGAAGGTGGGCAGACTGTCTATCACATTCATATGCATGTGCTGGGTCAGCGTCAGATGCACTGGCCGCCGGGCTGATTCATATCTTCCCTTGCCGGCAATGGCGTGATTGAGATCGCCATCGCCGGCAAGCCGGGCTCCTACAAATTCGGCCTGCGTCGCAATGTCCCAGCGCAATCCTTCCCCGGCCGATTGGGTTAAACTGGCCACCGAGATTCCTCCGGAGGTCAGCATGACTACCCAACGTCACTACTCGCCGATTGATCGCCTTCTGCTGCAAGCCGATGCCGCGATGCGAACCCTGCTGCCCTTCAGCGGCCAGCCCTTCCGTCCGTCACCCGCGATCGTGCAACCCGATGTGAAACTGAGTGACGAAGACACCCGCCACGTTGCCGGGCTGATGCGCATCAATCACACCGGAGAGGTCTGTGCCCAAGCGCTGTATCAAGGCCAGGCCCTGACTGCCAGGCTGCCGCAAGTTCGCGTCGCCATGGAGCACGCCGCCGAAGAGGAAGTCGACCATCTGGCGTGGTGCGAGCAACGCATTCATCAATTGGGCAGCCACACCAGCATTCTCAATCCGCTGTTCTATGGCATGTCATTCGGGATTGGTGCGGTTGCAGGTCTGATCAGCGACAAAGTCAGCCTGGGCTTTGTCGCTGCGACGGAAGATCAGGTGTGCAAGCACTTGAACGAACACCTGGAGCAATTGCCGGCCGAGGATGAAAAATCCCGGGCGATCCTGGAGCAGATGCGCATTGATGAAGAGCAGCATGCCGAAAGCGCACTGGAGGCTGGCGGTTTCCGCTTTCCGGCACCGGTGAAGTTCGGGATGAGCTTGATGGCCAAGGTCATGACCAAGAGTACTTATCGGATCTGACCGGCTGCGTCAGAAACAAAAAAGGCGACTGCCGTGAGGTAGTCGCCTTTTTTCGGTCCCGATTCAACCCAGCTCGATGATCTCGTAGTCGTGGGTGATCTCGACTCCTGCCGCTCCAAGCATGATCGAAGCCGAGCAATACTTCTCGGCGGACAGTTCGATGGCGCGCTTGACCTGCGCTTCCTTCAGGCCACGGCCCTTGACCACAAAATGCATGTGGATCTTGGTGAAAACCTTTGGATCTTCGGTCGCACGCTCGGCTTCGAGGAAGGCTTCACAGCTTTCGACGGCCTGGCGGGACTTCTTGAGGATGCTGACCACATCGAAATTGCTGCAACCGCCTACACCCAGCAGGAGCATTTCCATCGGCCGGACACCCAGGTTACGACCGCCGGCATCGGGCGGACCGTCCATGACCACGACATGACCGCTGCCGGATTCGCCGAGGAACATGGCTTCGCCAGCCCATTGGATGCGTGCCTTCATCGCCAAGACTCCACTGTCTAAAAAAAAGGGTCGCCAGCTTAGCACAGGCCCCTTGATTGACAGTGATTGCCGTCCTAGGACAGAACCATCGACGCTGTAGGTAAAATCTCGAATATGACAAGAAGTGTCTGGTAAGCTGGCGCCAATTCGCTGGCGCCTGGCCAGCTGTGCTTCAAAGCCCGCAAATCATAAAAACCCAACACACCGTGCAGTCTTTTCGGGATACAACCATGGTTGCTATTGCGCCCAACCCCAAGATGAAAAACCTCGACAAGCTGTTGATGCATTGCCAGCGCCGTCGCTATCAGGCCAAGAGCAACATCATTTGCGCCGGCGACCGCTCGGAAACGCTGTTCTTTATCATCAAGGGTTCGGTCACCATCCTGATCGAAGACGACGACGGTCGGGAAATGATCATCGCCTACTTGAACGCCGGCGATTTTTTCGGTGAGTTGGGTCTGTTTGAGCAAGCCGGCCTGGAACAGGAGCGTAGCGCCTGGGTACGCGTCAAGGTCGAATGCGACGTGGCGGAAATCAGCTACGCAAAATTCCGCGAATTGTCGCAGCAGGACCCGGAAATTCTTTACGTACTAAGCGGACAAATCGCACAACGCCTGCGCAATACCACCCGCAAGGTCGGTGACCTGGCGTTTTTCGACGTCACCGGTCGCGTCGCCCGCTGTCTGCTTGAACTGTGCAAGCAGCCAGACGCCATGACCCACCCCGACGGCATGCAGATCAAAGTGACCCGTCAGGAAATCGGGCGGATCGTCGGTTGTTCCCGGGAGATGGTCGGACGCGTGCTCAAGGATCTGGAAGAGCGCAACCTGGTGGACGTCAAAGGCAAGACCATGGTGGTCTTCGGAACGCGTTAAGCCCGCAAGCTCAGCCGCTGAACATCTGCGCCAGCATTCGTCGGTAGAGTTCATCGAGACTTTCCAGCGCATCCGGTGCGGCGAACTTCTCATGCAAGGCGATGTGGCTTTGCGCGCGCACCCGTTGCTCCAGGCCGCAGGCCTCATTGAAGCGATTGACTGCCTCGACCATCGATACGCGGTCGTTATTCAGCAGCATTGCTCCGTGCACCAGTCCTACCGGGCGCTGACCACCCTGGCTCTGGCGCCAGCGCTGGGCGGTGCCCACCATCTTGCGCCCATCCAGGTTGACGTTGAACCGGCCATCACAGAACGCGCCGTCGATTTCGCCCAGCGACGAAGTACCGCCCAGCTCATCCAGCAACTGGCAGATCGGATCGCACAGACGCCGGTAGCCGGTTTCGATTCGGTTCAGATCCCCTTCGCTGCGCGGTGGCGCGTAAACCAGGGCAATGTTGATCGTTGTGGCCGATTGCGGAACGGGTTCGCCACCGGTATCGCGCAATAGCACCGGCCAGCCTGCAGCGGCGGAGACTTCACAGGCGTGTTCGAAACCTGGTAAGCGATTCAAGCGGCGCGGCATCACCAGTGCCTGATCGCTTGGCTGCCAGAACAGCAGGCCAAACTCCGCGTCGCCGGCACAGACCGATGCCAGCAGATCCTGTTCGGCCTGCAAGCCGGATGCGATGGTCAGGTTTGTTGGCTGGTTCATAGGCCGCTCCGCAAGGCATGAGATCTTTATGAAATATGAGGGCCTCTTCGCGAGCAAGCCCGCTCCCACATTTTTCCCTGCGTACAGAGTTCTACTGTGGGAGCGGGCTTGCTCGCGAAGGGGTCGACTGGATCTACGAGCAATCAGTCGAGGGTCGAACCGCTGACGGGAATGCCACGCTCAGGGAAGAACAGACGTTGCAGTTCAGTGCCCGGATTCTCAGCGCGCATGAACGCCTCGCCAACCAGGAACGCGTAGACGTCGCTGATTTCCATCAGCTCGACATCGGCGCGATTGAGGATGCCGCTTTCGGTAATCACCAGACGGTCGCGCGGGATACGCGGCAACAGGTCGAGAGTGGTTTCCAGGTTGACATCGAAGGTGTGCAGGTTGCGGTTGTTGACGCCGACCAGAGGAGTGTCGAGGGTTTTCAAGGCCCGCTCCAGCTCATCGCCATCGTGGACTTCCACCAGCACATCTAGGCCAACCCCTTTGGCCACAGCCGCCAGTTCGGCCATTTTCACGTCGTCCAGGGCGGCGACGATCAACAGCACGCAGTCGGCGCCGAGGGCACGGGCTTCGACGATCTGGTACGGATCGATCATGAAGTCCTTGCGGATCACCGGCAGTTTGCACGCCGCACGGGCCTGCTGCAGGTACAGATCGGCACCCTGGAAGTAATCGATATCGGTGAGCACCGACAGGCAGGTCGCGCCGCCCTTCTCGTAGCTCCTGGCAATGTCGGCGGGAACGAAATTCTCGCGGATCACGCCTTTGCTCGGCGAAGCTTTCTTGATTTCAGCAATCACTGCCGGCTCTTTAAGCTTGGCCTGCGCCTGCAGAGCTTTGGCAAAACCACGAGGTGCATCGGCCGCCTTGGCCAGACTTTCCAGCTCGGCGAGGCTGACGCGAGCGCTACGCTCGGCTACTTCTTCAACTTTGCGCGCCAGAATGTTTTCCAGAACCGTCGGTACACTCATCCCTCATTCTCCACTTTGAATACCGCGGTAAATGCACCCAGCTCCTCGAGTTTCTCCCGAGCAAGGCCGGTGTGCAGCGCATCGTGCGCCAGGGCAACACCCTCTTTCAAACTGCTCGCATGGTCGGCGGCGTACAACGCGGCACCGGCATTGAGCATGATCATTTCAGCAGCTTTCTGACCGTTTTCGGTCTTGCGCTTGCCCAGGGCATCGCGGATCAACTCCAGGGATGCAGCCGGGCTGTCCACCGCCAGGCCATGCAGGCTCTGGCTTTTCATGCCCAGGTCTTCCGGCTCGACCCAATACTCGCTGATCTGGTCGTTTTTCAGTTCGGCAACAAAGGTTGGCGCCGCCAGGCTGAATTCGTCCAGGCCGTCCTTCGAATGCACCACCAGCACATGCTTGCTGCCCAGGCGCTGCAGGACTTCGGCCAATGGCCGGCATAGTGCTTGGGTGAACACACCCACCACCTGATGTTTCACACCGGCCGGATTCGTAAGCGGGCCGAGCATGTTGAACAAGGTGCGCAAACCGAGTTCCTTGCGCGGGCCGGCGGCGTGTTTCATGGCACTGTGATGGGTCTGGGCAAACATGAAACCGATACCGACGTTATCGATACAGCGCGCCACCTGGACCGGGGTCAGGTTCAGGTAGATACCGGCTGCCTCCAGCAAGTCGGCACTGCCGCTTTTCCCCGAGACCGCGCGGTTGCCATGCTTGGCCACCGTGCAGCCGGCCGCCGCGACCACAAAGGACGACGCGGTCGACACATTGAAGATGTTGGCACCGTCACCGCCAGTGCCCACCACATCGACTACACCGTCGAGGGTCTTGAGTTCGACCTGATCCGCCAGCTCACGCATGACCGACACGGCACCGACAATTTCGTCGATGCTTTCGCTCTTCATGCGCATGGCCATCATGAACGCGCCAATCTGCGCGTCCGTGCATTGGCCGGTCATGATTTCGCGCATCACGTCGCGCATTTCATCGGTGCTGAGGTCAAGGTGGTCGACGATACGGCCCAGGGCTGTCTTGATATTCATGAAAAGTCCTTAGCGCGTGCCGCCGGTTTGTTTGAGGAAGTTGGCGAACAACTCGTGACCCTGTTCGGTGAGGATCGACTCAGGGTGGAACTGCACGCCTTCAATGTTCAGGGTCTTGTGGCGCAGGCCCATGATCTCGTCGACCGAGCCGTCTTCCAATTGGGTCCAGGCGGTCAGCTCGAGGCAATCAGGCAGGGTTTCGCGCTTGACGATCAAGGAATGATAGCGGGTGACCGTCAGCGGCATGTTCAGGCCTGCGAAGACACCTTTGTCTTCGTGGAACACCGGACTGGTCTTGCCGTGCATGACCTGGCGTGCGCGAACCACATCGCCACCAAAGGCCTGGCCGATGGACTGATGCCCCAGGCAGACACCGAGAATCGGCAATTTGCCGGCGAAGTGCTTGATGACGTCAATCGAGACGCCGGCTTCGGTCGGGGTGCAAGGACCGGGAGAAACGACGATGCGCTCAGGGTTGAGGGCTTCGATTTGTGCAACGGTGAGCTCATCGTTGCGCACGACTTTGACCTGGGAGCCCAGCTCACCAAGGTATTGCACAACGTTGTAGGTAAAAGAGTCGTAGTTATCGATCATCAGCAACATGGCGTTAAGAACCTCTAAAACACTGACTTAATACAGCCTTCGAATGATTTACCCGCAGCGTCCTGCACTTTGGCGGTCGCTGGAATCGCGAAGCAAAGCGCAATGTCACGAATAATAAAGAAGGCAAAGCGGTAAAGATCCGGCCGGGCCGGCAGAAGGATTCAGGCGCGCCAACGCCAGCGGGCGTGTGCCTTGATGACTTGATCCAGGAGTTTGCTGACGATCAACACGGGGAAGGTCTCATTTATACGTCTTGGCACAGTAACTTAGCTGGGCAGAGCGTGCAATATGGGGCGATCGAAGCAAGTGAAACATTCGCCAGGTTCGCGCCGAATGGCATCAGCTTCTATAGTTTTTGGCACTGTCGTCTCACCCACTAAAACAATAAACAAACGGACTTGCTCATGATCAGACAGACGCTGTTTGCACCGCTTGCCGGTTGCCTGCTCGCCATGGCCTGCGCCCAGGCGATCGCGGCGCCCAATCCTTATTCGAATTTCATCGTCTTCGGTGACAGCCTCAACGATGCGGGGCAGTTCACCGACACGGGCGGCCCTCCCGGTTCGACCCTGCGCTTCACCAACCGGACCGGGCCGACTTATCAGGACGGCAGCGGCGAAGCCTACTCCGCCAACTCGACCCAACTGCTTGGGGGCAGACTTGGATTCTCAGCGGACCAGACCGCCGCTTCGACTTCAGCCGCACGTGCCGCCCAAGGGCTGCCAGATGGCAATAACTGGGCTGTCGGCGGCTACCGCACCGATCAGATCCTCGATTCCATCACCACCGTATCCGCCACGGGTGAACGTGCGCGACTCGGTTACTTACCGGCGAATAATTTGCGCGCCGATCCAAACGCACTGTATTACCTCTCCGGCGGCGGCAACGACTTTCTTCAGGGGCGCGTGCAAAGTGGCGCCCAGGCAAATGCCGCTGCGGACCGCCTGGCCAATAGTGTTCAGATTCTGCAAACGGCCGGCGCCCGATACATCATGGTCTGGCTGCTGCCCGACCTGGGACTGACACCGGCCATCAATGGCACCCCTCTGCAGGGGCCTACTTCGCAACTGAGCGCGGCCTTCAACCGGCAACTGGTCACTCGACTGGCGGGTATCGATGCCGAAATCATTCCGCTGAACATTCCCCTGTTGCTGCAGGAAACCTTCGCTGACCCCGCGCGATTCGGTTTTGCCACCGGGCAGAACCTGACCGCAACTTGCTTCAGCGGTGACGGTTGTACCGAAAACGCTACCTTTGGCATCAACAGCGCCAACCCGGACCCCAGCCAGCTTATTTATAACGATGGGGTGCATCCGACCGAGGCGGGGCAAAAATTGGTGTCCGACTACGCCTATTCCTTACTCGCTGCGCCTTGGGAGCTGACGCTGCTGCCAGAAATGGCCCACGCGACACTACGCGCGCATCAGGATGAACTGCGCAGCCAATGGCAAGCCGACTGGGAGGACTGGCAGGCCGTTGGCCAATGGCGCGCCATTGTCGCCGGTGGTGGCCAGCATCTCGACGTCGATCACCAGAGCAGTGGGGCCGATGCCGATGGCAGCGGCTACAACCTGAACATCGGTGGCAGCTATCGCCTCAATGAAGCATGGCGCGTGGGTGTGGCGGCGGGCTTCTATCGTCAGGATCTGGAGGCAGGCGATAACGATTCGGACTACAAACTCAACAGCTACCTGGCCACGGCATTCGCCCAGTTCCAGCAGAACCGGTGGTGGGCCGATGCAGCACTGACCGGTGGCAAGCTGGATTACGATAACCTCAAACGCAAATTCGACCTGGGCGCAGCCGAAGGTGCGGAGAAAGGCGACACCGACGGCTACCTCTGGGCCTTCAGCACACGCGTGGGCTATGACATTGCACAGCCGGGCAGCGACTGGCACCTGTCGCCGTTCATCAGCGCCGATTATGCGAAAGTGGAAGTCGACGGTTACTCGGAAAACACGGATCGCTCCACGGCGCTGACGTTTGATGACCAGAAACGCGATTCAAAACGACTCGGCGCCGGGCTGCAGGGGAAATACCGGATCACCCCGCAGACGCAAGTGTTTGGCGAGTACGCCTACGAACGTGAGTATGACGATGACGTGCAGAAGGTCAACATCGCCCTCAATAGCCTGCCCTCCCTCGATTTCACGCTTGAGGGCTATACGCCGCAGAGCCATTTGAATCGCTTGAGCCTGGGGGTTAGCCACAAGTTGACGGCCGATCTGGCACTGCGTGGCGGGTACACGTTTCGCAAGGATGATGACTTTACCCAGCAAGGAATCACCGTTGGGGTTGCTCTGGACTTCTGATTGAGCAAACAGCAGGCATAAAAAACGCGGCACCCTCAAAGGTGCCGCGTTTTTTTATGCTGATGAGATCCCTGTAGGAGCGGGCTTGCCCGCGATGGCGACCTGTCAGTCAACATGAATATTGAATGTTCCGCCCTCTTCGCGGGCAAGCCCGCTCCCACAGGTTTTGCGTGAACTCAGCTTTCTGGGGTTTGTTCGGCCAGGGCCACCGCACGGAACATCGCGCGGCGCTTGTTCAGCGTTTCTTCCCATTCCAGCGCCGGCACCGAGTCGGCGACGATGCCGCCACCGGCCTGCACGTGCAGTTCGCCGTTCTTGATCACCGCCGTACGGATCGCGATGGCGGTGTCCATGTTGCCGTTCCAGGCAAAGTAGCCGACGGCGCCGCCGTAGACACCACGCTTGACCGGTTCCAGTTCGTCGATGATTTCCATCGCACGGATCTTCGGTGCGCCGGACAAGGTGCCCGCCGGCAGAATCGCCCGCAGTGCATCCATCGCCGTCAGGCCGGCCTTCAATTGGCCGGTGACGTTGGACACGATGTGCATCACGTTGGAGTAACGCTCGATGACCATCTTCTCGGTGAGTTTCACCGAACCGATTTCCGATACCCGACCGGTGTCGTTGCGGCCCAGGTCGATCAGCATCAGGTGCTCGGCGATTTCCTTGTCGTCCGACAGCAGGTCTTTTTCCAGCGCCAAATCAGCCTCTTCGTTGGCACCCCGTGGGCGGGTGCCAGCGATCGGGCGCACGGTGATCAGATTGTCTTCTACCCGCACCAGCACCTCAGGCGAACTGCCGACGACGTGGAAATCGCCGAAGTTGAAGAAGTACATGTACGGCGTCGGGTTGAAGCAACGCAACGCCCGGTACAGATCGATCGGTGCTGCCTTGAAGTCGATCGACATGCGCTGGGACGGCACGACCTGCATGCAGTCACCGGCCAGGATGTATTCCTTGATGGTGTCGACGGCTTTTTCGTAGTCGTCCTGGGTGAAGCTGGAGCGGAACACAGGGTCAGCCGCCTGCTGCTTGCTGAAGTCCAGGCCACGGCGCGGGGTGATTGGCTGACGGAGTTTTTCCAGCAATTCTTCCAGACGCGCGCGACCTTGCTCGAAGGCATCTTCCTGTGCCGGATCGGCCAGGACGATTGCATGCATCTTGCCGGCGAGGTTGTCGAACACCACCACCGCGTCGGACACCATCAGCAGGATATCCGGTACGCCCAGCGGATCAGGGTTCGGGCACTTGCCCAGACGCTTTTCCACATAACGCACGCAGTCATAACCGAAATAGCCCACCAGGCCGCCGTTGAAGCGCGGCAGACCGGCGATGGTCGGCACGTTGTAACGGGCCTTGAAGGCTTCGACGAAGGCCAGCGGGTCTTCTACGTCGTGGCTTTCGGTCTCGACGCCGTCGATGGTCACACTGACGTGATGGTCATGCACCCGCAGCACGGTGCGACACGGCAGGCCGATGATTGAGTAACGACCCCACTTCTCGCCGCCCTGCACCGACTCCAGCAAATAGGAGTTGGGCTCGTCGGCCAGTTTCAGGTAGATCGACAGCGGCGTATCGAAGTCGGCCAGGGTTTCGCAGGCAAGCGGGATGCGGTTGTAGCCGGCAGCGGCCAAACGCAGGAATTCTTCGCGGATCATAGGTGCCTCGTGGCTTGAGGGTCGAACAGTCAGGTATGCAAACGCGCCGGATGACCGGCCAGGATCAAGTCAGGCGCGCCAACGCCAGCGGGCCAGAGCCTTGATGACTTTCATCCAGAGTTTGCGAGTGACCACCACGATGGCGTTTCCAGAAGGGGGTTGAACAGCGTCGGCCAACGTTATCTCAGCGGCCGGGTCCAGGCAACCGCGAATTAGCTTGCGCAGATCGTCGATCACCAGCGCCGGCGATTCTTCAGCGATCGGACGCCCGTGGTTATAGCCGTAGCTCAAGGCCACGCACTTGACCCCCGCCGCTTTCGCCGCCAGCACATCGCTGCGCGAATCGCCGACGAACAAGGATTGCGAGGCCGGGATGTTGGCCATTTTCATCACGAAAAACAGCGCGGCCGGATCGGGTTTTTTCTGTGGCAGGGTGTCGCCGCCGATGATCCACTTGAAATATCGGCCGATCTTCATCTGATCCAGCAGCGGCGCGACGAAGCGCTCCGGTTTGTTGGTGATCAGCGCCATCTCGACGCCCTGCTTTTGCAGCCATTTAAGGGTATCGCGCACACCGGGGTAGACCACGGTCAAGCCATGGCTATCGGCATAGGCCTGCATGAAAATCTCCAGCGCACTGTCGGCCTCGGCGTCATCGACCCTCGAATGGTCGATGCCACCGGCCAGCGCACGGCGCACCAGCACCGGCGCGCCATTACCCACCCATTCGCGCACCGCTTCGATACCGGCCGGTGCGCGACCGAGTTTGAGCAGCATCTTGTCCACAGCCACCGCCAGGTCCGGGACCGAGTCGACCAACGTGCCATCCAGATCGAACATCACCAGCCTTGGCAGGCATCCCGGGAAAAGCTGCTCAAAGCCACTCATGGGCGAGCAAGCGCCAGTTCGGAACGCATTTTTTCAATCACTTCCTGGTAGTTCGGTGCATTGAAGATCGCCGAACCGGCCACGAAGGTGTCGGCGCCCGCCGCCGCGATTTCACGAATGTTGTTGACGTTGACGCCGCCGTCGATTTCCAGGCGAATGTCACGACCCGAAGCGTCGATCAGCGCCCGCGCCTCACGCAGCTTGTCGAGGGTGCCGGGGATGAACTTCTGCCCGCCGAACCCTGGGTTGACGCTCATCAGCAGGATCATGTCGACCTTGTCCACCACATACTTGAGCACGTCCAGCGGCGTCGCCGGGTTGAACACCAGGCCCGACTTGCAGCCGCCTTCGCGGATCAGCTGCAGGGAGCGGTCGATGTGCTGGGTGGCTTCCGGGTGGAAGGTGATGTAGGTCGCGCCCGCCTCGATGAAGTCACCGACGATGCGGTCCACCGGGCTGACCATCAGGTGCGCGTCGATCGGCGCGGTCACGCCGTACTTGCGCAGCGCCGAGCAGACCATCGGGCCGATGGTCAGGTTCGGCACGTAGTGGTTGTCCATCACATCGAAGTGCACGAAGTCGGCACCGGCGGCCAGGACGTTGTCCACTTCTTCGCCCAGGCGGGCGAAGTCGGCGGAAAGAATCGACGGAGCAATTACGAAGGGCTGCATGACGCACCTTTTCTGAGCAGAATCACGATGGCGCGCATTGTATACCTCATGCTTTGACCCGCGCACCGAAAGCGCGATGATCAGTAGGCCGCCCGGTAGATTTTCTCGATATCGACAGCACTCAAGCGACGCGGATTGTTGCGCATCAGACGCTCGATCCCCGCCGCCTCCACGGCCATCGCCGCAATGGCATCCTCGGGAATCCCGAAACTGCGCAGCCCTTGGGGGATTTCCACGGCCGCGCACAGCTCGGCCATGGCGGCCACGGCTTTGTCGGCCGCCTCATTGGCGCTCAGATGAGCAGTCCTCACACCCATGGCTTCGGCGATATCCTGCATGCGTTCAACGCAAGCCATCTTGTTCCAGGTCATGACATGGGGCAGCAGCAAGGCATTGCTCACGCCATGGGCAATGTTGAAGCGCCCACCCAGGGGATACGCCAGCGCATGCACCGCACCCACCCCGGCATTGCCGAACGCCATGCCCGCCATCAGGCTGGCGGTGGCCATGTCTTCGCGGGCCTGCAGGTTGGACGGGTTGGCGTAGGCCTTGGGCAGGGCCTTGGCTATCAGTTTGATGGCACCGATGGCCAGGGCGTCGGTAATCGGCGAGGCATTGACCGACAAATAGGATTCGATGGCATGCACCAGCGCATCGATACCACTGGCCGCCGTGACCCCGCGCGGACAGGTCAGGGTCATCTGTGGGCTGACCAACGCCACGTCCGGTAACAAGTAGTCGCTGACGATGCCTTTCTTCAACTGCGCGACCTTGTCGGAAAGGATCGCCACGTTGGTGACCTCAGAACCCGTGCCGGCCGTGGTCGGGATGGCAATCAGTGGCGGGCCCTTGCGCGGCACCTGGTCGACACCGAACAGATCTTCGAGCGCGCCGTGGTAACCGGCGTAGGCCGCCACGCTTTTGGCGATGTCGATGGCACTCCCGCCGCCGAGGCCGATCAATCCGTCATGTCCACCGTTGCGGTAGACCCGCATGCAGTCTTCGACGATGGCGATTTCCGGGTCCGGCAGCACCCGGTCGAAGATTTCGTAGCTGCGCCCACCCAGCTGCGCCAGCGCCAGCTCTACCGTGCCGGACTTGACCAGCGCGGCGTCGGTGACGATCAGCGGGTTATCGATATCCAGGCGCGTCAATTCGGCGGACAGTTGCTCGATGGCCTCTGCACCGGTAATCAGTTTGTGAGCGATTTTGAAAGAGGAAAGACCCATGTGCGCAGCCTCTTATAGGTAGGGGAGCTGGGCACAATAGTAGCTGGGGATCGGGGGTTGTCTGGTATTCAGACGGTGAATGACCGAACGAGCGATGGAGATCCAATGTGTGTGGGCTTGCTCGCGAAGGCGGTGCGTCATTCGACTTATACGTCAACTGACACTGCGCTTTCGCGAGCAAGCCCGCTCCCACATTGTTACCGGGTCTACTTCAAACCTGTGCGGTACGCAGTTTTTCGCTGCGGCCACGCAGCCATTCCAGGGTCAGCAACAGGATCACCGAGAAGGCGATCAGCAGGGTCGCGGCGGCGGCGATGGTCGGGCTGAGGTTTTCACGGATACCGCTGAACATCTGCCGAGGCAAGGTCGCTTGCTCGGGGCCGGCAAGGAACAGCGTCACCACGACCTCATCGAACGACGTGGCGAAGGCGAACAAGGCACCGGAAATCACCCCGGGCGCAATCAACGGCAAGGTCACCCGACGGAACGCCGTCAGTGGCGAAGCACCGAGGCTGGCAGCGGCGCGCACCAGGTTCTGGTTAAAACCCTGCAATGTCGCCGACACCGTGATGATCACGAACGGCACGCCCAGTACCGCATGCACCACGATCAGCGAAAAGAAGCTGTTGCCCAGGCCCAAGGGCGCAAAGAACAGATAGCTGGCCACACCGATGATCACCACCGGCACCACCATCGGCGAAATCACCAGCGCCATCACCAGCGGTTTGCCGGGGAAGTCGCCACGGGTCAGGCCGATGGCCGCCAGCGTACCGAAGACCATGGCCAGCACCGTGGCCGCCGGGGCGACGATGATGCTGTTCTTCAGGGCGCGCATCCATTCCGCCGAGGCGAAAAAGTCGTGGTACCACTGCAGCGAGAAGCCTTGCAGCGGATACACCAGGAAACTGCCGGAGTTGAACGACAGCGGAATGATCACCAGCACCGGCAGGATCAGGAACAACAGAATCAAGCCGCAGAGAATCCGCAAGCTGTAGAACCACACCCGTTCGATGGGCGACATATAAGGACTCAGCATTTCGTTCTCCCCTTAGCTCAAGCGCAGGCGACTGGCGCCCACCAGCCAGCTGTAAATCAGATAAAGCACCACGGTCGCCAGGAGCAGCAGCCCGCCGAGTGCGGTCGCCATGCCCCAGTTGATGCTGGTGTTGGTGTAGAAGGCGACGAAGTAGCTGACCATTTGATCGTTCGGGCTGCCCAGCAACGCCGGGGTGATGTAGTAGCCGATGGCGAGGATGAACACCAACAGGCAACCAGCGCCAACACCGGCATAGGTCTGCGGAAAGTACACCCGCCAGAAGCTGGCGAACGGGTGGCAGCCGAGGGAAATCGCGGCGCGCATGTAGGTCGGCGAGATGCCTTTCATCACGCTGTAGATCGGCAGGATCATGAACGGCAGCAGGATGTGCACCATGGAGATGTAGACGCCGACCCGGTTGAACACCAGCTCGATCGGCTTGTCGATGATGCCCATGGCCATCAGGCCGCTATTGATCAGGCCACCCGATTGCAGCAGCACGATCCACGCCGCGACACGTACCAGGATCGACGTCCAGAACGGCAACAACACCAGGATCATCAGCAGGTTGCTCTGGCGCGACGGCAGGTTCGCCAGCAGGTAAGCGAGTGGATACGCCAACACCAGGCAGATCACGGTGATGATCAGGCCCATCCAGAAAGTGCGGGCGAAGATGTCGAGGTAGATCGCCTGGTCCGGAGTGGCCGGGGCGATTTCGCCGAGGTCGTCGATTCGGTGATCGACGGCGGCCAGCAAATAGTAAGGGGTAATGCTGCTGGTGTTGCGGCGTACGGCTTGCCAGTAGGCCGGGTCGCCCCAGCGCTCGTCGAGACCTTCCAGCGCTTCTTTATAAGAGGCCGGCTCAGTGGCGAACGGCAAGGCGCGGGCGGTTTTGGTCAGCAGGCTGCGATAGCCGGCCAACTCCATGTTCAAGCGTTTGGACAAATCGCCCAGGGTCTGATTCTTGCGCGCTTCGGCGAGGTCTTCGCTGGCCGCCTTGTACACGGGTTCCGCAGGCAGGCCTCGGCCGTCCCAGCTGGCAATGGCTGCCACGGTGCGCGGCATGCCGCCGACCACTTCCGGGTTACCCACGCTTTTGTAGAGCAGCGCCACGATTGGCACCAGGAACACCAGCAACAGGAACAGCACCAGCGGCGCAATCAACGCCTGGGCCTTCCAGCGGTTAACCCGCTCGGCATGCTTGAGCCGCTGCTTCAAGGTGGGGTCAGTGCCCGCGTTCACGGGAACGGCGATAGCCATGGCGTACTCCGGAAATCTTTGATCGTTACAGAGGTGGCACTCATTGGGGGCAAGGCCACCACTGTTCTTGATAACAACTGATCACCTGTAGGAGGCTGGCTTGCCAGCGATGAACGATAACGGGGTCTGGCTGATACACCGTGCCGCCCGGATCGCTGGCAAGCCAGCTCCTACAGGTTTAATCGCAAGTTATTTGGCAGCCCAGGAATTGAAGCGCTGTTCCAGTTGCTCGCCGTTGTCAGCCCAGAAGCTGACGTCGATCTGCACCTGATTGGCGATGTTTTCCGGGGTGGTCGGCATGTCTTTCAGGACATCCTTGGCCAGCAGCGGCACGGCTTGAGTGTTGGCCGGACCGTAGGCGATGTTTTCCGAGTAGGTCTTCTGCTGCTGTGGCTGTACCGAGAAGGCGATGAATTTCTTCGCAGCTTCGGCACGCTTGGCATCCAGACCTTTTGGAATGGCCCATGCGTCGAAGTCGTAGATACCACCATTCCACACCACTTTCAGGTTGCTTTCTTTCTGCACGGCAGCGATACGACCGTTGTAGGCAGAGCTCATGACCACGTCACCGGAAGCGAGGTATTGCGGCGGTTGTGCGCCGGCCTCCCACCACTGGATGCTTGGCTTGAGTTCATCAAGCTTTTTGAACGCGCGATCCTGTCCATCCTTGCTGGCCAATACCTTGTAGACGTCTTTCGGCGCAACGCCGTCGGCCATCAGCGCGAATTCCAGGGTGTACTTCGCACCTTTACGCAGGCCACGCTTGCCCGGGAACTGCTTGGTGTCCCAGAAATCCACCCAACTGGTCGGTGCGGTCTTCAGCTTGTCGGCGTTGTAGGCCAATACGGTCGACCACACGAAGAAACCTACGCCGCACGGCTGGATAGCGCCTTTGACGTAGTCTTCGTTCTTGCCGAACAGGGCCGGGTCGAGCTGTTCGAACATGTCTTCGTCGCAACCGCGGGACAGTTCCGGCGACTCTACTTCCACCAGGTCCCAGGACACGCTCTTGGTGTCGACCATGGCCTTGACCTTGGCCATCTCGCCGTTGTACTCGCCCGCCACGATCTTGCCGTTGCCTGCCGCTTCCCACGGTGCATAGAAGGCTTTGACCTGCGCGGCCTTGTTCGCCCCGCCGAAGGACACCACGGTCAGGTCCGGGCCAGCCGCCATTGCGCTTGCTGCCCCCATCATGCCCAGTGCCAGAGCGGTGAATTTCAGGGATCTCAACATTTATTGTTCTCTCCACGTGCAGGGTTGGTGTTGTTGAAGCCGGGGCGATCAGTTCGCCTCTAGAAGTGGGTCGAGCGCGCGCACGTGCTCGACCTGCCAGCCAAGCGGTACCACGTCGCCGACCGCGAGCGCAGGATCCAGCTCGGCGATCGGTTGCTTCACGAAGAAGTCGGTCTTGCCACAGACTTCCAGGCGAACCCGGACGTGGTCGCCCAGATAGATGAATTCCGCCACCCTTCCCGAGAAGCGGTTGACGCACGATTCACTGGAGCCATTGAGGCTCACGCGTTCCGGGCGAATGGACAAGGTGACGGGTTCGCCGGTCTGGCCGACATTGACCGCCAGGGCTTCGACCTTTTCACCGCGACCCAGCTCCACGATGCAACGATCACCGGTCTGGCTGTGCAAGCGGCCGTTGAGGCGGTTGTTTTCGCCGATGAAGTTGGCAACGAAGGTGTTTTTCGGCTCTTCATAAAGGGTGCGCGGCGGTGCGATCTGCTGGATTTCGCCTTGATGGAACACTGCCACACGATCAGACATGGTCAGGGCTTCGCCCTGGTCGTGGGTCACGTAGACCACGGTCACGCCCAGACGCTGGTGCAGGTGCTTGATTTCCATCTGCATGTGTTCGCGCAGCTGTTTATCGAGTGCGCCCAGGGGTTCGTCCATCAGCACCAACTGGGGCTCGAACACCAGTGCGCGGGCCAGTGCCACGCGCTGCTGCTGACCGCCGGACAGCTGTGCCGGGTAACGCTGGGCGAACGTATCGAGCTGCACCATGCTCAGGACTTTTTTGACTTTGTCGCTGACGTCGCTCTTGCTCAAGCCACGCACGGTCAGCGGGAACGCCAGGTTCTCAGCCACGGTCATGTGCGGGAACAACGCGTAATTCTGAAACACCATGCCGATGTCACGCTTGTGCGGCGGCACGTTATTGATGGCACGTCCCGCCAGCAGGATTTCACCCGCTGTCGGTGTTTCGAAACCGGCGAGCATCATCAGGCTGGTGGTCTTGCCGGAGCCGGACGGCCCGAGCAAAGTGAGGAATTCGCCCTTGCGAATGTCCAGGTTGAGGTCCTTGACGATCAGGTTCTCGCCATCGTAGCTCTTCTGCACCCCACGAAAGCTGACCAGAACATCATTGGCCCCTGCGCTTGAATCGACCTGGCTCATACCCACACCCTTGTTGTTGATGACTGCTGTGGACTAAGCCTAGTGGACGCTGGGGACCACGCAAATCGGGGGGCAAGAGAGAATAGCCTCAGCCATCTGGAAGACTGGGGGTAGGGATTGCCCTACAAGGATGGCGCGTTTTGGCAACCGCAGCGGCAGGTTGTTAGCTGGAAGCCGCAAGAATCATCAAAAGCACATGGGCGGAATGTCGTAAATGGATATGGGTGATCCCCTGTAGGAGCCCGGCTTGCCGGCGAAGGCGATTCCGAGGGCGCCTTCGCCGGCAAGCCGGCTCCTGCAAGGGATCGGTGTATTAGAGGAGTTTGTGTTCCATCGCGTATTTCACCAGCTCCGCCAGCGAGGTGATGTTGAGTTTCTGCATCAACCGCGCCTTGTGAGTGCTGATGGTTTTGCTGCTCAGCGCCAATTGCTGGGCGATGTCGTTGACGTTGGCGCCCTGGGCCAGGCGCTCGAACACGGAAAACTCACGTTCCGAGAGTAATGAGTGCAACGGCCGCGAATCAGTCAGGCCGACTTCGAAGACCATCCGGTCGGCCAGGTCCGGGTCGATGTAACGCCCTCCCGCGGCTACCCGGCGGATGGCCGTCAGCAACAGGGCCGGATCACTGTCCTTGGTGGCATAGCCCGCCGCTCCGACCTTCAAGGCCCGCGCAGCCATCTGCGCCTCGTCGTGCATCGACAACACCAGGATCACCGGCGGATTGTTCAAGGCACGAATCCGCGGAATCGCCTCGAGACCGTTGACACCCGGCATGGAGATATCCAGCAACACCACTTCACAGGGCACATGCCGCAAGGTTTCGAGCAACTGTTCGCCATTGCTCGCCTCCCCCACCACCAGCAAATCCTTGGCCAGGCCGATCAATTGCTTGATGCCCTCGCGGACGATGGTGTGGTCTTCGGCTACCAGTACACGGATCACTTACATCTCCTCATCCAGGGGTATTCGCACGATCAGGGTCGTACCCTCACCCGGCTCACTCTCAAGGGAAAGCTGCCCACCCATGATCAGCACCCGCTCGCGCATGCCGACCACCCCGAAGGAAGTTGGCCTGCCGTTCGAGGCGACAAATCCTACGCCATCATCGCTGACGGTCAGGCACAGGTCGTCGCCCTCAAGGGCCAGTGTCAGTTCGACAGTATGCGCCTGGGCGTGACGCATGACATTGGTCAGCGCTTCCTGAAGGATTCGAAACAGGCCGATGGCCTTGGCATCACTGAGCACCGGCAAATATTCCGGCACCTGTACCAGACACGGGATCTGCGTGCGCGCTTCGAAGCGACGCGCCTGCCATTCGATGGCCGAGGCAATCCCGGCATCCAGAATCGGTGGCCGCAACGCCGTCGCCACATCGCGCACCAGCTGGAACAGCTGGGCGATCAAACGCTTCATGCTGTTCAAACGCTCGTTCAACCCGGGGTCGAGTTGCGCATAAGCCAGCTCGCACATGGACGTTTCCAGCTTGAGCACCGTCAACATCTGGCCCAGTTCGTCGTGAACTTCCCGGGCAATGCGCGCCTTTTCCTCTTCCCGAACGCTCTCCAGATGCGCGGACAATTCGCGCAATTGCTCACGGGAGCTGGCCAGTTCCAGTTCGATGCGCTTGCTCTCGCTGATGTCCCAGACAATGCCATCCCAGACGTAGGCCCCGTCCTCGAGTTGCCGGGTGATCGCCTTGATTTCCGCCCAACGCTGCTCACCCTGTCGCGTCAGGATTCTCCCCTGCCAGGACCAATCGCTGTCGGTGTCCAATGCATGGTCCTGGGTCTGGTGATAGCTCGCCTTGTCATCCGGATGCACCAGGCTGCGCAGGCCTTTGTCACGATGGGCCAGGGTCGCCGGCGAGTAACCCACCAGGCTCTCGCTACCTTCACTGATGTAGGCAAAGTCGATCTGCCCCGTCACTGGCGCCCGCTCCAGGCGAAAGACCAGGCCGGGCACATTTGCCGCGATCCCTTGCAAGCGTGCTTCACTTTCCTGAAGCGCCGCCAGGGCACGGCGCCGTTCGGTGACATCGGTCAGGTAGACCACCAGGTACTCGCCATCGCGAAAGCGCAGAAAGCTCAACGAGACATCAGCCGGCAGGATGCTGCCATCGGCCCGCAGGCAATTGGTTTCGAAACTTTGCGGTGCATCGTCGCTGGCCCTGGCGCGCTTCCACAGGTTCAACCAGCGATCCATGTGCAGGCCGGGCTCGAACTCAATCAACGGCCGGTCGATGATCCCGCCCGGCGGATAGCCCAGCATGGTTTCGGCAGCGCGGTTGGCGTAACGCACGTGACTGTCCCAGTTCACCCACAGAATGCCGACGGTGCTCTGGTCGATGGAAAACTGCGTGAGCCGCAAGGCCTCTTCGCTGGCGGCGCGCAAGGCGATGTCTGCCTGCGCGGCCGCCAGGCGTTGCTCCAGGTTGTGCTGCTGGCGTCGTTGCCAGAACACGATGGCCATGGCGCTGAGCGCCACCACCACCAACAACAGCAGGCAGAGATTTTGCCAGAACCCCGGGGACTCGCTGAGCCGTGGGTACTTGGGCTGCAGCCACTGGTTGTGCAGCGCCTCCAGATCCTTGGCCGGGATCGCCCGCAGCGCACTTTCGACGATACCGGCCAACTCCGGCAGGTCGCGCCGTGTGGCCACCCGCAACAGCTGAGGCAAGCCGATATCACCGACCACCACTAGCCCGGCGAACTCCGGCTCGACGGACAGGCGCCCCAATTGCGCCTCGTCGACCACCGCGTAGGCGGCTTGCTGGCTCAGCAACAGCTGCAACGCCTGGCGTTCGACCGGTACACCCTGCAAGTTCAAATGAGGATAGTTGCCGCGCAGGTAGTCGGCAGTGGCACTGGGCATCCGTACGACGACGCGGGTCTGGCTATCGAGTTTTTCCAGCTCCACCGCACCGGTGCTTTTCTGGTCGCTGACCACCAGTTGCGGCACCCGCATGTACGGATCGGAATACTGCCAGAAGCGCAGGCCGCCAGGGGTCTGGGTCAGGCCCGGGGCGATGTCGATTTCGCCTGCGCGTGCGGCCGCTTCCAATTGCTCGAGGTCGGGAAAGTTGCGCCAGCTCAGTTCGACCTTGAGCGACTTGGCCAGCCACTTCATCAGCTCGACATTGACCCCGGACAGACGCTGCAAGCGGCGGTCGTACTGGGCATAGGGCGCTTGCAACACCAGCCCCACCCGCAGATCGCCCTGCTGCGCCAGCCATTGCTGCTGGCCTGCCGACAATGGCGCGGCATGCGTCGCTGGCGCGGCGCTCGCCCAGCCCATCAAGGGCAACCACAAACAGCCGATAACCCACAGGCAGCGAAAAAGCATCATCGAACTCTCACACACTGACAAACACTGACCAACCCATTAGGCTGCCGGAATAACTTCTGGCCTGGAATATCCGATGCTCCCTGTCTACCGCCTGGCACTGCCAGCATTGTGCCTGTCGCTGATCCTGCCATGGGCTTTTTCCGTTGAGGCGGCCGATCCGGCAGCCGGCGCAGCGGCAAAACCCGCTGAAGAAAAACCGTTTGAACGCCAACCGCTGCCCGAGCGCAGTCAGGAAGAAGCGACTGCACTCGAGCGAAAAATTCCAGTCCAGGAGCAGCAACAACTGCAAGCGGGTAACGATACGTTCCTGGCCCTGTGGAAACCGGCCAACTCTGCTGACCCCAAAGGCGCAGTCATTATCATCCCCGGCGCCGGTGAAACCGTTGACTGGCCGCAAGCAATCGGTCCGCTGCGTCGCCAATTACCGGACGCCCAATGGGGCAGCCTGAGCGTCACCCTGCCTGATTTGCAAAGTGATGCCATTGCACCACGCGTGACGGAAACCGCTCCAGCCCCCAAGGCGCCGGACGTCGACAGCAAGGACTCGACCACCGCCGCCCCCATCGAACAGGCGGCGGGCGGCGAAGCCGAGGTGGCGGACAAGGCCGTCGCCGAAAGCACCGACGAGCAGAGCAAGGCTGACGCCGAGCGAATCTTCGCCCGCATCGACGCGGCCATCGCGTTTGCCGAACAGCAAAGCGCCCGCAGCATTGTCGTGCTGGGGCATGGCACGGGCGCCTATTGGGCCGCGCGATATCTGAGCGAGAAGCAGACGGCGCAAGTCGAGCGCTTCGTCATGGTCGCCGCACAAACTCCGGCCAAAGTCACCCCCGAACTGGACGAGCTCGCGCCAACCCTCAAGCTGCCCACCGTCGACCTCTTCTATATGGACAAACCGCTGGATCGCAACGCGGCACTGGCCCGCATGCAGGCCAGCAAGCGCCTGAAGACTTCGGCCTTCAGCCAGGTCTCGTTAAAGGCTTTGCCGGGCAACAACAAGGCGCAACAGGAACAACTGGTACGCCGGGTGCGGGGCTGGTTGAATCCGCAAAATGCGGCAGACTGATCGACCGGGTCGCGGCTAGCGAAAATCCCGTCGCTGACGAATCAACGTATAGGCATTGTGCAGCTCGCGCGTCTTGTCGGTGGCCTCGCGAACCTGTGACGCCGTTGCACCACTGCCGGCAATCTTGTCCGGATGATGGCGACTGAGCAGGCGCCTATAGGCACGCTTGATCTGCGCGGGCTCACTGGTGGCAGTCACCCCCAGCAGCCGCAACGCATCCTGATAGGTTGTAACACTACTGACCAACGGTCGATGTTGCGGCTCGTAATCGGCCGCCAACCCCTTGACCTGCGGCGCACTCCACCCCAGCCAACTGCCCCACTGCAGGACCAGTTCACGCTCGCGGAGACCGGCATGACCATCGGCCCAAACCATCCGCCAGCAAGCACGCAACACGCCTTCCGCGGCAAAGGGCTGAGACCTGAGCCGGCGCAAATGACCCCGCAACCGGTCACTGCCCGACTTGCCCCGATTGAACGCGGCAATCGCCCGGCGCTGTGCCGACTCGGACATTTCCAGCGCACGCATCTCCGTGCGAGCCTGCTGGATATGCCCCTCCACGACCCTTCCATCACACTTGGCCAGGCGCCCCAGCAACACGAACAACAACTCGTCGTTGCGCAGGACCGGTCGACCGCCGAGCTTTTCGCGCAGATGCGCCCAACTTTGCAGGTGCAGATGCCTGTCCAGCACCTGCCCCAGCAAGGCCCCGAGCATGGCCCCCGGAATGCTGGCGATGGCAAAGCCCGCTCCGGCTCCGATCAGAGTCGCTGGCCACAGCATGTCAGCGGCTCGCTTCGATCAGGGTTTGAGCTTCGGCAAGACGCTCGTGAGTACCGACATCGACCCAAAGCCCCTTCAGGCGTTCGCCGGTCACCTGCCCGTCAGCCATGGCCTTGCGCAACAGCGGCGCAAGCTTGAAGGCCCCTGCCGAGCATCCATCGAACAACTGTGGATGCAGCACGGCGATACCGCTGTAGGTCAGGGTAGCGGTGTCCGGCTGACTGTCCCGGACCTGATCGCCGATCAGGCTGAAATCACCGGCGAGGTGGTGGGGCGGGTTGTCGGCCAGCACCAGGTGCGCAAGCCCGGTGATGGGTTGATGCAGCACGCTGAAATCGTAGTCGGTCCAGATGTCACCGTTGACGACCAGGAAAGCCTCGTCACCCAACAACGGCAACGCGCGGAAGATTCCGCCACCGGTTTCCAGGGGCTCACCTTCGGCCGAATACTCAATGCGCACGCCGTAGCGCGAGCCATCGCCCAGATAGTCTTCAATCTGCTGGCCGAGCCAGGCATGATTGATCACGATCTCGGTAAACCCTGCCGCGACCAGGGCTCGCAGGTGATACTCGATCAGCGGTACGCCTCCGGCGCGAACCAGCGGCTTGGGTGTGGTCAGGGTCAAGGGACGCATGCGCTCGCCCTTGCCTGCCGCCAGAATCATTGCCTTCATGCCGTCACTCCGGCACGCAGGCTGGCCAGCAATACATCCAGCTCGGCCAGTTCGGGACGACGCGCGATCACGGCATCTATATAAGCGAAGAAGCGTGGCACATCCGCCAGGTAACGCGGTTTACCGTCGCGGTGGCAAATACGCGCGAAGATACCGATCACTTTCAGGTGACGCTGCACGCCCATCAGGTCGCTGGCGCGCAGAAAGTCTTCGATGTCGGGCTGTACCGGAATATTCAACGCAGCCGCTTGCTGCCAATAACTTTCCAGCCAGCCACGCACGCGCTCCTCCGGCCAACTGAGGAACGCATCCTTGAACAGGCAGGTCACGTCGTAGGTGACAGGACCGTAGACGGCGTCCTGGAAGTCCAGTACTCCGGGGTTGGGTTCACTGAGCATCAGGTTGCGCGGCATGTAGTCGCGGTGCACCAGGACTTTCGGCTGGGCCAGGGCACTGTCGATCAACAGATCGATGACCTGCTGCCAGAGTACTTGCTGCGCCGCATCGAACTCGATGCCCAACTCGTGCTTGACGTACCACTCGGGGAACAATTCGAGTTCCCGTCGCAACAACGCCACGTCGTAACTCGGCAGTGGCGCAACCATCGGTAACTGCTGGAACGCCAGTAGCGCTTGCAGGGCGTCCTCAAACAAATCGTCGGCATTCGCGCTGTCGATCACGTCCAGATACGTCTTGTTGCCCAGGTCATTGAGCAAAAGAAATCCGCGCTCAAGGTCTTCGGCGTAGATTTGCGGCACATTTATTCCGGATTTCGCCAGCAAAAAAGCGATATCCACGAACGGCTTGCAGTTTTCCTGGGGCGGTGGCGCGTCCATCACGATCAAGCTTTTGCCCGCGCCTTCCCAACGGAAATAGCGCCGAAAACTCGCATCGCTGCTGGCCGCAGTCAACGTGGCCGGGGGGACGGCACCCCATCCCTGTTGCGCAAAAAGGATAACCAGTTGTTCATCGAGCCAAAGTTTCAGGTGTTGCAAACGTAGATCTTGGTCAGGCATTGCAAGGGTCTCCGACGGCGCTAGCCGTCAAGCGGGTCATGCTTTATTATCCAGCATCTTTTTCAGACCATCGAGAGGCGTGCGGCCCACACCGCGGGCAGATGGCACGCAGGAAGCCCGGACTATTAAGATGGCATTGAAATCCCCCGCGTTTCGTAAAAAATTTCCGTTGTTGATGACCGGCAGTTTGCTGGCTCTGCAACCCTTGGCCAGCCCTTTCGTGGTCGCCGCGGAACAGTATGACTGCTCGGTCTCCGCTTCGGGTGCCTGGAATTGTGCGCCAAAATCGACGGCGGCTGCATTGCCTCCGCGTCCAATCCATGAAGGCAGCGCCGTTTCCGCCACCGGCGAGACACCCGCCGAAACGGGCGCCAGCGAAGACACGGGCGCCAAACAAGCATTGGTCACCGAATCCAAAGGCCGTGGCCTGAAGTCGCGTAGCGCAGACTACAGCCACCTCGACTGGGTTCCGCGCGAACAGCTCACTGCAGCACAATTGGCCGAAACCGGTCCTTATTGCTCTGGTTCCTATATCGAACCGACTCGTCCTGGCATGAATGACAAGACGAGTAAAAGTGACGCCCCAACCTTTATCGGCGCCAAAGCCTCCCGCTACAAGCAGGATGAGCAAGTCGCCACCCTGGCCGGTGACGTGGTCATGCGCCAGGGCAGCATGCAGGTCGAAGCCGACGAAGCCAACCTATACCAGGCCGAGAGCCGTGGCGAACTGGCCGGCAACGTACGCATTCGCGATAACGGCGCACTGATCGTGGGTGACCACGCCGACGTGCAGCTCGATACCGGCGAAGCCAAGGTCGACAACGCCGAATACGTGATGCACAAATCGCGCATCCGCGGTAACGCGCTGTACGCCAAGCGCGCCGAGAACGCGATCATCCGCCTCAAGGATGGTACGTACACCACGTGCGAACCGAACAGCAACGCCTGGCAGCTCAAGGGCAACAACATCACCTTGAACCCGGCTACCGGCTTCGGTACCGCGACCAACGTGACACTGCGGGTCAAGGACATTCCGGTCCTGTACACGCCGTATATCTACTTCCCGATCGACGACCGTCGTCAATCCGGCTTCCTGCCGCCGACCATCGGCACCGGCAGCGACACCGGCTTCCTGCTGGTTACGCCGTATTACTTCAACCTGGCACCGAACTACGATGCCACGTTGTACCCGCGCTACATGAGCGATCGCGGCCTGTTGATGGAAGGCGAATTCCGCTACCTGACCAAGTCCAGCGAAGGTCAGTTCGGCGCCGCGTACCTCAACGACGAGAACGATGATCGCAAGCTGCAGAGCGATTACGAAAAAACCCGCTACATGTACAACTGGCAGCACAAGGGTGGACTCGACTCGCGCGTCCTGACCCAGGTCGACTACACCAAGATCAGCGACCCCTATTACTTCCAGGATCTGCAAACCGACCAGATCGGTGTGAAAAGCGCCGACTACGTCAACCAGCAGGGCTCCGTTTCTTACCGTGGCGACAGCTACACCGCCCGCGTGAATGCCCAGGCTTATCAGCTGGCGACTGTGTCGAACATCACGCCGTACGACCGTTTGCCGCAGATCACCTTCAATGGGGCACTGCCGGATCGTCCAGGCGGTCTGAATTTCACCTATGACACCGAACTCGTGCGCTTCGACCGGGACCTGAAGAACGGCAACTTCACCGATGAAGACGGTAATGTTGAGCCGCGCCTCGACACCAACATTCAAGGTCTGGCCCGCGCCAATGGCGATCGCCTCAACCTTGCGCCAGCGGTCAGCTATCCGATGGAGGCGAGCTACGGCTTCCTGACGCCTAAGCTCAAGTATCAATACACGCAGTACCAACTGGATCTGGACAGCATCGGCAAGAGCCAGGTTGCCGCGCAGACTGCAGAACAGGACCGTCTCAACGGCACGTTCGACAGCAACCAGAACCGTGGCGTGCCGATCGCGAGCATCGACAGCGGCCTGTATTTCGATCGCAAGACCAGCTGGTTTGGCAAAAACTATAACCAGACCCTTGAGCCACGCCTGTTCTACCTCTACGTACCCGAGAAGGACCAGGAAGACATTCCGGTATTCGACACCAGCGAATACACCTTCAACTATGCATCGCTGTTCCGCGACAACCGCTTCTCTGGCTCCGACCGCGTGGGCGACGAGAACAAACTGTCCCTGGGCGTGACCAGTCGCTGGATCGAAGAAAACGGTTTCGAGCGCCAACGCATCAGCGTCGGCCAGGCTCTATACTTCAAGGATCGCGAAGTCCAATTGCCGGGTATCGATGCAAAAACCCGCGAAGACGCGCACTCTGACGTTTCTCCTTATGCGCTGGAGTACGAATATCGCTGGAACCGCGACTGGCGCACCACGGCCGATTACAACTGGGACCCGGACAGCCGCAGCCCTCGTTCGGGCAGCGCGATGTTCCACTACCAGCCTGAAGACAACCCGAACAAGGTCATCAACGCTGGCTATCGCTATCGCAATGACCAGGTTCGTTACGACCAGAACTCCGGTAAATGGCAGGTAGGCGGCGGTGACTACGGCACCCCGGGCCAGCCTGGCTATGTGAAGGACTACTACAAGATCGAACAGCACGACTTCTCGGTGATCTGGCCGGTCGTGCCGCAATGGAACGTCATCAGCCGCTGGCAGTACGACTACAACCGCAACCGTACCCTGGAAGCCTTCGGTGGCTTCGAGTACGACAACTGCTGCTGGAAACTGCGCCTGATCAACCGTTACTGGGTCGATTATGACGAAACCAGTCAAGACGCCCCACAAAACGAAAAAGGCGACCATGGCGTCTTCCTCCAAATTGTTCTGAAGGGACTCGGCGGCCTCACTGGCTCCAAAGTAGAGAGTTTCCTCGACAAAGGCATCCAAGGTTATCGTGAACGTGAAGACCAAGCTTTCTGATTGTCTGCGCCCGCTGTTGCTGGGCGCGCTGTTCCTGGGTACCGCGGCCAACGCCGCGGTACAGTCCATCGATAAGGTGGTGGCCATTGTCGACAACGACGTGGTCATGCAGAGCCAACTGGACCAACGGGTCCATGAAGTCCAGCAAACCATCGCCAAGCGCGGCTCCGCCGTGCCACCGGCCAGCGTACTGGAGCAACAGGTGCTTGAGCGCCTGATCGTCGAGAATCTGCAACTGCAGATCGGCGAACGTTCCGGTATCCGTATCACCGATGAAGAACTGAACCAGGCTGTCGGCACCATTGCCCAGCGCAATAACATGTCGGTCGAGCAATTCCGGGCGGCACTGACTCACGATGGCCTGTCTTACGACGATGCCCGTGACCAGATCCGTCGCGAGATGGTCATCAGCCGCGTGCGCCAGCGCCGTGTGGCCGAGCGCATCCAGGTGTCCGAGCAGGAGGTCAAGAACTTCCTCGCTTCAGACCTGGGCAAAATGCAGCTATCCCAAGAGTTCCGCCTGTCCAACATCATGATTGCTACGCCGGAGAGCGCCAATTCCGACGCCATTCAGGCTGCAGCCAAACAGGCAGACGCGGTGTACCAACAGCTTAAGCAAGGCGCTGACTTCGCTCAGTTGGCCCTCGCCAAATCCGCCAGCGAAACCGCTCTGGAAGGCGGCGACATGGGCTGGCGTAAGGCCGCTCAACTGCCTCCTCCGTTCGACCACCTGCTGAGCACCATGGCCGTTGGCGACATCACCCAGCCAATGCGGACACCAGGTGGTTTCATCATCCTGAAGATCACCGACAAACGCGGCGGTGAAGCCCAGGTACGCGACGAAGTGCATGTTCGCCACATTCTGGTCAAACCAAGTCCGATCCGTGATGAAGCAAAAACCAAGGCCCTGGCCGAGTCGCTCTACAGTCGCATCGAATCGGGTGAAGACTTCGGCGAACTGGCGAAAAGCTACTCGGAAGATCCGGGCTCCGCGCTTAACGGCGGCGACCTGAACTGGATCGACCCGAGTGTATTGGTTCCAGAGTTCCGCGAAGTGATGGCCAAGACCCCACAAGGTCAGCTGTCCAAGCCGTTCCAGACTCAATACGGCTGGCACGTCCTGGAAGTCCTTGGCCGTCGCGCCACCGACAGCACCAACCAGGCTCGCGAGCAACAAGCGATGACCGTACTGCGTAACCGCAAATACGACGAAGAGCTGCAAACCTGGCTGCGTCAGATCCGTGACGAAGCGTACGTGGAAATCAAACTCCCTGGCGCTGACCAGGCAGCACAGTGAAACCCAAGCGTTTCGCGCTGACACCCGGCGAACCGGCCGGCATTGGTCCCGACCTGTGCCTGCTGCTCGCTTCGCAAGCCCAGCCACACCCCCTGATTGCCATTACCAGCCGCGACCTGCTCCTTGAGCGGGCCGCGCAGCTGGGTGTGGCGGTCGACTTGCTGCCGGTATCGCCGGAGCACTGGCCGGACGCGCCTGCGCCAGCCAACAGCCTGTATGTCTGGGATACGCCGCTCAACGCCAAGGTCGTCGCCGGACAACTGGACAAGGCCAATGCCGCTTTCGTCCTGGAAACCCTGACCCGCGCCGGCCAGGGCTGTCTGGACGGGCAATTTGCCGGCATGATCACCGCCCCGGTGCACAAGGGCGTGATCAACGAATCGGGAATCGCCTTTTCCGGGCACACGGAATTTCTCGCCGACCTGACCCATACCGCGCAAGTGGTGATGATGCTCGCCACTCGCGGGTTGCGTGTAGCGCTGGTCACCACTCACCTGCCCCTGCGCGAGATTGCCGATGCAATCACGCCGCAACGCCTGGAGCGAGTGACGCGAATCCTGTACGCCGATCTGCAAGACAAATTCGGTATCGCCCAGCCACGCATCCTGGTGTGCGGGCTCAACCCCCATGCCGGTGAAGGCGGACACCTGGGCCATGAAGAAATCGATATCATCGAACCCACATTAGAGCGCCTGCGCGGCGAAGGCATGGACCTACGCGGCCCCTTGCCCGCCGACACTCTGTTTACCCCCAAATATCTGGAGCACTGCGATGCAGTGCTGGCGATGTACCATGACCAGGGCCTGCCTGTGCTGAAGTACAAAGGCTTCGGCGCAGCAGTCAACGTGACCCTTGGCTTGCCGATCATCCGCACTTCGGTCGACCACGGCACCGCCCTGGACCTGGCCGGCAGCGGCAAGATCGACACCGGCAGCCTGCAAGTCGCCCTGGAAACCGCCTACCAGATGGCCGAGACCCGTTTATGACCGAGCAATACCAACACAAGGCACGCAAGCGCTTTGGCCAGAACTTTCTGCACGATGCTGGCGTTATCGACCGCATCCTGCGCTCCATCCATGCCAAGGCCGAAGACCGTCTTCTGGAAATCGGCCCTGGCCAGGGCGCGCTGACCCAGGGCCTGCTCAGCAGCGGCGCCCAGCTTGACGTGGTAGAACTGGACAAGGACCTGATCCCTATCCTCAACCAGCAGTTCGCCGGCAAGAGCAACTTCAACCTGCACCAGGGCGATGCGCTGAAGTTCGATTTCACCAGCCTGAATGCCGCACCCGGCAGCCTGCGTGTGGTCGGAAACCTGCCCTACAACATCTCCACACCGTTGATTTTCCATCTGCTGCACAACGCCCACCTGATTCGCGACATGCACTTCATGCTGCAAAAGGAAGTGGTTGAGCGCCTGGCCGCAGGGCCCGGCGGCGGTGACTGGGGCCGGCTGTCAATCATGGTCCAGTACCACTGCCGGGTCGAACATCTGTTCAACGTAGGTCCTGGCGCGTTCAATCCGCCACCGAAAGTCGACTCGGCCATCGTGCGCCTGGTGCCCCACGCGGTGCTGCCGCACCCGGCCAAGGACCACCGCTTGCTTGAGCGCGTCGTGCGCGAAGCTTTCAACCAGCGCCGCAAGACCCTTCGCAACACACTCAAGTTGTTGCTGAGCAACGCCGAAATCGAAGCCGCTGGCGTCGATGGCAGCTTGCGTCCCGAGCAGCTCGATCTGGCGGCCTTCGTGCGCCTTGCCGACAAGCTTAGCGAACAGGTCCTACAGAAAGCCGCGGACGCCTGACAGAACTGAAGCGTTATCGGGTAGGACACCAGCGCCCATGTCTGGTTTACTATCCGATACCTGGCCTAGACTGAGTCATCAGTCATGCCCCGCGTTCCGCTTCGTTTTTAAGGCCCTTTGCATGTCCGATCCTCGTTATCAGGTCGACGTCAGCGTCGTCACCCGCTATCTGGCAGAACAATCGCAACCCGAGCAAGAGCGTTTTGCCTTCGCGTACACCATCACCGTGCAAAATAACGGCCTGCTACCGGCCAAACTGTTGTCTCGGCATTGGGTCATCACCGATGGCGACGGGCATGTCGAGGAAGTTCGCGGTGCGGGCGTAGTTGGCCAGCAACCGCTGATCGAGCCCGGTCAAAGCCATACCTACAGCAGCGGCACCGTGATGACATCCAAGGTCGGCACCATGCAGGGTACTTACGAAATGCTCGCCGATGACGGCAAACATTTCGATGCCATCATCGCCCCGTTCCGCCTGGCGGTGCCCGGAGCCTTGCACTGATGGCAACCTATGCCGTTGGCGACCTGCAAGGCTGCCTTGGTGCATTGCAATGCCTGCTCAAGAAGGTCGCCTTCGACCCGGCAAACGATCGTCTGTGGCTGGTGGGCGACCTGGTCAACCGTGGCCCGCAGTCGCTGGAAACCCTGCGTTTCCTCTATAGCATCCGCCAGTCGCTGGTGTGCGTGCTCGGCAACCATGACCTGCACTTGCTGGCGGCCGGGAGGAACATCGAGCGCCTGAAGAAGGCCGACACCCTGCGCGAGATCATCGAAGCCCCCGATAGCGCCGAGTTGCTGGAATGGCTGCGCCAGCAAAAACTCATGCACTATGACGAACAACGCAACATTGCGATGGTGCATGCCGGCATTCCACCGCAATGGTCGCTGCGCAAAGCGCTGAAATGCGCGGCCGAAGTCGAGACGGCACTGCGCGACGACAACCTGCTGCCACCCTACCTCGATGGCATGTACGGTAACGATCCGGCGAAATGGGACAGCGACCTCAAAGGCGTGACGCGCCTGCGGGTGATTACCAACTATTTCACGCGCATGCGTTTCTGTACGGCCGAGGGTAAGCTTGACCTCAAGAGCAAGGAAGGCCTCGGCACGGCACCAGCAGGCTACAAGCCCTGGTTCCAGCACAAGGAGCGCAAGACCAGGGACCTGAAGATCATCTTCGGCCACTGGGCAGCGCTGGAAGGCAAGATCCAGGAGCCGAACATCTCGGCCCTCGATACCGGCTGCGTCTGGGGCGGTGCCCTGACCCTGATGAATGTCGACACGTCCGAACGCCTGTCCTGCAAATGCGACGAACATGGCCAGGCCGCCGAGCCGCCAGTCGCCCCACCGATTTCCGAACCATCGTCAGCCAGCGCCCCGCGCTAGACTGCGCTTTCAGCCGAGCCACAGGAGCCCGCCATGAGCGAATTCAAACGTATCCCCCCGGAACAGGCCCAGGCCCTGCGCGAACAAGGCGCAGTGGTGGTCGACGTCCGCGATCCTGCGACTTTTGCCGCTCTGCACATCAGCGGCTCGAAGCACCTGGATAACCACTCCCTGCACGCCTTCATCCAGGGCGCCGATCTGGACGCGCCAACCGTGGTGGTCTGCTACCACGGCAACTCCAGCCAGGGCGCCGCCGCTTACCTGATCAGCCAGGGTTTCTCCGACGTCTACAGCATGGATGGCGGTTTTGAGCTGTGGCGTACGACTTATCCTGCGGAAACGGCGCAAGGCACCAGCGAATAATTTTTTTGTCATGCGCAAGCCCCGGCTACCGCGGGCTTGCGCGGTGGCAGACGAACGGTCAGCCACAACTAATTACGTATCTCGCCTTTACCTCCCGAATTCCCAACTATCCTTAAGCGCAGGCCATCCAAAACAGGGGAGAGCCGGTACACCGGCGCACGGGTCATCGGGAGTAGCTTTCGGAGTAGTCAACTTCGAAAGAGTTCTGGGGGGTAAACAGCGACTGCCTGTTCGGTTGCTGCCAGCATCGACTGAGTGATCCGGCGTCGGCTCCACGTATCGAGCGAGGTGACGTCATGAGTATCTTTAGCCACTTCCAACAACGTTTCGAGTCCACACGCCAGGAAGAACTCTCGCTGCAAGAGTATCTGGAGTTGTGCAAAAAGGACCGTAGCGCCTACGTTTCCGCCGCCGAGCGTCTGTTGCTGGCCATCGGTGAACCGGAACTCCTCGACACCTCGACCAACTCGAGGCTGTCGCGAATCTTCTCCAACAAGGTGATCCGCCGCTACCCGGCCTTTGAAGACTTCCACGGGATGGAAGAATGCATCGACCAGATCGTGTCGTATTTCCGCCATGCCGCCCAAGGCCTGGAAGAGAAGAAACAGATCCTTTATCTGCTCGGCCCCGTCGGCGGCGGTAAATCGTCCCTGGCCGAAAAACTCAAACAACTGATGGAAAGGGTGCCCTTCTACGCAATCAAGGGCTCGCCAGTATTCGAATCGCCCCTGGGTCTGTTCAACGCCACTGAAGATGGCGCGATCCTCGAGGAAGACTTCGGCATCCCGCGGCGCTATCTCAACACCATCATGTCGCCATGGGCCACCAAACGCCTGGCCGAGTTCGGCGGCGATATCAGCCAGTTCCGCGTGGTCAAACTCTATCCGTCGATTCTCAACCAGATCGCCGTGGCCAAAACCGAACCGGGCGATGAAAACAACCAGGACATCTCGGCACTGGTGGGCAAGGTCGATATCCGCAAACTGGAAGAATTCCCGCAGAACGACGCCGATGCCTACAGCTACTCGGGCGCACTGTGCCGGGCCAACCAGGGCCTGATGGAATTCGTCGAAATGTTCAAGGCGCCCATCAAGGTGCTGCACCCATTGCTGACAGCCACCCAGGAAGGCAACTACAACAGTACCGAAGGCCTTGGCGCGATTCCGTTCACCGGGATCCTGCTCGCCCACTCCAACGAATCTGAATGGCATACCTTCCGCAACAACAAGAACAACGAAGCGTTCATCGACCGGATCTACATCGTCAAGGTGCCGTATTGCCTGCGGGTCAGCGACGAAGTGAAGATCTACGACAAACTGCTGTTCAACAGCTCGCTGGCCAAGGCCCATTGCGCGCCCGACACCTTGAAGATGCTCGCCCAGTTCACCGTACTTTCACGCCTGAAGGAACCGGAAAACTCCAACATCTACTCCAAGATGCGGGTGTATGACGGCGAAAACCTCAAGGACACCGATCCGAAGGCCAAATCGATCCAGGAGTATCGCGACAACGCCGGTGTCGATGAAGGCATGAACGGCCTGTCGACCCGCTTCGCCTTCAAGATCCTGTCCAAGGTCTTTAACTTCGACCCCCACGAAATCGCCGCCAACCCGGTGCACCTGCTCTACGTGCTGGAGCAACAGATCGAACAGGAACAGTTCCAGGCTGAAACCCGCGAACGCTACCTGCGCTTCCTCAAGGAGTACCTGGCACCGCGTTACATCGAATTCATCGGCAAGGAGATCCAGACCGCCTACCTCGAGTCCTACAGCGAGTACGGGCAGAACATCTTCGATCGTTACGTGCTGTACGCAGACTTCTGGATTCAGGATCAGGAGTATCGCGACCCGGAAACCGGCGAGATCCTCAACCGCGTCGCTCTGAACGAAGAACTGGAGAAAATCGAAAAACCGGCCGGCATCAGCAATCCGAAGGATTTCCGCAACGAAATCGTCAACTTTGTGCTCCGCGCCCGTGCCAACAACAACGGCAAGAACCCGACCTGGCTCAGCTACGAAAAATTGCGGGTGGTCATCGAGAAGAAAATGTTCTCCAACACCGAGGACCTCCTGCCAGTCATCAGTTTCAATGCCAAGGCCAGCAAAGAGGACCAGCAGAAACACAACGACTTCGTCACTCGGATGGTCGAGCGTGGTTACACCGACAAACAGGTACGGCTGCTGTCCGAGTGGTACCTGCGGGTTAGAAAGTCCCAGTAAGGGAGCTGCAAGCGGCAAGCGACACCTCACCACCGAAAACGCGTTGTTGGCGTAATTGTGGCCATATGTCGCGCGCCGCTTGTTTCTGAAGCTTCTGTCTTGCAGCTTGAAGCTTATGACTCGAAGCTCCCCGGAGGGCCTATGAGCTATGTGATCGACCGACGTCTCAACGGCAAGAACAAAAGCACGGTGAACCGCCAGCGGTTTTTGCGGCGCTACCGTGATCACATCAAAAAGGCTGTCGAAGAGGCGGTCAGCCGGCGCTCCATTACCGATATGGAACACGGCGAGCAAATCAGCATCCCGGGGCGCGACATCGACGAACCGGTGCTTCACCACGGGCGCGGTGGCAAACAGACCGTCGTGCATCCGGGCAACAAGGAGTTCACCAGCGGCGAACACATTGCCCGCCCACCTGGGGGTGGCGGCGGCAGAGGGCCTGGCAAGGCCGGCAACTCGGGCGAAGGGATGGACGAGTTCGTCTTCCAGATCACCCAGGAAGAATTCCTCGAATTCATGTTCGAAGACCTGGAGTTGCCGAACCTGGTCAAGCGCAACCTGACCGGCACCGACACCTTCAAGACCGTACGCGCGGGGATCAGCAACGAGGGCAATCCGTCGCGGATCAACATCATCCGCACCTTGCGCTCAGCCCATGCTCGGCGAATCGCCCTCTCTGGCAGCAGTCGGGCAAAACTGCGCGAAGCCAAGGAAGAACTCCTGCGACTCAAGCAGGAAGAGCCGGATAACTTCGGCGATATCCAAGAACTTGAAACGGAAATCGAAAAACTCAGCGCACGCATTCATCGCGTACCCTTTCTCGACACCTTCGACCTCAAGTACAACCTGCTGATCAAACAACCCAACCCCAGTTCGAAGGCTGTGATGTTCTGCCTCATGGACGTTTCCGGTTCGATGACCCAGGCGACCAAGGACATCGCCAAGCGCTTCTTCATCCTGCTGTACCTGTTTCTCAAGCGTAACTACGACAAGATCGATGTAGTGTTCATTCGCCACCACACCAGTGCCCGCGAAGTGGATGAAGAGGAGTTTTTCTACTCCCGCGAAACCGGCGGAACCATCGTGTCCAGCGCCTTGAAGTTGATGCAGGAGATCATGGCCGAGCGCTATCCGGCCAACGAATGGAACATCTACGCCGCCCAGGCCTCCGACGGCGACAACTGGAACGACGACTCGCCGATCTGCCGCGACATCCTGATCAACCAGATCATGCCATTCGTGCAGTACTACACTTACGTTGAGATTACCCCACGGGAACATCAGGCCTTGTGGTTCGAGTACGAGCGCATCGCCGAAGCCTTTTCTGACACTTTTGCCCAACAACAACTGGTCTCGGCCGGGGATATCTATCCGGTCTTCCGTGAACTCTTCCAGCGCAGGTTAGTGACATGACCGCCAAAGAGCAGAAGCGCCAACCCATATCCACCGGATCGGAGTGGACCTTCGAGCTGATCCAGGCCTACGACCGTGAAATCAGTCGTATTGCAGCTCGCTACGCGCTCGATACGTACCCTAACCAGATCGAAGTGATCACCGCAGAACAGATGATGGACGCCTACGCCTCTGTCGGCATGCCGCTGGGGTATCACCACTGGTCCTACGGCAAACACTTCCTCAGCACCGAAAAATCCTACACGCGCGGCCAGATGGGGCTGGCCTATGAAATCGTAATCAACTCCGACCCGTGCATTGCCTACCTCATGGAGGAAAACACCATCTGCATGCAGGCGCTGGTGGTGGCGCATGCATGCTACGGGCACAACAGCTTCTTCAAGGGCAATTACCTGTTCCGGACCTGGACCGATGCCAGCTCGATCATCGATTACCTGGTGTTCGCCAAGCAGTACATCATGCAGTGCGAAGAGCGCCATGGCATCGATGCGGTCGAGGACTTGCTCGACTCCTGTCACGCATTGATGAATTACGGGGTCGACCGTTACAAACGTCCCTACCCTATTTCCGCCGAGGAAGAACGGCGCCGGCAAAAGGACCGGGAAGAACATCTGCAGAAGCAGATCAACGATCTGTGGCGCACCATCCCAAAAGGCGCGGACAAGTACAGCGACAAGGACAACGCACGCTTCCCCGCCGAGCCGCAGGAAAACATCCTGTACTTCATCGAAAAACATGCACCGTTGCTGGAGCCATGGCAGCGGGAAATCGTACGGATCGTCCGCAAGATCGCCCAGTATTTTTATCCACAGCGCCAGACCCAGGTCATGAACGAAGGATGGGCCACCTTCTGGCACTACACCCTGATGAACGACCTGTACGACGAAGGCCTGGTGACCGACGGCTTCATGATGGAGTTCCTGACGTCCCACACCAGCGTGGTCTTCCAGCCGGGCTTCGACAGCCCCTATTACAGCGGCATCAACCCCTACGCCCTTGGTTTCGCCATGTACCGCGACATCCGTCGCATGTGCGAAGAACCTACGGAAGAGGATTATCGCTGGTTCCCGGACATTGCCGGCACCGACTGGCTGGCAGCCATCAAGTTCGCCATGAGCAGCTTCAAGGATGAGAGTTTCATCCTCCAGTACCTTTCACCCAAAGTAATCCGCGACCTCAAGCTCTTCAGCATTCTTGATGACGACCAGAAGGACGATCTGCTGGTGCCGGCCATTCACGACGAAGGCGGCTATCGCATCATTCGTGAAACCCTGGCGGCCCAGTACAACCTCGGCAATCGCGAACCCAACGTGCAGATCTATAGCATCGACCGACGCGGCGACCGCTCCCTGACCCTGCGCCACCAACAGCACGACCGTAAACCGCTGGGAGAGTCCACCGAGGAAGTGCTCAAGCACCTGCATCGTCTCTGGGGGTTCGATATCCACCTGGAAACCTTGCAAGGTGACCAGGTCATGAAAACCCATCATGTCCCACCCAGGAGTGAACACGCCGAAGGCGATTATGGCCGGCTGGACCTGGCTGTCATCCATTTGTGATGCCGTTTGTGCCTCCGAAAGCTCGACGCAAGGGTTATCCTGTCGAGCTAACGGAGGTTTTTCATGCAGATTTATAAAGTTGGCGGTGCGGTACGCGATCGCCTGCTCGGCATAGCTGTCACCGATATCGACCGAGTGGTGGTCGGTGCGACCACTGAAGAGATGCTCGCCAAGGGTTATCGGCCGGTCGGTGCTGACTTTCCGGTGTTTCTTCATCCGAAAACCGGCGAGGAATACGCCCTCGCCCGCACCGAACGCAAAAGCGGACGCGGTTACGGCGGGTTCACTTTCCACGCCAGCCCCGATGTGACCCTCGAAGAAGACCTGATTCGTCGCGACTTGACGATCAATGCGATGGCCGAAGACGATCGGCAGAACCTGACCGATCCGTACCACGGCCAGCGCGATCTCGAGGCCCGGGTACTGCGCCACGTTTCCCCTGCGTTTGCCGAAGACCCCCTCAGGGTCTTGCGCGTAGCCCGCTTCGCCGCGCGCTATGCCGAACTCGGCTTCACCGTTGCCCCCGAAACCCTCGAACTAATGCGCCAGCTCAGTGAGTCTGGTGAACTCCAGGCGTTGACGGCGGAGCGTAGCTGGAAGGAAATCTCCCGCGCCCTCATGGAAAACCAGCCGCAGGTATTTATCGAGGTATTGCGCGCGTGTGGCGCGCTTACAGTGCTTTTGCCGGAAGTCGACGCGCTGTTCGGTGTCCCGCAGCCCGTGGCCCACCACCCGGAGATTGACACCGGGGCGCACACCCTGAGCGTGCTGCAGCAAGCGGCACAACACAAACAACCGCTGACCGTGCGCTGGGCCTGTCTGCTGCATGACCTGGGTAAAGGGCTGACGCCAGAGGAACAATGGCCGCGCCACATTGCCCATGAGACCAAGGGGCTGAAGCTGATCAAGGCGGTCAACGAACGCTTCAAGGTGCCCAAGGATTGCCAGGAGCTGTCGCTGCTGGTGGGCGAGTATCACACCCACGGTCATCGCGCACTGGAACTGAAACCATCGACCTTGCTCGAGCTACTGCAGAGCTTCGACGTTTACCGTCGGCCACAGCGATTCGAGGAATTCATCGCCGCATGCGAGATGGATGCGCGTGGGCGTAAGGGGCTGGAGCAGAGAAGTTATCCACAGGCCGATTACCTGCGCGGGGCGGCGACGGCGGCGCGTAGCGTGGCGGTTCAGCCGTTGCTGGAGCAGGGATTCAAGGGGCCGGAGTTGGGTGAGGCGATCAAGCGTGAACGACTCAAGGCGTTGAAGGCGTACAAGGAACAAGCCTAAGCAAGATCAAAGATCGCAGCCTGCGGCAGCCCCTACACAGAATAAACGTTTCCCTGTAGGAGCTGCCGCAGGCTGCGATCTTTTGCTTTAAAGCAAGCTGGACGGGGTTAATGGCTGCCCACGCCACTCAAACGCCACCGGGGCCAACACCTGATCAATCTGCGATTCGGCCCACAACGCGGCGAAACTTTTACCTACGCCCGGGTGCACGCGATCCGGCGCAATTAGCGACAACGGCCACAACACAAAGGCATTTTTAAGAATTTCCGCCCTCGGCAGCACCAGGCCATCGAAGTTGCCAACCAAGTCACCGAACAGCAAAACGTCGATATCCAGGGGTAAACCTCGGCGATCAGGCGCGTAACGTCCATTATCCGCCTCGATAAATTTCAGCCGGCGATCCAGTTCCATCAGTGGCAAGTCGGTGAAGGCCGACACCACGAAGTTGAAGAACGGACCGCTCTTGATCCCCACCGGCTGGCTTTCGAAGACCGCGGAGCAACGCATATCCACCAGAAAACCCGCCAGGGCTTCCAGGCCGGCTTGCAAATGGGTTTCGCGCTCGATGTTGCTGCCGAGCCCTAGATACACCTGAGTCAGCGACATCCGCGCTCGATCTCCACGCCCACGCCACCGGTAGCGGCAGGAACCGCACCTGGCTTGGTCAGCTTGAGGCGCATCCAGGTGATCTTGAATTCGCTCATCAGCACTTCCACCAGGCGCTCGGCAAAGGTCTCGACCAGCTGGAACTGTGCCTGCTCGGCAAAGGCCTGGATGCGCGACGAAACACTCGCGTAATCAAGCGCCAGGGTCAGGTCATCGCCAGCGGCGGCCGGGCGATTGTCCCAGGCGAAACTCAGGTCAAGCCGCAAGCACTGTCGGATGCCTCGCTCCCAGTCGTAGGCACCGATCACAGTGTCGACTTCCAGGCCCTCGATAAACACTCTGTCCAAGCACTTTTCTCCGCTGCACGACAAGGGCGCAATGCGCCGTTAGAATCAGGGCGTCCTCGCCCGGAATAGTTAGCATGTTTTGGTTACTGGCGACCCTCGCCTACCTGCTCGGCTCTCTGTCCTTCGCCATCTTGCTCAGCCGCCTGACCGGTAACCCCGATCCGCGAATGAGTGGCTCAGGTAATGCTGGCGCCACCAACATGTTGCGCCTTGCCGGCAAGAAACTCGCCATCCTGACCCTGCTCGGCGACCTCTGCAAAGGCCTGTTGCCCGTACTGGTGGCCGGCCTCGCAGGCCTGTCACTGCAGGATCAGGCCTGGATCGGCGTTTGCGCCGTCATCGGCCACCTGTTCCCGCTGTACTTTCGCTTTCGCGGCGGCAAGGGTGTCGCCACCGCCGCCGGCATGTTGCTGGGGTTGTACCCGCCCGCGGCCCTGATGGCGGTCTGCGCCTGGCTGCTGACGTTCTACCTGACCCGTACCAGCTCGCTGGCGGCGCTGATCGCCACACCCTTGACCCTGCCACTGCTGGCCTGGCAAGAACCGGCCGCACTGCTGCCCATGTGCGCCCTGACCGCAATGATCGTCTGGCGCCACCGAGGCAATCTACGCGACCTGTTTGCCGGGCGCGAACGGCATTTTTAGCGGCCAGGCGTGAACATCACTCATCACAGGGGCGACAACTGCTCCATCGGCCACCGAGCCTGCACGCTGATCGCCAGGCTTTCCTGCTGGCCGGCCTGCAGACGCTGGCAGCCGGCAAACGCAATCATGGCGCCATTATCGGTGCAGAACTGCGGACGGGCGTAAAAAACATCACCTTTCATGTCGCCGAGCATTTTTTCCAGGGAAGTGCGCAACGCCTTGTTGGCACTGACGCCTCCGGCGATCACCAGGCGCTTCATGCCAGCCGCTTTCAGGGCGCGCTTGCACTTGATGGTCAAAGTCTCCACCACGGCCTGCTGGAACGCCAGCGAGATGTCGCAACGGGCTTGCTCACCGTCGTCCCCGGCACTTACACACTGCTGCCAGGTGTTGAGGGCGAAGGTTTTCAAGCCGCTGAAGCTGAAGTCCAGGCCAGGACGGTCGCACATCGGACGCGGGAAAACGAAACGTCCTGCAACGCCCTGCTCTGCCAGGCGAGCGATTTCCGGACCACCTGGATAATTGAGCCCCATCATCTTCGCGGTCTTGTCGAAGGCCTCGCCCGCGGCGTCGTCCAGGGTCTCACCCAAAAGCGTGTACTGGCCGATCCCATCGACCTGAACCAACTGGGTATGACCGCCCGACACCAACAAAGCGACGAACGGGAATTCTGGCGGCTGAGACTCCAACATCGGTGCCAGCAGGTGACCTTCCATGTGGTGCACACCCAGCGCCGGAATACCCCACGCAAAGGCCAGCGCCTGGGCGCAGGAAGCACCGACCAGCAACGCACCGACCAGGCCAGGGCCCGCGGTAAAAGCGATGGCGTCGATCTCGGTCGGCACACAGCCGGCTTCGGCCAACACCTGACGAATCAAGGGCAGCATGCGCTTGACGTGGTCGCGCGAGGCCAGCTCCGGCACTACGCCACCATAGGCGCGGTGCAGGTCGATCTGGCTGAACAGCGCGTCGGCCAGCAAGCCGCGTTCACTGTCGTAAAGTGCGACACCGGTTTCGTCGCAAGAGGTTTCTAATCCCAGTACTAGCATGGGTTTGCGCCTTGTTTAGGCTGAATTCGAAGGCGCGCATAATAGTCGTCACGAGATGCCCCGACCAGCGGTTTTCGATCAGAGGCTTTGCATTCCGTGCGATGAGGGGTTAACATCCGCAACCCTTAAAAACCGACGTCTTCAAGTGCTCTTTTGCCGCGAGGATGTTGACCCCGGTAATGAATGAAGGTAGCTCTGGATGCCAGCCGTCAAAGTAAAAGAGAACGAACCCTTCGACGTAGCTCTGCGTCGTTTCAAGCGCTCCTGCGAAAAAGCCGGTGTACTGGCTGAAGTTCGTAGCCGCGAATTTTACGAGAAGCCAACTTCTGAGCGTAAGCGCAAGGCAGCAGCCGCTGTTAAGCGTCACGCCAAGAAAGTTCAGCGCGAACAGCGCCGCGCCGTTCGTCTGTACTAATACGCAGACGTTCGTAGCAAGCTTCTGCCAAGCCCGGCTCTGAGCCGGGCTAATGGCATTTGCGTAAAACGCTTGATGCTTCACCGTCGAAGCCGCAGACGCGACCGAGACAAATCTGCTTCACTGCGTCAGACCTGGCTCTTTTGCCAGCGGTGCACGTCTTTTCTGACGAGCCTTTCAAGGCTACTGACGAGCACACCCACTGATTCCTCTCACGACGATCAGCCCAAGGCACCTATATGCGTGCCGAAAAAGAGCTATCCGAGACCACTGACGGGTCGTAGCCGGATTCAGCGCAACACTTTCAAACAGTCGAATACTGACAGGCAGTACCGTCAGTGGATTTTCGGCAGATACACTTCCCGACAGCGATCATGCAGGCGATACCGGTCGAGCAGCACATTTTGCGCGCCTCAAGCAATGACCCACGCCCAGCTACCCTTCGCTTCGGTTCCCTTTCAGCTCAGATGACGAGAACGCCATGGCCGGGCTAATTCCCCAGAGCTTCATTGACGACCTTCTGAACCGCACCGACATCGTCGACGTGGTCAGCTCGCGCCTGCAGCTGAAAAAGGCCGGCAAGAACCACACGGCCTGCTGCCCGTTCCACAAAGAGAAAACACCCTCTTTCAGCGTGAGCCCCGACAAGCAGTTTTATTACTGCTTCGGCTGTGGCGCTGGCGGCAACGCCCTGGGCTTCATCATGGACCACGACAACCTGGACTTCCCCCAGGCTGTCGAAGAACTGGCCAAGGCCGCCGGGATGGAAATCCCCCGGGAAGAAAGCGGGCGCCCGCACAAACCGCGCCAGCCAACCGATTCGCCGCTGTACCCGCTGCTCACAGCCGCCGCCGACTTCTATCGTCAGGCCCTGAAAAGCCATCCGGCGCGCAAGGCTGCGGTGGACTACCTGAAAGGTCGCGGGTTGACCGGTGAAATCGCCCGGGACTTCGGTCTCGGTTTTGCGCCACCTGGCTGGGACAACCTATTCAAGCACTTGAGCAGCGACACCCTGCAACAAAAAGCCATGATCGATGCCGGCCTGCTGATCGAAAACGCTGAAACCGGCAAACGCTACGACCGCTTTCGTGATCGCGTGATGTTCCCGATCCGCGACAGTCGCGGGCGCATCATCGCCTTTGGTGGCCGAGTGCTGGGCGACGACAAGCCCAAGTACCTCAACTCGCCGGAAACCCCGGTCTTCCATAAAGGTCAGGAACTCTACGGCCTGTACGAAGCACGCAAGAACAACCGCAACCTCGACGAAATCATCGTCGTCGAGGGCTACATGGACGTCATCGCCCTCGCCCAGCAAGGCTTGCGCAATGCCGTCGCGACCCTGGGTACCGCGACCAGCGAAGAACACATGAAACGGCTGTTTCGCGTGGTCCCCAGCGTGCTGTTCTGCTTCGACGGCGACCAGGCCGGCCGCAACGCCGCCTGGCGAGCCCTCGAAGCCACGCTGTCGAGCCTGCAGGATGGCCGTCGCGCCCGATTCCTCTTCCTGCCCGAAGGCGAAGACCCGGACACCCTGGTCCGCTCCGAAGGCACCGATGCCTTCCGTGCACGCATCAACCAGCATGCCCAGCCGTTAGCCGATTATTTTTTCCAGCAACTGACGGAAGAAGCCGACCCGCGCTCACTCGAAGGCAAGGCCCACATGGCCACCCTGGCAGCACCGCTGATCGACAAAGTCCCGGGGGCCAACTTGCGCATCCTGATGCGTCAGCGCCTGAGCGAAATCACCGGCCTCAGCGGGGAGGCCGTCAGTCAACTGGTGCAAAGCGCCCCTCAAGAAGCGCCACCGGCCTACGATCCGGGCATCGATTACGACGCGATGCCCGACTACAGCGACTATCATCAGCCGCAATCGCAGGAGATGTACGTACCGCAACAGGAATGGACGCCGAAGAAACCCGGCGCGGGCGGCAAGAAGTGGGACAAGAAACCCTGGGACAAGAACGGCAAGCGTGGCGGTGATCGCGATCAACCCCGCGCACCCAGGGTGCCGGCGGCCGTGGAGCCACCGACGCTCGCCGCGTTGCGCACGCTGCTCCACCACCCGCAACTGGCCGAGAAAGTCGAGGATGCGGGGCACTTTGCCGCCGAGGACCACACCAACACACAACTGCTGGTGGCGCTGCTCGAAGCCGTACAGAAGAATCCCAAGCTAAACTCATTTCAGTTGATCGCGCGCTGGCACGGCACCGAGCAAGGACGTTTGCTCAAGGCGCTGGCGGAAAAGGAATGGCTGATTGACGGTGATAACCTTGAACAACAGTTTTTCGACACCATTACTAGCTTGTCAGCCCGCCAACGCGAGCGAAATCTGGAACAACTGCTCAGGAAAGCCCGACAAAGCGAGCTGAGCACAGAAGAGAAAAACCAACTGCGCGACCTATTAAGTCGCAATGTTTGCGCATCAAACCCGACCTCAACTGGCGCGTGAGGTCATAGCTCAGGTATAATCCTCGGCTTGTTTTTTGCCCGCCAAGACCTTCAGTGGATAGGGTGTTATGTCCGGAAAAGCGCAACAGCAGTCTCGTATCAAAGAGTTGATCACACTTGGTCGTGAGCAGGGCTACCTGACTTACGCGGAGGTCAACGACCACCTGCCGGAGGATATTTCAGATCCGGAACAGGTGGAAGACATCATCCGCATGATTAACGACATGGGGATCAACGTATTCGAGGTTGCGCCAGATAAGGATTCCCTTATGCTGGCCGACGCCGATACCGACGAAGCCGCGGCCGAAGAGGCAGCTGCTGCGTTGGCAGCGGTCGAGACCGACATTGGTCGCACTACCGACCCGGTGCGCATGTACATGCGCGAAATGGGTACGGTCGAGCTCCTCACGCGTGAAGGCGAAATCGAAATCGCCAAGCGTATTGAAGAGGGCATCCGTGAAGTGATGAGCGCAATTGCGCACTTCCCTGGCACGGTTGATCATATTCTCTCCGAATACACTCGCGTCACCACCGAAGGTGGCCGCCTGTCCGACGTCCTGAGCGGTTATATCGACCCGGACGATGGTATTGCGCCGCCTGCTGCGGAAGTGCCGCCGCCGATCGACGCCAAGGCCGCGAAAGCGGATGACGATTCCGACGACGATGACGCCGAAGCTTCCGATGACGAAGAAGAAGCCGAAAGCGGTCCGGATCCGATCATCGCCGCTCAGCGTTTTGGCGCTGTCGCCGATCAGATGGAAATCACCCGCAAGGCGCTGAAAAAGCACGGTCGCCACAACAAGCTGGCAATTGCCGAGCTGTTGGCCCTGGCCGAGCTGTTCATGCCGATCAAACTGGTTCCGAAGCAATTCGAAGGCCTGGTCGAGCGTGTGCGCAGTGCCCTGGATCGCCTGCGTCAGCAAGAGCGTGCAATCATGCAGCTCTGCGTTCGTGATGCGCGCATGCCGCGCGCCGACTTCCTGCGCCAGTTCCCGGGCAACGAAGTCGACGAAAGCTGGAGCGACGCACTGGCCAAAGGCAAGAGCAAATACGCTGAAGCCATTGGTCGCCTGCAGCCGGACATCATTCGTTGCCAGCAGAAGCTGACCGCGCTGGAAACCGAAACCGGTTTGACGATCGCCGAGATCAAGGACATCAACCGTCGCATGTCGATCGGTGAGGCCAAGGCCCGCCGCGCGAAGAAAGAGATGGTTGAAGCGAACTTGCGTCTGGTGATCTCCATCGCCAAGAAGTACACCAACCGTGGCCTGCAATTCCTCGATCTGATCCAGGAAGGCAACATCGGTCTGATGAAAGCGGTAGACAAGTTCGAATACCGCCGTGGCTACAAATTCTCGACTTATGCCACCTGGTGGATCCGTCAGGCGATCACTCGCTCGATCGCCGACCAGGCCCGCACCATCCGTATTCCGGTGCACATGATCGAGACGATCAACAAGCTCAACCGCATTTCCCGCCAGATGCTGCAGGAAATGGGTCGCGAACCGACCCCGGAAGAGCTGGGCGAACGCATGGAAATGCCTGAGGACAAGATCCGCAAGGTATTGAAGATCGCTAAAGAGCCGATCTCCATGGAAACCCCGATCGGTGATGACGAAGACTCCCATCTGGGCGACTTCATCGAAGACTCGACCATGCAGTCGCCAATCGATGTTGCGACCGTTGAGAGCCTCAAGGAAGCGACTCGCGAAGTGCTGTCCGGCCTCACTGCCCGTGAAGCCAAGGTACTGCGCATGCGCTTCGGTATCGACATGAATACCGACCACACCCTCGAGGAGGTTGGTAAGCAGTTCGACGTGACCCGTGAGCGGATTCGTCAGATCGAAGCCAAGGCGTTGCGCAAGCTGCGCCATCCGACGAGAAGCGAGCACCTGCGCTCCTTCCTCGACGAGTGACACCAGAACCCCCGGCCCAGGCCGGGGGTTTTGTTTTATGCAGATTAAATCCCCCGCGCCACCCCGCCTGCCGATTTGCCCGTCTACACTCGAAACATTCCCCGAGCCATAACGAGACCGTTATGCCCAGACTGCCGACCGTGTTTTTTTTGCTGTCGCTGATAACCTGGACCGCAACGGCTGGCGCGCTGACTCTAACCGACGAAGAACGTAGCTGGCTTGCGGCCCACCCGGACCTGCGCCTGGGCGTCGACGCGTCCTGGCCGCCCTTTGAGTTTCGCGACGACCAAGGGCGCTACCAGGGTCTTGCGGCAGACTATATCGACCTGATTCGCCAGCGACTGGCCATCCAGCTCACACCCATCGAGCCCATGAGCTGGACGGTCGTGCTGGACCAGGCCAAGCAAGGCAAGCTGGACCTTTTGCCGGGCATCATGTCGACTCCGGAACGCCAGGCCTACCTGTCATTCACCCGCCCCTACCTGGATTTTCCGATCGTCATCCTGGCGCATGTCGGAGGCGCCCAACCGCGCAAGCTCGACGACCTGTACGGGCTGAAAATCGCCGTGGTGGAAAACTACGCACCCCACGAACTGTTGCGCACCCACAATCCCGATCTGAACCTGGTGGCGATGCCCAACGTCAGCTCGGCCTTGCAGGCGCTGGCCACTGACGAAGTGGATGCCGTTGTAGGCGACCTCGCCTCCAGCGTCTGGAGCTTGCGCCAGCTCAAGCTCGACGGTCTGTATGTCAGCGGCGAAACCCCCTACCGCTATCAGTTGGCCATGGGCGTACCACGGGACAACAAGATGCTGGTCGGCATTCTGGATAAAGTCCTGGCCGACATGTCGCCTGCTGAAATCAGCTCGATCCAGGAGCACTGGGTGGGCAACGTCCTCGATCATCGAACATTCTGGTCCGATCTGCTGGTCTACGGCCTGCCTGGGCTACTGCTGCTGGTCCTCGTGCTGGCCGCCGTGATCCGCGTCAACCGCCGCTTGAGTTCGGAGATCGCCCGCAGGGTTGATCTGGAGCAGGAACTGCGCAGCAGCGAATACCATTATCGCGGGCTGGTGGAGAGCCTGTCGGCCATCGCCTGGGAAGCGCGGATGAGCGACTTCACCTACAGCTATGTGTCGCCCCACGCCGAAGAACTGCTCGGTTACCCTCTGTCCCACTGGTTGATTCCCGGCTTCTGGCGCAACATCATTCACCCCGCCGACCTCACCCGTGCGCAGAGCTTCTGCGACCACGAAGTATTGGCCGGACGAGACCACAGCCTCGATTACCGGGTCATCACCGCTGACGGGCGTTGCCTGTGGGTCCGCGACATCGTCAGCCTGATCGAACACGGTCATGAGCCGGTGATGCGCGGCCTGATGATCGACATCAGCGAAACCAAGCGCACCGAAGAAGCACTGCGCCTGTCTGAACAGAAGTTTGCTTCGGTGTTCCAGCAATGCCCGGACATCCTGGTTATTGCACGCCTGAGCGACGGCTGCCTGCTGGAGGTCAACGAGGCGTTCGAAGAACAGATCGGCCTAAGGGCCGAGGACGTCATCGGCCAGACCGCCACCGACCTGAACATCTGGGGCATCCCCGGCGTCGGGCCCGGGCTGCTGCAGCGCTTGCAGGCCGGCAGCATCCGCAACCTGGAGATGCCCTTTCGCCGCAGCAATGGCCAGGTGTTCACCGGCCTGATCTCTGCCGAGCCGTTCGACCTCGACACGACCCCGGCGCTCGTGGTCGTGGTGCGCGACATCACCCAGCTCAAGGAAACCCAGCAACAACTGCAAACCTCCGAAGAGAAATTCGCCAAAGCGTTCCACGCCTCGCCGGACGGCTTGTTGCTGTCCCGGCAAAGTGATGGCCTGCTGATCGAGGTCAACGAGGGCTTCAGCCGCATTACCGGCTTCAACAGCGCTATGTCGGTGGATCGCTCGGCCCTGGACCTGGGGATCTGGGTCAACCTCAACGAACGTAAACAAATGCTCGACCTGTTGCACCGGGATGGTTTCGTCCGCGATTTCAGCTGCCATATCCGCCGCAGCGACGGGCAGATCCGCCTTTGCGAGGTCTCCAGCCGTCCGCTGCCGATTGGTGACGATGACTGCATGCTGACCATCGCCCGGGACATCACCGAACGCCACCTGATGCAGGAAAAACTGCAACAGGCCGCCACGGTATTCGAGAGCACCGCAGAAGGCGTGTTGATCACCGATACCCAGCAACACATCAGCGCAGTCAACCGCGCCTTTACCGAAATCACCGGCTACAGCGAAAGCGAAGCACTGGGCCATACCCCGCGCCTGCTTGCCTCGGGCCTGCATGACAGCGCGTTCTACGCCGCCATGTGGCATCAACTGACCGCCGAAGGTCACTGGCAAGGCGAAATTTCCAACCGACGCAAGAATGGCGAGCTCTATCCGAGCTGGCTAACCATCAGCGCCGTGTGCAATCGCGACAATTTCATCACCCACTTCGTGGCCGTGTTCGCCGACATTTCCAGCCTCAAACACGCCCAGGCCAAACTTGACTACCAGGCCCACCACGACCCGCTGACCGGCCTGCCCAACCGCACACTGTTCGAAAGCCGCTTGCTCAACGCCCTCAATCACCAGAAGGAAAACGGCGGCCAGGGCGCGGTGCTGTTCCTCGATCTGGACCGTTTCAAGCACATCAACGACAGCCTCGGTCACCCGGTCGGCGATCTTTTGCTAAAGGGCATCGCCGTGCGCCTCAAGGACCAGTTGCGAGACATCGATACCGTCGCGCGCCTGGGCGGCGACGAATTCATCATCCTGCTCCCCGGCCTGCAACAAGCCAGCGACGCCGACAACATCGCCACCAAGCTGCTCAACTGCTTTACCGCGCCGTTCCAGGCTGGCGAGCATGAGTTTTTCATCAGCTCCAGCATCGGCACCAGCCTCTACCCCAAGGACGGCTGCGACGTCGCCACCCTGATCAAAAACGCCGATGCGGCGATGTACCGCTCCAAGGCCAAAGGGCGCAACCGCGTCGAAAGCTATACCTGCGACCTCACCGCCCAAGCCAGCGAGCGCGTGGCGCTGGAGCACGAACTGCGCCGCGCCATCGAGCGCAATGAATTGCACCTGTGCTACCAACCCAAGATCAGCCTCGACGACTATCGCCTGGTGGGTGCCGAAGCGCTGATTCGCTGGCGTCATCCGACCTTTGGCGACGTGCCGCCCGAACACTTCATCTCGCTGGCCGAAGAAAACGGCATGATCCTGCAGATTGGTGATTGGGTACTCGAGACCGCCTGCCGCCAGATGTTTGAATGGAACCAGATGTACGAAGGACTCGGCCCGCTGTCGGTCAACCTTGCCGGTGCGCAGCTGCGCCAACCGAACCTGCTGGGACGCATTGAGCAACTGCTCAAGGACAATCGCCTCAACCCCGGCTACCTGCAGCTGGAGATTACCGAAAACTTCATCATGAGCCAGGCCGAAGAAGCGCTGGCGGTGCTGCACCAACTCAAGCACCTGGGTGTGCAACTGGCGATCGACGACTTCGGGACCGGGTACTCCTCGCTGAGTTACCTCAAACGCCTGCCGCTGGACATTCTCAAGATCGACCAATCCTTCGTCCGCGGCCTGCCGGATGACCCTCACGACGCTGCGATCGTGCGCGCCATCATCGCGCTCGGCCGCAGCATGCAATTCACGGTCATCGCCGAGGGCGTCGAAACCCAGGCGCAACAGCAATTCCTGGCCGCCGAAGGCTGTGAGCAGATCCAGGGCTACATCGTCAGCCTGCCCCTGCCCCCCGACGAATTTGCCGCAACGTTCCTTCGTACAGTAGTTTCAGATTTTTCGGATAGCACAGCCGCGAAACCATCGCTATAATCCGCGACCAATGGGGCCTATAGCTCAGTTGGTTAGAGCAGAGGACTCATAATCCTTTGGTCCACGGTTCAAGTCCGTGTGGGCCCACCAAACAAGAAAGCCGCGCAATGCGCGGCTTTTGCGTTTCTGAATGGCCCGAAGTAGTCGAGCCATTGTTCAACGCGATCTTTACCTGGCCCTCGGGGAAAGTCGCAATGATTTCCAACTCGCTGACTCAACGCTTGTGCCTGGCGCAACTCATGCAACGGCATTTTTGCGCGCAACTTCTGATACAAGGTCTCGACACGCTCTTCGGACTCTGGAGCGCGACGCGCCACCCTGATTCCTCCGTCATTTGTTAACGATATTTACCGGCGAGGCGCTAACGCAGGCCTGTTCCGACATGTAACGCGGGTATGGCCTGCACTGCCCGAAGCCGCTCAAGCATCTGCCCCGTCAACATAACCTCGTAGGTATCTGCCGCCCTTCCCCACTGCTCGACGATAACCATGCCTTCCACCAAGGCCGCTGACAATTCGGTTATGGTCCCGGACAATTCTTCCACGATGCCTTGAGCCCGCTGCCACGCGCGATCCGTCAGCGTTTTCAGCTCAGCCGTTATACGCTTAGATGCCGCCGGATCAGTCTCGGGGTAGAGGATATTGCGCAGCAGATGCTGCAGCTCCCTGATCTTCGCGTAATCCTGCTCCGCCCCCTGCTCTCCCTTGAGAATGGTCGTGGCTTTCGCCTTGTCGACCCGTAGCCCGGTTGAATATCTTGCAGGCAGTGTCTGCGCCATCGCGCCAGCCAGGAGGACCATCATTCGGGCTTCCAGATGTTGCTTCATGGCGTCTATCGACGAAATCGCCCGCACCAGGCTAATGGTCGCCCCGCCGTGATGGCGTAAGTCCATAGTCACTGTCAGGTTCACGCTGCCCGTGGCAAAACCCAAGGCACGGGCCACGACGTAGTGGCCCATTTCGTGATGGGCAATCTCCCATGCACGATCCCGTACAGCAGGAGGCATTTTCTTCGTCATGACTGTCCCCTCATGTCACGGCCGCAATTGAGCTGTCATACATCACAGATCAAATGCGGGTCCAGGGTCAATCATCAAAACCTGAATCGAAAAACCGTTCGCCACAGGTTTTTCCACACCGAGCGTTTGTGTTTCCTCCAGTTGCGCTCCCACCACTTATCTTCATTCATGGCGAACACCTCGATGTCGCTGCCTGTCACTGCCGCCGCGTGCTGGCGAAACAGCATGGGAAATACGCAATGCTGTTTGATCTGCCGTTTGAACAGGACATCGACTGGTTCCCCGGCATAGGGCGCTTGAGCCAGCACCCTGCAACCCTTGCGGGAGAGGATATAGGCGTGCAGCGCCACCACGTTGCCACGGGCAATGAACGGAAACCAGGTCAGCCATGTGCGTCCCATGCTGTATCCCAGGTGCAGCGCTTGAAAACGGCGATTGCGAATAAACCGGTTCACCCAGCGCACCTGTACCGGATGAAGGCCATAAGGCTTGGCATCGTCCTCGAAGATCAACACCCGTTGCCAACCTTCGGCCAGGACTTTTCTGGCCAGTGCCTGATGCGACTCGTAACAGCCTCGGATCGGGTCGCTGCAGCGCTGCGCAATGAAGAATTCGATCGGGTTTGAAAGGAGCGTTGCGACGGTGCTTCGGAACAATTGCCGCCGGTCATGGCGCTCACTCAGGGATATGCAATACACCTGATCAACATCGAACAAGATCTTTTCCATTCGCTCCTTGGCACCTTCACAGACCTCTCCGCGACCTGACGCCACGGAAAAAATCAATGATCGCCAAATGGGTCCTGCCACGTATGTCAGACGCGTCCTGAAATGGCGTTGGCTTTTCTGCCCGGTTATCGTCCACGGTCAGCAGGATGTTGGCGTCCCGAGCGCTGCAGGGGATGTGCCTGTAACATGCCTGGACATTGATCCATGCCGCTGGAGACCGCCCTTGCCTGACATTCGCCCGCCCGTTCTTGACGAAATCGACCGTCAGCTGATTGCGGCCCTGCAGATCAACGCTCGCGAAAGCGTGGCCATGCTCGCCCGGCAACTGGGCATCGCCCGGACCACCGTCACATCGCGCCTGGCGCGCCTGGAAAAGGCCAAGGTCATCACCGGCTACGGCGTGCGGCTCGGCCAGCGCGTGGTGGATGGCGGGCTGCAGGCGTATGTGGGGATCACCGTGCAGCCGCGTTCCGGCAAGGAAGTGTTGCGGCGCCTGAGTACGATGGCCCAAGTGCAGCAGCTATGTGCGGTGAGTGGCGAATTTGATTATGTGGCCTGGTTGCGCAGCGATTCGCCGGAACAACTGGATCAGTTGCTGGATCAGATTGGCAGTGTGGATGGGGTGGAGAAGACCACGACGTCGATCATCCTGAGCAGCAAGATTGATCGGGGGCAGCCGGTTTAAGGTTGTTCCGGTGGCCATGGGTGTCTGGCTGGCCTGCAAAGAACCTGTAGGAGCTGGCTTGCCAGCGAAGGCTTGCGGACCATCAACACAAAACTCAAAGGCCTCATCGCTGGCAAGCCAGCGCCTACAGTGGTCAGTGTGCGCAATTCGAGCGTCATATTGATCAGTAATATGGCAAAACGACGACACTTTGCGTCTTATTAACGTGTTCTGCGCGCTCTAGAATGGCTGGCATCTTTTCCTATACTCAGATGCGCATTCCGCGTCGGGTCGACAGCAAGGTCAGACATGAACAAGAACAATCGCCATCCTGCAGACGGTAAAAAACCAGTCACCATTTTCGGCCCGGACTTTCCTTTCGCCTTCGACGACTGGATCGAGCACCCGGCCGGGCTGGGCAGCATTCCCCAGCACCATCACGGTGCCGAAGTGGCGATTGTCGGCGCCGGTATCGCCGGGCTGGTGGCCGCGTACGAGCTGATGAAGCTTGGCCTCAAGCCCGTGGTCTATGAGGCCTCGAAGCTGGGTGGCCGACTGCGCTCCCAGGCGTTCAATGGCACCGACGGCATCGTCGCCGAGCTGGGCGGCATGCGCTTTCCGGTGTCGTCCACCGCGTTCTATCACTATGTCGACAAACTGAACCTTGAGACAAAACCCTTTCCCAACCCGCTGACACCTGCCTCCGGCAGTACCGTCATCGATCTGGAAGGCAAGACCCATTACGCACAGAAACTGGCGGATCTTCCTGCACTGTTCCAGGAAGTCGCCGACGCCTGGGCCGATGCCCTGGAAGCGGGCTCGCAGTTCTCCGATATCCAGCAAGCCATCCGCGACCGCGACGTGCCGCGCCTGAAAGAGCTGTGGAACACCCTCGTGCCGCTGTGGGACGACCGCACCTTCTACGATTTCGTGGCCACCTCCAAAGCCTTTGCCAAGTTGTCGTTCCATCACCGTGAAGTGTTCGGCCAGGTTGGTTTCGGTACCGGTGGCTGGGACTCGGACTTTCCCAACTCGATGCTGGAAATCTTCCGCGTAGTGATGACCAACTGCGACGATCACCAGCACCTGGTGGTCGGTGGCGTCGAACAAGTGCCACAGGGCATCTGGCGCCATGTCCCGGAACGCTGCGTGCACTGGCCGCAGGGCACCAGCCTCAAGTCGTTGCACAGCGGTGCGCCACGTTCCGGCGTGAAGAAAATCGCCCACGCGCCGGGCGGCCGTTTTGCGGTCACCGACAACAACGGCGACACCCGCGAATACGCCGCGGTACTGACCACCTGCCAGAGCTGGCTGCTGACCACCCAAATCGAATGCGACGAAACCCTGTTCTCGCAGAAGATGTGGATGGCCCTGGACCGCACCCGCTACATGCAATCGTCGAAAACCTTCGTGATGGTCGATCGCCCGTTCTGGAAAGACAAGGATCCGGAAACTGGCCGCGACCTGATGAGCATGACCCTCACCGATCGCCTGACCCGCGGCACCTACCTGTTCGATAACGGCGACGACAAGCCCGGGGTGATTTGCCTGTCCTATTCGTGGATGAGCGACGCGTTGAAAATGCTCCCGCACCCGGTGGAAAAGCGCGTGAAACTGGCGCTGGATGCGCTGAAAAAAATCTACCCGAAAGTCGACATCGCCGCGCGCATCATCGGCGATCCGATCACTGTGTCCTGGGAAGCCGACCCGCACTTCCTCGGCGCCTTCAAAGGCGCCCTACCCGGCCACTACCGCTACAACCAGCGCATGTACGCGCATTTCATGCAGGACGACATGCCGGCCGAACAGCGCGGGATTTTCATCGCCGGCGACGACGTGTCCTGGACGCCGGCCTGGGTCGAAGGCGCGGTACAGACCTCGCTCAACGCGGTGTGGGGCATCATGAAACACTTCGGCGGTGCAACTCACGCCGAGAATCCAGGTCCAGGAGATGTGTTCAACGAGATCGGCCCGATCGCCCTGCCCGAGTAAGAGGAATCCGAAATGCGCGTAGCCCTTTACCAATGTCCACCGTTGCCCCTGGATGTCGCCGGTAACCTTCAGCGCCTGCATCAGCTGGCGCTGGAGGCAAAGGGCGCCGATTTGCTGGTACTGCCTGAGATGTTCCTGACCGGCTACAACATCGGCGTCGATGCCGTCAGCGTACTGGCGGAGGTGCACAACGGTGAATCGGCGCAACAGATCGCGCGCATCGCCAAGGCCGCCGGGATCGCCATCCTGTATGGCTATCCCGAACGCTGCGAAGACGGACAGATCTACAACGCCGTGCAACTGATCGACGCCCATGGCGAGCGCCTGTGCAATTACCGCAAGACGCACCTGTTCGGTGACCTCGACCGTTCGATGTTCAGCGCCGGCACGGATGACTTCCCCATCGTTGAACTCAATGGCTGGAAGCTCGGCTTCCTGATCTGTTACGACCTCGAGTTTCCGGAAAATACCCGGCGCCTGGCCCTGGCCGGCGCCGAATTGATCCTGGTACCGACGGCCAACATGATCCCGTTCGACTTCATCGCTGACGTCACCGTCCGCGCCCGGGCCTACGAGAATCAGTGCTACGTGGCTTATGCCAACTATTGCGGGAGCGAAGGCGATATCCACTACTGTGGCCAAAGCAGCATTGCCGCACCGGATGGCAGCCGTATCGCCCAGGCTGGACTCGATGAAGCGCTGATTGTCGGCGAGCTGGACCGCCACCTGATGCTCGACTCCCGCGCCGCCAATCGCTACCTCATCGATCGCCGCCCCGAGCTTTACGGCGCGCTGAACAAGCGCTGAGCCACCGTTATCCGCTAGCATTGGCACTTCTCTGTCCTGGAAGTGCTCATGCCTGCGCTGAATTCCCCTCGCCCCCACACTGAAACCCTGGCCAACGGCTTGCGGGTGACGCTGCGTCATGCCCCGGATTTGAAGCGCTGTGCGGCGGCGTTGCGGGTTGCCGCCGGCAGCCATGATGTGCCGTTGACCTGGCCAGGCCTGGCGCACTTTCTCGAACACCTGCTGTTTCTCGGGACCGAGCGCTTTGCCGCCGACCAAGGGCTGATGGCCTTCGTCCAGCGCCACGGCGGCCAGGTGAATGCGCAAACCCGCGAGCGCACCACCGATTACTTTTTCGAGCTGCCACCCCAATCGTTTGCCCAGGGCCTGGAGCGGCTGGCAGACATGCTCGCCCATCCGCGCATGAGTCTGGATGACCAGCACCGGGAACGGGAAGTGCTGCACGCGGAGTTCATTGCCTGGTCGCAGGATGCCGCGGCGCAGCAACAACTGGCACTGATGGACGGGCTTGGCGACGCTCATCCGTTGCGCGGTTTTCATGCGGGCAACCGCGACAGCCTGCCGGTGTCGCAACCCGAATTCCAGCAGGCCTTGCAGGATTTTTACCAGCGTTATTACCAGACCGGACAAATGACCTTGAGCCTTGCCGGCCCCCAGAGCCTTGAAGAGCTGCGGCAATTGGCCGAAGCGTTCGACAACGTCATCGCCAAGGGCGAGGGAGTCCCGCAACAAGTCCCTGCACCGTTGATGGCTGGGGTGGACAATAGTTATCAACAGGTCGGCGAGCATCGGCTGGACCTGCTGTTTGCCCTTGAAGCGCTGCCCGACTCATCCGCCGAAGCGCTGGGCTTTCTGTGTCACTGGCTGAACACCGCGAAACCCGGTGGGCTGCTGGCTGAACTGCGCAAACAGGGCCGGGTTGAAAACCTCAAGGCGCGCCCCCTGTATCAGTTCGCCGGACAAGCCTTGCTGCACATTGAGTTCACCCTGCCTGTCTATGTACCTGCTGCACCGGCAACCGGGATTGGCGAGCAATTGCAGGACTGGCTGGGCTTTTTCGCCCGGCAAGACTGGCGCGGGTTGCGCGAGGAATACGCCACGCTACGCCAACGTCGACAAGGCAGCGCCTTGCAACTGGCTCGGCAGGACAGCGAAGAGCGCGCAGCAGGCTTATCCGACATCGGTGTTAGCGCCCTCAAGGTCATTCTGGAAAAAATCGGCGCTGTGGATAACTTCAACGGCCCGTGGCAACTCCCCGCGCCCAATCCGTTCCTGCACACCGAAGCTGCGCCTCCAGGGGCCGGCTTGATTCGCGGTCAAACCAGTGCCCATCGAGGCCTGCGCACCTTTGCCCAGGACCGCTCACGCAGCCGCCGCGAACGTTCACCGATGCAGTTCAGCCAGGCGTTGCCGGATAACAGCACTGAAGCTGCGCTGTACTTGCGCTGGCGCCTGGACGCGGCTCCCGGCGCCAGCCTTCAATCGCGCCTGGACAACACCCTGCAAGCGTTGCGCGAAGATGCAGGTGAGGCCGGCGTGGACTTTTCCTTCAGCGCATCGGGCAATCAATGGCTGTTGAAAATGACCGGCCTGCAAGCGCCGATGCCGACCATCCTCGAACACGCGCTGACCCTGCTCACCCAGCCTGATGCTGCGCTGTCACCGCCATCTCCGGCTCGCCCCGCCTTGATGCCGATTCGACAGCTACTCAAGGTGCTGCCCGATCACTGCCTGGAACCAACGACCGAATCGGACAACCTGGCACAACTGTGGTCGAGTGCATGCTGGACTGGCCTGGCGAGCGGTATTTCTGCCCAGACCCAAGCGGCCATGGGCCTGGCGTTGAGTCAAGTGCCCGGTACTGCGCAGACGCAACTGGCGCCGGCACCGTCAATTCATTCGCAGCACCTGTGGAGCAGCGTAGAGACCGACTCGAGCGAACACGCGCTGCTGTTGTTCTGTCCAACCGCCACCCAGGACCTGGCCGACGAAGCCGCCTGGCGTTTGCTCGCCCATCTCTGTCAGACGCCGTTCTATCAGCGCCTGCGGGTGGAGTTGCAACTGGGCTACGCGGTGTTCAGTGCCCTGCGACAGATCCATGGGCAGACCGGACTGCTGATGGGTGTGCAATCGCCGAACGTGGCCGCTGCGGAGCTCTTGCAGCACATCGAACAGTTCCTGAACGGGTTGCCGGCGCTGATCCAGGCCCTCGACGAAAACGCCTTCATCAGCCAACGCCAGGCCCTGGCGGATCAGTTTTCCAGCGCCACCCTGACGACAAGCCAAGCCGCCGAATTGCTCTGGCAGGGTAAATTGGCGGGCCGCCCGTCGGATTATCTGGCGCAGTTGCCCCAGGCCATTCTCCTGACCGACCGCGCCGCACTGCTGGCCGCGGTCCAGCGCTTGAACCAGGCCGAGGGCGGCTGGTGCTGCCTGGCGAACTGCCCTGCACCCGGTGCGCCCTGGCAAGCGACAAAATGATCATTACCCAAACGGTAAGGAGCTTTTTCAAAGTTTCACGGGCAATCCCTGTGAAATTTTGAGTAACATAGCAACCTAACTATCTGGAACATCTCCGAGCAGATGGACTATACATATGGATAGCGCTGTCCCACCCCACCTTAAGGAGTTCTACTGATGGCCTGGACCAAACCGGCTTACACCGACCTGCGTATCGGCTTCGAAGTCACCATGTACTTCGCAAGCCGTTGATCTCTGCCTTGGCAGAAATGCAGCACAACGCCTCGGTTAACCGAGGCGTTTTATTTTCAGCGTTGAAATGATGGAGCGTCCATGTTTGTCCAGATCCTGGGTTCCGCCGCTGGCGGTGGTTTTCCACAGTGGAACTGCAACTGCGAGAACTGTGCAGGTTATCGCAATGGCAGCCTGCGGGCCGAGGCGCGCACTCAATCGTCCATCGCGATTTCCGATGACGGCGTGAACTGGGTGCTGTGCAACACCTCCCCGGACATCCGTGCCCAGCTGCAAAGCTTCGCGCCCATGCAACCGGGGCGTGCCCTGCGGGATACCGGGATCAGCGCGATCATCCTGATGGACAGCCAGATCGACCACACCACCGGACTGCTCATGTTGCGTGAAGGTTGCCCGCATCAGGTCTGGTGTACCGACATGGTCCACGAAGACCTGAGCACCGGTTTCCCGCTGTTCAACATGCTGACCCACTGGAACGGCGGCCTGAACTGGAACCGCATCGAGCTCGACCAGAGCTTCAGCGTTCCCGCCTGCCCGAACCTGCGTTTCACCCCACTGCCGCTGCGCAGCGCCGCCCCGCCCTACTCGCCGCATCGCTTCGACCCGCATCCGGGCGACAACATTGGCCTGATCGTCGAAGACCTCAATACGGGTGGCAAACTGTTCTACGCACCGGGCCTGGGCAAAGTCGACGCGCCGCTGCTGGAGATCATGGCCGCCAGCGATTGCCTGTTGGTGGATGGCACGTTGTGGGACGACGACGAAATGCAGCGCCGTGGTGTTGGCACCCGCACCGGCCGGGAGATGGGCCATCTGGCGCAGAACGGCCCTGGTGGCATGCTCGAAGTGCTGGAGCAACTGCCCAATCAGCGCAAGGTCCTTATCCACATCAACAACACCAACCCGATTCTCGATGAGGATTCGCCGCAGCGGGCGGAGCTGCAGCGGCGTGAAGTTGAAGTGGCGTATGACGGCATGAGTATTGTGTTGTAGCGGATGCCCCCTTCGCTGGCAAGCCAGCTCCTACAGTGACCGCGTAACCCTGTAGGAGCTGGCTTGCCAGCGATGAGGCCAGACCAGGCACCCAAGAATCCACCGGTTGTACTCCGGAGAACCCCGATGACCGACACCCCGATGTCCCCCGCCGAATTCGAAGCTGCCCTGCGCGCCAAGGGCGCCTATTACCACATCTATCACCCGTATCACGTGGCGATGTATGAAGGCCGGGCGACCCGCGAGCAGATCCAGGGCTGGGTCGCCAACCGTTTTTACTATCAGGTGAACATCCCGCTGAAGGACGCGGCGATCCTGGCCAACTGCCCGGACCGCGAGATCCGCCGCGAATGGATTCAGCGCCTGCTGGACCATGACGGCGCCCCCGGCGAAGACGGCGGCATCGAAGCCTGGCTGCGCCTGGGCCAGGCCGTCGGCCTCGACCCGGACCAATTGCGCTCCCAGGAACTGGTGCTGCCCGGTGTGCGATTCGCCGTCGACGCCTACGTCAACTTCGCCCGCCGGGCCAGTTGGCAGGAGGCTGCCAGCAGCTCGCTGACGGAACTGTTCGCACCGCAGATCCACCAGTCACGCCTGGACAGTTGGCCGCAGCATTACCCATGGATCGACCCTGCCGGCTACGAATATTTCCGCACTCGCCTGGGTCAGGCGCGGCGCGATGTCGAGCACGGCCTGGCAATCACGCTCGAGCACTACAAGACCCGGGAAGGCCAGGAGCGCATGCTGGAAATTCTCCAGTTCAAACTGGACATTCTTTGGAGCATGCTCGATGCCATGAGCATGGCTTACGAACTCAATCGCCCGCCGTATCACAGCGTCACCGATCAACGGGTCTGGCACAAAGGAATTACCCTATGAGTTTCGATCGCAGCAAGACCCCGACCTGGCGCCCTGGCTACCGTTTCCAGTACGAGCCGGCGCAGAAAGGCCACGTGCTGCTGTATCCCGAAGGCATGATCAAGCTCAATGAAAGCGCCGCGCTGATCGGCGGCCTGATCGACGGCGAGCGCGACGTCGCCGCGATTATCAACGAGCTCGACACGCAGTTCCCTGGCGTGCCCGAACTCGCTGACGACATCGAGCAATTCATGGAGGTTGCCCGTGCGCAGCACTGGATCGAACTTGCCTGACTCATCCAGGCAAGTACCGCCCACACCCGAAATCGGCCTGCCGCTGTGGCTGCTGGCCGAGCTGACCTACCGCTGCCCGCTGCAATGCCCGTACTGCTCCAATCCGCTGGATTTTGCCGAACAAGGCAAAGAGCTCAGCACCGAACAATGGCTCAAGGTGTTCCGTGAAGCACGGGAGATGGGCGCGGCGCAGTTGGGTTTTTCCGGCGGCGAACCGCTGGTGCGCCAGGACCTTGCCGAGCTGATCGCCGAGGCGCGCAAACTGGGTTTCTACACCAACCTGATCACCTCCGGCATCGGCCTGACCGAGCAGAAAATCAGCGACTTCAAGAAGGCCGGGCTCGATCATATCCAGATCAGTTTCCAGGCCAGCGACGAGCAGGTGAACAACCTGCTGGCGGGCTCGAAAAAGGCCTTCGCGCAAAAACTCGAAATGGCCCGCGCAGTCAAAGCCCATGGTTATCCGATGGTGCTGAACTTCGTGACCCATCGGCACAACATCGACAAGATCGACCGCATCATCGAGCTGTGCATCGCCCTGGAAGCCGACTTCGTCGAACTCGCCACCTGCCAGTTCTACGGCTGGGCGCAGCTCAATCGCGTTGGGCTATTGCCGACCAAAGAGCAACTGGTTCGCGCCGAACGCATCACCAATGAATACCGCGCCAGACTCGAAGCCGAAGGTCATCCCTGCAAGCTCATTTTCGTGACGCCGGACTACTACGAAGAACGCCCGAAAGCCTGCATGAATGGCTGGGGCAGTATTTTCCTGACGGTGACGCCGGACGGAACCGCCCTGCCCTGTCACGGCGCCCGACAGCTGCCGGTGCAGTTTCCCAACGTACGCGACCACAGCATGCAGCACATCTGGTACGACTCGTTCGGCTTCAACCGCTTTCGCGGTTACGACTGGATGCCCGAGCCGTGCCGCTCATGCGACGAGAAGGAAAAGGACTTCGGCGGCTGCCGCTGCCAGGCATTCATGCTCACGGGTGATGCGAGCAACGCTGACCCGGTGTGCAGCAAGTCGCCTCAACACGGCGTGATCCTCAAGGCCCGTGAAGAGGCGGAACACGCGACCCAGACCATTGAACAACTGGCCTTTCGCAATGAACGAAACTCACGCCTCATCGCCAAGAGCTGAACCCTTCAGCGCCGCCAACGCCGTCGCGGCCGGCATCGACTTTGCCGAACTGCAGGTCGGCGCCCATGGCTTGTTCTGGAACGAATACCGCCCGGAAGATGCCGCGTGTCGGATCTGGCACTGGCGTGATGGCGTGGCCCACTGCCTGACGCCCCCGCCGTTCAGCGTGCGTAGTCGGGTGTACGAATATGGCGGCGGTGCGTTTTGCCTGACCGACGCCGGCGTGGTGTTCGTCAATGAAGCCGATCAGCAGCTGTATCGCCAATCGTTGCAAGGCGAGACGCTCCAGGTGCTGACGTCCGGCGTGTGTCGATACGGCGATCTGCAATTCGCCCATGGCCAGGTGCTGGCGGTCGAGGAAAACCGCAATGAACACCGCCTGGTGGCGATCGACCTGGCGGATGGCACGCGGCATTTGCTGGCCGAAGGCGCGGACTTCTACGCCGCACCGACCTTGAGTCCCGATGGGCAACGACTGGCCTGGATCGAGTGGAGTCGGCCAGATCAGCCGTGGACCGCGACCCGCTTGATGGTCGCCCAACGCCAGGGTGATGGCGGTTTTGCTGCGCCCTGTTGCGTGGCCGGCGACCAGGCGCAAGAGTCGCTGCAACAACCGCGCTTCGATGGTAACGGCCGTTTGTACTGCCTGACCGATCGCGCTGGTTACTGGCAGCCTTGGGTGGAATCGGCCGACAGCCTGAGTCCATTGCCAAGCGCCGCCGCCGACCACGGCCCGGCGCCCTGGCAACTGGGCGGCTGCACCTGGTTACCATTGAGCGAAGGCAGTTACCTGGCCAGCTGGACAGAAGGCGGTTTCGGCCGTTTGGGGCTTTGCGCCAGCGCCTGCGACGACTTTACCGGCGACTACAGTCGCTTTCGTCATCTTGCCGTGGATGAGCAGTTCATCTACTGCATCGCGGCGTCCCCCGTCAGTTCATCGGCGGTGATCGCCATCGATCGCCAGACCCGCCAGGTGAAGGTCCTCGCAGGCGGCATTACGCCGCTGCCCGCCGAGCAAATCAGTCGCCCGCAAACCCTGCGCTACCCAAGCGGTTCGGGTGAAGCCCACGGCTTTTTCTACCCGGCGATGACCGGCGACGCCAAGCCGCCACTCGTGGTATTCATCCATGGTGGCCCGACTTCGGCGTGCTATCCGATGCTCGATCCGCGCATCCAGTACTGGGCGCAACGCGGTTTCGCCGTGGCCGATCTCAATTATCGCGGGAGCAGCGGTTACGGCCGGGCCTATCGTCAGGCCTTGCATCTGCGCTGGGGGGAAGTCGATGTCGAAGACGCTTGCGCGGTGGTCAGCCACCTCGCGGAACGGGGTTTGATCGACGGCGCCAAGGCCTTCATTCGCGGTGGCAGCGCCGGTGGCTACACCGCGCTGTGCGCGCTGGCGTTCCATCAGGTGTTTCGTGCCGGCGCCAGTCTTTATGGGGTCAGCGACCCGGTGGCGCTGGGCCGGGCGACGCACAAGTTCGAAGGCGACTACCTGGATTGGCTGATCGGTGATCCGCAAGAGGATGCCGATCGCTACGCCGCACGCACGCCGTTATTGCATGCCAGCAACATTCGCGTGCCGGTGATCTTCTTTCAAGGCGAGCTGGATGCCGTGGTCGTGCCGCAGCAGACCCGCGACATGGTCGAGGCCCTGCAGCACAACGGTATTCTGGTCCAAGCCCATTACTATGCCGACGAACGCCACGGCTTTCGCAAAGCCGGTAACCAGGCCCATGCGCTGGAGCAGGAATGGTTGTTCTATCGGCGGGTTATTGCGTCCGCAAACTGAATTTCTCAGCGCTTGGCGATGATGTACACCGCATGCACGATCCCGGGAATGTAGCCGCACAGCGTCAGCAGAATGTTCAGCCAGAACGCTCCGCCGAATCCCACTTGCAGAAACACGCCCAGTGGCGGTAACAGAATGGCGATGATGATGCGAATAAAGTCCATATAAGCAGCTCCTGATTGAAGTGGGCTCACCCGAGCCCATAACCAATCGACCTGTACCGTTGGTCAGGGTTCAGCCCGATTTTCCCGCCAGTGTATCCAGGCCATGTTTCTGAACGATGCACAGCCACAAAAAAACGCCCCACGCCAAAAGAATCAGGCGTGGGGCGTGCGTTATACCGCGAGACGGTTCGGGAATTCGTGGGACCTGCCTAGACGGCGATCCCTTTGCGGCATTGCAACTGCGCGGTGCGCACGCGGGAGAAGGCTCGGGCCAGGCGCAGCAGCATTTCATCGATATTGGCTTTGCTCACCGTCAGCGCCGGGGTGAAACGCAGGCAGTCGGCTTGCGGCGCATCGAGCAACAGCCCTTCATACAACGCGGCCTTGACCACGGCGTCGGCCGAGTCGTCGGACAGGGTCATTCCCCAGAGCAGCCCTTGTCCGCGCAATTCGCCGTGGCCATAACGATGGGACAAGCGCTGCAGGCCTTCGCACAGGTGCTGGGCCATTTCCCCGACATGCTCCAGAAAACCCTTGTCCTGCACGCTGTCGAGCACCGCCAGGCCTGCGGCGGTAAGCAGCGCATTGCCATGATGGGTGCCGCTCATTTCGCCCGCCTCGATGCAGCAGGCCTTGCCCCGCGCCAGCAGCGCCGCTACCGGCACGCCACCGCCAAGCCCTTTGCCGAGCACGACGATATCTGCGCGCACGCCGTAGGACTGCTCTGCCAGCAAGCTGCCACAGCGACCGACACCGGTTTGCACTTCGTCGAAGATCAACAGGATGCCCAGCTCGCGACACAGGCGCTCGACTCCTTTGAGGTAATGCCCAGTGGCCGCAATCACCCCGGCTTCGCTCTGGATCGGCTCGAGCATGATCGCCACGGTCCGTTCATCCACCGCCGCATGCAGCGCCGCGAGATCATTGAAGGGAACGCGGCTGAAGCCCGGGAGCTGTGGCTCAAAACGGTTGATCAGGGCCGAGCTGTCCGACGCCGAAATCGTCCCCAGGCTGCGGCCATGGCAAGCCTGATGGGCAACGATGATCCGCGAAGCGCCGCCGCGATGCCGTTGACCCCATTTGCGTGCCAGCTTGATTGCTGCTTCACAGGCCTCGCTGCCGCTATTGAGCAAATACGCCTGGTCGCTGCCAGTGCTGGCACACAGTCGCTGGGCGAGGTTGAGCATGCCGCGGTTATGCAAGCCGAAACCGGGATTGATCAGCGCTTGCGCCTGCGCGGTAATGGCATTCACCAGTGCCTTGGGGCTGTGGCCGAGGCTGTTGGCGCCGCCGCCCTGGGAGAAATCCAGATAGGCACGGTCATCGCTGTCCCACAACCAGGAACCCTGGCCACGGACAAACACCTGCTTGGGCCGATCGACACTGGGCATCAGGCACTCGCTGCAAAGATTGTCGTCCCTGACCGGGGAGCAATCGTGCGCCAGCAAATCATCGAGGCTTGGCGATTGCCGACGCAGGCTGAACAGGTTCATGGGTTCAACCCTCGCAGAAGGTTTTTTGCGTTACCTATGCAAATGCCGTCGAAGCAAAGGGTGTTCATCGCGTTCCGGGGCCCTGTAAGCCTTGTGAATGCGGTTAGACTAGGCCCAGGCGAGGCGATGAGCCATTTCGATTTACCAGCATTTTCGATAAGCATTACTTATGGATTTCAAGCAACTGCGTTACTTCGTCGCTGTCTATGAAGAGGGCCATGTGGGCCGGGCTGCCGAACGGCTGTCCATCTCACAGCCGGCGCTGTCCCAGCAGATCCGCCACCTCGAACAAAGCCTCGATGTGAGCCTGTTCGAACGCAGCAGCAAACGCCTGCTGCCGACCCTGGCGGCCCATACGCTGTACAACCATGCCCTGCCCTTGCTCGATGGCCTGCAACGGGCACGGGAAGCACTGGGCAATTTCAAGGGGCATGCGCTGCGCACCCTGGCCATTGGCGTACTGCAAACGGTCCATACCAGCCTGGTGCCACAAATGCTCGAACGGGTGCGTAAGGCGCAGCCCCATCTGGTGGTGCAGATCTATGAACTGACCGGGCTGGAAATCGAGCGACGCCTGCTCAATGGCTCGCTGGACATTGGCATTGGCTACTTGCCGCCTCGTCAGCCGGGCTTGCATGGGGTGATGTTGTACGAAGATGAACTGACGCTCGTCATCCCGAGTGACCATCCTTTGCGCGAATTCAAGAAAGTCTCCATGAGCCAGGCCGCGGAATTGCCGATGTTGTTGCTGGGCGAAGAGTTTCAGATACGGCAGATCTGGCAGGCGCAGCTGGCCAGCCTCGGACGACGTCCGCAGGTGCAGGCCGAGTTGAACAATATGGCCGGCATTCTCGACAGTCTTCCGCACACGCGGCTGGCGACGGTGCTGCCCGGACGCTCGCAGAAGACCCATGGCAACCAGCAATTGTTGTGGAAACCCCTGAGCGAGCCGCGGGTGCCGCTGAAAGTCGGGTTGGTCTGTCGCGATGTGCAACGGCAACAGGCCTCGCTGGCCTTGCTGCGCACGTTACTGGAGGAGGTGATCAATCGGCCGGATGAGCGCTTGAACAGCCCGCCTGCACTGGATGGCCTGAGCTGAACACTTTTCTCGAGAACACTTTTCTCAAGGCCAAAGAAAACCCCGCCGAAGCGGGGCTTTGCAGACTGTTTCCCTGACATCCATTTCACTCCGCCGTCCTGGCAGAATCCTACGTGTCCGTGTTGTTACTTTGCGCTTCCTGCGCTACGTCCATGAGAAGTAGATTAGCTGTGGATCCAATTTCCGACTATGGGAGAACAGCAGTACGTCATGTAAGAGAATGCTTACATTAGGTTACAACATCAGAATTGCCCGGCATCCAGCAGGAACAGCGATTCGCTACCGGCCTTCACCGACGCGCTCAGCGAATGAATCCGCGGCAGCAAGCGGGCGAAATAGAAGCGTGCGGTGCCCAGTTTGCTGGCGTAGAAATCGTCCTGGGTTTCTTTGCCCAGGGCGGCCTTGGCCATCAACGCCCACATGTAGGCATAAGCCACGTAACCGAAAGTCTGCAGGTACTCGACCGATGCCGCGCCGATTTCATTCGGGTTGTTCTTCGCCCGGTCCAGCAGCCACGAGGTCAGTTCGTCGAGGGTAGTCACTGCATCGTTCAGCGGCTTGGTGAACTCTGCCAGGTCCGCGCTGGCGGTGGCGGTGAAGTGACGAATCTCGTCGGCGAACAGGTTGTAGAACGCACCACCCGTGCCGACGATCTTGCGTCCGACCAGGTCCAGCGCCTGGATGCCGTTGGTGCCTTCGTAGATCTGGGTGATGCGCACGTCACGCACCAGTTGCTCCTGGCCCCATTCACGGATGTAGCCGTGGCCGCCGAATACCTGCTGACCGTGAACCGTGGTTTCCAGGCCGAGATCGGTGAGGAACGCCTTGGCCACCGGGGTCAGCAAGGCCACCAGGTCTTCCGCGCGCTTGCGGGTGGTGGCGTCTTCGCTGAACTTGGCGGTGTCCAGTTGCATGGCCACGTAGGTGGAGAAGGCACGGCCGCCTTCGTTCGCAGCTTTCATGGTCAGCAACATGCGACGCACGTCCGGGTGGACGATGATCGGGTCGGCGACCTTGTCCTTGTTCTGTGCACCGGTTGGCGAACGGCTTTGCAGACGATCACGGGCGTATTCCACGGCATTCTGGTAGGAGCGCTCGCCGGTGGCCAGGCCCTGGATGCCAACGCCCAGACGCTCGTAGTTCATCATGGTGAACATCGCCGCCAGGCCCTTGTTCGGCTCGCCGACCAGGTAACCCACTGCTTCGTCGAAGTTCATCACGCAGGTCGCAGAGGCCTGGATGCCCATCTTGTGCTCGATCGAACCGCAGTTTGCCGGATTGCGCGCGCCCAGGCTGCCGTCGGCATTGACCATGAACTTGGGCACCAGGAACAGCGAAATCCCTTTTGGTCCGGCCGGCGCATCCGGCAGTTTGGCCAGCACCAGGTGGATGATGTTTTCGGTCAGGTCGTGTTCGCCACCGGTGATGAAGATCTTGGTGCCGCTGACCTTGTAGGAACCGTCGGCCTGAGGCTCGGCCTTGGTGCGGATGATCCCAAGATCGGTACCGGCGTGTGGCTCGGTCAGGCACATGGAACCGGCCCACACACCGGCGTACATGTTCGGCAGATACGCCGCCTTCAGTTCTTCACTGGCGTGGGCGTTGATCGACAGGCAGGCGCCAGCGGTCAGCATCGGGTACAGACCGAACGAGAGGCTGGCCGAGTTGACCATTTCTTCGACCTGGGCCGAAACGGCCTTGGGCATGCCCATGCCGCCGTAGGCCGGATCGCCACCGACACCGACCCAACCGCCTTCAGCGTAGGTCTGGTAAGCCTGTGGGAAACCGGCCGGGGTGGTGACTGCACCGTCCGCCCAGTGGCAACCTTCTTCGTCAGCGGCACGGCTCAGGGGTGCGATACTTTTGCTGGTGACCTTGCCGGCTTCTTCGAGAATGGCTTCAACCGTTTGCGCATCAACGGTCTCGGCCAGCGCTGGCAGCTCGGCCCAGAGTTTGGCGACCTCGAAAACTTCATTGAGGACGAAGCGCATATCGCGCAGGGGCGCTTTGTAGTCAGCCATGGCAAACCTCGCAAGATCTAAACAGGTGAATCGTAGGAGTGATTTTTTCGTTGGGTCCGAGTGTAACCCAACAACTTTTGCGACACATAGGGTCAGCCAGTGACCGTTTTGTAATGTTTAGTCACTGACTATTTGGTCATAAAAAAGCCCGCAGTTACGCGGGCTTTCTTTGTGATTCATTTTAAAAGACTAAAGCGCGAACAGTTCCGCAGGCAGTTTCATCAGGCAATCACTGCCTGCCTCGATGGCTGCCCGATGAGCGGCAGTACGCGGCAGCAATCGCTTGAAGTAAAACTCGTTGGTGGCGAGCTTGCCCTGGCAATAATCGGCATCACTGCTACCCGAATCCAGCTGCGCCTGAGCCACCAGCGCCATGCGCAACCACAAATAGCCGAGGATGATGTAACCGCTGTACATCAGGTAATCCACCGACGCGGCGCCGACTTCATCCGGGTTTTTCATTGCGGCCATGCCGATCCGGGTGGTCAGTTCGCCCCACTGCTGATTGAGCTCGTCGAGTTGCGCCACATAACTGGCCAACTGCGGATGCCCGGCGTTCGCCGCGCAGAACTTGTGGACGATTTTGGTAAAACCGCGCAGCAGCTTGCCCTGGCTGCCGAGGACTTTACGCCCGAGCAGGTCCAGCGCCTGGATGCCGTTGGTGCCCTCATAGATCGGCGCGATGCGGCAGTCACGAACCAGCTGTTCCATGCCCCATTCACGAATGAAGCCATGACCACCAAACACCTGCATGCCGTGGTTGGTCACTTCCAGCCCGGTCTCGGTCATGAAGGCTTTGCAGATCGGCGTCAGGAAGGCCAACAGGTCTTCGGCGTCCTGGCGCACCGCTGCATCCGCGCTCAGGTGCGCCACGTCGAGCAGTTGCGCGGTGAAGTAAGTCAGAGCCCGGTTGCCTTCGTTGAAGGCTTTCATGGTCAGCAACATCCGGCGCACGTCCGGATGCACGATGATCGGGTCAGCGGCTTTTTCCGGCGCCTTTGGGCCTGTCAGCGCGCGCATCTGCAAACGGTCGTTGGCGTACTTGATCGCGCCCTGGAAACTGGCTTCGCCCAGACACAACCCCTGCATGCCGGTGCCCAGGCGTGCGTGATTCATCATGGTGAACATGCAGTTGAGGCCCTTGTTCGCCTCCCCGATCAGAAAGCCCTTGGCCCCGTCGAAGTTCAGCACGCAGGTGGCCGAGGCCTTGATCCCCATCTTGTGCTCGATGGAGCCGCAGGAAACGCCATTGCGCTCGCCCGCCTCACCGTCGGCACCGGGGAGGAACTTGGGCACGATGAACAGCGAGATGCCTTTGGTCCCGGCCGGCGCATCCGGCAGTTTCGCCAGTACCAGGTGAATGATGTTGGCGCTCATGTCGTGCTCGCCGGCGGAGATGAAGATTTTGCTGCCGGAGATCGCGTAGCTGCCGTCGGCCTGAGGCACGGAACGGGTCTTGATGATGCCCAGGTCGGTGCCGCAATGGGCTTCGGTCAGGCACATGGTGCCGGTCCATTGGCCGGCGGTGAGTTTGCTCAGGTAGGTGTGTTTCTGCTCGTCGGTGCCATGGGCGTGGATCGCCGACATGGCGCCGTGCGTCAGGCCGGGGTACATGCCCCAGGACGTGTTGCTGGAACCGACCATTTCGCTGATGACCAGCCCCAGTGAGCTGGGCAGACCCTGGCCGCCGTACGCCGGATCAGCCGCCAGGCCGTGCCAGCCGCCCTCGACGTATTGGGCGAAAGCCTGCTTGAAACCTGCAGGCGTCGTGACCACGCCGTTGTCGAAATGGCAGCCCTCTTCGTCGCCACTGCGGTTGAGCGGCGACAGCACGTTCTCACAGAACCGTGCGCCCTCTTCGAGGATCGCATTGATCATGTCCGGGCTGGCATCGGTGGCGCCGAGGGCGGCGTAGTTGCTGTGAAAATCGAAGACGTGGTCAATCAGAAAGCGCATGTCGCGCAGGGGAGCCTTGTAGTCGGGCATGGTCATTTCTCCGGCAGCAGATTGCTCCAACCTACTGCCGCCGACCCACCCTTCACAATCACAGTCCAGACGCTGAATGCGCCGTCATCACTCAACCGTAGCGGCGTCCATGCGCACCGCGCCACGGCGGGTCTGACCGAACGCCATCACACAGTTGCGCCCGGCGCCCTTGGCGCTGTAGAGCGCCTCGTCCGCGGACTTGAGCACTTGCTCTGGCGCGCGTTGCTCCACGCGTTCGGCAACGCCGATGCTGACCGTCACCGACACACTCGAGGCACTGGTGCCCGCTCGGCGCTGGCGGCCCTGATTGTCATCCTGTGGACGGCTGTCCTGATTGCGCAGATGAATGTTGTAGGTGGCGATGGACTCGCGAATGACCTCCAGGTGCGGCATGCACTCGTCTAAGGTCTTGCCTGCAAACACCAGGGCGAATTCCTCACCGCCATAGCGATACGCCTTACCGCCCCCGCCGATTTTCGACAGTTTGCTGGCGACCAGTCGCAGCACCTGATCACCCACGTCGTGCCCGTGGGTGTCGTTGAATTTCTTGAAGTGGTCGACGTCACTCATGGCCAGCACATAGTTGCGCCCCAGGCGCTGCATGCGTTCATTCAACGCACGACGCCCCGGCAGCCCGGTCAGTTCGTCGCGGAAGGCCATTTGATAGGCCTCATGGGCCACAGCGGCCGCGATCATCAGCATCACCTGGCTGCACATGATGTTCAGGGTGAAGGGCAGGATGAAGGTTTTCGGCAACATCCAGAACAGCCCCAGCACTCCCACCAACTGTGCCGCATGCAGGGGTCTGGGGTGGCGCCAGTACTGATAGGCCAGCAGCAGGAACGCTGCGATGAACACCGGATACGACAGCTGGATCAGGCTCATCCAGGCGCCGTGCAAGGCAGGCCAGCGAATCTCCGCCAGCCACACCAGCAACGCCTGCGGGTAACTTTGTTCAAGGGCCAAGGCCACGCTACCCACGGCCAGCAACACGGCGAAACGGGCGACCATGTCCTGGAACAGATGCGTACGCTCCTGCCACGCGGCGAACACGCCGAACAGCAACGGCAACAGCAGGCAACACAAATGAAAAACCACCGCGGCGTCGTCACGCACCTTGCCGTTGTCGCGGTAGTAATCGGTCTGGGTATCGAGCAGGAAGTAGGCGATGTACACCGTGACCATCAGAAACAGCTCGCGCTGGCGCCGGTAGACCGCGCAATAGGCGCCGCCGAGCAACAGCACCAGGGTCGGAAGCACTTGGAACAGCGACGTGAAGAACACGTTCAGCTCCCTGATGTAGGCAGCCGCGAGCCCCGCCAGCAACAGCAGCAGTGACGGCAAAAAGTGACTCACACGTGCAGGGGAAGAACGCGGCAAGGGTAAGGCTCCGACCCGTCATATCAGTGATGGCAATGTGCCCATGACTGTAACGGCAGAAACCGGGACTTACTTAGCCTTTTAGCGAGGTATTTTCAAAACAGCGTCACTGCCAGCAACCAAAGCCACCAGTGACGCAAGGGAAAATGGGTTCAAAGGTCGTTGTAGAACGGCTGCAGTGGTCCCTCATCGGCCCTGCGGCCTTCGGCTCCGATCGGCTTGAGCTGAATGTTGGCGTCCATGGCCTGGCGAGTGGTGATCTTCGGACTGACCGGTTTTTGCGTCACGGTGTTCTCATCACCTACATGACCCTGTGGCAGCACCAGTGACGGATGATCGAACGGCGCCCGTTCCCACGCGACCCGCGGATCGGTCAGCCCGACCTCCATGAATTTGACCAGCGCATCGATCTCATCCGAGGTCAGGTTCAAGTTGGTCATGTCCGGATCGAGGTTCGAGCCGTTGTGCTGATTGACCGACGGGTGCTCGAAACCGCTGGTGTTGCTCGCGTCCTCACCGCGCCGGTCACCGCCGCGGTTGTAGAACTCCATCACCTGCTTGAGCGTGGCGCGGCTGCCATTGTGGAAATACGGCCCGGTCAGCGCGATGTTGCGCAGCGTCGGGGTCTTGAAGGCACCATCGACCGCGTCGCGGAAACCGACATTGGGTTGCAGCGTTGCATCGCAAGGCAATGCTGCGCTCAAGGGCGCTTCGAAGGTGCAGACATCGACATCCAGCGGGTCAGGGATCTTGCCGCCCTGCAACTGGCTGTTGTACTCACGGGTGAAGGACAACGGGTTGCCCCAGGCATCGGCGCCACCGAGCGCCAGGTCTTCCGAGGTCGGGCGCACGCCGGTGTTGTAGAAACCGTTGTCGTAGAGCGTGGTCAGGTTATCCGCCATGACCATGCGTTCGATGCGTTCGCGGGGATGGAACTGCAAGCGACTGGCGGCATTGGTCAGCTCTGCGCCACCGTGGCAGTTGACGCACTTGCCCTTGCCCAGGAACAGATTCATACCCTGGACTTGCTGGTCGTTCATGGCCGAGTGATCGCCCTGTAAATAGGCATCCAGCGGCGCCTGGTCCGATACCAGCGTGGCTTCGTACATCTGGATCGCCAGGCCGAAAAACAACGGGAAGTTGGCCTCCATCTGGGTGTAGGGCGCACCGCCCACCAGCACGTTCTGCGTGGCATTCCACAACCGTGGCTGGAACGCGTTCTTGATCAGCTCGCGATAAGTCGGACGCCGCGCCCCGGAAACCGGACCGAGCACCGAGTCGGTGGACGAGATGCGCTGCTGCTTAAGCATCAGCGTGTCGAGCATGCGTCGGCCAATGTCGGCAAAGGTGCGTCCGCCACAGGACATCTCGACGGCACTGCCGGGCGGTCCCACGGCCTGCGACGCGGCCGAGGCATCGCTGAGCGCCATGCGTACCTTGACCGCCACGGTGCTGCGTTCATTGGTCACGTAGATCCCGGCATCGGGATCGCGATTGCCAAAGGGTGAGAAGCCGTTGAACACGTTGTTGGCCCTGCCGTCCCAGAAATTGCGCACGTTGAACGCAGCGTTGATCACCGACGGCGCATTGCGCCCGGTGCTACGGCGAACATTGATGCCACCGACCTGGAAGATGCCGTCCGGTTGCTGGGTGCATTTGTCGAACCGCGGCTGGTTGGGCTTGACGAAGTTGGCGTCGAACACGCCTTGCGAGCCGATCACGTCATCGCTCGAATAGAGGATGGGTGAGTTGCGATCCAAGGGATTGGTCAGCACATGGGTCGGGAAGTCGGCTTTCTTGAGCAGGTAGTTCGGGCCGCCCTTGCCCCCGGACAGGGTCTTATAGGAAGCCACGTCACCAGGGATGTCGGACGCAACGAACGGCTTGTTGAAGATCGACGCGACGTTGGCATTGGTGTGCGCCTGGCCGGGATTGAGCTGATTGGTGGTTCGGTGATCAACGCCGGCGTGATAGTGGCAGGAGGCGCAAGCGGTCGTGCTGTCGCTGCCGATCTCCATGTCCCAGAACAGGGCCTTGCCCAGGAGGATGGCCGCTGAGCGATTGAGCACATAGTCGGTCATCAGGTCGACCTTGCGCCCGCCTTCGGTACCGGAAGGGTCGGGCGGGGTCATGCCGCGCAGCGACTGCAGCGTGGGCACCTCAGGCACGGGTGGGTCGACCTCGGCCGGGTCAGCGGCAAAGACACCGGTGCTGATCAGTACGCCCGCGATCGCGCAGGCCAGGGGGTTTGTTCGAAGGATGCGCAAGTACTTCAGCATGATGTCACTCCCGATTCAGATCAGAGCTGCCAAGGCTCCGGCAACCCGTCGCGAGTTGGACTCATGGCCAGGAATCGTGCTGACACTACAACTAGAGAATCAAGTTGCAGCGTGCAGGGCATTACGGTACTGGCAAAGTACTCGCTAATCATTGGCTAATAGCGGTTGGCGGGGCGCGCTTGCGGCGACGCTTACTTGCACTGTAGTCGTAACAAAAGATTTCAGAGAAAGATCTTTATATTTTTTTGCTTGATCGAAATTTAACCACAGCGACTTGCGCAACTTTGGTGGAAGCCCTCCCCAACACTGGGTAATAGCCCCCAAAATCGGCCATTTGCAGGACGCTGACACACAGGCTTGCGCGGGCCAACGCGTTGGCAAAGTATTTGCTCAACAGCAATGAACTAGCTCGACAAGAGGCAATTAATGAAATCAGGCGAAGCTATCTTCCTGAGAAAGTATCACTACAAACACAACTGAATTAGCTCATTGCACTTTCAGAAAACAAACCTGCACACAACGTTAACCAAACAATAACTTTTAAACAAAAAAGCCGCCGTTCCCAAAGGAACAGCGGCTGTTGAAGAAGCGCGTTAAGACTTAGTAGCCCAGCGCGAAATCTTCTTCTTTCATGTCCATCAGGTTGTTGGCGCCCGACAGCATGGTAACAACGTGAGAGCGGGTACGCGGCAGGATGCGCTGGAAGTAGAAGCGCGCAGTCTGCAGCTTGGCGGTATAGAACGCCTCTTCGGAAGTGCCGGCAGCCAGTTTCTCGGCAGCCAGGCGCGCCATGTCAGCCCAGAAGTAGGCCAGGCAGGCGTAACCGGAGTACATCAGGTAGTCCACGGAGGCCGCGCCGACTTCTTCGCGATCTTTCATGGCAGCCATGCCGACCTTCATGGTCAGCTCGCCCCATTCCTTGTTCAGTGCAGCCAGCGGTTCGACGAACTCTTTGACCGCTTCGTTGCCTTCGTTGGTCTGGCAGAACTTGTGGACGATCTTGGTGAAGCCTTTGAGGGCCTCGCCCTGGGTCATCAGCACTTTACGGCCCAGCAGGTCGAGTGCCTGGATACCGGTGGTGCCTTCGTACAGCATCGAAATGCGGCTGTCGCGAACGTTCTGCTCCATGCCCCACTCGGCGATAAAGCCGTGGCCGCCGTAGATCTGCACGCCGTGGTTGGCGGACTCGAAACCGACTTCGGTCATGAAGGCCTTGGCGATTGGCGTCATGAAGGCCAGCAGTGCGTCGGCTTTCTTCTTCTCTTCTTCATCCACGCCGTACTTGACGATGTCGACTTGCTTGGCGGTGAAGTAAACCATCGCGCGGTTGCCTTCGGCGAATGCCTTCATGGTCAACAGCATGCGACGTACATCCGGATGCACGATGATCGGGTCAGCGGCTTTGTCCGGCGCTTTCGGGCCAGTCAGCGAGCGCATTTGCAGACGATCGCGAGCGTATTTCAGGCCGCCCTGGAAACCGATTTCGGCGTGGGCCAGGCCTTGCAGCGCGGTACCCAGGCGTGCGGTGTTCATGAAGGTGAACATGCAGTTCAGGCCTTTGTTCGCCGGGCCGATCAGGTAACCGGTGGCCGCGTCGAAGTTCATCACGCAGGTGGCGTTGCCGTGGATGCCCATCTTGTGTTCCAGGGAACCACAGGATACGGCGTTACGCGCGCCAACCGAACCATCGGCGTTCGGCAGGAACTTCGGCACGATGAACAGCGAGATGCCTTTGGTGCCAGCCGGTGCATCCGGCAGGCGGGCCAGCACGATGTGGACGATGTTGTCGGCCATGTCGTGCTCACCGGCCGAGATGAAGATCTTGGTGCCGGAAACTTTGTAGGAACCGTCGGCCTGAGGCTCGGCCTTGGTGCGCAGCATGCCCAGGTCGGTGCCGCAGTGCGGTTCGGTCAGGCACATGGTGCCGGTCCATTCGCCGGAAACCAGCTTGGTCAGGTAAGCCTCTTGTTGCTCAGGCGTGCCGTGCTCGGAAATGGTGTTCATCGCACCATGGGACAGGCCCGGGTACATGCCCCACGACCAGTTGGATTCGCCAACCATTTCGCTGATTGCCAGACCCAGGGACTCCGGCAAGCCTTGGCCGCCGTGCTCCACGTCGTGGGCCAGGCTTGGCCAGCCGCCTTCGACGAATTGCTTGTACGCCTCTTTGAAGCCAGTCGGGGTCTTAACACCGGACTCGCTCCAAGTGCAGCCTTCGAGGTCGCCCACGCGGTTCAGCGGAGCCAGCACCTGCTCACAAAACTTGGCGCCTTCTTCAAGAATGGCGCTAACCATGTCTGGAGTTGCGTCTGCACAAGCCGGGAGGCTCTGATAGTGCGCCTCGTAGCCGAGCAGTTCGTCACGAACGAAGCGAATATCACGCAAGGGGGCCTTGTAGTCAGGCATAGCGATAAACCTCTGCTGATGTAACCGGGAATGAGCGACCGTCGTCGAAACGATCAAACAGTTGTTTGAAACATACGTTTACGCCTAAATCTTGTCAAGCACCGATCTTTTGCCATTCGTCATGCCACCCCCCATCAGCGCGCACGCGGGCCTGACGCCGTAGACCTGAGCAACGCGCAGCGCGAGAAATATATTGGATAGCAGGACTCACGCTGAAAACGTACCCGTCAGATGGTGCGCTTTCAGCGTGAGTTCAGGCGTAGGTATCGATCAGGGTGCCAAGCATTTCGTCGGAAGCCTTGGCGACTTTGGCACCCAGCTCCACCTGAAACCGGCCTTCGGCCATGGCGATAGTACTGCTCACGAGGTCTGATTGCTGACTACGGTCGACTGAACGCAGGCGATCGGCCTGGGCTTCGGAAGATTGGCTGGTCACCGAACGCTCGATCGTCGTGTTGGCGATTTGTCCGGCGGCTTGATCGACACGGTTCTGCCCCGCCTGAACAGTGCTCAGACCGGCATAAAAAGCGGTGTTTCCCGAGATTTCCATGGAAGAACTCGTCCTTGCAAAGAGTCGTCAACGCTCAATAAGAGCCGTCAGTACTCATTGAAGCAGACATACCGGGAAATCGCCCGTCAAAAACACTAATGGCACAATGCCGTGCCATAGCCAAATACCTAGTCCAGCAGATCCAGTTGCAGATGCTCCGCCACCGCTTCAGCCGTGACCACCTTGAGTTTCGGTACCCGCCCAAGGCACGGCGCCGGGAGACGTTCGGCGAGGGTCGCGAGGTTTTCTTCAAGGCGCGCGGTCTTCGGATCGATGATGTTGGCCACCCATCCCGCCAGTTGCAAACCGTCCCGGGCAATCGCCTCTGCCGTCAGCAACGCGTGATTGATGCAGCCCAGGCGTATACCGACCACGAGGATGACCGGCAGGTCCAGCGCCATCGCCAGGTCCGACAGATTATCCTGGTCCGCCAATGGCACGCGCCAGCCGCCAGCGCCCTCGATCAGGGTGAAATCGGCCTGCATGTCGAGAATCTCCCGCATCGGCGTCAGCAGCGATTGCACGGTCAACGCGATGCCTGCCTCGCGGGCGGCCAGGTGCGGCGCAATCGCCGGCTCCAACGCCAGCGGATTGACCTGGGTGTAGGTCAGGGGCAGCGAACACTCGGCCATGAGCGCCAGCGCGTCGGCATTGCGCAGGCCCTTGGGCGTCACCGCGCAGCCAGAGGCCACCGGCTTGCCCGCTGCCGTGCTTAATCCGGCTGATCGCGCGGCGTACAGCAGGCCGGCGGCAATCGTGGTTTTTCCGACGTCAGTGTCGGTACCGGTGATGAAATACGCGGAGCTCATAAGGGTTTCTCCAAAACGGCATACACCACTTGATAAGTCGCCGGCAGGCCTTGGGCCTGACGAAACTGCTCATAAGCCTCGACCAGGCCGAGTATCCGCGCCCGACCGGTCAAGCCGCCCGGCCGCCCGGGGTTCAAGTTATGCGCGCCCAAGGCCTTGAGTTCATGGGTCAGGCTGCGCACGTCCGGGTAATGCAGCACATGCGGTTGGTTTTCCAGGCTGATCGCCCGCAAGCCGCTGGCCGCGCACAGCTGTTGATAAACGCCGAACTCGCGGAAGCGGTTGACGTGCACCATGCCATCCACCTGACGCCAGCTGTCACGCAGTTCGAACAACGTGCCCACGCATAGACTAGCAAATGCGAAAACCCCACCGGGTTTCAGTACCCGATGGGCCTCGCTGAGTACCGAAGCGAAGTCCGCACACCATTGCACCGCCAGGCTGGAGAAAATCAGGTCGCACGTCGCATCGCGCAACGGCATGCGCTCGGCGTCGCCGGCGATGAAGTGCGTGGCGCCGCCCAATGGCCGCGCGTGATTGAGCATGCCTTCGGCGATGTCCAGCGCCAAGCCCTGGCCCGCGGGAAAACGCTCGCCCAGCGCCCGACTGAAATGGCCGGTGCCGCACCCAAGGTCGAGCCAGCGCTGCGGCACGAACGCCTGCGGCAATCGGCTGAGCAACTGGCTACCGACATCACGTTGCAACTCGGCCACGCTGTCATAGCTTTGCGCTGCACGGGAAAACGAGGCGGCAACCTGGCGTTTGTCGGGCAAACCGCCTGGCAGTTGGAAAAAGGATAAATCAGTCATCGCCGCTCTCATGCAAAAAGGCCTGGATCGCCCCCGCCACACCGTGGGGATTTTCCAGGAGGAACGCGTGGCCGGCCTGTTCGATCAGACCGATTTCGACATCCGGCAGCAACGCCAGTAACGCCTCGGCGGCTTCGGCCGGTACCAGCCCGTCGAGGCCGGCATACAGATGCAATTGCGGACCGCGGAACGTCTGCAGGGCCTGGCGGGTGTCCAGTTGCGCGAGCAACGCCAGGCCACTCATCAGCACCCCCGCTGAAGAGTGTGGCGCGCCCCCGAGCAACAGCCTCGACAAGCCGCGCGGGTCTTCGGCACCTTGGGCGCAGAGCAGAGAAAAGCGCTTCAACGTCGCGCGAGGATCGGCTGCACAACCCGCCAGAAAGGCATCGAAGGTTTCGCCGGGCATTGCGTTTGGCCATTGTTCATGGCTGACAAAAGAAGGGTTGCTCGCCAGGGTCAGCAGGCCACAGCAACGGTCGCCACGGCGCGCCGCCAACTCGGAGGCGAGCATGCCGCCCAGCGACCACCCGCCCAGCCAGGCGTCCTGTGGCACGCTGGCGTCGAGTTCATCGAGCCAATGTTCGAGATGGCTCGAATCCAGCTCAGGCAGCGGCTCGATTTCCACCCGCAGGTGTTCGTCCAGCCCCTGTAATGCGGCGGCCAACGGTTCCAATGGTGAAACCCCGAGGCCCCAGCCGGGCAGCAGAATCAGTTGATCACGCATGGCCAGGCTCCGGTCCCAGTCGTTGATAACAATCGGCCAGTCCCTCTAACAATAGCTGTACTTGCGCCTCGCTATGGGCGGCGGTCAGGGTCACGCGCAGTCGGGCGCTGCCGGCCGGTACGGTTGGCGGGCGGATCGCGCTCACCATCAAACCGCGTTCGCGCAGCATCTGCGACAACCGCACCGCGCGCCCGGCGTCACCGATCATGATCGGCTGGATCGGCGTGAAGCTGTCCATCAGCTCCAGGCCGATCTGTTCGGCACCGTGGCGGAACTGGCGGATCAGCGCCTGCAAATGTTCGCGGCGCCAGTGCTCGCTGCGCAGCAGCTCCAGGCTTTTCAGGGTCGCGCAGGCCAGGGCCGGGGGTTGGCTGGTGGTGTAGATGTAGGGGCGGGCGAACTGGATCAGGCTCTCGACCAGCTCTTCGCTGCCGGCGACAAAAGCACCTGCCGTTCCGAACGCCTTGCCGAGCGTACCGACCAGCACTGGCACGTCTTCCTGGCTCAGGCCGAAATGCTCGACGCTGCCACCACCCTGAGCACCCAGGGGACCAAAACCATGCGCGTCATCGACCATCAGCCACGCACCTTTTGCCTTGGCTTCCCGAGCCAGCGCCGGCAGATCGGCGATGTCGCCATCCATGCTGAACACGCCGTCGGTGACCACCAGCGTATTGCCGGTGGCTTTTTCCAGGCGCGTGGCCAGGCTCGTCGCGTCGTTGTGCAGATAGCGGTTGAAACGTGCGCCAGACAACAGCCCGGCGTCCAGTAGCGAAGCATGGTTGAGCCGGTCTTCGAGCACCGTATCGCCCTGCCCCACCAGCGCCGTGACCGCACCCAGGTTGGCCATGTAGCCGGTGGTGAACAACAAGGCGCGCGGGCGACCGGTGAGGTCGGCCAGCGCTTCTTCCAGGGCGTGATGCGGGCTGCTATGGCCGATGACCAGATGCGAAGCCCCGCCACCCACGCCCCACTTCGCAGCTCCGGCGCGCCAGGCTTCGATCACTTGCGGATGATTGGCCAGGCCCAGGTAGTCGTTGTTACAAAACGCCAGCAATGGCTGGCCGTCGACCACCACTTGCGGGCCTTGTGGGCTTTGCAGCAGTGGACGTTGGCGATAGAGATTTTCAGCACGACGGGCAGCCAGGCGTGCGGCGAGATCGAAAGACATGCAGGCCTCGGTGTCAGATCGTAGGAGCCGGCTTGCTGGCGATGGCATCGCCTCGGTCAATTTGATCAGCCGTGGTGATGCCATCGCCAGCAAGCCGGCTCCTACAGGTTCAACATTGATTACACGGCAGCGTTATAGAACTGCTCGCTGCTCTTCTGCTCCACCAGCGCCTGCTCGATCGCGGCCTGATGCACTTCGTCGGCGTGTTCTTCGCGGGCTTCCGGCAGGATCCCCAAACGTGCGAACAACTGCATGTCCTTGTCCGCCTGCGGGTTGGCAGTGGTCAGCAGTTTGTCGCCGTAGAAAATCGAGTTGGCGCCGGCAAAGAACGCCAGGGCCTGCATCTGCTCGTTCATGGCTTCGCGGCCGGCGGACAGGCGCACGTGGGATTTTGGCATCAGGATCCGCGCAACCGCGAGCATGCGGATGAAGTCGAACGGGTCGATGTCTTCGGCGTTTTCCAGCGGCGTGCCGGCGACTTTCACCAGCATGTTGATAGGCACCGACTCCGGGTGCTCCGGCAGGTTGGCCAGCTGGATCAGCAGGTTGGCGCGGTCGTCGAGGGACTCGCCCATGCCGAGGATGCCACCGGAGCAGATCTTCATCCCCGACTCACGTACATAGGCCAGGGTTTGCAGGCGCTCGCTGTAGGTGCGGGTGGTGATGATGCTGCCGTAGAACTCAGGCGAGGTGTCCAGGTTGTGGTTGTAGTAGTCAAGGCCGGCCTTGGCCAGCGCTTCGGTCTGGTCCTGGTCGAGGCGACCGAGGGTCATGCAGGTTTCCAGGCCAAGGGCTTTGACGCCTTCGACCATCTTCAGCACGTAAGGCATGTCTTTGGCCGACGGGTGTTTCCACGCCGCACCCATGCAGAAACGGGTCGAGCCGATGGCCTTGGCGCGCGCGGCCTCTTCGAGGACCTTCTGCACTTCCATCAGCTTTTCTTTTTCCAGGCCGGTGTTGTAGTGACCGGATTGCGGACAATATTTGCAATCTTCCGGGCAGGCACCGGTCTTGATCGACAGCAGGGTCGATACCTGGACGCGGTTGGCGTCGAAATGCGCGCGGTGCACCGTCTGCGCCTGGAACAACAGGTCATTGAATGGCTGAACGAAGAGTGCTTTGACTTCGGCCAAAGACCAGTCATGACGCAAAGTTGCAGAGGTGCTGGCGCTCATGGGCGTTTCCTTTGTTTTATGCTTTGGCAGGCGACCGGGAAAGGGAATTTCCACTGGCGCATCACAGGTGTTTCGGCATATTTAAGGAAGAGTCATGCGCTGTCAACCACGATACGATGGACCGGTTTACATCTGGTCAATAAACAACCAACACTGTTTACTGTGTGATGAAGCCGCCGATGGCGCCACGCCAATTTGCATGGCGTGCGAATCCGAACTGCCCTGGCTCGGCGATCACTGCCAGACCTGCGCCCTGCCCTTGCCCGCTGCCGGCCTGACGTGCGGCCAATGCCTAAGCCAACCGCCAGCCTTCGAACGAGTAGTCTCTCCCTGGACCTACAGCTTCCCGATCGACAGCCTGATTACCCGCTTCAAACACAGTGCGAAATGGCCATTGGGCCACCTGCTCGGCGAACTTCTTGCTCAATCCCTGCAACATCGCTTCGACGATGACCTGCCCCGACCCGATGCGCTGGTACCTGTGCCGATGGCTGCCCGGCGTCTGCGCCAACGAGGCTTCAATCAGGCTGCAATGCTGGCGCGTTGGCTCAGCGAACGCCTCGACGTGCCTTGCGATGAACGGTTGCTATCGCGGCCCCAGGACACCAATGCCCAACAGGACCTGAACGCCGCGGCCCGAAAAAAGAACCTGCATCATGCCTTCTCCCTGGCGCCCGACGCCTTGGTGAAGGGTCGCCACCTGGCGCTGGTGGATGACGTGCTGACCACTGGCGCAACCGCGCAAGCACTGGCTCGACTGTTGATGGATGCGGGCGCCACGCGGGTCGATGTCTATTGCCTCGCACGCACACCCAAACCTGGTGAGTCGCCGTGACTTGACTCCCGGGGCCCGAGCCGCCAACGTCCGCACATCGCCCTAGCCCAAAGCGTCTTGCCATGTCCTTGCCTACGTTGTTGTCCCAGCACATTGTCCGCCGCCCGCAACGCATTGCCCTGCTGCAACACATCGCCGAACAGGGCTCGATCACCCGCGCGGCGAAAAGCGCGGGCCTGAGCTACAAGGCCGCCTGGGATGCCATCGATGAACTCAACAACCTTGCGCAGAAACCGCTGGTGGAGCGCAGTGTTGGCGGCAAAGGCGGTGGCGGCGCGAAGCTGTCCGCCGAAGGCGAGCGAGTGCTGCGCCTCTATCAAAAGCTGCAGGTGTTGCAGGCCCAGGTACTGGAAGCTGCTGAAGACGCCAGCGACCTCGACCTGCTCGGTCGCCTGATGCTCAGGACCAGCGCACGCAACCAGTTGCACGGCAAGGTCATGGCCATTGAAACCCAGGGTCATAACGACCGGATCCGCCTTGAACTGGCCGAAGGCCTGAGCATCGCTGTGCAGATCACCCACGACAGCACCGTGCGCCTGGACCTGCAAACCGGCACCGAAGTGGTCGCCCTGATCAAGGCCGGTTGGCTTGATGTGCTGGGCAGCGGCGACGAAGCAACACCCGGACACAATTGCCTCGAAGGCGTCATCGAGGAAATCCTCGACGCCGAAGACGGCCCCTGCGAAGTGCGCATCGGCCTGCCCAATGGCCAGACGCTCTGCGCTCTGGCCGAGCCCTGGCATTTGCAATCGCGCAAGCTGACCCCCGGAAAACCAGTACGCGCGCAGTTCTCGCCCTCCAACGTATTGCTCGGCACGCCACTTTAAATACAACTGCAACAAAAGCTTCATCGCCCACCATTAAGGTGACTGCAAAAATCGCAGGGAGCCTGATGTGAGCCTATTAGAAGACAACCAACCCACCGACCTCGAACAGATGGTCGGCCTCAGCCGCCGTGGTTTCATCAGCGCAGGTGCCTTGTGCGGTGCCGCCATGTTCCTCGGCGGCAACCTGCTGAGCCGCAGCGCATTGGCCGCCAGTGTCAGCGCCGGCACCAGCCGGTTGCTGGGTTTCGAGAGCATTCCCGCCGCGACCAGCGACGCGATCACCCTGCCAGCCGGCTACAAGTCTTCGGTACTGATCAGTTGGGGCCAGCCCCTGCAGAACAACGGCCCGGCCTTCGACGCGAGCGGCAACGGCTCCGCCGAGCATCAGGAAGTCCAGTTCGGTGACAACAACGACGGCATGAGCCTGTTCGCCTTCCCCAATGACAACAACCGGGCGCTGATGGCGATCAATAACGAATACACCAACTACCGCTACCTCTACCCCCATGCGGGCATGCCGCAATCGGCGCAAGAAGTGCACAAGGCGCTGGCCTGCGAAGGCGTGTCGGTGATTGAAGTGCAGCGCAAGGATGGCCATTGGCAGTTCGTCCAGGGCTCGCCCTACAACCGCCGCATCCACGGCAACTCGCCGATCAACCTGAGCGGCCCGGCCGCCGGTCACGCGCTGCTGAAAACCAGTGCCGATGCGCACGGCAAAACCGTCCTCGGCACGTTCCAGAACTGCGCCAACGGCAAGACGCCGTGGGGCACCTACCTGACCTGTGAAGAGAACTTCACCGATTGCTTTGGCAGCACCAATGCCGAGCAGAAGTTCGACGCCGCGCAGAAACGCTACGGCGTGGTGGCGCCCAGCAAAGACATCAACTGGCATCAACACGATCCGCGCTTCGACCTGGCGAACAATCCCAACGAACTCAACCGCCACGGCTGGGTGGTCGAAATCGACCCGTTCGACCCGAAATCGACCCCGGTCAAGCGCACCGCACTGGGCCGCTTCAAACATGAAAACGCCGCCCTGGCTGAAACCAAAGACGGCCACGCCGTGGTGTACATGGGCGACGATGAGCGCGGCGAGTTCATCTACAAGTTCGTCAGCCGCGACAAGATCAACCACAAGAACCCCAAGGCCAACCACGACCTGCTGGACCACGGCACCCTGTACGTGGCCCGTTTCGACGCGGGCGACGGCAATGCCGATCATCCCAAAGGCCAAGGGCAATGGATCGAGCTCACCCACGGCAAAAACGGCATCGACGCCAACAGTGGTTTTGCCGACCAGGGCCAGGTGCTGATCCACGCGCGTCTGGCGGCCAGCGTGGTGAAGGCCACGCGCATGGACCGTCCGGAATGGATCGTCGTCAGCCCCACGGACGGCCAGGTTTACTGCACCCTGACCAACAATGCCAAACGCGGCGAAGACGGGCAGCCGGTGGGCGGGCCGAACCCGCGCGAGAAGAATGTCTACGGGCAGATCCTGCGCTGGCGCACCGACCGCGACGACCACGCCTCGAACACCTTTGCCTGGGATCTGTTCGTGGTCGCCGGCAACCCGCAAGTGCATGCCGGCACGCCAAAGGGCGGTTCGTCGAACATCACCGCGCAGAACATGTTCAACAGCCCGGATGGGTTGGCGTTCGATAAGGCCGGGCGCCTGTGGATACAAACCGATGGCGATTCGAGCAATGCCGGTGATTTCGCCGGCATGGGCAACAACCAGATGCTCTGCGCCGACCCTGCGACCGGGGAAATTCGCCGGTTCATGGTCGGTCCGATTGGCTGCGAAGTGACGGGCATCAGTTTCTCGCCGGACCAGAAGACGTTGTTCGTCGGGATCCAGCATCCGGGGGAGAACGGTGGTTCGACCTTCCCGGAGCATTTGCCCAATGGCAAGCCGCGGTCTTCGGTGATGGTGATTACCCGGGAGGATGACGGGATAGTCGGCGCCTGACAGGGCCCCTTCGCTGGCAAGCCAGCGAAGGCGTCAGCACAGTCACAACCTATCCATGTCTGTCTGCGCTACCATGCCTGGCCGGACGCAGCAGCCTGCTGCGCGCAGGAGTCAGCATGGCCCACCCGTTTGAAACGCTCACCCCAGACCTCGTGCTCGATGCCGTCGAAAGCATCGGTTTTCTCAGCGATGCCCGCATTCTGGCGCTCAACAGCTACGAAAACCGTGTCTACCAGGTCGGCATCGAAGACGCCGAGCCGCTGATCGCCAAGTTCTACCGTCCACAGCGCTGGACCAACGAAGCGATCCTGGAAGAACACCAGTTCACCTTCGAACTCGCCGGGGTCGACGTGCCTGTCGTCGCGCCGCTGATCCACAACGGTGAAACCCTGCACGAACACAATGGCTTCCGTTTCACCCTGTTCCCCCGCCGCGGCGGCCGCGCGCCGGAGCCCGGCAATCTCGATCAGCTGTATCGCCTGGGACAACTGCTCGGCCGTCTGCATGCGGTAGGCTCGACCAAGCCGTTCGAGCACCGTGAGGCACTGGCAGTAAAAAACTTCGGCCATGACTCGCTGGCAACCTTGCTCGAAGGCAATTTCATCCCCCGCAGCCTGCTGCCGGCCTACGAGTCCGTGGCCCGCGACCTGCTCAAGCGTGTGGAAGATGCCTACAGCAATACACCGCACCAGAACATCCGCATGCACGGCGACTGTCACCCCGGCAACATGATGTGCCGCGACGAGATGTTCCACATCGTCGACCTCGACGACTGCCGCATGGGCCCGGCAGTGCAGGACATCTGGATGATGCTGGCCGGCGATCGCCAGGACTGCCTGGGCCAGTTGTCGGAACTGATGGACGGCTACAACGAGTTCCACGACTTCAACCCCCGGGAACTGGCGCTGATCGAACCCCTGCGCGCGCTGCGCCTGATGCACTACAGCGCCTGGCTAGCCCGGCGCTGGGACGACCCGGCCTTCCCGCGCAGCTTTCCGTGGTTTGGTACCGAGCGGTATTGGGGGGATCAGGTACTGGCGTTGCGCGAGCAGCTGGCGGCGCTCAATGAAGAACCCCTGAAACTCTTCTGACTACACGAATCCCCCTGTAGGAGCGAGCTTGCTCGCGAAAAACACAAGGGCAACGCGTTTATCCAGACAGTACGCGTTATCGTTGACTTCCGTCGCGAGCAAGCTCGCTCCTACAGATACCGATGTTCACAATTGCCCAACCTATTCAGGCAGGACATCCGTAGACAAATCTCCTTACAATCCCCCTCTTTGTTAGCTGCCTAAGCAAGGATTCTGCATGCAAGCCGCCAACCCGCGTCGCGGGTACATCCTGGGCCTGAGTGCCTATATCATCTGGGGACTTTTCCCACTCTATTTCAAAGCCATCGCCAGCGTACCCGCGGTCGAGATCATCATTCACCGCGTGCTGTGGTCGGCGCTGTTCGGTGCTTTGCTGCTGATGGTCTGGAAACACCCGGGCTGGTGGCGCGAGCTGCGGGAGAACCCTCGTCGGCTGGCGATCCTGGCCCTGAGCGGCACGCTGATCGCCGCCAACTGGCTAACGTATGTGTGGTCGGTGAACAACGGGCGCATGCTCGAGGCCAGCCTCGGTTACTACATCAACCCCTTGGTGAACGTGCTGTTGGGGATGCTGATCCTCGGCGAACGGCTGCGCCGCATGCAATGGCTTGCAGTGGGGCTGGCGGCGGTTGGCGTGGCGCAACAGGTATGGCAAGTCGGCAGCCTGCCCTGGGTGTCACTGGTGCTGGCATTGACCTTCGGTTTCTACGGGCTGATTCGCAAGCAGGCGCCGGTCAAGGCGCTCCCGGGATTGGTGGTCGAAACCTGGATGCTGGTGCCGATCGCGCTGGGCTGGTTGCTGCTCAATCCAACTGCGAGCAGCGCCCAGGCTGAATTCTGGACCACCTCCCAAGCCTGGTGGCTGGTGGCTGCCGGCCCGGTGACGCTGGTGCCGCTGGTCTGTTTCAACGCCGCCGCGCGGCATCTGCCCTACACGACGCTGGGATTTCTCCAGTACCTGGCGCCGACCCTGGTACTGCTGCAAGCCGTACTGCTGTTTGGCGAGCATTTGTCGTCCAGTACGCTGGTGGCGTTCATCTTCATCTGGGCCGGCCTGGCGGTTTACAGCGTCGATGCCTGGCTCAGCCTGCGTCGCCGCAGCTGATCAAAAAACGCACAAACCTCTGCAGGCCACGTTCTCCGTGGCCTGCATCGATCCTTCCCAAGGTTATCCACAGCGTGATCCCCGCCGTTTGTGCGCAAGTTACTGAAACTGCTGGTTTTTTGATCAATACTTGAAAAGCCCCGGCCGGCGTGGCCTCGCGGGCTGTCTCTACAGGTTATCCACAGGCGGGTGCACGATTAATCTGGATAACCCAGTCAAGGCTCACTGCGCAGCACCAATTCCACCATCAGATCGTCCGCCAGGGTTTCCAGGCGCGATTGCAGCACGTCCAGGGACAGCGTCAACGGCACGGCCAGTATCGCTTCGGCGTGGAACAGCGGCTCGCTGCTCATGGGGGCCGGACGCACTTCAGTCACCAATCGCTCCAGGTTGACCCCCTGCTCACTGAGCAAGCGCGTAATGTCGCGCACGATCCCCGGCCGGTCATTGCCCACCAATTCCATGGCGATCGGTTTCCAGGTGCACGATTGCTCGATGCCGCTTTCGGCGATCAATACGCGAATGCCATGGGCCGACAATCCTTGCAAGGCATCAACCAGAGAGTCGTAGGCTTCCGCCGGTACCCCGACCCGAAGAATCCCGGCGAATTGCCCGGCCATGCGTGACATGCGGCTTTCCAGCCAGTTGCCGCCCTGCTCGGCAATGCATTGGGCTATGCGCTCGACCTGCCCAGGCTTGTCCGGTGCAAAAACAGTGAGTACGAGGTGGTCCATGGCGCAGCCCTCTTTTGTTATTGAAAGAGAAGTATAGGCAAGGGTTGTTACCGTGCTGAATCGACTGACGCCATCGCCTGTTGGAGCTGGCTTGCCAGCGACCAAGTGCGCCACCGACCTACTGCCCAGCCATAAATCGTGTACAACTTTTTATATTTAACTGGAACAATCTCATGGTTTTTTGAGAACATCCCGATCCGCGACGTGACTGCAATGCGTCACGGGGTCGCAGAACGACGTAATTAGTCTAATTTTCACAACCGCAACTCATCATGTAGTATGCCGCTGCGCGCACTACATAACGTTGGATCGATGTCCGCCACAGGCGCAGTCGCATCCCTGAAAGCCCTGTCAGCAAGGCCCTAAAGCCGTTGATTGGTCCCCACCCAGCCGTCAGAAATGGCATGTACTGGTCGCAGGGTTTGTGGTTTAAATGGCCAGAGGCTTCATTGTTAATTTGAAGAGCTGAAAAGCGAAATAGCTGAGCAGAGTGAGGCAAGCAATGACTGAACACGTTCAAGTCGGTGGCCTGCAGGTCGCCAAAGTCCTGTTCGACTTCGTGAACAACGAAGCCATTCCCGGTACCGGCCTCACCGCCGATAAGTTCTGGGCCGGTGCCGACAAGGTCATTCATGACCTGGCGCCGAAGAACAAAGCCCTACTCGCCAAACGCGATGATTTCCAGGCTCGTATCGATGGCTGGCACCAATCCCGTGCCGGTCAGCCACACGACGCCGTGGCCTATAAAGCCTTCCTGCAAGACATCGGTTATCTGCTGCCAGAAGCGGCCGATTTCCAGGCAACGACGCAAAACGTCGATGAAGAAATCGCCCGCATGGCCGGTCCACAGCTCGTGGTTCCGGTGATGAATGCCCGCTTCGCGCTCAATGCCTCGAACGCCCGCTGGGGTTCGCTGTACGACGCGCTCTACGGCACCGACGCCATCAGCGAGGCTGACGGCGCGGAAAAAGGCAAAGGCTACAACAAGGTTCGCGGCGACAAGGTCATCGCCTTCGCCCGCGCCTTCCTCGACGAAGCGGCGCCCCTGGCAGCCGGCTCCCACGTCGATTCCACTCACTACAAAATCGTTGACGGCAAACTGGTCGTCGCCCTCAAGGGCGGCAGCAACACCGGCCTGCGCAACGACGCCCAGCTGATCGGTTTCCAGGGCGATGCCTCGGCGCCGACCGCAATCCTGCTGAAAAACAACGGCCTGCACTTCGAAATCCAGGTCGATGCCAGCACCCCGGTCGGCCAGACCGATGCTGCCGGCGTCAAAGACATCCTGATGGAAGCCGCACTGACCACCATCATGGACTGCGAAGACTCGGTCGCCGCCGTCGATGCCGATGACAAGGTGGTGATCTACCGCAACTGGCTCGGCCTGATGAAGGGCGACCTGTCGGAAGAAGTCGCCAAGGGCGGCAAGACGTTTACCCGCACCATGAACGCCGACCGCACCTACACCGGTGTCGACGGTAACGCGGTGAACCTGCACGGTCGTTCGTTGTTGTTCGTGCGCAACGTCGGTCACCTGATGACCATCGATGCGATCCTCGACAAAGACGGCAACGAAGTGCCTGAGGGCATCCTCGATGGCCTGGTGACTTGCCTGGCGGCGATGCACAACCTCAACGGCAACACTTCGCGCAAAAACACCCGCACCGGCTCCGTCTACATCGTGAAGCCGAAGATGCACGGCCCTGAAGAAGCGGCGTTCACCAACGAGCTGTTCGGGCGCATCGAAGACGTGCTGGGCCTGCCGCGCAATACCCTGAAAGTCGGCATCATGGACGAGGAGCGCCGTACCACGGTCAACCTCAAGGCCTGCATCAAGGCCGCCAGCGAGCGCGTGGTGTTCATCAACACCGGCTTCCTCGACCGTACCGGCGACGAAATCCACACTTCCATGGAAGCCGGCCCGATGGTGCGCAAGGCCGACATGAAGGCGGAAAAATGGATTGGCGCCTACGAGAACTCCAACGTCGATATCGGCTTGAGCACCGGCCTGCAAGGCCGCGCGCAAATCGGTAAAGGCATGTGGGCGATGCCGGACCTGATGGCGGCGATGCTGGAACAGAAAATCGCTCACCCATTGGCCGGCGCCAACACCGCTTGGGTGCCTTCGCCGACCGCCGCAGCGCTGCACGCACTGCACTACCACAAGGTTGACGTGTTCGCCCGTCAGGCCGAACTGGCCAAGCGTTCCCATGCGTCGGTGGACGACATCCTGACCATCCCGCTGGCCGTGAACCCGCAGTGGACCGCCGAACAGATCCAGAACGAACTGGACAACAACAGCCAGGGTATTCTCGGTTATGTGGTGCGCTGGATCGACCAGGGCGTTGGTTGCTCGAAGGTGCCGGACATCAATGACGTCGGCCTGATGGAAGACCGTGCCACGCTGCGTATTTCCAGCCAGCACATCGCCAACTGGCTGCGCCACGGCATCGTCACCGAAGAGCAAGTGATGGAAAGCCTCAAGCGCATGGCGCCGGTGGTGGATCGCCAGAACGCTGGTGATGCGCTGTACCGTCCGCTGGCCCCGAACTTCGACAGCAACATCGCCTTCCAGGCGGCCGTCGAACTGGTGGTGGAAGGAACCAAGCAGCCGAACGGCTATACCGAGCCGGTTCTGCACCGTCGTCGTCGCGAGTTCAAGGCTGCCAATGGCCTGTAACTGAGCGTTGACGCCGGACATGAAAAAGCCCTGATCTTGCGATCAGGGCTTTTTATTTGACCTGTAGGAGCCGGCTTGCTGGCTCCTACAGATGGGTCAGGGCTCCATGCCTAACTCATGTTTGACCAGCCCCAACAATTTGCCGCTATCAATCGGCTTGAGCAGAAAGTCCACCACGCTCAGGTGCATCGCGGCGATGGCGTCTTTCACGTCGGCATCGCCGGAGACGATGATGATCGGCAACGCCGCCCGCACCGATTCGCGCACCTGGCGAATCAGGTCCAGGCCGTCGACATGGCCCATGCGCAGGTCGGTGATCACCAGACCAATCGAGGGTTTCTCTTCCAACATCTTGAGCGCGGCTTCACCGCTGGCTGCCGTCATGCAACGAATACCATCCAGCGCCAGAATCTCCGACAGCAACTCTCGAGCGTCCTTGTCGTCGTCGACGATCAGTACCCGCTGCGGCGGCAGATCGGGTTCCAGCATGACGTCACTGAGCGCCTGGCGCTCGGCATCACTCAAAATATCGTGGTCGGACATGGCATTCTCTACATGTTCAATTCAATTCCCTAGCACAGTGGTGAGACATCGCTAAGCACGCCATCAATGTGCACTCCGTCGGAAAATTTTCCAATAGGGGAAAGGTGAGGTTTTTCTCACGTTTGAGTAGGTTCTTTCCGACACTGCATCACGTTTGCGGCCTACCTAGACTTACGTCCAATGGGCACCCCGACCGTAGGGGTCGACCATGGGTAAGTCATCCGACAACAACAATTCAAAAAAAGACTGCGGTAATGGTTATGAGTAAAGCGGACGCCTTCACACAGGCAGGGAAAACCGCGGTGTTGCAGAACATCCAGGGCACTTTGCAATTCCTTCAGCGCTTCCCGCCTTTCAACCAGATGGAACACGCCCACCTGGCGTACCTGGTCGAGCAATGCCAACTGCGCTTCTACGCCCCCGGCGAGAGCATCATCAAGCCCGCGGACGGCGCGGTTGAGCACTTTTACATCGTCAAGCAGGGTCGGGTCGTCGGCGAACGTCCGCACACGGCCAAGGGCGGAACCGAAACCACCTTCGAAATCACCACCGGCGAGTGTTTCCCCCTCGCTGCGTTGCTGGGTGAGCGTGCGACCCGCACCGAACATCTCGCCGCCGAAGACACCTTTTGCCTACAGCTGAACAAATTGGCATTCATCAAATTGTTCGCCATTTCCGGCACCTTCCGCGACTTTGCCCTACGTGGCGTGAGCAGCCTGTTGGATCAGGTCAATCAGCAGGTCCAGCAAAGAGCCGTGGAAACCCTGGGCACCCAATACTCGCTCAACACCCGCCTGGGCGAATTGGCCATGCGCCATCCCGTGATGTGCAGCCCAACCACGCCCCTGCGTGAGGCCGTGACCCAGATGCACGAGCAGCAGGTCGGCAGCATTGTGATCGTAGATGAACATAAGGCGCCGCTGGGCATTTTCACCCTGCGCGACCTGCGCCATGTCGTGGCCAGCGGCACCGGCGACTTCAACGAGGCGATCGAGCGGCACATGACCCGGTCGCCGTTTTTCCTGTCTCCGGACCACAGCGCCTTCGACGCCGCGATTGCGATGACCGAACGGCATATCGCCCACGTCTGCCTGGTCAAGGATCAGCGCCTGTGCGGCGTGGTTTCCGAACGCGATCTGTTTTCCCTGCAACGGGTCGACCTGGTGCACCTGGCGCGCACCATCCGCAGCGCCCAGCGCGTGGAAAACCTGGTGCTGCTGCGCGGAGAGATTGGTCAACTGGTGGAGCGCATGCTGGCCCACGGTGCGTCTTCGACCCAGATCACCCACATCATCACCCTGCTCAACGACCACACCGTGTGCCGGGTGATCGAGTTGACCCTGGCCGAGAAAGGCGACCCCGGCATTGCGTTCAGCTGGCTGTGTTTCGGCAGCGAAGGTCGCCGCGAACAGACGCTGCACACCGACCAGGACAACGGCATCCTGTTCGAAGCAACGGACGCGGCCCACGCCGCCGAGATTCGCGGGAAATTGCTGCCCATCGCCCATCAGATCAACCAGAGCCTGGCGCTCTGCGGTTTCACCCTGTGCAAAGGCAACATCATGGCCGGCAATCCCGAGCTTTGCCTGTCACGGGCCGAATGGGCGCGACGCTTTGCAGCGTTTATCCGTGAAGCCACGCCAGAGAACCTGTTGGGTTCGAGTATCTACTTCGATTTGCGCGTGGTGTGGGGCAGCGAGCAAGGCTGCGAACAGTTGCGTCGGGGGATTCTCGACCAGGTGGCCGATAACCGCCTGTTCCAGCGCATGATGGCGGAAAACGCGTTGCGCAATCGTCCTCCCGTAGGACGTTTCCGCGAGTTCGTGCTGGCGCGCAAAAATGGCGAGAAAGCCACCCTGGACCTGAAGATCCAGGGCCTGACTCCCTTCGTCGACGGGGCGCGGTTACTCGCCCTGGCCCACGGCATCGAAGCGAACAATACGTTGGAGCGCTTTCGCCAGCTGGTGGCCAAAGAGGTCATCGAGCCACTGGACGGCGCGGCGTACGAAGAGGCCTATCACTTCATCCAGCAAACCCGCATGCAGCAACATCAGCGACAGACCCGGGAGAATCTGCCCTACTCCAACCGGGTCGATCCCGACAGCCTCAACCATCTCGACCGACGCATCCTGCGCGAATCCCTGCGTCAGGCTCAACGCCTGCAAAGCAGCCTGACTCTGCGGTATCAGTTATGAGCTATCAGCCATGAGCCTGTTTTCCTGGCTGCGCCCCGCCGGCCCGAGCCTGTCCGCCGACCTGCAACATCGCCTGCAACAGCTGCCGCCGGTAAGCGGATTGAGTGAGTGCAGCCTGCGCGAACAGCGCTGGGTCGTGCTCGACCTGGAAACCACCGGGCTGAACATGAACAAGGACCGGGTCCTGTCCATCGGCGCCGTGGTGATCGAGGATGGCGCGATCGATTTCAGTCGCCAGTTCGAACGCACCTTGCAATGCGACGAACTCAAACTCGGCCCCAGTGTGCTGATTCACGGCCTGGGGCCCAGCGCCATTGCCGCTGGCAGTGATCCGGCCGAAGCGCTGCTCGAATTCATGGAGTTTGTCGGCGACAGCCCGGTGCTGGCCTTTCATGCGCCGTTCGACCAGCACATGCTCGGACGCGCATTGAAGGATCACCTGGGCTACAAGTTGCAGCATGCTTTCCTGGATGTGGCGGACATCGCCCCGCTGCTGTGTCCGCAGGCCAACATCCGCGAGGCCGGCCTGGACGAGTGGATCGACTGGTTCAAGCTGGAAGTCTTTGAGCGCCACAACGCCAGCGCCGACGCCCTGGCCACCGCCGAACTGGCGCTGATCCTGTTCAGCCGCGCGCGCCAGCAGCAGATTCATAGCCCGTTGAACCTGCAGCAACGGTTGAACCAGTGGAAGCGGCGACAGCAAACCCATTCCTTTTAATACCACCACCCCCTGTAGGAGCGAGCTTGCTCGCGAAAAAACATCAGGCGCATCGGTCTTACCGGCAAAACGCGTCATCGTTGACGTTTTTCGCGAGCAAGCTCGCTCCTACAGGGCCCTACGACAAACCCTACCCGACCGGCGTCAATTGCTTACCGCCCTCAGCTCTGACACAATCGCGAACTATTCTCGTTAGTTAACACTTCCCAATCGGTGATGCTGCGTGTCGTCAGTCCCAAGCCCCCAAAGTGAGCTCGTCGGCGCGTTATATCGCGACCACCGCGGTTGGCTATTGGCCTGGCTGCGTCGCAATGTCGCCTGCCCGCAACGGGCCGAGGACTTGAGCCAGGACACCTTCGTGCGCTTGCTTGGGCGTGAGGAGCTGAAAGAGCCGCGCGAGCCGCGGGCGTTCCTGGTGGCGATTGCCAAGGGCCTGCTGTTCGACTATTTCCGCCGCGCCGCGCTGGAACAGGCCTACCTCACTGAACTGATGCTGATTCCAGAAGCCGAGCAACCGTCGGTGGAAGAACAGCAAATGATCCTCGAAGACCTGAAGAACATCGATCGCCTGCTGGGCAAGCTGTCGAGCAAGGCCCGCGCGGCGTTTCTCTACAATCGTCTCGATGGCCTCGGCCACGCGGAGATTGCCGAGCGCCTCGGGGTGTCGGTGCCGCGAGTGCGTCAATACCTGGCCCAGGGCATTCGTCAGTGCTACATCGCCTTGTACGGGGAGCCGACATGAGCGCGGTCAGTTCCAAGCCGGTGTCGGCGCAGGTGCTCGATGCCGCCATCGCCTGGCAACTGTCCCTGGACTCCGGCAACCCGGTGGAACGCGAGGAGTTCGCCAAATGGCACGCCGCCCACGAAGAACACGCCCGCGCCTGGCGTCAACTGGGCATGCTCGACCAGCGCTTCAGCATCGCCAGCGGCCCGGCCCGCACCGCCCTGCTGCAATCGCGCGAAGGCATTCGCCGCCGGGTGCGCAAGCTCGGCAGCGGCCTGGCCAGTGTCGTTGCAGTGCTCGGCCTGGCACTGTTTGCCGGCGAGCGTTACCTGCCGATCGACTATTGGCTGGCCGACCAGCGCACCGCCACCGGCGAGCAACGCACCATCCGCCTGGACGATGGCACCCTGATCAACCTCAACACCCACAGTGCGGTAGACGTGCGTTTCGATGAGAAGCAGCGGCTGGTCGTCCTGCAGGAAGGCGAAATCCTGATCGAAACCGGTCACGGCGATGCCCGGCCGTTTATCGTTGAAACCCGCGAAGGCAGCATGCGCGCCTTGGGTACGCGGTTCCTGGTCAAGCGCGAAGTGCAAGGCACGCGTCTGAGCGTGCTGCAATCAGCGGTGGCCGCCCATCCGCAATCGAGCCCCGAAGAGTTGATTCTGCGCGAAGGCCAGCAAATGCTGATTCGCAGCGACGGCCTGGGCCCGATTGCCGCGCTCAACCTCGGCGCCGATGCCTGGACCCGCGGCATGCTGGTGGTGGACAACGCGCGGCTGGAAGATCTGCTGCGAGAAATCGGTCGCTATCGTCCCGGTCACCTGGGTGTAGCGCCGGAAGTGGCTGACCTGCGGATCACCGGCAGCTTTCCACTCAAGGACACCAACCTGGCTCTGAACGCGTTGCTGCCGACCCTGCCAGTGCAGATCGAACAGCACACGCCATGGTGGGTGACGGTGGCGGCGAAAACCGAGGCCAAGCGCTGACGGTTTTTGTATCTCAATTGATGAATCGAAATTATTTTCATCCAGCCCTATCACTTTTTGGTTTTCGTCCGGCACCTAGGCAATTGAGAAGTATTCACTTTCAGGAGCCGCTGTATGTCCCGTTCGCTAGACACCTTGTTGCGCCCCAGTTTGCTGGCGCTTGCCATTGCCTTTTGCACCCCATTGGCAAGCAGCCAACTGATCGCCGCTGAACAGGCGTCCAGCGTTCGTGCCTACAGCCTGCCGGCCGCGCCATTGGCCAGCACCCTTAACCAGATCGCCAGCCAGGCCGGTCTGGCGCTGTCGTTGAACCCATCGCTGGCCGCTGGCAAGACTTCGGCCCCGGTGCAGGGCCAGTTCGACGCGGCTGGCGCCCTGCGCGAAGCCCTGCGCGGCACCGGACTGCAACTGGAACAAAGCGGCGGCACCTACACCCTGGTAGCGGTGCCTGAGGGCGCGATGGCCCTGCCGGCGACCAGCGTCATCGGTGTGGAAGCAGATCCTGAAAACGCCTGGGGCCCGGTGCAAGGGTATCTGGCCAAGCGCACCGCGGCCGGGACCAAGACCGATACGGCACTGGCCGAAGTACCGCGCTCGATCTCTGTCGCCACCCGCGAGCAGATGCAGGACCGTGCCGTACAGAATCTGGATGACGCCGTACGCTACATGCCCGGGGTCATTGCCAGCAGCTACGGCAGCGATAGCCGTGCCGAGTGGCTGAAGGTTCGTGGCTTTGAGCCCACCCAGTTCCTCGATGGCTTGCCGCTGCCAAAGGGCACTTACACCATGCCGAAGATGGAGACCTGGGACCTTGAGCGCGTAGCCCTGCTGCGTGGCCCTGCGTCCTCGCTTTACGGCCAGACACCACCTGGCGGCATGCTCGACATGGTCAGTCGGCGCCCTGATGCATTGGCCAGTAACGAAGTGCAATTGCAGGTCGGCAGCTACGAGCGCAAGCAGATCAGCTTCGACAGCACCGGCCCGGTCGATGACGAAGGGCGTTTTTTGTACCGCGTCAGCGGTGTGGTGCGTGATAGCAACACAACCATCGAGCACATTGACGACAAGCGTTACAACATCGCTCCCAGCCTGACCTGGAACATCGATCCCGACACCACGCTGACTTTCCTCAGCCAGTACAACCGTGACGATACCGGCACCACCAGCCAGTTCCTGCCGCTACAAGGCACCAAACTGTCCACGCCCGCCGGGGAAGTCAAATTCCACAAGAATCTCGGTGATCCGCAATGGGAGTTCTACGACAAGACCTATTACGCGTTGGGTTATGCCTTTGAGCACCGGATGAACGACGTCTGGCAGTTCCGTCAGAACCTTCGCTACACCAAGAGCGACCTGTCCTTCCAGAGCATCACCTCGGGCGGCTTCTACGGTTCGGTCGCAGACGACGGCACCCTGTCCCGGGGTGCCAACGTGGTTGACGAAGACCTCAGCCAGTTCGCCGTGGATAACAATTTCCAGGCCGATTTCGACACCGCTGCCATCAAGCACACCCTGTTGCTGGGGCTGGATCACCAACGCGTCAACACCAACTACAAATGGCTGTTCGGCAGCGCGCCGACCAGCAACATCACCAATCCGATTTACGGCCAGGACTTCAGTAACGTCCAATACACCGCGTTCAATGATTACAACCAGAAGACCCATGACACAGGCCTCTACGTCCAGGACCAAATGGCCCTCGACAACTGGCGCCTGACCCTGGGCGGTCGTCAAGACTGGCTGCACACCGATTCGACGTTCTACAACATGAACAACGCCAAGGACACCCGCGACGACACCCAATTCAGCGGCAACGCGGCCATCAGCTATGTGTTCGACTCCGGCTTTACGCCTTACGTCTCTTACGCCGAATCCTTCCAGGCAGAAGCGGGTGGCGCCAACGGCGAGGCATTCCGCCCGGGGACCGGCAAGCAATATGAAGTGGGGCTCAAGTACCAGCCCCCGGGTACCGACATGCTGTTCACAGCGGCGGCCTATGACCTGACCCGCAAGGACATCGTACTCAGCGACACCCTGGGCGTATCTCGCCCACTGGGTGAAGCGAAAGTCCGTGGCTTCGAGCTGGAAGCGACGGGTGACGTCAACGAGAACCTGAACCTGACCGCCTCGTATACCTACGCCAACAGCAAGATGACCAAAGTCACCGACCCACTGGACAAAAACCGCCCGCTGCCACTGACCCCGGAAAACCAGGCCGCTGCATGGGCTGACTACACCTGGCATACCGGTGTTCTGGATGGCTTCGGCATCGGCTTCGGCGTGCGCTATGTCGGCGAAACCGACAACATTGCCATCGGCAGCATGGCCTTCGTACGCGATCCGTCGGATGGCCACAGCGATTCCTACACTGTTTATGATGCAGGCGTTCATTACGACCTTGGCCGCCTGGACAATGTCCTCAAGGGCGTCAGTGTCAGCGTCAATGCCAACAACGTATTCGACAAGGAATACATATCGACCTGTGACGGCTTCTACTGCTACTACGGCGACCGTCGCAACTTCATGGCCAGCCTTGACTACAAGTGGTAACGGCTTGACCTGACAGGCCCAACGACCCGGCCGTCCTTCGTGGACGGCTTTGGTTTTTCTGAAGGCTATGAAATGAAAAGTAAAACAATTCGTCGCTGGTCCTTCGTCCACACCTGGACCAGCCTGATCTGCACCGTGTTTTTGCTGATGCTGGCACTGACCGGCCTGCCGTTGATCTTCCACCATGAGATCGACCATCTGCTGGGCGACGCCGCCGAGTTGAAGCAGATGCCGGCGGACACTCCGCAGCTGAATTTGCAGCAACTGGTGCAGGCGGCTGAAAAACATCGTCCCGGCGAAGTCATGCAGTACTTCGGTTTCGACGAAGACGAACCCAACGGCGCGATCGCGATCATGGCGGCCACTGCCGGCACCGAACCGAACTCGTCCCACACCTTCATGCTCGACGCCCGTACCGGCGAAGCGCTGGAGATGCCGTCGGCCAATGGCGGCTTCATGATGGTCATGCTGCGCCTGCACGTGGACATGTTCGCCGGGTTGCCGGGCAAGTTGCTGCTGGCGTTCATGGGTCTGATGTTCGCCGTCGCGATCGTGTCCGGCACCGTGTTGTATCTGCCGTTCATGCGCCGCTTGAAATTCGCCACCGTGCGCCAGGACAAGTCCACCCGCCTGCGTTGGCTCGACCTGCATAACCTGATCGGCGTGGTAACCCTGACCTGGGCGCTGGTGGTGGGTGTGACCGGCGTGATCAGTGCCTGCGCCGACCTGTTGATTGCCGCGTGGCGCAACGACAGTCTGAGTGCGATGGTTGCGCCGTATCGCGACGCACCACCGCTGACGCAACTGGCACCGGCCACTCGTTTGCTGGACATTGCCAAAGAAGTCGCACCCGGCATGCAGCCGGACTTCATTGCCTTCCCCGGCACGCGGTTCTCCAGCGAGCACCATTACGCGGTCTTCATGAAAGGCAGCACGCACCTGACCTCGCACCTGCTGACGCCGGTACTGATCGACGCCAGCACCCTGCAAGTCACCGCCGTGGCCGAGCGCCCCTGGTACATGGACGCCATGGGCATGTCGCAGCCGCTGCACTTCGGCGACTACGGTGGCATGCCGATGCAAATCCTCTGGGCGACCCTGGATGTGCTGACGATTATTGTGCTCGGCAGCGGCGTCTACCTGTGGGTGGTGCGGCGCAAGGCCGCGAAACCCGTGCTGGAAAAAGCGGAGAGTGTGGCATGAGGCCCCGGCAGTCGAATTTCTGGAAGGTGTTCGGCACCCCCACCGTCATCGCCTTGTTCACTGCGGCGGGGTTGTTTGCCGCACTGCTCGGTGACGGCGTGTGGGATGCCCTGAGCTGGCTTGGCCTGGGTATTCCGGCCACCCTCGCCTTGCGCGGCCTCCTCCAACGCCAATAACCCGCCACCCCCTGTAGGAGCGAGCTTGCTCGCGATAAACCTGAGAACGCCTCGGGGAGCCAGACTTCCGGCGTCATATTGAAGGCCATCGCGAGCAAGCTCGCTCCTACAAGTTATACGACGACAATGCCCCCCGCCCGTCGCCTCATCCGGCGAAATCCCAGACATATTTGTTGACACATTCACCCTTGCACTCCTATAAAGGCGCATGTTGTACGACAACCTACAACAATAAATGCGACACCCACAATAAATCCAAAAAAAATGACGGTGATGTGATGAAAGTCAAAGGCATCCGCTGGTGGATGGTCGGCCTGGTAACAGCCGGTCTGATCGTCAACTACCTCGCTCGCAATACCCTGTCAGTGGCCGCCCCGACCCTGATGAGCGAAATGAATATTTCCACCGAACAGTATTCGCACATCGTCGTTGCCTGGCAGGTTTGCTATGCGCTGATGCAACCGGTGGCCGGCTACATCATCGATGCCATCGGCACCAAAATGGGCTTTGCGATTTTTGCCTTCGCCTGGTCGATTGCCTGCGCGCTGGCGGCACTGGCGAGTGGCTGGCAGGGCCTGGCGTTCGTTCGCGGCCTGCTCGGGCTGACAGAAGCCGCGGGCTTGCCGGCCGCCGTGAAAGCCACCACCGAATGGTTTCCGGCCAAGGAGCGTTCGGTTGCGATCGGCTGGTTCAACATCGGTTCATCGATTGGCGCACTGCTGGCGCCGCCATTGGTGGTCTGGGCGATCCTGCACAGCGGCTGGGAACTGGCGTTCCTGATCGTCGGCGGCCTGGGCGTGCTCTGGAGCTTCCTGTGGGTGATCCTCTACAAGCATCCCCGGGATCAAAAACGCCTGGGCGATGAAGAACGCGCCTACATCCTCAGCGGCCAGGAAGACCACTTCAAGGAGCCGGCCACGAAAAAGGGCAGCTGGAAGAAAATCATCGGCAGCCGTAACTTCTACGCCATTGCCAGCGCGCGGATCCTCTCCGAGCCGGCCTGGCAGACGTTCAATGCCTGGATTCCGCTGTACCTGATGACCGAGCGGCACATGAACATCAAAGAGATCGCGATGTTCGCCTGGCTGCCGTTCCTCGCCGCTGACCTCGGCTGCGTGCTCGGTGGCTATCTGAGCCCGTTCTTCCACAAGCACTGCAAAGTGTCGCTGTTCACCTCGCGCAAAATGGTCCTGCTGTTTGGTGCCTCCTGCATGATCGGCCCGGCGTGCATCGGCCTGGTCGCCAGCCCGTACACAGCGATTGCGTTGCTGTGCATCGGCGGCTTCGCTCACCAGACCTTGTCCGGCGCGCTGTATGCGATCACCTCTGACTCGTTCGGCAAGAACGAAGTGGCCACCGCTACCGGCATGGGCGGCATGTTCGGCTACCTCGGCGCGGCTGCCTTCACCCTGGTGTTCGGCGTGATGGTGACCAAGATCGGCTACAGCCCGCTGTTCGTGACCCTGGCGATTTTCGACATCGTCGCCGCGTTCATCGTCTGGACGGTTGCCCGCGAACTCAAGCCTCAGCAGACCGCTGCGGGCCCACAGGCCGCATTGCAACCGGCGAACTGAGAAAGATCCCCTGTGGGAGCGAGCCTGCTCGCGAACGGCGTATCAGACGGCAATGATGTCGACTGACACGGCCCCTTCGCGAGCAAGCTCGCTCCTACATTGCCTCCACACGTTATGCTGCGTGACACCGCCACCGACCGAGTCACTGCCATGTCCACCCCGAGCATGACCCTGTACCACAACCCTCTCTCCCCCTTCGTCCGCAAAGTCATGGTGCTGCTGCACGAAACCGGTCAACAGGACCGCGTCGCCCTGCAAAACTGCGTACTCACCCCGGTCGACCCGGACCAGTCCCTGATCGACGACAACCCCCTGAGCAAGATCCCCGCCCTGCGCCTGGCCGATGGCAGCGTCATCCACGACAGCCGGGTGATCCTCGATTACCTCGACCACCAGCACGTCGGCAACCCGCTGATCCCCCGCGAAGGCTCGGCCCGCTGGCGGCGCCTGACCATCGCCTCCATGGCCGACGGGATCATGGACGCCGCGGTACTCGTACGCTACGAAGTCGCCCTGCGTGCCCCTGAAAAACACTGGGAGCAATGGCTCGACGGCCAACGCGACAAAATCCGCCGTGCGCTGGCGTTGCTGGAAAAAGAGGCGATTGCCGAGCTGACCAGCCATTTCGACGTAGCGGCGATCAGTGTTGCCTGTGCATTGGGTTATCTGGATCTGCGCCACCCGGACCTGGAGTGGCGATCGGCGAATCCGCAGTTGGCGACGTGGTATTTCGAGGTGAGCCAGCGGCCTTCGATGCTGGCGACGATGCCGAAGGTTTGACGCACAAAGCGCCATCACCCTAGCAGTTCTGATAGTAGGCAACGCCTGAGAAAACTCCGATGCTGAAGGTCCGCATTCATGGACCTTCAGCACTGGAGCTCAACCCATGCCTACGTCTTCACGTAAAACAATCCTGCTGGCTACTGATCAACAGCGCTCGGTGTTGAATGCACTCAACGCAACGCAACCCCATCTCCTTGCCTATACGCCCTACGGTCATCGTCCACTTGCAAACGGTTTGCTCAGCTTGCTCGGCTTTAATGGAGAGCTGCCGGATTCGGTGACCGGGCATTATCATTTGGGCAGAGGGTATCGGCAGTTCAATCCGGTATTGATGCGATTTAATAGTCCGGATAGTTGGAGTCCGTTTGGAAAGGGTGGCATTAATGCTTATGCGTACTGTGGAGGAGAGCCGGTAAATCGCTCTGATTCAACGGGGCACACCTGGCGACCGCTTAAAATTTTTCTAAGAAAAATCGGCGCAATGAAAAAAACCGCCGAACCCGAAACAGTTGTAAAAATTGGGGCATGGCAACAAGTTCCGGGCAACTCAGAGAGCGTACAGCCGCCCTCCCAACTCACCTCAAAACATACAAAAACAAAGCTGACAAAAAAGGATGAGAATCAGTTCCGAAAAGAGCTCAAACAAGCATTTGTCGACGGTGAGAACATGGACCAGAAGCTTCGCTTGAATAGCAGTATAAGCGGCAATTCAGCAGCCTCATCTAACAGGGCGCCGAACGGTGGAAATATAACTTCAAATTCTTCTGCCATTTCAGACTCTGTTGAACACATGCCAACACAAGAGCTTGCTCAATTTCGGAATACTGTAAATGCATGGCAAAATATCGGCACTGAAAGGATCAGCATTTTAAGAGCCATAGATAGTGAAACAACAATCAGAAATCTGAATTTCTATAAAGAACCACCCATTAGTAATAGGAATATACGTCGGGGAAAATAAAATTTCTCGCAAACAGTAAGAGCACCCACCCAGAAGCATTAATTGCACGCGAACTACTTACCCCAAAAAAACTTTCTCACTTCAATAAAATAACGCCTCCAGATGCAGTAACCGGTATCAAGTATCTCCATGCCGCCGATGAACACATTCGCAACACCTTGGATGCAGTCATTACAAATACCGGCCTGCTCAATCCAAGAAACCCTTTTTTAAACATCTGAATGAAGTAAAAATAAGAAATCTGAGGACCGGCCTACTTACTCAAAAAATGAACTGGCAAGTGTCATTTCCCATGTCTCATCCCTGCGCATTGATGGCACCAGTCGTGTCGCCGGAGACTTCAACGCAAATGATTTTGTTGAGACCGCGAACAAAATCAGAGACTCACGATGAGGCCAGGCAACCCTGAGTTAACTATTAACAATCCGGCTTGTCCGCCGTAAACCGTCGCGCCGGATTCACTGCCGCACCAAACTCTCGCAAGGCCTTGGCACCAATCAACAGCGGGTAATTGAAACTGCTACGGTCGGTGAGGTTAACCTCGACCGTTCGCTTGACGTTGCCCAGGCACAACTCCAAATCCACCACCGGACGCTTGGTCGGCGCGGCCACATCTTCATCCTCGTCCTCTTCTGAACGGGTCTTGATCTTGCTGATGCGCGCGACCTTATGTTCATAGACCTTGTTGCTCGCACCCTTGGTCGCCAGGCGGAATCGCACCCAGTCTTCACCATCACGAGTGAAGGTCTCGATGTCCTTGGCCGAAAGCGATGCGGTCAGTGCGCCGGTGTCCATTTTAGCCTTGAGCACTTCACCACCGATTTCCGGCAGCGAGATGTATTCGTAGCGCCCGTACAGAGTCGGCTCGGCGGCCATGACCGGCAGTGCGAGGAGTGAAAGCAATGCAAGAAGGGATTTCACGTACTGGGAGTCCTTGAGGAGTTGGCAGCGCAATTTTAGACCGTTGTTGAGCTGATCGTTCCCACAAGGGTAACGGTCCGGAGGTGAAACATTCGTCAGCACCGATTTGGCCTGTCGCCCGAAGCTGCTTATCATGGCGCGCCCAAACGCTTCCAAGAGTCATTTATGCGCCGCCTGCTCACCGGCTGTTTCGTCACATTGCTGTTGTTGCTCAACACCCTGGCCCTGATCGGACCGCTGATGGTGTTTGCCTTGCTCAAACTGGTCCTGCACGGGCGCTTTCGCGATTACGCCTCCTGGGTGGTGATGTGGATTGCCGAGACCTGGTCGGAGATCGACAAACTGATCTTTCGTCTGTGCATCCCCACCCACTGGGATATACGCGGCGGTGACGATCTGCGTCGCGACACTTCCTATCTGGTGATCAGCAATCATCAGTCCTGGGTCGATATTCCTGCGCTGATCCAGACGTTGAACCGGCGCACGCCGTTCTTCAAATTCTTCCTCAAGAGAGAACTTATCTGGGTACCGTTCCTGGGCCTGGCCTGGTGGGCGCTGGACTACCCGTTCATGAAGCGCTACAGCAAGGCGTTTCTGGCGAAGAACCCGGAGTTGGCCGGCAAGGATCTGGAGATCACCCGACAAGCCTGCGAGCTGTTCAAGCGCCAGCCGGTGACGGTGGTCAATTACCTGGAAGGCACCCGTTTTACCGCCGCCAAAAGCGCTCAGCAGCAGTCGCCCTTCACCCACCTGCTCAAGCCCAAGGCGGGTGGCGTGGCGTTTGTATTGGCGGCGATGGGTGAACAGCTCGATGCGGTTCTCGACGTGACCGTGGTGTATCCGCAGCCGGCGATTCCGGGGTTCTGGGACTTGATCAGCGGTAACGTGCCGAGGGTCATCATCGACATCAAGACCCGTGAGCTCGACCCGGCGCTGTGGCAGGGTGATTACGAAAACGATCCGCTGTTTCGTGAGAAGGTCCAGAACTGGGTCAACCAGCTCTGGATCGAGAAGGACCGGCGTATCGACGAGTTGCGCGCCGAAAGCCGCTGATCAACTGCCGATTCCGGTGCCGGTACCAGTGCCGGCGCCCCAAATTCCACCCAGGCTTTGCAGCAGCGAACCGCCGACACCCTGCTGACCGAAGTATTGCAGGATCACCGGAGCAAACACGCCGATCATGCCGGTGTCCATGCCCAGGGCGCTGAAGGCGTTGTTCAGGTCGTTGGTGTCCTTGACGTTGCCCAAGGCGTTATCCAGCCCAGCGGATTTACCGGTCGCCCCCAGCAAGCCCGCGAGCGCGCCCAGCTCACCGCCGCCCGACAGTGTGTCGATCCCCGGCACGCTTTTGGCCAGTTCCGAGTAGTCGGTCGAGCTCAATTGATTCTTCGCCAGCCCCAGCATCGCCCCGGCGCCACCGACGGCTTGTTGTGGCGTCACATTCAGTTGGCTGAGCGCGCCCAGCAGGTCCGCAGTCTGCGAAGTCGGCGCGGCCTCTGTGGCAGCATTATCGCCCTTCATCCCCGCAATGGCATTGGCCGCATCGCTCAAGCTGAACTGTGCGAAGACCGGGCTGGCCGCCAGGGTCATCAGCGAAGCCAGTACAAAACCGCGTGAAATCTTCATCCAGACATCCTCTTGTGCCATGAAAACGCCCGACTCACGGGCGCAAAGCTGCCGGTTTGACCGGGTATGAGCGGGCATGTTCCTCAGGCCCGGGACCATTTTCAACCCGCTCGTCGCAATACAGGTTTGAGGATTACAAACCTATCAGATCTGCTAGTAGGCAACGGCAGAAAAAGGAACGATGCTGTGAGAACGGATCTCTTAATCTTATCTGGCCCCCAATCGATGCCTATGCAATTAAACAACACAACGCTGCTGGTAACCGATCAACAGCGTTCGGTGTTAAACGTCCTCAACGAGCATCAGCCTCATCCCATCGCTTACACATCCTATGGCCACCGCACCCGGGAAAAAGGCTTGCTCAGTCCGCTGGGCTTCAACGGAGAACTGTCGGACCCGCTAACAGGGCATTATTTGTTGGGCAATGGCTTTCGGGCATATAACCCGGTATTGAAACGGTTCAACAGTCCAGACAGTTGGAGTCCGTTTGGGGAGGGCGGATTGAATGCGTATGCGTATTGTGTGGGGGATCCGGTAAATCGGAGTGATCCTACGGGGCATGTTTCACTACTCAACCGTTTCTTAAGTTTCCTGGGACGTACACCACGTGCGGCTCGGGCCGGCGGACGCACTATAGAAACTGGACGATTCTTGAACCCACTAGCACGTACCTCACATACACGCGGTACAGCAGCCTCTTCTATTTATTCGAGCGTTGGCACAAACAGCTCTTCAGGACTGCCCTCATCCTTGCCATCCGGATACGCGAGCGTTCGACCGTACAGCAGCGTCGACGCCTCTCTCGCTCCCTCTCTTCCTCATCGTCCGCCACCAGGAAGCTCTCGCTCAGGATCTGCTTTTTCAGTGCAGAATCCCGAAAAACTACCGAGCGGAAGGCCGTCCGAGGATATTCATAACTGGGCTGGGGAAACAATAAACTTTCCAAATGGAGAGCCAGCAGTACTGAGTGTGCGCCCAGCTTCAATTGTGCCCCTAGCGATACAAGATGCCGGCCATCGTTTAGGACAAAATATCAGAGCGAACACTCAGCTTTACCAAGAAGGTATTTTTCCAGTTTCACTGGAGGATTTACGCATTCAATTTCGTGAAAAATACATCTCTAAAATAAGAAAATCTTGAGCAAAATTAATCAGGGTACAAAGATAAACAGATGCTAGGAAAAGGGCGGTTTTGTCGCCCTTTTCCGTCTCTCGCCTCTTACTTACGCCGCACTAAACAACTTATGCGGATCAATCACAAACTTCTTCGGTACGCCCGCATCGAACTCGCCGTAGCCTTCCGGCGCCTGATCCAGGCTGATGACCTGCACGCCCACCACTTCGGCGATGTTGATGCGGTCCCACATGATTGCTTGCATGAGTTGGCGGTTGTACTTCATCACCGGGGTCTGGCCGGTGTGGAAGCTGTGGGATTTGGCCCAGCCCAGGCCGAAGCGGATGCTCAGGCTGCCCATTTTTGCGGCGGCGTCGACGGCGCCCGGGTCTTCGGTGACGTAGAGGCCCGGGATGCCGATCTTGCCGGCCACGCGCACCACGCCCATCAGCGAGTTGAGCACGGTGGCCGGGGCTTCGTGCTTGACGCCGTCATGGCCGTGGCCGCGGGCTTCGAAGCCTACGGCGTCGATGGCGCAATCCACTTCCGGTTCGCCCAGCAGCGCAGCGATCTGTTCGTGCAACGGGGTGTCGGAAGACAGGTCGGCGATTTCGAAACCCTGGGCCTTGGCGTGGGCCAGGCGGATGGTGTTGACGTCACCGACGATGACCACCGCCGCGCCCAGCAGGCGAGCGGAAGCGGCGGCAGCCAGGCCGACCGGGCCGGCACCGGCGATGTAGACGGTGCTGCCTGGGCCAACGCCGGCGGTTACGGCACCGTGGTAGCCGGTGGGCAGGATGTCGGAAAGGCAGGTCAGGTCACGGATTTTCTCCATGGCCCGGTCGCGATCCGGCAGTTTCAGCAGGTTGAAGTCGGCGTACGGCACCATGGCGTATTCGGCCTGGCCGCCGGTCCAGTCGCCCATGTCGACATAGCCATAAGCACCGCCCGGACGGGCCGGGTTGACGCTCAGGCACACGCCCGTGTGCATTTCCTTGCAGGAACGGCAGCGCCCGCAAGCCACGTTGAACGGTACGGACACCAGGTCGCCGATCTGCAGGTTCTCGACGTCGCTGCCCTTCTCGATCACTTCACCGGTGATCTCGTGGCCCAGCACCAGGCCGGTTTGCGCCGTGGTACGGCCGCGCACCATGTGCTGGTCGGAACCACAGATGTTGGTGGAAACCACACGCAGGATGACGGCGTGGTTGATCTTCCTGCCGCGCGGGTCCTGCATTTTCGGATAGTCGATTTTCTGTACTTCGACCTTGCCAGCGCCGAGATACACCACACCACGATTGCCAGACATGCTTTCACCTCGCTGTTGTTTTTATGTAGCGGTCGCGTCGCCAGGGATCGGCGGCGCGTTGATTGCTCGGGTTATTGCCTGTGTGTCTTGCGTTGTTTGTTGCGGCCCCTTCGCTGGCAAGCCAGCTCCTACAGGGGGAGGCGATCTAGAGAACGACCGTGCGATTGGCGTTCAAGAACACTCGTCGCTCAATGTGATAACCCACGGCCCGGGCCAATGTCAGCCCTTCGATATCCCGCCCCTTGGCGATCAGGTCTTCCGGGTAATGACTGTGATCCACCACCTCCACGCCCTGGGCAATGATCGGCCCTTCGTCGAGGTCGTTGTTGATGTAGTGGGCCGTGGCGCCGACCAGTTTCACGCCTTTGTTATAGGCCTGGTGATAAGGCTTGGCACCCTTGAAACCGGGCAGCAGGGAGTGGTGGATATTGATCGCCTTGCCATCGAGTTTGCGGCACAACTCAGGTGACAGCACTTGCATGTAGCGGGCAAGGATCACCAGTTCAGCGCCGGACTCTTCGATCACCTGCAACACCTGACGCTCCTGGGACGGTTTGTCGTTCGGGTCCAGGGGGAAATGGTAGTACGGAATCTGGTGCCAATCGGCCAACGGCTTGAGATCGGGATGGTTGGAGATCACGGCGGCGACATCCATCGACAACTGGCCGATGCGCTGGCGGTATAACAAGTCGTTGAGGCAGTGATCGGCCTTGGAGACCATGATCACCACTTTCGGCCGGTAATGCGGCGGGGTCAGTTCGAAGATCATGCCGAAGGATTCACCGCGTTCGGCCAGGCCTGCGCGAAACGACTGCTCGTCGAAGCCATCCGGTTGGCGGAATTCCACACGAATGAAAAAACGGCCCGAGAGCCGGTCATCGAAAGAGTGGTGTTCGGTGACGTAGCAGCCCTGCTCGAACAGAAAGCGCGTCACCGCGTCCACGGTGCCGAGCACGCTGGGGCAGTCGGCGGTCAAGATCCATGTGTCTGGGGCGCGGCTCATAGTGCGGTGACTCCTGAGAAATCGGTAAACCTACCTGTAGGAGCGAGCTTGCTCGCGATGGACGTCAACGATAACGCGTGCATCCTGAATCAACGCGTCGCCCTCTGGTCCTTCGCGAGCAAGCCCGCTCCTACAGGTGATCGCTGGTCAAGCCTGAACGCTAAGGCCGTATTCGGCAGAAGCATCCTGCAACCACAACCACCAGTAATCCGAGAAGCTGCGGCGAATCAGCAGTTCCCAGGTGTCTTCAGCGGTGTGACGGATCACCAGTTGCGACTTGGCGAACACCGTGCCGACGGCCTTGCCCACCGGGAAGTTGTTGGGGTGCACGTCGTAGCTGGTGGACTTCATCAACACCTGGCGCACGTTCGGGCCGCTCAGCTCGAGGATCTGCTGGCCACCGCTGACGTTGACGATCTGGATGTGCAGGTCGCCCAACGCTTCACGCAGCTTTTGCTCGGCGGCGAACTCTTCGCCGGTCGGCACGATCAGCAGCCATTCATCCGGCCCCATCCATTGCAGGCTGGTTTCACCTTTGACGGTGACGGTCAGCGCACCTGGCAATTCGATCCCCAGCGCCTTCTGCACGCCAGCGGCGAACGCAGCATCGTGGCCATCGCCACGGAGGGTCAGGTGGCCGAGGAGTTTTTTCTCGCGCACGGTCACACCGGCGCTCTTGCGACCCTTGCCCACCAGGCTTGGCAGGTCGGCGTGATGCAGCGACGACTCGGCCTTGGCCCCGGTGGTTGGGCGTTGTGGGTAAACATTGGCTGCGGTCATAAAGCACCTTTCCTGAATTCTGTTGGTTCTTGTGGTGGCTGCACTGCCGTCATCGCCAGCAGGGCTAGCTCCCACATTCAACTGTGGGAGCTAGCCCTGCTGGCGATTGGCAGCCCGCCCACAGATCTCGAGGTCGTTAAACGTTCTGGCGTTCGCCTTTCGGATCGAAGAACACCGAAGAAACGATTTCCGCCTCGATCACGCTGCCGTCCGCCAGTGGCGCAAACACACGCTCACCCATGCGGTTCAGGCCGCCCTTGACCACGCCCATGGCAAACGAATAGCCCAGGGAGTTGTGCGCATAGCTGGAGGTCACGTGACCGACCATGGTCATCGGGATCGACTGCTTGGTGTTGAACACCAGCTGTGCGCCTTCCGGCAGCCATTTGTTCGGGTCGATCGGCTTCAGGCCAACCAGTTGCTTGCGCTGGTCACGCACGCAGTCTTCACGGTTCATGCCACGCTGGCCGATCCACGAGAACGGTTTGGTGCGACCGACGCACCAGCCCATGTTCAGGTCGTCCGGGGTCATCGAGCCGTCGGTGTCCTGACCGACGATGATGAAGCCCTTCTCGGCGCGCAGCACGTGCATGGTTTCGGTGCCATATGGCGTCAGGTTGTACTTCTTGCCAGCATCGACAATTTTTTCCAGCACACCCATCGCATAGTCGGCTTGCACGTTGACTTCGTACGACAGTTCACCGGTAAACGAAATCCGGAACACCCGCGCCGGCACACCGCCCACCAGGCCTTCTTTCCAGGTCATGAACGGGAAGGCTTCGTTGCTCAGGTCGATGTCGGTGACTTCAGCGAGCAGCTTGCGGCTGTTCGGCCCGGACAGGGTCATGGTCGCCCAGTGATCGGTCACGGAAGTGAAGTACACCTTCAGCTCCGGCCATTCGGTCTGGTGGTAGATTTCCAGCCATTGCAGCACGCGTGCAGCGCCGCCGGTGGTGGTGGTCATCACGAAGTGGTTGTCGGCCAGGCAAGCGGTTACGCCGTCGTCGAAGACCATGCCGTCTTCTTTGCACATCAGGCCGTAGCGCGCCTTGCCCACGTCGAGCTTGGTCCAGGCGTTGGTGTAGATGCGGTTGAGGAACTCGCGCGAGTCCGGGCCCTGGATGTCGATCTTGCCCAGGGTCGACGCGTCCAGCAGGCCGACGCTGTCGCGCACGGCTTTGCATTCGCGCTTCACGGCGGCATGCATGTCTTCACCGGATTTCGGGAAGTACCAAGGTCGTTTCCACTGACCGACGTCTTCGAACTCGGCGCCGTTTTTCAGGTGCCAGTGATGCAGTGCGGTGAAACGCACCGGCTCGAAGATGTGCCCACAGTGACGACCGGCCACGGCGCCGAAGGTTACCGGCGTGTAGTTCGGACGGAACATGGTGGTGCCCATCTGCGCGATGGTCACGTTCAGCGAACGGGCGGCAATGGCCAGGCCGTTGACGTTACCGAGCTTGCCCTGATCGGTGCCGAAGCCCAGCGCGGTGTAGCGCTTGACGTGTTCGACCGACTCGAAGCCTTCGCGGGTCGCCAGTTCGATACCGGCCGCAGTGACGTCGTTTTGCAGATCGACGAATTGCTTCGGCGCACGAGCAGTGACTTTCTCGTAAGGCACTTGAAACAATGCCAGCGTCGGCTCTTCCTGGCGGACCAGGGCTTTTGGCAACTTGGCTTCGACCGGACCGAAGCCGGCTTCGCTGGCGGCGCGCACACCCCCTTCAAAACCGTCGGCCAGGGAATCGCCAAGGCCGTAGACACCGTTGATGCCACCGACGCATACGCGTTTCTGCGGCGCCTCACCCGGCACAAAACCGAGGATGTCTTCGCGCCAGATCGGCTTGCCACCCAGGTGCGAAGCCAAGTGGACTACCGGGCTGTAGCCGCCGGAACTGGCGAGCAGGTCGCATTCGAGCCATTCGCCCGGGCTGGTGACCTTGTGTCCTTTGACATCGATGGCGGCCACACGGGCAGCGGTCACGCGCTTGCTGCCACGGGCTTCGATCACAGCGCTACCGGTGAGGATGCGGATGCCTTTGGCACGCGCCTCTTCCACCAACGCACCACGCGGGTTGCTGCGGGCGTCGGCGACGGCCACCACTTGCAGACCGGCATCGAGCCAATCCAGGGCCACGCGGTAGGCATGGTCGTTGTTGGTCGACAGCACCAGCTTCTTGCCCGGTGCCACGCCGTAGCGGCGAATGTAAGTCGAGACTGCGCCAGCGAGCATGTTGCCCGGCACGTCATTGTTGCCGTAGACCAGTGGGCGCTCATGAGTGCCGGTCGCCAGCACCACGCGCTTGGCGCGAACGCGGTGGATGCGCTGACGCACCTGGCCAATCGGGGCGCGGTCGCCGAGGTGATCGGTCAGCCGCTCGTGAATGGTCAGGAAGTTGTGGTCGTGATAACCGTTGACCGTGGCGCGCGGCAACAGCAGCACGTCCGGGGTGTTCTTCAGTTCGGCGATGACGCTGGCGACCCACTCGGTCGCAGGCTTGCCGTCGAGGCTTTCGCGGGAGTCGAGCAGGCTGCCGCCGAACTCTTCCTGCTCGTCAGCCAGGATCACGCGGGCACCGCTGCGCGCAGCCGCCAGTGCAGCGGCCAGGCCTGCAGGGCCGGCGCCGACGATCAGCACGTCGCAGTGCTGGTTCATGTAGTCGTAGGTGTCCGGATCATTCTCGGTCGGCGAGCGGCCCAGGCCGGCAGCCTTGCGGATGTACTTCTCATAAGTCATCCAGAACGATTGCGGGTACATGAAGGTTTTGTAGTAGAAGCCCGGTGGCATCAGCTTGCCGCCGACCTTGCCGAGAATCCCCATCATGTCGTTGTTCACGTTCGGCCAGCCGTTGGTGCTGGTAGCGACCAGGCCCTGGTACAGCGCTTGTTGCGTGGCGCGTACGTTGGGAATTTGCGTGGCTTCGGTGGCGCCGATCTGCAGCACCGCGTTCGGCTCTTCGGCACCGGCGGCATAGATGCCGCGCGGGCGGGAATACTTGAAGCTGCGACCGATGATGTCGACGCCGTTGGCCAGCAATGCAGCGGCCAGCGAATCGCCCTCGAAGCCTTTGTAGCTCTGGCCGTTGAAGGTGAAGGTCAGGACTTTGTTGCGGTCGATCCGTCCGCCGTTGGACAGGCGATTGATCTGGCTCATACCTTCTCTCCCAGAGCCGTGGTGGCCGCTTTCGGGCTATCGGTCTTGTCGGTGAATTGTGGCTTGGTGCCGATCTTGTAGGTTTCGAGAATCTCGTACGTCACGGTGTCACGGGTGGCGTTGAAGTACTGGCGGCAACCAGCGACGTGATCCCACAGCTCATGGTGCAGACCGCGAGGGTTGTCGCGGAAGAACATGTAGTCGCCCCACTCCTCGTCGGTGCAGCTGTTCGGATCCAGTGGACGCGGGATGTGCGCCTGGCCGGATGCATGGAATTCCTCTTCGGAGCGCAGCTCGCCGCAGTGAGGACAGAAGATATGCAACATGGGGATTTCTCCTGTTAGTGGGCAACCGCAGCAGCGCCGTGTTCGTCGATCAACGCACCGTTGTGGAAACGGTCGATGGAGAAAGGTGCGGCCAATGGGTGCATTTCACCCTTGGCCAGGCTGGCGGCAAATACGTTGCCCGAGCCAGGTGTGGCCTTGAAGCCGCCGGTGCCCCAACCGCAGTTGAAGAACATGTTCGGTACCGGGGTTTTCGAAATGATCGGGCAGGCATCCGGGGTGGTGTCGACGATGCCGCCCCACTGACGGTTCATGCGTACGCGGGACAAGACCGGGAACATCTCGACGATGGCCTGGACGGTGTGCTCGATCACCGGGTACGAACCACGCTGGCCGTAGCCGTTGTAGCCGTCGATACCGGCGCCGATCACCAGGTCGCCCTTGTCGGACTGGCTGATGTAACCGTGCACGGCGTTGGACATGATCACGCTGTCGATGATTGGCTTGATCGGCTCGGACACCAGCGCTTGCAGCGGGTGGGATTCGATCGGGAGACGGAAACCGGCCAGTTTGGCCATGTGCCCGGAGTTACCGGCAGTCACTACACCGACGCGCTTGGCGCCGATGAAGCCCTTGTTGGTTTCAACGCCGATGCACACGCCGTTTTCCTTGCGGAAGCCGATCACTTCGGTCTGCTGGATCAGGTCCACGCCCAGTGCGTCGGCGGCACGGGCAAAGCCCCAGGCCACGGCATCGTGACGGGCCACGCCGCCGCGACGCTGGACGGTGGCGCCCATCACCGGGTAACGGGTGTTCTTCGAGCAGTCGAGGTACGGGATCTCGTCGGCCACTTGCTTGGCATCGAGCAGTTCGCCGTCGACGCCGTTGAGGCGGTTGGCGCTGACCCGGCGCTCGGAATCACGGATGTCTTGCAGGGTGTGGCACAGGTTGTAGACGCCGCGTTGGGAGAACATCACGTTGTAGTTCAGGTCCTGGGACAGGCCTTCCCACAGTTTCATCGCGTGTTCGTACAGGTGCGCCGACTCGTCCCACAGGTAGTTGGAGCGCACGATGGTGGTGTTGCGCGCGGTGTTACCGCCGCCCAGCCAGCCTTTCTCGACCACGGCCACGTTGGTGATGCCGTGTTCCTTGGCCAGGTAATAGGCGGTCGCCAGACCATGCCCGCCACCGCCGACGATGACCACGTCGTAGACCTTCTTCGGGGTCGGCGTGCGCCACATGCGCTGCCAGTTTTCGTGGTGGCTGAGGGAGTGTTTGAAGAGGCCGAAGCCTGAGTAGCGTTGCATAGTCATTTACTCCAAAACCGCGCTCAGCGATAAACCGGGAAGTCCGCGCACAGTGCCGATACTTGCTGGGCGACATTGGCCTCGACATCGGCATCGCCGAGGTTGTCGAGGATGTCGCAGATCCAGCCGGCCAGTTCGACGCACTGGCTGACCTTGAAGCCGCGAGTGGTCACCGCCGGGGTGCCGATGCGCAGGCCGGAGGTCACGAACGGCGACTGTGGATCGTTCGGGACAGCGTTCTTGTTCACGGTGATGTGGGCGCGACCGAGTGCTGCATCTGCCTCTTTGCCGGTGAGGCCCTGACGGATCAGGCTGACCAGGAACAGGTGGTTGTCGGTACCGCCGGACACTACATCGTAGCCGCGTTTGATAAATACGCCGGCCATGGCCTGGGCGTTGTCGATCACTTGCTGCTGGTAGGCCTTGAAGCCTGGCTCCAGCGCTTCCTTGAAGCACACCGCCTTGCCGGCGATCACGTGCATCAGCGGGCCGCCCTGGGCACCGGGGAACACAGCAGCGTTGAGTTTTTTCTCGATCTCTTCGTTGGACTTGCACAGGATCAGGCCGCCACGTGGACCGCGCAGGGTCTTGTGGGTGGTGGTGGTGACCACGTCGGCATACGGCAGCGGATTCGGGTACAGGCCGGCAGCGACCAGACCGGCTACGTGGGCCATGTCGACGAACAGCAGGGCACCGACCTTGTCGGCGATCTGGCGGAAGCGTGGGAAGTCGAGGGTCTTGGAGTAGGCCGAGAAACCGGCAACGATCATCTTCGGCTTGCACTCGACGGCCAGGCGCTCGACTTCGTCGTAGTCGATCAGCCCGGTCTTGGTGTCGATGCCGTACTGCACGGCGTTGTACAGCTTGCCCGAGGACGACACCTTGGCGCCGTGGGTCAGGTGACCGCCATGGGCCAGGCTCATGCCCAGGATGGTGTCGCCGGCTTGCAGCAGGGCCAGGTACACGGCGCTGTTGGCCGAGGAACCGGAGTGTGGTTGCACGTTGGCGTAGTCGGCACCGAACAGCTGCTTGGCGCGTTCGATGGCCAGGGCTTCAACCTTGTCCACGTGCTCGCAGCCACCGTAGTAGCGCTTGCCTGGATAGCCTTCGGCGTATTTGTTGGTCAGGCCGCTGCCTTGCGCTTCCATGACGCGTTTGCTGGTGTAGTTCTCTGACGCGATCAGCTCGATGTGATCTTCCTGACGTTGCTCCTCGGCATTCATCGCCGCCAGCAGTGCATCGTCGTAACCCTGGATCTGGTCTTGCTTGCTGAACATCGCGTCTCTCCCAGCGGCGGCGGTGCGCCTTTCGTCTCGGTGAGGCACTGGCTTTTCGGCAGTGCCCTTTGATGCCGATGGTATGACCGGCGCAGACAGGTCAAATGCCTACGGACGCCACGCAAAGGTGCGTTTACGACATGGCGGGAAATGCTCTGACAGACACACCCTCCTAATCTGCGCAAATCCCTGTGGGAGCCAGCCTGCTGGCGATGACGGCGGCACAGGCGACACTGATGGTGGCTGAACCTCCGCAATCGCCAGCAGGCTGGCTCCCACAGGGGTTATGTGAAGACTTGGCGGACTGCGAGCAACAGCAGGAAATGCAGCGGATACAGCGCATACGCCCAGCGGCGCATCGGTGGTGCTTTTACGTCATGCAGGTGTCGCAACAGGAACAGCCCCAGCCATGGCGCAATCAGACAAGTGACGATGGCGGGAATGGCCGCAGGGTTGCCCAGCCGCGCGGCGTAATACAGCACCTGCCATTGATTGGCCGCCAGACACACCAGCCCCGGCAGCAGCGCGTAATACCAGGGACGACGGATCACCAGCAGCAGCGCCAATGGCAACAGGACCCCAAAGAAACCGAACATCACTTTTTGCGTGAGCAGCGCCGCCAGCAGCAAGGCGACTGCCGCCAGCAACCGCGATTGCAGCGTCGGCTGTTGCCAGCCACGCGCCACCAACAGGCCAAGGACCAGGGTGGGCATCACGTTCAGCGTGTCGTGCTCGGGAATGAACATACGGTAGGGAATTTCACTCACCGCGCTGAACAGCAACAGCCAGCCCAGATAGCGCCATTGCCCACTGCTCTCCACAGCAGGCTTTCGCGCAAGATTGGCGGCCATTGCCAGACAGAACCACGCAAACGCCAATCGCCCAGGCACATACAACAAATCGACGGAGTAACCGACATATCGCAGGTGATCGAGCACCATGCACAAAAGCGCCAGCCACTTGAGCAGATCCAGTGCATGGTCGCGCTGCTTTAAGTGTGTAGTCACGTGCATAATTGCCCGGCATCCTTGTAATTTTCTGACAGCGACATCCCGTGTGCTCTCCTGACGATCTTGGGTACAGTGCGCACCATCATTGACCACGAGACGCTTCACCATAAGCGTCCCGACCACGGAAGCAGGCCATGACCGATAAGAGCCAACAATTCGCCAGCGACAACTATTCCGGCATCTGCCCTGAAGCCTGGGCTGCCATGGAACAGGCCAACCATGGCCACCAGCGCGCTTACGGCGACGACGAGTGGACCGCCCGCGCGTCCGACGATTTCCGCAAACTGTTTGAAACCGACTGCGAAGTGTTCTTCGCCTTCAACGGTACCGCCGCCAACTCTTTGGCCCTGTCGTCGCTGTGCCAGAGTTACCACAGCGTGATCTGCTCGGAAACCGCCCACGTCGAAACCGACGAATGCGGCGCACCGGAATTCTTCTCCAACGGCTCCAAGTTGCTGATCGCCCGCACTGAAAACGGCAAGCTGACGCCGGATTCGATCCGCGAAGTCGCGCTCAAGCGCCAGGACATCCACTACCCCAAACCCCGCGTCGTGACCCTGACCCAGGCCACCGAAGTCGGCAGTGTCTACACCCCGGACGAAATCCGCGCCATCAGCGCCACCTGCAAGGAACTGGGCCTGAACCTGCACATGGACGGCGCGCGCTTCTCCAACGCCTGCGCGTTCCTCGGCTGCACGCCAGCGGACCTGACCTGGAAGGCCGGCGTTGACGTCCTGTGTTTCGGCGGCACGAAAAACGGCATGGCCGTGGGCGAGGCGATCCTGTTCTTCAACCACGCACTGGCTGAAGACTTCGACTACCGCTGCAAGCAGGCCGGGCAGCTGGCTTCAAAGATGCGCTTCCTCTCCGCCCCTTGGGTCGGGATCCTGGAAAACGGCGCCTGGCTCAAATACGCCCACCACGCCAACCACTGCGCGCAACTGCTGGCCGAACTGGTGAGCGATATTCCAGGCGTGGAGCTGATGTTCCCGGTCCAGGCCAACGGCGTGTTCCTGCAACTGTCGGAACCGGCCATCGCCGCACTGACCGCCAAGGGCTGGCGTTTCTACACCTTCATCGGCAACGGCGGCGCACGCTTCATGTGCTCGTGGGATACCGAGGAAGAGCGCGTACGGGAATTGGCCAAAGATATTCGTGAAGTGATGAGCGCCTGACGCCAAACCTGCAGGAGCTGCCGCAGGCTGCGGCAGCTCCTTCAGGGATTTTCGGTGTGAGTTAGAACTCGATACGCACGTCACCCTTCGGCACGCTGCAGCACGACAGGATGTAGCCTTCGGCTTCGTCTTCCTCGGTGATCCCGCCGTTGTGCTCCATCTCCACTTCGCCACCCAGCTTCAATACCTTGCAGGTACCGCAGATGCCCATGCCGCAGGCTTTTGGAATCAGCAGACCGGCCTTGGCTGCCGCGGCGTGAACCGTCTCGCCCGGCGCCACTCGAATGCTCTTGCCGGACGCGACGAACTCCACCTGATGCAGATCCGCCACGTCGAGTTCCGGTGCGTCGGCCGCCTGTTCGGCATGTTCCACGGCGTCGGCACGCGCCTCTGGCGGGGTCGCGCCGAAGGATTCCTCGTGGTAACGCGACATGTCGAAGCCAGCGGCTTCCAGCAAGCGCTTGACCGCATTCATGTACGGTGTCGGGCCGCAGCAGAACACTTCGCGCTCAAGGAAGTCCGGCGCCATCAATTCGAGCATTCGGTGGTTGAGGTAGCCGCGATAACCGGCCCAGGGCTCACCCATGCCGTGCTTCTCGCAGATCAGGTGCAGGCTGAAGTTATCGATCCGCGACGCCATGTGTTCCAGCTCGCGATGGTAAATGATGTCCTTGGGCGAACGAGCGCTGTGGATAAACACCATGTCGACATTGCCGTTGGTGTCGTAGAACCAGCGCGCCATGGACATGACCGGCGTGATACCGACGCCGCCGCTGAGATAAAGCACCTTGGGCGCGGTGAAGTCCATGGCATTGAACAGCCCGACCGGTCCGTGTACCGCCAGCTCCTGGCCTTCGTGCAGGGTGTCGTGCAGCCAGTTGGACACCTTGCCGCCCGGCACGCGCTTGATGGTTACCGAAAAGCTGTACGGCACCGACGGCGAGCTGGAAATGGTGTACGAGCGCATGATCGGCTGGCCTTCGATTTCCAGCTCCAGGGTGACAAACTGCCCCGGCTTGAAAAAGAACAGGATCGGCTGGTCAGCCATGAAGCAGAAGGTGCGCACATCCCAGGTTTCCTGGATGACTTTGACGCAACGGACGATGTGCCGGCCATTGGCCCAGGTCTGGGTGGTTACCGGGTTCAGGAAGCTGTTGGACATGCTGATCTCCACGGCCGACTGTCGGCCTTCATGTTGGCGATTCTGCGTATAGCGCGGACCACCCATTTACCTATCTGCGACATTCACATGCTTATCGCGACCAGGCCCCAACTACCGGGGCTTGCGCGTCGGGAACAGATTGCACCATGTCGCCCATGGATAAGGTTCTGGCCAGCGCCGGCCCCACACTCGCTCCACACAACGACAGTTTTTTACACCTTGCGTAGCAACCCTGATTAGTCACTTTCGCCGGCCACACAGAATGGCCTTGAGGATCAAACGATGGACGTCACTACTACCCTTAGCCTGGGCGATCCGCTGGAACCCGCACGCAAGGCCACCGCGCAGATGCTGCAAGAGCGCGAGCGCACGTTCTCGCTGCCGCAGCCGTTTTACTCTGACGAGCGCCTGTTTGATATCGACATGCAGGAAATCTTTCAGAAAGAGTGGTTGATCGCCGGCATGACCTGCGAGATCCCCACCAAGGGCAACTACCTGACGCTGCAAGTGGGCAAGAACCCGATCATCGTGATTCGCGGCGCAGAAGGCGTCGTGCACGCCTTCCATAACGTCTGCCGCCACCGCGGTTCGCGCCTGTGCACCAGCGAAAAAGGCAAGGTCGCCAAACTGGTCTGCCACTACCACCAGTGGACGTACGAACTGGACGGTCGCCTGCTGTTCGCCGGCACCGAGATGGGCGCCGACTTCGACATGAAGCAGTACGGCCTGAAACCGGTGAACGTGAAGACCGCCGGTGGCTACATCTTCATCAGCCTGGCGGAAAATCCGCCGGCCATCGATGACTTCCTGTCGACGCTCAACCATTACATGGAACCGTACGACATGGAAAACACCAAGGTGGCGATCACCACCACCTTGATGGAAAAGGCCAACTGGAAGCTGGTGCTGGAAAACAACCGCGAGTGCTACCACTGCAATGCGTCGCACCCGGAGCTGCTGAAAACCCTGCTGGAATGGGACGACGTCACCGACCCGCGCGCCGACCAGGCCTTCAAGGACCACGTGGCCGCTTCCGCCGCCGCCTGGGAAGCCGAGAAGATCCCTTATGCCCACGCCAGCTTCGGCCTGCGTAACCGCATCGTGCGCATGCCGCTGCTCAAGGGCACCGTGTCGATGACCCTGGACGGCAAACAGGGCTGCGCCAAGCTCATGGGCCGTATCAAGAACCCCGACCTGGGCTCGATGCGCATCCTGCACCTGCCGCACTCGTGGAACCACTGCATGGGCGATCACATCATCGTGTTCACCGTGTGGCCGATCAGCGCACAGGAAACCATGGTCACCACCAAGTGGATCGTGCACAAGGATGCCGTTGAAGGTGTGGACTACGACGTGGAGCGCATGCGCCAGGTCTGGGACGCCACCAACGACCAGGACCGTCGCCTGGCAGAAGAAAACCAGCGCGGTATCAACTCCACCGCTTATCAGCCAGGGCCCTACTCCAAGACCTATGAGTTTGGTGTGGTGAACTTTGTGGATTGGTACAGCGAGCGCCTGTTGAGCAACCTGGGTGCCGAGCCTGCGCCGTACCTCAAAGGGGTTCCGGTTCAAGGCTAATGCACCCCCCTGTAGGAGCGAGCTTGCTCGCGAAAAACCTGAGAGAACCGCGGGGTGTCAGGCTCCCGCGTCATCGTTGACCTCCATCGCGAGCAAGCTCGCTCCTAACAAGGGCTTGCTCGCGACAGGTTATCCCCCGCACCACATTTCCCATTGTTTAGAACTGTACGAAATATGACCTATTCCGTTCAGCGCTATGCTCTACGCGCCTCCCAGCCTTCCGCAAACAAGTTATCCACACCTCCACCCACAGCAAATGGGGACAACTGTGGAAACACGCAAAACTTTTTCCACAAAAACTAAAGAAAAACCGTGACTTATCCAAAACCAGGGTTTGCAGTAGCGATTGATCATTTTTTGACCTAAAGCTCGAAAGCCACGCCGCACCTGGCCTGCAGAGGATCGCGAACACCTTATCCACAGAAACGCCAACAGTCTTTGGGGGCAACTTCCAGAGGGTTGTGGAAAACCACTGAAAGCCGCGATATTTCTAGGTTTGCGGACGGTTTGTTGATTGAAACAGTCGACTTGATCATTTTTCAACCAACAGCCTGAAAGACATGAATTTAAAGGCCTGCAGCGTTAAGCAAACATCTTATCCACAGAAGCGCCAACAGAGATTGGGGGCAAGTTCGCTCACTTGTGCACATTCACGTTGGGAAAAAAGCCATGAAAAACCGGGGTTTAGGCTGGTTGTTTTTTGATCTGATGGCTGCAGCCCGCGATCTGTATAGGTTACAGCGAGGGGCGAACATGTTATCCACAGAAGCGCTAACAGGGATTGTGGGTAAACCGGTCAACGGTTCTAAAACGATCAAACCCGGTTAAAACATGAGCGACCCGACTCGACGTCCAGGTTCAATTCAAAATCATTGAAGGCGCGCCACCCGAGCAAGATCGACGGCACATAACGCCCCTGCAACCACGACGGCGGAATGGAGAAGCCCGGGTAATATTTGTAAGTGAGGACCTGGGTATCACCGGGCAACTTCAATTCACCGTTGAAAGTTTGATAGCGCTGTTTCTCTGCGGGGCTAACGGTTGAGTGGTCGGACTTCACGACGTTGAACAATTCACCCGGCGCAGCCGATGTCAGGTAGTCAACGTTTCCGGTATCCACGATTGCCACCGTTGCCCGGTTATCCAGCCCTGCGGCGATCGTCAGCCTTTGGTTGATGTCCATGCGGGTGTAGGCAATCGGCGAGTCGCACCGCGCGACCAGGGCGGCATTGAGCACCAGGGTTGTGCGGGTGATTTTCAGGCGTCCCAACTTACTGATCAGATCGAGCCCCAGCAAGTTGTCCCGGTCGCTGACAAAAACCAGCACATTCCTGAACTCGCTTTCTCCTACCTTGATGGAATCAAGAATCCCCAATCTGGCAGACAGTTCGCGCTCGCCATAAAACGTGCTGTAGGCGTAGTGGGAGTCAGTCAACAACTTGACCCCCATCAACCTTGCCGTTTCGGCATTGACCCGGGTTTGCGGGGCGCCTGTGTCGAGAACGAAACGCGCCAAGTGACCATTGCCCGCGCCGACATCGATAAACGGCAGCACCTCTTCAGCAATGAACGCGTCACTGGCATACGGATGGATCGGCAACACCTCGCGGCGTTTGTTTCTTGTTACCGAGAAGTCCTCGGTCGCCCTCAGGATCGAGAGGGATTCGTTGCCAAACATTGAAAACAGGCTTTTCAGTTCTGGATCGGCCTCTATCGCCCGGGCGTGTCTGCGCTTGATGGCCAGAAGGTAATCAGGCAATTGGTTGGCGGCCTTGGCTTCGAACATTCGGGCGATGACGGACACTGAACAATTCAGGTTCTTCGCGGCGTCCAGCACTTGGTCGCAACGCTGGCGCATTTGCTCGAGGGTCGCTTTTTGACCTTGTTCAGACGCTATCCACTGATAGAAATCGGCCTCGGGCGTGTTGGCTTGCATAGCCGCCATCGAATCCGCAGACAACAGTGCAAGGAGCGTCAGGGTCCGACCGAAAGCCTTCATGTTCAACCCGTTCATAAGAACAGCGCACATAAAACTATAGTTCACAGCGGCAAGTACGCTTTTTACATGCCCGCAGCCAGCAAACGCCGCTGGCGAAAGCGCATTAACCCGTTTAGTACCCTACCAAACCGTGAGCAACGCGAACACTATCAGTTCTGCTAGGGTCCAAGTTGTATTGTTCAAAACAAAATCTGTTTACACTCAGGCAAGCAGTTATTTCCAATTGCCTGGGTTGTTGAAGAAGTCCTTGGCCGGCTTGGAGGTTAAACGGTGATGTGGCACGGCAAGCTATCGTTGATAGCGCCTAGCCATCGAAGCGCCAAAGGTTTTACGCTGATTGAATTACTACTGACACTGGCTCTGCTGGCCACTCTTTCGACAGTAGCTTATCCGCTGACGGCGATGATGGGAAAACGCGACCGGGAACTTGAACTGCAGCGTTCGCTGCGGGAGATACGGCGGGCGATTGATTCTTATAAAGAAGCGGCGGACGACGGGCGTATAGAAATAAGCATCAGTAACAGCGGTTACCCCCCCAACTTGCAAGCCTTGGTCCTGGGTGTCACGGACAAGAGTGATCTCAATGGCAGGAAAATGTTTTTCTTACGCCGTATCCCCCGCGACCCCGTTTGTGAATGCCCGGAACTTTCACCGATCGATACCTGGCAGTTACGCAGTTACCAAAGTAGTTCCGACAACCCATCCGAGGGAGAAGATGTTTTTGACGTTTCATCCCGCAGTCAACGGGAGAGTCTCAATGGGACGTCCTACAGCCAATGGTAACCGGGTTTCCCGGGGCTTTACCTTGATCGAACTATTGGTGGTCATGGCGATCATTGCCACTCTCATGACGCTCGTCACCCCCCAATACTTTCGCCAACACACCAAGGCTCAGGAAACCGTACTTCGACATAACCTTACGTCAATCCGCCAGTCCCTGGACCAATATCGAGAAGATCACGGCAGCAACCCACAATCCCTCCAGGAACTGGTAAACCGCCGCTACTTGAGGGAAATCCCCATCGACCCACTTACCGGCAAGCGCGACACCTGGCAATTACAAGCCTCCGATGACCAAGGCCTGGGTGATGTACGCAGCGGCGCCTCAGGCCAGGGCAATGATGGAACGCCTTATGCGGACTGGTAAACAGCACCCATGCTGACACCTGCATGGAATGCCGGAAGCTCTTCAATTCCCCCGTTGCCACATCCTTTATTTCTTCTCTTGTCTTCACCCGACCGCTCGTCGCAACTGGTATTTATAACAGCTAGTCGCCTACGTTCGCTTGGCGTATTCATTTAACACATGAGTTTTATCCTGCAGTTTTTCCGGGCTCATCCCAAATAAAGCGAAATGAACATGCCAATGAAACAGCACAATTCGATTGGTCACGGGGAAGAATTCATATCGCTATTTCAGATGCGGGATTTTCTATTAAACACACGCTTAAAAGAAACAATCACGATCAACTTCAAGCAGCACCAGCAGGGCTCTGTGTTCATGGGCATGTTGGTTTCAGTGGCGATTGTCGCGGTCATGCTGATGGAGGCGGGCACACTTTGGTCGAGCGTGCTGCAGCGCGAACGTGAACTGGAACTCCTGGCCCGTGGCGGTGAAATACGCCGGGCTATCGGCCTTTATTACCAGCATGGGCAAATTTTTCCTAAAACCCTCGACGACCTGGTGCTGGACCGTCGCATGCTGACCACCAAACGTTACTTGCGCCGGGTTTATAAGGATCCCCTACTGGATACCAACGAATGGGGCCTGATCAAAGGTCCGGGTGACACCATCATGGGCGTCTTCAGTACCGCCAAGGGAACACCTTTCAAGCAAAACAACTTCTCCAAGGAGAATCAAAGTTTCACAGGACAAGGCAGTTATCAAGGGTGGATGTTTCTGTATGGCCCTGGACAGAGTAACCCTGCAAAAAGCGTCACGCCCAATGGAGCTGAACCTACTGGATGAAGCCGACAGCAACGCCTTTCCCTGATTGTTCCATGCAGTTCGGAACACACTTATCTGAATTGAAGGTGGACACCCACATGAAGAACTTACAGCGAAATATGCACGCATTGCTGCGGTGGCTGATGGCGGCATTGTTTTTACTACCAGCACTAGGCTGGACCCATGGAGCTGTTGATATTCCTGTTTCACGACAGGTTCATTGCTATACGCTTCCAGATTTCTGGGGAGGCACCAATGATCCGGCCTGTAAAGCTGTGCACAACGAGAGTGGAACGTACCCGGGACAACAATGGAACGAAGTTGCAAAATTGATAAAAAGTAGCGAAGGCTACGACTACAACGATCAGTCTACCGTCGAAAAAATGATACCGGATGGTAAACTTTGCTCGGCAGGCGACCCGCTTAAAGATGGCCTTAATCTACCCTTGGCAACATGGGACAAAACAACTGTAACGCCTAAAAATGGCACCATTGAGGTGCGAATCATTGGCACAGCCCCCCATGTGCCCAGCTTCGTGAAAATTTATCTCAGCGAACCCGGCTATAACGCGGCGACGACGAAATTGAAGTGGAGCGACCTGAAAAAAATCCATGAAGAACAGTTCACGTCATTTCGTACCGACTGGGGCACCCAGCTGCCGAAAGTTACAGGCGCGAGTGGTTTCTTCAAGGTCAACGTAGAAATCCCCCCTGGCCGCACAGGTGACGCCGTGCTGTATACCCGGTGGCAGCGTGTAGATCCCGATGGCGAAGGGTTCTACAACTGCAGCGACATCACCATTGCCGGTGGAGGGGCACCTGATCCGCTGCATGATCTTGGCCCATTCATTGGTTCCGACATGGATCGCATCAAACCAGGTGACTCGGTGCATTTCCGCATCCTCGACGATACACCTGCCGCCAAGGAAATCGTCGATATCACGCACAAGATTGACCAAAGCAATTTGAACCCTAACATCTGGGGTCGTCAGGTAGCTGAAAAAGTGGGGGCGAATATCGCCAAGATTGGTGAAAAAAGTGGCACTAATGTGGTGTTCAACGCAACCAATGCTAGCGCCAACTCTGTTTACGCAACCAAGGAGGCTTACACCAAAGCCATGTCCATCATCGCCGGGGGTGGTGAGACGCCTGTCAATCCGACGGCGCCGGTAGCAAGGATCACGGGGCCTGCCACATTGGTTTCAGGACAGACTTATACTTTTTCTGGCCAGTCCTCTGTCGGGTACAACGGCAGGTTAGCCTTTAGTTGGGCGCCCGCCGGGGAGACCGAAAAACTGGACGGCGACACAGTGACATTCAAGGCGTTCACCTCCTCACAACCGACACCACACATCGTACGGTTGAACGTGCGCGATGCACAAAACAAGAAAACCAGCCAAGCCGAATTCCCCGTGACAATCAATCCTGCGGGCGGCGGTAACCCGGACCAATGGGTAGAAGGTACGGAATACACAGCGGGCGCTGTTGTGTCCAACAAAGGCAGTCGTTATGAGTGCAAGCCATGGCCATTCACTGGCTGGTGTAAAGGACCTGCAAGTGCGTATGAACCCGGCGTAGGACGCGCCTGGACAGATGCTTGGGATGAAGTAAAAAAATAGAATAATAGGCTCATCGGTATAAGCGCCGCGTGCTTTTGTGGCGCTCGTACCTGAAATTTATATCTCCTTAACCATCACCGATAACAGAAAGCACAAACAACACCTTACACAGCTTTAAATAAGCATCACCGCCACTGCAAAAAGAACAATAGCTAATACATAGTCACAAACATCGAAGTCCTACCGGAAGTGCCCTCTGAAGTTGGGCCGGGAGAGTAAAAAGTAAAACGCCTTACCTAGGCACTTCCCAAAAGGTATCGCCATGATTTGGTTATCGTTACATCTTCGTACGTTGCGTGCGCAACACGGCTTCACCTTACTGGAGCTTTTGGTCGTGCTGTTGATCATCGCCCTGCTGGCCGGTTACGTCGGACCGAAGATGTTCGATCGCCTTGAATTAGCCAAGGTGCAATCCGCCAAAGGCCAGATGAAGTCCCTGGGTGATGCCTTGAATCAGTATCGCCTGGACAACAGCCATTACCCCAGCGAAGCCCTGGGCTTGAAAGCACTGACCGAACGCCCGGCGTCCGAGCCCAATTGGCATGGCCCTTATCTGCCCAAAGGCGCACCGCCAGACCCGTGGAACAATCCCTATCTGTTGAAAAACCCCGGCGCAACCCACGAAATCGAAATTATCTCCCTGGGGCGCGATGGCCAGGCCGGAGGCGAAGGAACGAACGCCGACATCGTGTTTGGTCAATGACCATGAACCGCTGCGTCCCGGTACTGGCCGCCTTGTTATGGGTCAACGGCTCACACGCCAATTGCTGGCAACTGGCGGGCAGCCGTTATCACATCGACCCGCTATTGCTCTACGCCATCGCCAAGGTCGAGTCCAACCTGACCCCATCCGCCCGTAACTTCAACAGCGACGGCAGCCATGATATCGGCCTGATGCAAATCAACAGCCGTCATCTACCGGTATTGGCGCAATTCGGCATCACCGAACAACACCTGCTGACCCAACCCTGCACGAGCGTGATCGTTGGCGCGTGGGTGCTCGCCGGGTTCATCCGCGAGAAAGGTTACGACTGGCAAGCTGTCGGCGCCTATAACGCCGGCACCCGTCCCGGGCGCGATGCCCGACGCACGCGCTACGCCGCCGCTGTCTGGCGATACTACGGCGAACTGCAGCGGCGCCGCTCACAACTGGCCGGGCAGACACCATGAACGACTTCGACGTACGCATCATTCGCGATGGTCATTTGCAGACCTTGCGCGTCCAGGCTCCGGACCTTGCCCAGGCTCGCCGGCAACTGCAGGACGAGGGTACGCAGATCATCTCTGTGCAAGCGCGTCGACAGCTGAAACTGCCCAGCCGCCGCACAAAATTTGCCCTGGGTCTGTTCATCCAGGAACTGGTGGTACTGCTGGACGCCGGCCTGGTGCTGGTGGAAGCGGTGGAAACCTTGCGCGACAAGGCAGAGCCCGGCGTCAATCGGCAGGTCATGAGCGAGCTGCTGGAATCGATGTACCAGGGCAACGCACTGTCCCGGGCGATGCAGCTCAAGCCGCAGACGTTCCCTTCGCTGCTGATCGCCACCGTGGCCTCTTCGGAGCACAGCGGCCAATTGTCCGTCGCCTTGCGACGTTATCACCACTTTGAGGCGCATCTGGAAACGGTGAAGAAGCGCGTCAGCGGTGCGCTGATGTATCCCCTGGTGGTACTGAGTGTTGGCGCGTTGGTCCTGTTGTTCTTGTTGTTTTTTGTGATCCCCAGATTTGCCTCGGTGTTCGATGCGGTAGCTGATCTGCCGGCGACTGCGCGGTTCATGGTTTGGTGGGGTGCACTGGTGCAAGCGCGCGGGATGGAGCTGATGCTTGGCACCCTGGCGGCTGTCGCCGGACTCGTGCTGCTGCTGCGCAGCGCCGCCTTCAAGCAGCGTGCCGCCGCACTGTTCTGGAAAATCCCGAGCCTGGGCGCCCAACGCACGCTGTTTATCCTCGCCCGTTTTTATCGCACCGCCGGCATGTTGCTGATGGGCGGGATGCCGGTAGTGACGGCGATCGAGCTGTCCGGTGCGCTGCTGCCCGGCGAACGCCAGGGCTCACTGCACCAGGCCATTACAGACATCCAGGCCGGCCAGCCACTGTCGACTTCTCTGGCACGGCATCAACTGACCACTGCTGTCGCTGAACGCCTGTTGCGGGTCGGCGAGCAAAGCGGCGAATTGGCAGCCATGTGCGAACGCATCGCGCAATTTCACGACGAAGCGCTCGAACGGGCCATCGAATTGTTCAGCAAAGTCTTCGAGCCACTGCTGATGCTGGTGGTCGGCGGCTTGATCGGGCTGATCGTGTTCATGTTGTACATGCCGATTTTCGAGCTGGCTGGCTCCATCCAGGGGTAATGCGATGATTGATCAAATCGGACAATGGCAAACGCTGGCCGACCAGAAAGGGCTATCGATGGCCAACTATCTGCTGGAGGAACTGAACAAGGCGCCCGAGCAATTGCCAGCGATTGCCACCCGCCTGGGCCTGAAGGCTATCGACCCGCAGGCGCTCGACGGCCATTGGCGTTTCGACCTGCTGCCACTGCCACAGGCGTTGATTCATCATCTGCTGGTAGTGGACTGGCAAGGTGAACCCTGCCTGGTGTTGGGGGATCCGTTTTCACTGGCCAGTCGGCGCTGGATCCAGTCTTCGAAAACCTTGCAGCCACTGCCGCTGGGCATGAGCTTGCCAGGCGCGGTGAAAGCGCAGCTGACCCTCGCCGAAGCCAGCCAACGGGTCATGCAACCTTTCGGCGAAGACGACGAAAACGCTCGAGTCATGCAGGCAGCCCAAGAGATTTCCTTGAGCAGCATCGCCCAGGATGACAACGCGGTGGTGCGCCTCGTCAACTCCATGTTGTTCGATGCCCTGCAAAGCCGCGCCAGCGATATTCACGTCGAAACCACCCCTCAGGGCCTGGAGATCAAGTACCGCATCGACGGCGTGCTGCAAAAGATGGGACAGGCCGCCGGCCTGGACATGGCCGAGCAGTCTCTGTCGCGGATCAAGGTCTTGTCAGAGTTGGATATCGGCGAACGACGGGTGCCCCAGGACGGCCGTTTCAAGGCCCGGATCCAGGCCCGCGAGGTGGATTTCCGGGTTTCGATCATGCCCAGTATCCACGGGGAAGACGCCGTGCTGCGTATCCTCGACAAATCGCAGCGAGGCGAATCCTTGAGCCTCGACACCCTGGGACTGGCCCCAGACACCATCGAGCGCATCCGCACCCTCGCCAGCGAGCCCTACGGCATGTTGCTGGTGACGGGACCGACCGGCAGCGGCAAGTCCACCACCCTGTATGCCGCCTTGTCGGAGACCAACACGGGCGAGAAAAAAATCATCACCATCGAGGACCCGGTGGAATACGAGTTGCCGGGCGTATTGCAAATTCCAGTCAATGACAAAAAGGGACTGACCTTCGCCCGTGGTCTGCGCTCGATCCTGCGCCATGACCCAGACACGATTCTGGTGGGGGAAATCCGCGACGGGGAGACCGCTGGCATTGCCGTGCAGGCAGCGTTGACCGGGCATCTGGTGATGTCCTCGGTGCATGCCAACAGCGCCTTCAGCGTGCTGGAGCGCTTCATCTACATGGACGTGGAACCGGCCAGCTTTGTCGAGGCACTGAACGGCGTGGTCGCCCAGCGACTGGTACGGCGTATCTGCGAGGAGTGCGCCGTGGATGTCGAGCCCGATGCCGAACTGTCGCGGCTCGCGAAGCTGTCGCACGTGCATTTGGAGAACGCCAGGTACCGGGTCGGCAAGGGTTGTGAGGCGTGTCGTCACACCGGCTATCGCGGGCGATTGGCACTGGCCGAGGTGTTAACCGTCACCGACAGCATCAAGGAAGGCTTGCTGCAACGCAGTTCGGCGTCTGCCCTGCGGGAACTGGCGCAGCAAGCCGGGCACCTGTTTATGCGCGATATCGCACTGGCCAGCGCTGCCGCAGGCCACACCACACTCAAGGAGATCCACCGTGTCATCTCTCTGTATTGAACATGTGGTGTTGCTGCAAAGCACAGGGGCCACATGGGCCGCTCGCCCCCGCTGGAAAACGGGAACGACCTGGCGCGGTCACCAGGACGGCGACCCCCTGGGTGCTTGCGCCACGCTGCTGGAACAGGTGCCCAGAGGGCGTTTGCGCTACCTGGACCGGGTCACGGTGCTGCTTGGTTTCCCCCACGCGCATTACTGGATGCTGCCTTGGCAAGCCGGCCTCTACAGCCAGGCCGACTGGCAAGGTTACGCCCGGGCGAGCTTCAACCAGCAGACCGGTCTCGACCCGCTCCCCTGGCAGGTACAGGTCGCCTCCGCAGGCTTTGGTCACAGCCGACTTGCGGTGGCCACCCCCCTGGACCTGCTGGAAGACTTGCGCACGCTGTTCAAACTCAAGGCCATGCCCTTGGACACTTGTGCCCCCTTGTTGACGGCAGCGTTGCAGCATTACGCCAAACAATTACCTGGCGACTGTGTATTGGCGGTGCCTGAAACCAGCGCCCTCGGTTGCGTGTACATGCAGCACGGGGCAGTCAGTCAGGTCTGCTTGATCCACACCGCGCCCGACAGCCTCTTGAGCGACAATCTGTTCACCGCAAACCTGCTGGTTGAGCAACACGCACCCGCCACCTTTGTCGCAACCCATCGACCCATTGCGCCACCAGAACACTGGTTGGGACCACCCCACCCCTGGTTGTTGGAGCCCGCACCATGAACCTCGCGTTCTGGAAACGCTGGAGCCGCTGGCAACGCCTGCGGGCCCCGCGCTCACCGACGGTCGATTTTCTTCACCCCGACGGCGCCCTTCGTCCCCTTGTGGCGTTGCTATGGCTGATCACCCTGATGGTGGTGTTCACGACATGGGAGCACTGGCAACAGATGCACGATCAGCAGCGCCAGACCGACGAGCTGGAACAGCAATTCATCCAACTGGCCCGACAACAGGAACAACTGATTCAGTCTGCCATCCACCTTTCGCCACGGCAAAAACAACAGCTGGCGATCTTCGCTGAGCAAGCAGCCACCCCTTTCCCGCTGCTCGATGCCTTGGGGCAGGCATGGTCCCGGGAAGTGGCTCTGACACGCCTGGAGGTCAACACCCAGACCCAAATACTGAACCTGGACCTGGAAGCCCGGTTGCTGGGCGACGCGTTTCGTTTTGTCGAGCGGCTCAAGGCTCTGGAGGGGATCCATGTGAGCCTGCAGCAAAGCAGCCGCAAGACCAACGATCCGTCCCGCCCGGTGCTGGTAAAGCTCACACTTGGCGGCGGGTAAGTCATGATCAAGCGTTTGACTCGTTACCTGCCGCCCCGTACTCAATGGCTAACACGCCTGCGGTGGCAACTGGTGTATTGGCAGCAAATCCTTGGCTTCTGGGGTGTGCTCGCCCTCGGGATCATGACCGGCACGCTGTTGGTCAAATTGACGCTGATTGGCCCGGCCCTTGAACAGGATGCCTTGCGTCGCCAGGAACTGCAGTCAGCTATCGCAGAACGCCCCCAGGATGTGCAGGTCACCGAGCCGGCAGCGATAGAGAAATTACCCGATGCCCAGGCCTTCGCCACTCGCCTGGAAAAGATCCTCACGCTGATTCAGCAACAGGGTTTCAGCATCGATCAGACGACACTGTCCTACTCCACGCCCGGCGATAGCGGCTTGCAACGCCTGGACATCGAAATTCCGCTGACGGGCACTTACCCAGCATTACGTCAGGCCTTGGCGGCCGTGGTGCAAGAGCCGGCGATACGCATCGAGAATCTCACCCTGGAGCGCAAGGAGATCGACGCCGCGCACCTGACCATCGGCCTCAAGCTGAGCATGTTGGGGGTGGTCGAATGAAAGTGCCATGGTATTTGCGCATCCTGCTGCTACTCACCCTGTTCGGCTGCGGCTGGTTGTTCTGGCAGGATCAGACCGGCAGCCCCGACACGCCAACATCCCCTGCTGCAGCAGCGCCCGCAGTATCCACCCCGACTCCACCTGAGCCGACGCAAACAGCAGATGCGGGTACCGGTCCCTTGGTAGACGTATTCCCGATTCAGACCTGGAAACCACCTCCTCCCCCCCCGGCCACCAACAACCCGACACCAACACCAACACCGACACCGACACCGCCGCCACTGCCGTTCGTTGTCAGTGCGCAATGGCGCTATCAGAACCAGGACAAGATCGTCGTGCTGAGGGGGAATGGCAACCAATACACCTTGTGCAACCGATGCGCGGTTGCGGGCCGGATTCGCCCGGGTGGCCTGATCGACAAAGACTACCGGCTGGACAAATTGACCGACACCAGCGTGGTGCTGACGTACTTGCCCATGAAGCACGCCAGCACTTTACGCCTGGGTACCCAACCGTGACTGGAAAAAGAGAACGCTCATGTCATCGCGCACATTAGTTCACGGCTGGCTTGGATTGATCCTGTTGACCGGTTGCGAAACGCAGCGCGCCATCGAGCAAAGCGACGAACTGCGCCAACAAGGTCAAATCATCGATTCGGTGGAGTTGCTGCAAGCCGAGGCCAAGGAAAACCCCGACGATATACGACTGCGCACCGCCAACTTCAGCAAGCTGGAAATTCTCGTCGCCCAATACAGCCGCGAGGCCAATGCCGCATTGATGCGCGGTGATGACGCCGCGGCCATCGCCGCCATGCAAACCATCCTCAAGTACGACCCCAGCAACCTCGGCGCCCGCCAGGAAATCCAGAGCATCCAGCTGATGAAGCAGCTGCGCCCGCAATTGGCACGGGCTTTCGCGATCAAAGACAGTAACCCGGTAGAAGCCCTGCAGATGGTGCGCCAGATCATCGCGCAAAAACCCAACTACCGTGCAGCCCTGGAGCTGCGCAATGTCCTGACCCGCGACCTGGTGAGTGCCGACAACCTGAGCCCCGACCTCAGTGATGCCATGCGCAAGCCGGTGAGCCTGGAATTCAGTTCCCAGAGCCTGACGGCCATTTTCGAGACCATCGCCCGCGTGTCAGGGGTCAACTTCGTCATCGACAAGGACGTGAACCCCAATGCCGCCGCGAGCATGACCGCCACCAGAACCACCGCTGAAGATGCGCTCAATCTTTTGCTGGCAACCCAGCAACTGCAGAAGAAAATCCTCAACGCCAACACCATCCTGGTGTATCCCTCACGGCCGGAAAAAGATCGCGAATACCGTGAGTTGGCAGTGCGCACCTTCTACTTGAGCCACAGCGACCCGAAGCTGATCGCCGCCGAAATCAAACAATTGCTCAAGCCCAAGGAAGTGCTGGTGGATGAACGCCTCAACGCAGTGATTGTGCGCGATGGTCTCGACACATTGAGCGCCGTCGAAAAACTGGTGGAAGCCATCGACATCGCCCAGTCGGAAGTCACCATTGATATTCAGGTGCTCGAAGTGAGCCTGATGGACGAACAGAACCTGGGGATCGCTTACCCCGAAAGCATCGGCCTGTCGGTGGGCAATTTCGCCAACTTGCCTGAGGGTCTCGCCGGAACGCCCATCAGTGCATTGCGGGGGATCAATGGCGATAACATTTTGCTCGATACCGGCAGTACTTCAGCACGGATCAACCTGCTACAACGCAGCGGCAACACCGTGACCCTGGCCAACCCAAGGGTTCGGGTGAAAAACCGCGAGAAGGCTCAGGTCAATATCGGTGACAAGATCCCCGTCATCACCACCACTACCGCCAACTTGATCAGCACCTCGTCAGTCAGCTACCAGGACGTGGGCCTGAAAATCGAAGTGCAGCCCAACATCAGCCTGGCCGACGAAATCAGCCTCGATCTGTTTGTGGAAATGAGCCATATCACCAAACGTATCCCTGGTTCAGAAAATGTACCGGCCACCTTCGAGCTGGGCTCGCGCTCCACCAAGACCATGCTGACGGCACGCAACAATGAAACCCAGGTGGTCTCGGGGCTGATCCGCACGGCAGACGTTGATGAGGGGTCGGGGTTGCCCTGGCTGAGCCAAATCCCGTGGCTGGGTAAAACCTTGTTCGGCACCAATCTGGGCACCCAGCAGAAGACTGAAATCATCCTGCTGCTCACACCCCGAATCGAACGTAATCTGGATCTGCCGATCTCCCAGGTCAGCACCTTCCACAGCGGCACCGAGGCGCGCAGTTCCACCGAGGGGATGATCCTGCGAGACACGAGCAACAACGTCACGCTCAAATCCAGTGGTGGCTCCAGCGCCCTGAATGCTCCGCTGCCACCACCGATGCAGCAACCGGACGCCACCTGGCAGCCGTTGCCTGCGCCGGTGGAACAGCAAACGGCACCGCCTACGGTGCCACCTACCGTGCCGCCTACGGTTGCGCCGCCACCCGCTCCTGCGGTTGTTGTCCCGCAAATACCCTAGAGCGACTGCGGGAGCAGGTTTGCTTGCTCCCGCTTTGCTCCTGCGCGGCGTCGAACCAGCGAACCACACCCTCTTCGATCAGCAGCTTGAAAATGGCCTGAGCATGAGATAAGCGTCACCCGTGACCCGGATCATCGGGTGAGGCGTGACCCGGCAGGTCTTGATGATTGAAAAGCCGTGCCTTTCATAGAAACGCCGCGCACCGGTATTGGCGGCATAGTCGATGAGACTCAGGCCTTTGAGTCCGAGCCGGTTGGCGCGGTCTTGAGCATGAGCGAGCAATTGAGCGCCCAGGCCACGATTTCGATAGCCCTCGTGCAGGGCAAGGCTGGAAATGTAGAGTGTGTCCGGGACCTCCATGTCGGCATAGGGCGCCAGGACCGGGTCGGTCGTTGGCACTGCCTGCGGGTCCTGGCGCATCACGTAGCTGTGTATCATGCCGACGACTTCGCCATCGGACTCGGCGATCAGGCAGTTCTGGTAGGAAAAGTCCACGTCGTCACGGGCATATCGAATCGCGCCGACATCCAGCAGCTCCTGACCCGGTTCGGCCAACTGGCTCCAGATGTAGTCCGAAGCACCTTCTGATGAGATCTGGAACAAGCGCGCAATTTCACGCGCATCGGCGCGCACGGCTGAACGAAAAACAACATCCATTTACATGAACTCCACAGGGCATTGGGCGTTCGTTTTTAACGCGAACGCGCCGGGCACAACAATGCAGGGAATGGGTAGATTTATATCCGGTTGTTGCAACTCAGCGCACCACGCCCTCTTCGATCAGCAACTTGAGAATCGCCTCGGCCCCCGCTTGCGCCGTAACGCCCTTGAGCACTTGCCCCCCGCCACCACTGGCCTTGGCCGTTGCAGCTTTCATGCGATCGGCGCCGCTCTTGGCTTTGATCACTTTCAAGCGTTTCGGTCGTGGCTTGGCCGGTTGCAGAGTGGCGACGGCCAACAGTTCGTCGTCGATGACCTCCACGTCGTCAGCTTGCAACAGCCCGCGCCGGGCCGGGCCGTAGGCGCTCTGGCGCGGCTTGGGTGCGGCGTTATCCACAGTCGCCAGGAACGGCAAGCGCACCTTCAAGCGACGGCGCTGACCACGCGGTAAGGCTTGCAACACCAGCGCAGAACCGCCATCGATGGACTCGACCTGCGCCAGCCCCACCACCAGCGGCCAGCCAAGGCCTTCGGCCAGCAGGAACGGCAGCATGCCCGAGCCTTCGCCGGTTTCCGCCTGGCTGCCGGTCAACACGACCTGAGCGCCGGCGTCACGCAAATACGCGGTCAAGGCCGGCAGCGCATCGGCGCCTTGCGGTTGTTCCAGTACATGCAACTGTTCCAGCCCCATGCCCAGGTACGCGCGCAAGGCCGGCTCGGCGACATCGCCGGCGTGCAGCACCTGCAAGTTATCCCCAGCCAGTTGCAAACCCAGTTCCACCGCCCGCGCATCCTGTTCCGCACGTCGTGGTCGACCGGAGGTCGGGTGGGCGCCGATGGACACCAGGCTGATGATTTTCGTGCTCATACCCCTTTCCCCTTAAGCCGCATCGCGCCTGGCGTCGTTGCGGTAGGCCTCTACCGCCGCGATCAAGGCTTGAAGAATCTCGGCGCTTTCGCCAATCACCGACAGGTCGGCCCGTTTGATCATGTCGCAGCCCGGGTCGAGGTTGATCGCCACCACCTTGTCGCAGGCACCAATGCCTTGCAGGTGCTGGATCGCCCCGGAGATCCCCACCGCCACGTAGACCCGTGCGGTGACCCAGGTGCCGGACGCGCCGACCTGGCGATCACGGGCCATGAAGCCGTCGTCCACCGCCACCCGGGACGCGCCTTCGGTGGCGCCCAAGGCTTCGGCGGTCCTGTGGAAAAGTCCCCAATCCTTGACCCCGTTGCCGCCGGAGAAGATGAACTCCGCTTCGGCCATCGGAATCGCCGCCGGGTCCACCGCCACCGCGCCCAGATCCTCGATGCGCGAGAGACTGCGCGCGATGGTTGTGGATAACTCCACCGGCAAGGCTTCGTGACGGGTTTCGCTGACCGGTTCGGCGCATTCCACAGCTGCCAGGATCAACCGCGCAAGCGGCCGCGCCAGGTCTTGCAAACCGGCGCCGGCACGGCCGATGCATTCCTGATCCTTGACCTGCCAGACCCGCGTGGCCGGGCGTTCGCCCAGGGCGGCGGCAAAGCGTCGACCCAGTTCACCGCCACCGGTGCGACTGTCGGGCAGCAGCCAATGGCGTGGGTTGAACTGGTTATCCACAGCCCGCAGGCCCTGGACCCGTTGCTCCGGTGCATAACCGCTGAACTCCTCGCCTTCGAGCACCAGCAAGCGATCGACGCCAGCCGTGGCGAAGGCGTTCTCTTTGTGCTCGCCAAAGACCACGGCCATTACCGCGCCGTCCTTGCCGGCCAATTGATGAGCCAGGCCGAGCAAGTCGCGGTCGTGGCTGCTCAAGCGGCCGCCGACCATGTCCGGCACCACGCTGATGTAGAACGCCGGTGCAGGTACCTGATGCAGCGGCAATTGCACTTCAACGGCGGCCGTACGCTTGGTCGCTCCGCCCTGCTGGGCGCCGCTGCGGTCGATGCGCTTGATCCCGTTGGGGCCGATGAAGCCGATGCCATGGGGATTCTTGCGGATGACGCCGTTCGGCCCCATCCAGCTGTGTTGCGCCGGTTGCATGGCCGCATGCAGCGGATGCAGGCGGTTGCGGGCGATCCATTCGGCACGGGGGTCGCGGCGGATAATGTCGCTCATCAATGCACCTCCGCAGGTTCACGTTGGGCCGGTGTGGCCGGCTTGCTCGGTGCCTGGTCTTCCAGCAATGCGTCGGCCACCAGTTCGGCAATGTCCTTGATCAAGGGGCGCGGCTCAACCACGCCTTCAAGCATCGCGGTGCACTGCGGGCAGCCCACGGCAACCAGTTCGGCGCCCGTCTCGCGGATGTCTTCCATGCGCATGTCGGGGATGCGCTGCTTGCCCGGGATATCGGTGATCGGCGCGCCACCGCCACCGCCGCAGCAGCGCGAACGGAAGCCTGAGCGTTGCATTTCCTTGACCTCGATGCCGAGTGCGCGCAGGACCTGGCGCGGCGCCTCGTACTCGCCGTTGTAGCGGCCGAGGTAGCACGGGTCGTGATAGGTCACGCTGTCGCCCTTGTGCTGACCGAGGTTCAGCGCGCCGGCGTCGATGATTTCCGCCATATAGGTGCTGTGGTGCTGCACCAGGTAGTTGCCATCGAAAGCACCGTATTCGTTTTTCAGCACGTGGAAGCTGTGCGGATCGCAGGTGACGATGCGGTTGAAGCTGTACTTGGCCAGGGTCTGGATATTGCGTTTGGCCAGCAACTGGAAGGTTGCCTCGTCACCCAGACGCCGGGCCACGTCGCCACTGTCGCGCTCTTCGAGGCCGAGCACGGCGAAGTCGATTTTTGCAGCTTTCAACACTTTGACGAACGCGCGCAGGGTGCGCTGGTTGCGCATGTCGAAGGCGCCGTCGCCGACCCAGAACAGCACGTCGGTGGATTTCTTTTCGCTCAGCAGATTGAGGTTCAGGTCCGCCGCCCAGTTCATCCGCCCGCCCGGGGCGAAGCCGCCAGGGTTGTCGGTGGCAATCAGGTTTTCCAGGACTTCGGCGCCCTTGTTCGGGGTCGCGCCTTTTTCCAGGGTCAGATGGCGACGCATGTCGACGATGGCATCGACGTGCTCGATCATCATCGGGCATTCCTCGACGCAGGCGCGGCAAGTGGTGCACGACCACAGGGTTTCGGCATCCACCAGACCGTTTACGATCGGCTGATGTGGATTGCCCCCGTGCTCTCCAATGGCTTTGCCGGGATACGGGCTGCCGGCGAACTTGGCATCGGTGCCACCGGCGAGGCCGACGACCATGTCCTGAATCAGCTTTTTCGGGTTCAGCGGCTGGCCGGCGGCGAAGGCCGGGCACGCGGCTTCGCACTTGCCGCACTGCACACAGGCGTCGAAACCGAGCAGTTGGTTCCAGGTGAAATCCTTGGGTTTTTCCACCCCCAGCGGCGCAGACAGGTCGGTCAAGTCCAGGGGTTTCAAACCGGTGGAGCGGCCGCCGCCAAAGCGCTCGGCGCGACGGTGCCAGGCCAGGTGCAGGGCACCGGCGAAGGCGTGTTTCATCGGCCCGCCCCAGGTCATGCCGAAGAACAACTCGGACACGCCCCACAGCACACCGATACCGAGGATGACCGCCAACAGCCAGCCCCCGAAGTTTTCCGGGAGGATGCCGGCCACCGGCAGGGTCACCAGGAAGAACGACGCCGAGAACGCCAGCAGGCTTTTCGGCAGGCGCATCCACGGGCCTTTCGACAGGCGCGCAGGCGGGTTGCGTCGACGCAGGTAAACGAAGATCGCGCCGACGAACATCACCGCTGTCATCAACAGCAGCGCATAGCCGAGCAAGCGGTTATGCAGGCCGAAACCATGCACCAGGATCGCCAGCACGACGGACGCCACCGCGCCGCCGGCCGTGGCCACGTGGGTATTGGCGATGTATTTGTCCCGCGCCACCACGTGGTGCAGGTCGACCATGTAGCGCTTGGGCATGGCGAACAGGCCGCCGATCAGATCGACCTTCGAGGCTCGCCCCCGGCGCCACATGGCTACCCGCCGCAACGCGCCCAGAACCGCGAGGCCCAGGGCGGCGAACAACAGGATTGGAAGAAGGGTGTTAAGCATGGTGAAGCTCCCAAAGACCGCAGGGTCTTGCAGGCCAAACTACCTGGATGCCTTGCCCGATTCCTTGTAGGAGCGAGCTTGCTCGCGAAAAACCTGAGAACGTCGCGTTAAATCAGACTGCCCGCGTCATCGTTCACGTCCATCGCGAGCAAGCTCGCCCCTACAAGGGTTATCAACAAGCTCTTAGAAATCCTTGCACAGCCGCAGTGCGTCGTAGATCGCGGCGTGTACGTTACGCTGGGCCACGCAGTCGCCGATGCGGAACAGCAAGTAGCCGTCGCCGCTCTGTGCAAGGCTTGGTTGTGGCTTGATCGCGAACAACGCCTCGACGTCGATCTGGCCCTTGTTGCGCGAGCCTTCCTTCATCGCGTAGTAGATTTCCTCGTCCGGACGCACGCCGTTTTCGATCACCACCTGGTCCACCACCCGCTCCTCTTTGGCGCCGGTGTATTCGTTTTCCAATACTGCGATCAGCTTGTCGCCTTCGCGGTAGACCTTCTCCAGCATCATGTCGCCGGTCATGATCACTTCTTTGGGGTACATGCTGCGGTAGTAAGTCGGGAACGACGTACCGCCGATGGCCACGCCCGGCTTGATGTCGTCGGTGACGATCTCGACCTGGCTGCCCTTGTCGGCGAGGAAGTCGGCGGTGGACATGCCGGTGAACTCGCAGATGGTGTCGTAGACCAGCACGTTCTTGGCCGGTGCAACCTTGCCGTCGAGGATGTCCCAGCTGCTGACCACCAGGCCTTCAGCCGCGCCCCAGTGTTCATTCTGTTCGATGAACGGATGTCCGCCGACAGCCAGCACCACCACGTCCGGACGCAGGTCCATGATGGTGGGCGCATCCGCCGCGGTGCCCAGGCGCAGGTCGACTTTCAGGCGCGCCAGTTCCAGCTGGTACCAGCGCGTGATGCCGGCGATCTGGTCCCGTTGCGGCGCTTTCGAGGCCGTGGTGATCTGCCCGCCAATGAACTCCTTCTTCTCGAACAGCGTGACGTCGTGACCACGCTCGGCGGCCACGCGGGCGGCTTCCATCCCCGCGGGACCGGCGCCGACCACCACCACCTTGCGTTTCACCCCGGTGGTTTTCTCGATGATGTGCGGCAGGCCCATGTATTCACGGGAGGTCGCCGCGTTCTGGATGCACAACACGTCCAGGCCCTGGTATTGACGGTCGATGCAGTAGTTGGCGCCGACGCACTGCTTGATCTGGTCGATCTGGCCCATCTTGATCTTGGCGATCAGGTGCGGGTCGGCAATGTGCGCGCGGGTCATGCCGACCATGTCGACGTAACCGCCTTCCAGAATCCGCGTGGCCTGGTTCGGGTCCTTGATGTTCTGCGCGTGCAGCACCGGAACCTTGACCACTTCCTTGATACCGGCGGCCAGGTGCAGGAACGGCTCCGGTGGATAACTCATGTTCGGAATCACGTTGGCCAGGGTGTTGTGGGTGTCGCAACCCGAGCCCACGACGCCGAGGAAATCGAGCATGCCGGTGTCGTCGTAATACTTGGCGATCTGCTTCATGTCCTCATGGGACAAACCATCCGGGTGGAACTCGTCACCGCAGATGCGCATGCCCACGCAGAAATCGTCACCGACCTCGGCGCGCACGGCTTTCAACACTTCCAGGCCGAACTTCATGCGGCCTTCGAAAGTGCCGCCCCATTCGTCGGTACGTTTGTTGACCCGCGGGCTCCAGAACTGGTCGATCATGTGCTGGTGCACTGCCGAGAGTTCCACACCGTCCAGGCCACCGGCCTTGGCGCGGCGCGCGGCCTGCGCGTAGTTGCCGATCACCCGCCAGATTTCTTCCGGCTCGATGGTCTTGCAGGTGGCACGGTGCACCGGCTCGCGCACGCCCGATGGCGACATCAGGGTCGGCCAGTTGAAGCCGTCCCAACGCGAGCGCCGGCCCATGTGGGTAATCTGGATCATGATCTTGGCGCCGTGCTTGTGCATGGCGTCGGCCAGATTCTGGAAGTGCGGAATGATGCGGTCGGTGGACAGGTTGACCGAACTCCACCACTCCTGCGGGCTGTCGATGGCCACGACGGACGAACCGCCGCAGATCGCCAGGCCGATCCCGCCCTTGGCCTTCTCTTCGTAATACTTGACGTACCGGTCGGTGGTCATGCCGCCGTCAGTGGCATAGACCTCGGCGTGCGCGGTGCTGAGCACGCGGTTGCGGATGGTCAGTTTGCCGATCTGGATCGGCTGGAACATTGCTTCGAAAGCCATGGCGGGTTCCTCGACTTACAACGGCTTGACGGTGAACAAGCCGTCTTCGTGGCCCTCTTCGGAGCCACCGTAGACTTGCTCGGCCACGGTGCGGATCTGGCTGCCGCGAGCGGCGAGGATCTGGTCCATGGCACCGGCAAACCAGCCGGTGAACATGTAGTCGACCTTGCGCCCGACCTTGCCGTACACGTAGACGAAGGCGGAGTGTTCGAGCTTGACGCTGGCGGTGCCTTTGTCGAGGTCGATGTCCTGGATCTTGAACAGGCCCCAGCCGCGTTGCGACAGGCGCTTCATGTAGTGCTCGAACACCGCGACGCCTTCCAGGCCATGGCATTCGGCTTCTTTTTCACACCAGTGCCAGGCGGACTTGTAGCCGGCCTTGTAGAGGATTTCGGCGTAAGCTTCGGCGCCCAGCACTTCCTCGATGCCCATGTGGTTGTTGACGAAGAAATGGCGCGGCACATACAGCATCGGCAGGGCGTCGGACGTCCATACACCGGTTTCGCTGTCGACTTCGATAGGCAATTGCGGGGCGATCTTGGCCATGGAAACTTAACTCCAGAAAAATTTGGGTGTTGCCTGCGGCGCGGATGGCCGCAGGAAAGGATTCAGAAGTGCGGCGGCTTACTCGCCCCAAACATCTTTCAAGACGTTGACCCAGTTCTCGCCCATGATCTTGCGCACTACGCGCTCGGAATGGCCGCGCTTGAGCAGCGTCTCGGTCAGGTTCGGGAACTCGCCGACGGTGCGGATGCCCAGCGGGTTGATGATCTTGCCGAAGCTCGTCAGGCGGCGGGCGTAGCCCTTGTCGTGGGTCAGGTATTCGAAGAAGTCCTGGCCATGACCCTGGGTGAAGTCGGTGCCGATGCCGATGGCGTCCTCACCAACGATGTTCATGGTGTATTCGATGGCTTCGGCGTAGTCGTCGATGGTCGAATCGATGCCCTTGGCGAGGAACGGCGCGAACATGGTCACGCCGACGAAACCACCGTGATCGGCAATGAACTTCAGCTCTTCATCGGACTTGTTGCGCGGGTGGATTTTCAGGCCCGACGGCAGGCAATGGGAGTAGCACACCGGTTTCCTAGATTCGAGGATGACTTCTTCGGACGTCTTGGAGCCAACGTGGGACAGGTCGCACATCACGCCAACGCGGTTCATCTCGGCGACGATTTCGCGACCGAAGCCCGACAGGCCACCGTCACGCTCGTAGCAGCCGGTGCCCACCAGGTTCTGGGTGTTGTAGCACATCTGCACGATACCGACGCCGAGCTGCTTGAACACCTCGACATAGCCGATCTGGTCTTCAAAGGCGTGGGCGTTCTGGAAACCGAAGAGGATGCCGGTCTTGCCCTGCTCCTTGGCCTTGCGGATGTCGGCGGTGGTGCGCACCGGAATCACCAGGTCGCTGTTCTCGCGGATCAGTTTCTGGCTGGCGGCGATGTTGTTGACGGTGGCCTGGAAGCCCTCCCATACCGACACGGTGCAGTTGGCGGCGGTCAGACCGCCCTTGCGCATGTCTTCGAACAGCTCACGGTTCCACTTGGCAATAATCAACCCGTCGATAACGATGCTGTCGGCGTGCAATTCGGCTGGGCTCATCAGGCTGTCCCCTTGTTGTCGATTCATGCGCCGAATCGTCTGCCGGCGCTTTGGGGCCAGCATATGCCTGAGGGACGGGGCAGCCGGGTGCAAAAACGACAGGGGAATTGCCGAAAGCGTCAATCCGCGACAAAGGGTCGTCGCCAGGCACAAATGCCGACCTGTTCAAGGCTCTCCGCTTGGGCCAGAATTCGCCGCATCTCTTGATGCTTCACTGGATGGGAGCGGCAACGCACATGAAATTCATCTTCCTGGCATTGGCACTGATGGCGACCGGCTTACACGCAGCCGAGGAGTCCGAGGACACCCCCTGCGACAAAGTCGAAAACGACATCCAGACCCTGGAATGCTCGGCCTTCAATAAAACCACCGCCGAAGACTTGCTGAGCGAGAACTACAAGAGCCTGGCCGAGCGCATGCAGTCGCTCTATGGCAAGAACCCGTCGCAATTGGCCGACATCACCGCGAAGATCAAAGCAGCGCAACAACAATGGCTGAAAACCCGCGACGCCGACTGCGCCATCGAAGCCTTCCCGGCCACTGCTGGCAGCAAGGCATTCACTATTGCGCAAAACGATTGCGTGGCGCGGATGAGCGATGAGCGGTCGGAGTTTTTGGAGTCGATTGGGCAGGAGTAAACGTAAAGGATGGAAAACATGATGATCCCTCACGAAGTCGTCAGCCGCATTGTCGATGGTGCGTTGCCTGTACGCGCCTGGCGCGAACACTTGAACCTTACACAGGATGAAGTGGCCAAACGCATGGGCATCTCCCAACCGGCTTTCGCCCAGCAGGAAACCGTCGCGAAGCCGCGCAAGGTCACCCGCGAAAAAATTGCGGCGGCGTTTGGCATCACCGCCGATCAACTTGAGCTGTAAGCTGCACGCCTTCAGCCAGAAAAGGGATTCAACATGAAAGTCTGCGGCATCGAAATCAAAGGCAGCGAAGCGATCATTGCCGTGGCCACCCTCGAAGGTTCGGCCTTGGGCCACCTGGCGCTCGCCACCAAAAAAATCGCTCTGGATGATGACGACGAAGCCGCCAACGTCAAAGTGTTTGCGGCTCAGGTTGCCTCGTTTGTGCGCGAGAATTCGATTGATCGCATTGCGATCAAGAAGCGCAGCAAGAAAGGTGAGTTTGCGGGTGGGCCGACGACGTTCAAGATCGAAGGGGTTTTCCAGTTGCTGGAGAATTGCGAAGTGACGCTGTTGTCGCCGCAGACCATCAATGCCCAAGCCAAGAAGCACGGTTTTGAGCCACCGGCGACGCTGAACAAGTATCAGCATGAGGCTTATAAAGCGGCGTGTTCGGCGTTGGTGAGAAAATAAGATCCACCATAGATCAATCTGTGGGAGCTAGCCTGCTGGCGATAGCGGTGTATCAGCCACTCAAGATGCTGACTGATACACCGCTATCGCCAGCAGGCTAGCTCCCACAGGGAATCTGCGTAGTTTCAGATTACTTTTTGTGTATCGCTTATCCGCCGTCGATCCTCCCGGGGGCAACGCTCAAACTTCGCCCGATAGCTGCGGGTGAAATACGACGGCGATTCAAAACCGCAGGCGATACTCACTTCCAGCACACTCATATCGGTCTGGCGCAACAATTGTCGCGCCTTCTCCAGTCGCAAACGCAGATAGAAGTTGCTCGGTGTGTCGTTCAAATGCAGGCGGAACAACCGTTCCAGTTGACGCCGCGTCACCTTGATCGATTCCGCCAATTCCAGCGTACTCAGCGGCGGTTCGCTGTGCTGCTCCATCTCACCAATCACCTGCACCAGCTTCTTGTTACTGATGCCATAACGCGTGGCGACCTCCATGCGTTGGTGGTCTTTGCGCGGGCGGATGCGGCCGAGCACGAATTGCTCGCTGACCTGGATCGCCAGTTCCGGGCCGTGGGCCTGGGCGATCAGATCCAGCATTAAATCGATGGAGGCGGTGCCGCCGGCGGAGGTGATGCGCCGACGGTCGATCTCGAACAACTCCTGGGTGACGCTGAGCTGCGGATAGGACTCCTTGAAGGCGTCGATGGCTTCCCAGTGCAGGGTCAGGCGGTGGCCGTCGAGCAGGCCGGCTTCGGCGAGGATGAAGCTGCCGGTGTCGATGGCGCCGAGGGTCACGCCTTCGTTGTCCAGCCTGCGCAGCCAATGCTCCAGCGCCGGGGTGGCGAATTTCAGCGGTTCGAAGCCGGCGACCACCAACAAGGTCGCGCCTTTTTTCAGCGGTTCCAGCGCCGCGTCGGCGTTGACCGACATGCCGTTGCTGGCCAGCACCGCCCCTCCGTCGGCGCTCAATACATGCCAGCGATACAACTCGCCGCGAAAGCGATTGGCGACCCGCAACGGCTCGATGGCCGAGATAAATCCAATGGCCGAAAAACCCGGCATCAACAAGAAGTAGAAATCCTGGGACATGGCGCTCTCGATTGGCGGGTAGCGTGAGGATGTTGATACGCCACTTGCAACACGCATTCAAGAGCACAGGTCGCTGCAGTGCAAGAGCTGGTCGCCGCAGTGCGCTTTCATGGCCGCATTGCTGCGTAACTTGGCATCACCGGCGCACAAAGACGACCGGACCCACAATAATGAAACTGCCGAGGAACCTGAGAATGAAACGACTGATCAGCAGCTGTGTTCTTGCACTCAGTGGTACCGCTTTGCTGAGCGCCAGCGTCATGGCCGCGGAACCCGCCTCTTGCCAGAATGTGCGCATGGGCGTGGTGAACTGGACCGACGTGATCGCCACCAGTGCGATGACCCAGGTATTGCTCGACGGCCTCGGCTACAACACCAAGCAAACCAGCGCCTCCCAGCAAATCATCTTCGCCGGGATCCGCGATCAGCGCCTGGACCTGTTCCTGGGTTACTGGAACCCGCTGATGACCCAGACCATCACCCCGTTCGTCGACGCCAACCAGGTCAAGGTGCTTGAAGCGCCCAGCCTGCAAGACGCCCGCGCGACCCTCGCCGTTCCGACTTATCTTGCCGACAAGGGCCTGAAAACCTTCGCCGACATCGCCAAATTCGAAAAAGAACTGGGCGGCAAGATCTACGGCATCGAGCCAGGTTCAGGCGCCAACACCCAGATCAAGGCGATGATCGCCAAGAACCAGTTCGGCCTCGGCAAGTTCCAGCTGGTCGAATCCAGCGAGGCCGGCATGCTCGCGGCGGTGGATCGCGCCGTGCGCCGCAAGGAAGCCGTGGTGTTCTTCGGCTGGGCGCCGCACCCGATGAACGTCAACGTGCAGATGACCTACCTCACCGGCAGCGACGACGCCCTCGGCCCGAACGAAGGCATGGCCACGGTCTGGACCGTCACCGCGCCGAAGTACGCCGAGCAGTGCCCGAACATCGGTCGCCTGCTGAGCAACCTGACGTTCACCGCCGAAGACGAGAGCCGGATGATGCAGCCGCTGCTGGATCACAAGGACGCCTTCGAATCGGCCAAGCAATGGCTGAAAGATCACCCGCAAGACCAACAGCGCTGGCTCGAAGGCGTGACCACCTTCGATGGCAAGCCGGCGGCTGAAAACCTCAAGCTGACCAGCAAATAAACCTGACCTGAGCACCGTTTCGCAGCCCGACAGGGCTGCGAACAGACCCATCACGCCTGTAAGGAATCGCCTCATGAACCACGACGTCATCATCACCTGCGCACTCACCGGTGCTGGCGACACGACCGCCAAGAGCCCACACGTGCCGGTCACCCCGAAACAGATCGCCGCTGCCGCCGTGGAAGCCGCCAAGGCCGGCGCCACCGTGGTTCACTGCCATGTCCGCGACCCTGAAACCGGCAAGTTCAGCCGCGACGTGGCGTTGTACCGCGAAGTGATGGAGCGCATCCGCGAGGCCGACGTCGACATCATCGTCAACCTCACCGCCGGCATGGGTGGCGACCTGGAAATCGGCGCTGGCGAGAAACCGATGGAGTTCGGCCCGAACACTGACCTGGTCGGTCCGCTCACCCGCCTGGCCCATGTCGAAGAACTGCTACCGGAAATCTGCACCCTCGATTGCGGCACGCTGAACTTCGGCGACGGCGACACCATTTACGTCTCCACCCCGGCGCAGCTGCGTGCTGGCGCCAAGCGCATCCAGGAGCTGGGCGTGAAGGCCGAGCTGGAGATTTTCGACACCGGTCACCTGTGGTTCGCCAAGCAGATGATCAAGGAAGGCCTGCTCGACAACCCGCTGTTCCAACTGTGCCTGGGCATCCCGTGGGGCGCGCCGGCCGACACCACCACCATGAAAGCCATGGTCGACAACCTGCCGGCCGACGCCGTGTGGGCCGGCTTCGGCATCGGCCGCATGCAAATGCCGATGGCCGCGCAAGCCGTGCTGCTGGGCGGCAACGTGCGCGTCGGGCTGGAAGACAACCTGTGGCTGGACAAGGGCGTGTTGGCGACCAACGGCCAGTTGGTCGAGCGCGCTACGGAAATCCTCAGCCGCCTCGGCGCTCGCGTCCTGACCCCGGCCGAAGGCCGCAAGAAAATGGGCCTGACCCAGCGCGGTTAACCCCACACACAACCCTGTAGGAGCGAGCTCGCTCGCGAAAAAGGTACAGCCGACGCCAATCAGCGCCTGGAATACCTTCGCGAGCAAGCTCGCTCCTACAAAGATCACCGAATTCTTCAGGAAGTTGCCATGACCTTCATTACCGAAATCAAAACCTTCGCAGCGTTGGGCAGCGGTGTCATCGGCAGCGGCTGGGTGTCCCGCGCCCTCGCCCATGGCCTGGACGTAGTGGCCTGGGACCCTGCGCCCGGTGCCGAGGCAGCCCTGCGCAAACGCGTCGCCAATGCCTGGGGCGCCTTGGAGAAACAAGGCCTGGCACCCGGTGCCTCGCAGGATCGCCTGCGCTTTGTCGCGACCATCGAAGAATGCGTGCGCGACGCCGATTTCATCCAGGAAAGCGCCCCTGAACGCCTTGAACTGAAACTGGAGCTGCACAGCAAGATCAGCGCCGCGGCCAAGCCCGATGCCTTGATTGGTTCCAGTACCTCTGGCCTGTTGCCTAGCGAGTTCTACGAGAGTTCGACCCACCCGGAACGCTGCGTGGTCGGACACCCGTTCAACCCGGTTTACCTGTTACCGCTGGTGGAGGTGGTCGGCGGCAAGAACACCGCGCCAGAAGCGGTGCAAGCGGCAATGAAAGTCTACGAATCCCTCGGCATGCGCCCGCTGCACGTGCGCAAGGAAGTGCCAGGATTCATCGCCGACCGCCTGCTCGAAGCGCTGTGGCGCGAGGCGTTGCACCTGGTCAATGACGGTGTGGCGACGACCGGCGAAATCGACGATGCGATCCGTTTTGGCGCGGGCCTGCGCTGGTCGTTCATGGGTACGTTCCTGACCTACACCCTGGCCGGTGGCGACGCCGGTATGCGCCACTTCATGGCACAGTTCGGCCCGGCACTGCAGTTGCCGTGGACCTACCTGCCGGCGCCGGAGCTGACCGACAAGTTGATCGACGATGTGGTCGACGGTACCAGCGATCAGTTGGGCAAACACAGCATTTCGGCGCTGGAGCGCTATCGTGATGACTGTCTGTTGGCCGTGCTGGAGGCGGTGAAGACCACCAAAGAGAAGCATGGGATGGCATTCGGCGAGTAATCGACTATCAGGTCTGGCCCCATCGCCAGCAGGCTGGCTCCCACAGGAGAATGCATTCCAATGTGGGAGCCGGCCTGCTGGCGATGACGGCATTCCAATCACAATCTGTTCTGGATCAGCCATCATGCCCACCCTCACCACCTACCAAACCAAAATCATCCCCGACTGGGTCGACTACAACGGCCACCTGCGCGACGCCTTCTACCTGCTGATCTTCAGCTACGCCACCGACGCCCTGATGGACCGCCTCGGCATGGACAGCAACAACCGCGAAGCCAGCGGCAACTCGCTGTTCACCCTCGAACTGCACCTCAATTACCTGCACGAAGTGAAGCTCGACGCCGACGTCGAGGTGCACACACAAATAATCGCCCACGACAGCAAACGCCTGCACCTCTATCACAGCCTGCATCTGGCGGGTGATGACAAGGAGCTGGCGGGCAACGAACAAATGCTGCTGCACGTCGACCTCGACGGGCCGCGCTCCACGCCATTCAGCGAAGTAACTTTGGGCAAACTGCAAACCATCGTCGCCGAACAGGCCGACCTGCCCGCTCCCGCCTACATCGGCCGAGTGATCGCATTACCGCCAAAAAAATAACAAGGAGATCGCATGAACACCGCCGCCGCTTTTGCCGACTTCCGTACTTATCCCTTGATCAGCGCGCTGACAGGCGTGCAGGCCATGGCCGATCGTGTCCTGGTGAAGTGGGCCGACAACCGCGTCAGCCCCTTCCACCACCCATGGCTGCGGGACAATTGCCCGTGCCCGCAATGTGTCTACACGGTGACTCGCGAACAGGTGCTGGAAATCGTCGATGTGCCGGAAAACCTGATGCCTGCCCACACCAGGGTCGATGCCGAAGGTTGCCTGAGCATCCAATGGCAGGATGGCCACCTCAGCCGCTTCGACCCTGGCTGGTTGCGGGCTCACGCCTATGACGACGAATCCCGCGCCGAGCGCCTGGCAGGCAAGCCCAAATCCAGGCTTTGGCACAGTGATCTGCAGTTGCCGGTGTTCGAATACCAGGCGCTGATGAACGACACCCAGGCCCTGTTGCAATGGCTGTTGGCCGTGCGCGACACCGGCCTGACCCAGGTCCGTGGCGTACCCACCGAGCCCGGCTCTTTGAAGCTGATCGCCCAACGTATTTCCTTCATCCGCGAGAGCAACTTCGGCGTGCTGTTCAACGTGCAATCCAAGGCCGACGCCGACAGCAACGCCTACACCGCTTTCAACTTGCCGTTGCACAGCGATCTGCCAACCCGGGAGTTGCAACCGGGCCTGCAATTCCTGCATTGCCTGGTCAACGATGCCGAGGGTGGCGAGAGTATTTTCGTCGACGGTTTTGCCATCGCCGACGCACTGCGCCGAGAGGACCCGGAGGCATTCAAGAGTCTTTGCGAGATCCCCGTGGAGTTTCGCAACAAGGACCGCCACAGCGACTACCGCTGCCTCGCGCCGATCATCGCCCTGGACGCGTCGGGACAGGTGTCGGAGATTCGCATGGCGAACTTTCTGCGGGGGCCGTTCGATGCGTCGGTGGAGCAGATGCCCAAGTTGTATCGCGCCTATCGCCGCTTCATTGCGATGACTCGCGAGCCGCGATTCAGGCTGATGCAAAGGCTCAATCCGGGCGAGCTCTGGTGCTTCGACAACCGCCGCACTTTGCATGCGCGCAATGCCTTTGATCCCGCCACCGGGGCGCGGCATTTCCAGGGGTGTTATGTGGATCGGGATGAGTTGTTGTCGCGCATCCTGGTGTTGCAACGCTAGACCGCGTCCCCTCATCTGTAGGAGCTGGCTTGCCAGCGAAGGCGGCGCGCCTGACACACCGCGTTGCCCCATTCGCTGGCAAGCCAGCTCCCACAAACAGTCAAAAAAAAGCCCCGATCAAGCCGTGACAGGATCGAGGCAGAGGGTACTGTTGAGGAGCTGCCGTGGGAAGGTGACCAAACCCTCGTGAAGCGAGCTGGGTCCAGTGTGCCCACTCTTATCGCAGGTAAATAGCCCGAAAACGACCTGCTCATAGTCAATGCTGCCATTACGACAAATCGCCCTTGCCGCCACTGCGTGCCACTACCAGAATCGAGCCACGACATCGTCCCCAGAAGAAGGATTAGCGTCATGATGTACGCCGATTTGATAGACCAGGAAGACCTGTTGGGCCAGCTCAAGTCATTGGGCTTTCAAGTGCCGACCGGCGCCACCGCCGAGCAGGCTTGCGAGTTTGCCGTGCGAGGTTTGAACAACGAGCGGGCCATCGTGCTGCGCACCATGGTCAAGCAGATGTACACCAGCAGCGCGACGATCCTGCCGGCGGTGCGCCAGGCCATCGATAAGCAATTGCTGCCGGCATTGGCGGAGTACCAGCAGAGCCGCACCGCCCGTTAAGACGCCTTCGCAAGCAAGCCCGCTCCCACATTGGATCTGTGAACGACGCAGATCCAATGTGGGAGCGGGCTTGCTCGCGATGAAGGCGCTGCGGTCTAGAGCCTTACGCTAGCGAACGTCGACTCATTACGCGCCTGACTCAGCGCCGACAACGGCCCCGACAACGGCGACAGCACCAGAGCCTGCGGCAGCGGCATCATCGCCACCTGCTGCGTGGTATTGGAGCCTACGCGCTCGTCACGCGGTGGAATGCCGAAGTACTCGCGGTAGCACTTGGAGAAGTGCGGCGTGGACACAAAGCCACAGACCGACGCCACTTCGATGATCGACATCGGCGTCTGCTTGAGCAGTTGCCGCGCGCGGATCAAGCGCAGTTTCAGGTAGTAACGCGACGGCGAGCAATGCAGGTACTTCTGGAACAGCCGCTCCAATTGACGACGGGACACAGCGACGTATACCGCCAGTTCGTCGAGGTCGATCGGCTCTTCGAGGTTGGCTTCCATCAACGCGACGATTTCCTGCAACTTCGGCTGATTGGTGCCGAGCATGTGCTTGAGCGGTACGCGCTGGTGATCCTGTTCGTTGCGGATGCGCTCGTAGACAAACATTTCCGAAATCGCGGCCGACAGCTCGCGCCCGTGATCGCGGCTGATCAGGTGCAGCATCATGTCCAGCGGCGCGGTGCCGCCGGAGCTGGTGAAGCGGTTACGGTCGAGGGTGAACAGGCGGGTACTCATGGCCACCCGCGGAAACGCTTCCTGCATGGCCGCCAGGCATTCCCAGTGCACGCTGCAATCGAAACCGTCCAGCAGGCCGGCGCACGCCAGGGCCCAGCTGCCGGTGCAGACCGCACCCAGGCGACGGGACTGACGGGCCTGGCTCTGCAGCCATGACACGTGTTCGCGGGTAACAGTGCGTTGAATGCCGATGCCACCGCAGACGATCACGGTGTCCATGGGCGGTGCTTTGTGCATGGAGGCGTCAGGGGTGATTTGCAGACCGTCACTGGCCCAGACTTGACCGCCATCGACGGTCAGGGTGGTCCAGCGATACAGCTCACGACCGGACAACTGGTTGGCCATACGCAGTGGTTCGACTGCGGAGGCCAGGGAAATCAGCGTGAAATTGTCCAGCAGCAGAAAGCCGATGGATTGAGGCGCACGGTTCTGGGGTTGGGCCCCGGAGTTGAACGTCGTCATCGCGGTATCTCCTCACACAAAGCGGGTGATGGCCTCAGGCGGAGGCTCTTGTTATTGCCATCGTTCTCGCGTGGGAGACGGGCTTTGTAATGACAGAGCAATTGCCGTGCCTAAAATTGAATGCGCGTTCAATAACTCCTGAAAACGACGTCGGAATGTGCCTATATATGACGCGCCGCGAGTAAGGGTTATAAGTGCCATCAATGGCGGCAAGCGCTCTGCCCCGTTGCGTGTGAGCAAATCGGTAGCACTTGTGGGAACAGGGCTGTGGCGAGGCCTGGAAGAGTGTCACCGCAGGCACGGGTGACGAGTGGTCAAGGTCGGGTCGGTCCTGATTTTGAAGTCAGGTACTTATCTGTAAGCGACGCGCCAAAAGGTGGCGCGCCTGGGATAACGTGTTCTCTAAGCGCGCAGTTTTGACTGGTCTGGCGATAGGGGCGACGCGGTCTCAGCACTCAACCGCGCTAACCGCCAGCCCTCCCCGCGACGTTTCCTTATACTTGTCATGCATATCGGCACCGGTATCGCGCATCGTGCGAATCACCCGGTCCAGCGAGATAAAGTGTTGACCATCGCCGCGCAAAGCCATCTGCGCCGCGTTGATCGCTTTCACCGCGGCAATCGCATTGCGCTCGATGCACGGTACCTGCACCAGGCCGCCCACGGGATCGCATGTCAGCCCCAGGTTGTGTTCCAGGCCGATTTCCGCCGCGTTACACAGTTGTTCCGGCGTGGCCCCAAGGATCTCCGCCAGCCCCGCCGCCGCCATGGCGCAGGCCGAGCCGACTTCGCCCTGGCAACCGACTTCAGCACCGGAGATCGAGGCGTTCTTCTTGCACAGGATCCCCACCGAGGCCGCGCCGAGCAGGTAGTCGACGACATTGGCGTCGGTCACTTCCTCGCTGAACTTCATGAAGTAGTGCAACACCGCTGGAATGATCCCGGCCGCGCCATTGGTCGGTGCCGTGACCATGCGCCCGCCGGCGGCGTTCTCTTCGTTGACCGCCAGGGCGAACAGGTTGACCCACTCCATGGCGCTCAGCGTCGAGCCGATCACGTTGGGTTTGTTCAGCTCCTGCAGGCTGCGATGCAATTTGGCCGCACGCCGGCGCACGTTGAGGCCGCCGGGCAGGATGCCCTCGTGCTTGAGGCCGTGCTCGACGCAATCCTGCATGGCGCGCCACAGGTGCATCAGGCCGCTGCGGATTTCCTCTTCACTGCGCCAGACCTTCTCGTTGGCCATCATCAGTTCGGCTACCCGCAGGTTGTGCTTTTTACACAAGTCCAGCAGCTCGGCCGCGCTGGAAAAATCGTACGGTAGCTCGGTGCGATCCATGTCGACCACCCCGCTGCTGGCTTGCGCCTCATCGACGACAAAACCGCCGCCCACCGAATAGTAGGTGTCGCGATGCAACTCGCCGTCATCGCCTTCGACAATCAGCGTCATGGCGTTGGGGTGAAATGGCAGGTTTTCATCGATCAGGCGCATGTCCCTGGACCAGATGAACGGGACCGGCAAACGGCCATCGAGCAACAAGGTGCCGGTTTCGCGCAGGATGTCGATGCGCAGGCCGATTTGCGACGGATCGATTGCATCCGGCCACTCGCCCATCAGCCCCATGATCACGGCGTTGTCGCTGCCGTGGCCGATGCCGGTGGCCGAGAGCGAACCAAAGAGCTGCACTTCGACACGCCGAACCTGCTCGAGCAGCCCCCGTTCGCGCAACCCCTGCACGAACAGCGCCGCCGCCCGCATAGGCCCCACGGTGTGGGAACTGGAAGGGCCGATGCCGATTTTGAACAGGTCGAAAACACTGATAGCCATTGCTGCCGGACTCCTGGATGTGCCAACTCCAGGCGCAAAAGCGCCCGGTGACGGAGCTGCTACGCTCAAGCTGCAATCCGTCGGGATGGCCGCATCATCAGGCTTTTATCCTGTCGTTCGACGTCTCACACCGACGCACTCATGTCCACGAACGCCGCGTGTCTTTCACGTCGTGTTTGCGCCGTTTTTTTGCGGCTCAGACGGACAAAGGAGGCGGAAAAAAGCTGTAAACGACGTCACCGACACTGGATGCGACCATCCCTGTACTGGTTACGACGCACCCTGTAGGCGTCAGATTTTCACTGGTACATGATCGTATCGACTCGATTGCAAGGCGCCGTGGTAGAGCTGTCTCCAAAACGCCATCCAACCGCAACCTATAAGTGCGGTGGTTCCAGTCGGAAACACTGCCAAAAAAAACACCAAGGAGTCCATTCATGAAAGGTTCCCCGTCGTTGTTGTTGGCCGCCCTGCTTAGTCTGCCGGTTCTGGCGCAAGCCGCTGAACCGGCCCAATGCAACACCGTAAACTTCTCCGATGTCGGCTGGACCGACATCACCGCGACTACCGCGACCACCAGCGTCGTGCTCAACGCCCTCGGCTACAAGACCAAGACCACCATGATTTCCGTGCCCGTGACCTACAAGTCCCTGGCCGACGGCAAGAACATGGACGTGTTCCTGGGCAACTGGATGCCGACCATGGAAAACGACATCAAGGCCTACCGCGATGCCGGCACCGTGGACACCGTGCGCACCAACCTCAAGGGCGCCAAATACACCCTCGCCGTGCCCCAGGCGCTGTATGACAAGGGGCTGCATGATTTCGCCGACATCGCCAAGTTCAAGAAGGAACTCGACGGCAAGATCTACGGCATTGAACCGGGCAACGACGGTAACCGCCTGATCCAGAGTATGATCGACAAGAACGCCTTCGGCCTAAAGGACGCGGGCTTCAAGGTCGTCGAGTCCAGCGAGGCCGGCATGCTGTCGCAGGTCGACCGCGCACAGAAACGCGACACCTCCGTGGTGTTCCTGGGCTGGGCCCCGCACCCGATGAACAAGCGCTTCAAGATTCAATACCTGACCGGCGGCGACGAATTCTTCGGCCCCGATTTTGGCGCCGCCACCGTGGCGACCAACACCCGCAAGGGCTACGCCTCGGAATGCAGCAACGTCGGTCAGTTGCTGAAGAACCTGGAGTTCACCGTCGACATGGAAAGTGAACTGATGGGCAACATCCTGGACGACAAAATGAAGCCTGACGCGGCCGCCAAGGCCTGGCTGAAAAACAATCCCCAGGTGCTCGATACCTGGCTCGCTGGCGTGACCACCATTGACGGTAAACCTGGCCTGGACGCCGTGAAAGCCAAGCTTGCGCAGTAATCGCTTACGCCGGGCGGGCCAGCTCGCCCGGGCTGTTTATTTCCTTGCATGCGGACGTTCACTACCATGCTGATTGATCAGAAAATACCTCTAGGCCAGTACATCGCAGGCTTCGTTGAATGGTTGACGCAACACGGCGCCAACACCTTCGACGCAATTGCCGTGACACTGGAAACGATGATCCACGGCGTGACGTTTGCGCTGACCTGGTTCAACCCGCTGGTCTTGATCGGCCTAATCGCACTACTTGCCCACTTCATCCAGCGCAAATGGGGCCTGACCGCCTTCGTCATTGCCTCTTTCCTGCTGATCCTCAACCTGGGGTACTGGCAGGAAACCATGGAAACCCTCGCCCAGGTGCTGTTCGCCACCCTGGTCTGCGTGGTCATCGGCGTGCCGTTGGGCATCGTCGCCGCGCACAAACCGATGTTCTACACCATGATGCGTCCGGTGCTCGATCTGATGCAGACCGTGCCGACCTTCGTCTACCTCATTCCTACCCTGACTCTCTTCGGCCTGGGTGTGGTCCCCGGCCTGATCTCGACGGTGGTGTTCGCGATTGCCGCGCCCATCCGCCTGACTTACCTGGGCATCCGCGATGTCCCGCAAGAACTGATGGACGCCGGCAAGGCCTTCGGCTGCTCGCGCCGTCAACTGCTCTCACGTATCGAACTGCCCCACGCCATGCCAAGCATCGCGGCCGGCATCACCCAGTGCATCATGCTGTCGCTGTCGATGGTGGTGATCGCGGCACTGGTGGGCGCCGACGGCCTGGGCAAACCCGTGGTCAACGCACTGAATACCGCTGATATCGCCCTGGGCTTCGAAGCAGGCCTGGCGATCGTACTGCTGGCGATCATGCTCGACCGTATCTGCAAACAACCCGACGCTAAAGTAGGGGGTGACGCATGAGCATAATTCGCTTCGAAGACGTGGACGTGATCTTCACCAAGGATCCGCGCGAGGCCCTGAAGCTTCTCGATCAAGGTTTGACCCGCAGCGAGATCCTGAAAAAGACCGGGCAGATCGTTGGCGTCGAAAAGGCCAGCCTGGATATCGAAAAAGGTGAGATATGCGTGCTGATGGGCCTGTCCGGCTCCGGCAAATCCAGCCTGCTGCGTTGCATCAACGGCCTCAACACCGTCAGCCGCGGCAAGCTGTACGTCGAGCACGAAGGCAAGCAGATCAACATTGCTTCCTGTACCCCGGCCGAACTGAAAATGATGCGCACCAAGCGCATCGCGATGGTGTTCCAGAAGTTCGCCCTGATGCCCTGGCTGACAGTGCGCGAGAACATCAGCTTCGGCCTGGAAATGCAGGGGCGTCCGGAGAAGGAACGCAGGAAACTGGTCGATGAAAAACTCGAACTGGTGGGCCTGACCCAATGGCGCAACAAGAAACCCGATGAGCTGTCCGGTGGCATGCAGCAACGCGTGGGCCTGGCCCGCGCGTTGGCGATGGACGCCGACATCCTGCTGATGGACGAACCGTTCTCGGCGCTCGACCCGCTGATCCGCCAGGGTCTGCAGGATGAACTGCTGGAACTGCAACGCAAGCTGAGCAAGACCATCGTCTTCGTGAGCCACGACCTCGATGAAGCCCTGAAGCTCGGCAGCCGTATCGCGATCATGAAAGACGGCCGGATCATCCAGTACAGCAAGCCGGAAGAAATCGTCCTCAACCCGGCGGACGACTACGTGCGCACCTTCGTCGCCCACACCAACCCGCTGAACGTGCTGTGCGGTCGCAGCCTGATGCGCACCCTGGACAACTGCAAGCGCATCAACGGTTCGGTGTGCCTCGATCCGGGTGGCGATTCGTGGCTGGACCTGGCCGAAGGCAACACCATCAAGGGCGCACGCCAGAACGGCTCGAGCCTGGATCTGCAGAACTGGGTACCGGGCCAGGCGGTTGAAGGCCTGGGTCGTCGACCAACCCTGGTGGACTCCAATATCGGCATGCGCGACGCGTTGCAGATTCGTTATCAGACCGGCAACAAACTGGTACTGCACGACAACAATCATGTGGTGGGGATTCTCGGCGACAGCGAGCTGTACCACGCGCTACTCGGCAAGAACCTGGGGTAAGGCAACAGGCACAAAAACGCCGCGAGAGATCGCGGCGTTTTTGTTTATGGGGATATCGGGCGATGCAGCGTTAAGGCCGATGGCCCCATCGCCAGCAGGCTGGCTCCCACAGGGCAATGCATTTCAATGTGGGAGCCAGCCTGCTGGCGATGGGGCTGACGCGGTGTTTCAACTGATACAGCGCATCACTTACAACTTAGCTATACACCCGGCCAAGGAGGCTAACTCTCACAAGGGAATGCATTCCAATGTGGGAGCCAGCCTGCTGGCGATGAGGTCGACGCGGTGTTTCAGAGTGAAACACCGCGCCCCTCACAACTTAGCTATAGACGCGGCCAAGGAGCTGCCGATGGCTTTCAAACTGATCAAGCACATCACGGGTAATCTGATCCTGAGTGAAGCCCATCAGGTCGTAGTCCTGGCTGCCGTTGTGCAAGTACACCTCGGCACGATAATAACGCTGGCGCGCCTCATCGGATTGAGCCGATTCGGTTGGCGTAGCCAGATAACCATCGAGGCTGACTTCGTAGACAAACGGGTTGCCCTCTTCCATCTCGACCCGCACGCCCATGCAACGCTTGGACTTGCCCAGCAGCGTCTGCACTTCCAGGCCTTGGGCACGCATTTGCGTGGTCGCATCCTGCAAGGCCGGGCTCACGTGCTTGTCCATGAAGCGCTGTACCACCGACTGGCTCGGTTGCAGGTCCAACTGGGTCAAGCGCTCGCTGAAACCACGACGACCACGGGCCGCCAGTTCCGCTTGCTCCTGTTCGATCTGAACGTCCTGGCGCATGGCCTTGTGCAAGCCGAACATGAAGCACACCAACACCACCGAGAACGGCAGGCCGGCCAGCACCACCATGGTTTGCATGGCTTCGAAGTTACCGGCGAACAGCAGGCCGATGGTTACCAGGGTGATCACCGCCGACCAGAAGATCCGCAGCCAGTGCGGCGCATCTTCGTCGACATTGCCGCCCTTGCACGACAGGTTGGCCATCATCACCGCGCCGGAATCCGCCGGCGTCAGGAACAACACGAACCCCACAAAAATCGACACGCCGATCACCACTTTCGACGCCGGGTAATGCTCAAGCAACTGGTAGATCGCCATGGACGGCTGTTCCAGCGCCGTCTTGCCGAGTTCCACCGCCCCATGGTTCATCACCAGGTCCAGGGCCGAGTTACCGAAGATCGACAGCCACGCCAGGGTGAAACCCAGCGGAATCAGCAACACGCCGGCCACCAGTTCACGCACCGTGCGACCACGGGAAATACGCGCGATGAACATGCCCACGAATGGCGCCCAGGAAATCCACCAGGCCCAGTAGAACAGGGTCCACAGGCCCAACCAGCGGTCGGACTTCTCGCTGTCGCCTTCGTACACATACAGGTCGAAGGTCTTCAGCACCACGCCGTTGAGGTAGTCACCGACGTTTTGCACAAAGCCGTTGAGCAGGTGCAGGGTCGGGCCAAACAGCAGGACGAAAATCAGCAGGCCGCTGAACAGCACGATGTTGAGGTTGGAAAGACGACGAATGCCGTTTTCCACCCCGGACACGGCAGCGATGGTCGCCACGGTGCTCATCACGATGATCACGATCAGCAGGTTGGTGTTGCTGTGTTCCATGCCGAACAGGTTTTCCAGCCCGGACGACACTTGCAGCGAACCAATCCCCAGATTGGTCACCAGGCCCAGCAGGGTGACGAACATGCCGAAGCCGTCCACCGCGTGACCGGCCGCGCCCTTGACCCAACGCTCGCCCACCAGCGGATACAACGCCGAACGCAACGCCAGCGGCTGGTTGTGCCGGTAGGCGAAGTACGCCACCGCCAGGCCGACCAGGGCGTAGATCGCCCAGCCATGCAGGCCCCAGTGCAGGAACGTCAGCTGAACTGCCTGCCGCGCGGCCAGGTTGCTGCCGGCCACGCCTTCCGGCGGGTTGAAGTAGTGGTCCAGCGGCTCGGAAGCGCCGAAGTACAGCAGCGAGATGCCGATACCCGACGAGAACAGCATCCCCGCCCAGGCGCCGTAGCTGAAGTCCGGGGTGTCGTCCTTGCTGCCCAGTTTCAATTTGCCGTAGGACGAGAACGCCAGGCCGACCACGAAGATCAGGTAGGCGGCAATCACCACCATGTAGTACCAGCCGAAGCTGCGGGACAACCAGGCTTGCGCCATACCGAGCAGTCTGCCGGCCTCTTGCGGGGCGATGATCAGAATGGCGGTCAACAACAGAATCAACGCGGTAGAGGTGTAGAACACCCAACCGTTGACCGTCACCTTCTCGGGTGGGGTCTTTATTAGCGAGGCAGAACTCATGGCACAGATGCTCCGGGCAGTGCGAGAGAAGAACGCAAGACAAACGGGTTACCCGACCAATCGGTTAGTGGGCAGCCGACCAGCGGGTGATATAAAGACAGCCCCAAAGAGCCCGAAGCCCCTTGAGCGCCGTGGCGCGTAGGTTTCGAGCATTTTCGGAAGTCGTTTTTTTCGCCGCTACGCGTCGGAAAACTCTGTAGGTAGCGACGATTTGTCGCAGATCTTATTCTTTGTTGATTGAACGTTCAATCAAAACAAAATAGACTGGCCCTCAATCCGATAGACGTCCTGCGTCTGCCGGAAGGCCTAAGGAGATGTGCAAGATGCCCAAGGTCGGTATGCAACCCATCCGTCGCCAGCAATTGATCGAAGCCACATTGCTGGCGGTCGACCAAGTCGGAATGGGGGACGCCAGCATTGCGCTGATCGCCCGTTTGGCCGGTGTCTCGAATGGCATCATCAGTCACTACTTTCAGGACAAGAATGGCCTGATCGCCGCCACCATGGGGTACTTGATGACTGTGCTGAGCGAGAACGTCACCGCGCGCCGACTGGCGCTGACAGATGACAGCCCGCGGGCGCATCTGCAGGTGATCATCGAAGGCAACTTCGACGCCAGCCAGGTCAATGGCCCGGCAATGAAAACCTGGCTGGCCTTTTGGGCCACCAGCATGCACCAGCCGTCTTTGCACAGGTTGCAGCGGATCAACGATCACCGTCTGTATTCCAACCTGTGCTGCCAGTTCCGCCGCGTGTTGCCGCTCGATGATGCGCGCACCGCCGCCCGGGGCCTGGCAGCGTTGATTGACGGCTTGTGGTTGCGCGGCGCGCTGTCGGGAGATGCTTTCGACACCGGGCAGGCACAACAGATCGCTTACGAATACATGGATATCCAACTGGCCAAGCGGGTGAGTTAGAGCACACACAGAACGCTCGACACCCGCACCGTGCCAACAACCAATGCACTTGCGAGGACTTTATGGCCCGTTTCGAACTGCAAAAACTCTACATCGATGGCGGCTACACCGACGCTGGCAGCGATGCCACCTTCGAAGCCATCAACCCGGCTAACGGTGAAGTCCTCGCAAAAGTACAACGCGCGACCAAGGAAGACGTCGAGCGCGCTGTGGTCAGCGCCGAAAAGGGCCAGAAAATCTGGGCCGCGATGACCGCCATGGAGCGTTCGCGCATCCTGCGTCGCGCCGTGGACATCCTGCGCGAGCGCAACGATGAACTGGCCGCCCTGGAAACCCTGGACACCGGCAAGTCGTACTCCGAAACCCGCTACGTCGACATCGTTACCGGCGCCGACGTGCTGGAGTACTACGCAGGCCTGGTTCCGGCCATCGAAGGCGAGCAGATTCCGCTGCGCACCACGTCGTTCGTCTACACCCGTCGCGAGCCGCTGGGCGTCGTTGCCGGTATCGGCGCGTGGAACTACCCGATCCAGATCGCTTTGTGGAAGTCCGCTCCTGCCCTGGCGGCCGGTAACGCGATGATCTTCAAGCCAAGCGAAGTCACCTCGCTGACCACCCTGAAACTGGCGGAGATCTACACCGAAGCCGGCCTGCCAGCAGGTGTGTTCAACGTCCTGACCGGCAGCGGCCGCGAAGTCGGCACCTGGCTGACCGAGCACCCGCGCATCGAAAAAGTCTCGTTCACCGGCGGCACCGACACCGGCAAGAAAGTCATGGCCAGCGCTTCGAGCTCTTCGCTGAAAGACGTGACCATGGAACTGGGTGGCAAATCGCCGCTGATCATCTGCGACGACGCCGACCTCGACCGCGCCGCCGACACCGCGATGATGGCCAACTTCTACAGCTCCGGCCAGGTCTGCACCAACGGCACTCGCGTGTTCGTACCGGCGCACCTGAAAGCCGCTTTCGAAGCCAAGATCGTTGAGCGCGTTGCGCGCATCCGCGTCGGCAACCCGCAAGACGAAAACACCAACTTCGGTCCACTGGTCAGCTTCGCCCACATGGAAAGCGTGCTGGGCTACATCGCCAAGGGCAAGGAAGAAGGTGCACGCCTGTTGTGCGGCGGCGAGCGTCTGACCGAAGGTGAATTCGCCAAGGGCGCGTTCGTTGCGCCGACCGTGTTCACCGACTGCAGCGATGACATGACCATCGTGCGTGAAGAGATCTTTGGCCCGGTGATGGCGATCCTGTCCTACGAGACCGAAGAAGAAGTGATCCGCCGCGCCAACGACACCGACTTCGGCCTGGCCGCCGGTATCGTCACCAAGGACCTGAACCGCGCCCACCGCGTGATTCATCAACTGGAAGCCGGTATCTGCTGGATCAACGCCTGGGGCGAGTCCGACGCGAAGATGCCGGTCGGCGGCTACAAGCAGTCGGGTGTTGGCCGTGAGAACGGCATCAGCTCGCTGAACAACTTCACCCGCATCAAATCGGTACAGGTCGAGCTGGGCGATTACGTCTCGGTGTTCTAACCCGGGTTGTGTATTGCCCGTGAGGCCGCTTCGCTGGCAAGCCAGCTCCTACAGGTTTGGCGTCGCTCGCCAAATCATCGGTGACCCCGATCCTGTAGGAGCCGGCTTGCCGGCGATCGAGTGCGCAGCACTCGCCGAGGCCCGACCTGACCACTATCAAAGAGGGTGCATTCAATGTCCCAAGAATTCGACTACATCATCATCGGTGCCGGCTCGGCCGGTAACACCCTGGCGACTCGCCTGACCGAAGACGCCGGCGTCACCGTCCTGCTGCTCGAAGCCGGCGGTCCGGACTACCGTTTCGACTTCCGCACGCAGATGCCCGCCGCCCTGGCGTTCCCGCTGCAAGGCCGTCGCTACAACTGGGCCTACGAAACCGATCCGGAACCATACATGGACGGCCGTCGCATGGAATGCGGTCGCGGCAAGGGCCTGGGCGGCTCTTCGCTAATCAACGGCATGTGCTACATCCGCGGCAATGCCATGGACTACGACGGCTGGGCCAAGCTGCCAGGCCTGGAAGACTGGTCGTACCTGGACTGCCTGCCGTATTTCCGTAAAGCGGAAACCCGTGACATCGGCCCGAACGATTACCACGGTGGCGACGGTCCGGTCAGCGTGACCACGCCGAAAGCCGGCAACAACCCGCTGTTCCACGCCATGGTTGAAGCAGGTGTGCAAGCCGGTTACCCGCGCACCGAAGACCTGAACGGCTACCAGCAGGAAGGCTTCGGCCCGATGGACCGCACCGTGACCCCCAAAGGTCGCCGTGCCTCCACCGCCCGCGGTTACCTGGACGTGGCCAAGAAGCGTTCGACCCTGACCATCGTCACCCACGCCCTGACCGACAAGATCCTGTTTGAAGGCAAGCGTGCGGTCGGCGTGCGTTACCTGGTCGGCGATGCGCAAGAACGTGTCGAAGCCAAGGCGCGCAAAGAAGTGCTGCTGTGCTCCGGCGCCATCGCTTCGCCGCAGATCCTGCAACGCTCCGGCGTCGGTCCGGCCGAACTGCTGAACAAGCTCGACATTCCGGTGGTCCACGACCTGCCGGGCGTCGGTGAAAACCTGCAGGATCACCTTGAGCTGTACCTGCAATACGCCTGCACCCAACCGGTCTCGCTGTACCCGTCGCTGCTCTGGTACAACCAGCCGGCCATCGGTGCCGAGTGGCTGTTCAACGGCACCGGCATCGGCGCCAGCAACCAGTTCGAAGCCGGCGGTTTCATCCGTACCCGTCCGGAATTCGAATGGCCGAACATCCAGTACCACTTCCTGCCGGTGGCGATTAACTACAACGGCAGCAACGGGGTGAAAGAGCACGGCTTCCAGGCGCACATGGGCTCCATGCGTTCGCCAAGTCGCGGGCGCATCCAGGCCAAGTCCAAGGACCCGCGCCAGCACCCGAGCATCCTGTTCAACTACATGGCCACCGAGCAGGACTGGCAGGAATTTCGCGATGGTATCCGCCTGACCCGGGAAATCATGCAGCAACCTGCGCTGGACGCCTTCCGTGGCCGCGAAATCAGCCCGGGCATCGAAGTGCAATCCGACGAGCAACTGGACAAGTTCATCCGCGAACACGCCGAAACCGCGTTCCACCCGTCCTGCTCGTGCAAGATGGGCACCGACGAGATGGCCGTGGTCGATGGCGAAGGTCGCGTGCATGGCATGCAAGGCCTGCGCGTGGTCGATGCCTCGATCATGCCGATCATCACCACCGGCAACCTGAACGCACCAACGATCATGATGGCCGAGAAAATCGCCGACAAGATCCGTGGCCGCCAGCCGTTGCCGCGCAGCAAGGCCAACTACTACGTAGCGGGCGATGCACCGGTGAAGGGCAAGCCGATGCGTGAAGTGGGCCAGACGGCGTAACACTGTTACACCGCGGTGCTGCCTTCGCGAGCAAGCCCGCTCCCACATTTGTTCTTTGGCGTTCACATAATGTGTGTCGACCATAGATCCAATGTGGGAGCGGGCTTGCTCGCGAAGGCGTCCTTGCAAACGATAAACAAACTACTGACTCACCCAGCGTAAATACCTCCCGGACCTTGATCCCACCCCCATGCAGGCCTACTCTAGTGCCGCGCAATCGCTTCATCCCCTCGCCGCACCGCTGCACCGCCACTCCATACCAGGGAGGTTCCCGAATGTTCGATTTCCACCCCCAGCTCAAGCAGCGCTTTGCTGCCTTGCGTACGGGCGCCGAATTCTTTTCCCTGCGTTATGTGCGCGAGTCCGGCCAGTACCTGTCGGTGCGCAAGAACGTCGCCGAACCGCCGAGCCTGAGCCGCGACGAAGGGGCGATGCTGACGGTGCGGGTCAATGGCGTCGAAGCCTATGCCGCCACCAATGACCTGTCGCAGCAAGGCCTGCAAGCCGCCCTTGAGCGCGCCGAGCAGCAGGCTCGTCGGCTCAAGCCTCATGCCCTGCTGGACCTGCGCGACCAGGCCGTTTCCAGCGACCGTGCCGATTACTTCTCGCCGAACCTCGACCAGCCCTTCCCGTCCTTGAGCGACTGCTACCAGCTGCTCGGTGCCGAATCCGCCGCCGTGCCCAAGGACGAACGCCTGGTGAGCTGGCAGGTGAGCATCGGCATCACCCACGTCGAACAGATCTACCTCAACAGCGCCGGCGCCGAGCTGCGCCAGGCCCAGCGCTTCGTCTATCCGGGTCTCGACGTCACCGCCTACGACGGCAACGACAGCCAGACCCGCACACTCGGCCGGGAAAACTTCGGCCAACAGGGTGGCTTCGATGTGATCAGCCGCTGCGGGCTGATCGGTGCAGGGGTGAAAGTTGCCGATCAGGCGCTGCAATTGCTGCTGGCACCGAACACGCCGCAAGGTCCGCGCGACCTGCTGCTGATGCCCGACCAGATGATGCTGCAGATCCACGAATCCATCGGCCATCCGCTGGAACTGGACCGCATCCTCGGTGATGAGCGCAATTATGCCGGCACCAGCTTCGTCAAGGCCGGCGACTTCGGCCATCTGCAGTACGGCTCGACATTGTTGAACGTGACGTTCGATCCCGATATCCCGGAACAACTCGCCAGCTACGGCCATGACGACGACGGCACGGCCGCCAGCAAACAGTTCCTGATTCGCGAAGGATTGCTGCTGCGCCCCCTGGGCGGTGCACTGTCGCAGTTCCGCGCAGGCCTGGACGGGGTCGCCAACAGCCGTGCCTGCGGCTGGAACCGCCCGCCGATCGACCGCATGGCCAACCTCAACATCGAGCCTGGCGACCAGCCGCTTGCGCAACTGATCGGCAACATCGAACACGGCATTCTGATGAGCACCAACCGCTCCTGGTCCATCGATGATGCGCGCAACAAGTTCCAGTTCGGTTGCGAATGGGGCCAGTTGATTGAAAACGGCGAACTCAAGGGCGTGGTGAAGAACCCGAACTACCGGGCCATTTCCGCGCAGTTCTGGAAGAGCCTCAGCGCAGTCGGCGATGCCAGCACCTTCAAGGTCCTGGGCACGCCGAACTGTGGCAAGGGCGAACCGAATCAAGTGATCCGCGTGGGCCATGCCTCGCCAGCCTGCGTGTTCAGCAACGTTGATGTATTTGGGGGAGACAGCTGATGACTACGTCGAAAGCCCAGGCCGAGTCGTTCAAGGCATTGGTCGCCGAATTACGCGAAGCGCTGCACGAACCGGAACAGTTCACCCTCAGCTACGCCGCCGAATCGTCGGCTTTTGTGCGTTTCAACCACGCCAAGGTGCGGCAGGCCGGGCAGGTGCAACAGGCGAGCATCGGTCTGAAACTGATCAACGATGGCCGCCACGCCGACCTGCAAATCACCCTGGCGGGCGATCCTGCAGTCGACCGTCAGCGCCTGGCCGAAGGCCTGCAACAACTGCGCGAAACCTTGCCGCTGCTGCCCCAGGATCCCTACCTGCTGCTCAACTACAACGGCTGGCAAAGCAAGAACGTGCAGGAGCATCCGCTGCCGGACACCGAGCAAGTGGTCGCCGAAATCACCCAGGCCGCTGAAGGCCTGGACCTGGTCGGGTTCTATGCAGCCGGGCCGATCAGCCGTGGTTTCGCCAGTTCAGCCGGGGCGTTCGGCTGGCACCAGGCCAACAGCTTCAACTTCGACTTCAGCCTGTTCCATGAAAATGGCCAGGCGGTTAAGGCCAGCTATGCCGGGCACGACTGGAACAGCGCAGGCTTTGCCAAACGCTTCCAGCAGGCACGTGAACAACTCGAATACCTGGGACGGCCGCTGCGCACCCTGGCGCCGGGTCAGTACCGCGCCTACCTGGCGCCCGCCGCGCTGGAAGAGATCATGGGCATGCTGTGCTGGGGCGGTTTTTCGGCGCAGTCGATCGCCAGCAAAAGCAGCCCGCTGCAGAAGCTCTACGGAGGCGACCAGGCGTTCAGTCGATTGGTCACGCTGGACGAAAAAGTCAGCGGCTCGCTGAGCCCGGCGTTTTCCGACGAAGGTTATCCGCGAAGCGACCTGGGCTTGATTGTCGAAGGCAAGGCCGGTGCGCAACTGGTGGGTTCACGCAGCGCCGCCGAGTACGGACTGACCGCCAACGGCGCCAGCGGCGGGGAATCGCCAACGGCCCTGAACATGCAGGCCGGGCAGCTGCCTGAGGCACACATCCTCAAGCAACTCGGTACCGGCCTGTACATCAGCAACCTGTGGTACCTGAACTTCTCGGATCAACCGGCGGCACGCCTGACCGGCATGACGCGATTTGCGACCTTCTGGGTCGAGAACGGCGAGATCCAGGCACCGGTCAGCACCATGCGTTTCGACGACAGCGCCTACAGCCTGCTGGGTTCACAGCTCGAAGCGCTGACCGCAGAGCGCGAATTGCTGTTGTCGGCGAGCACCTACAGCCAGCGGGCGACGGCATCGGCGCTGTTGCCGGGGGCGATCGTGCGGCGACTGACGTTGACCCTGTAACACCGCAACACCCGCAACACCTGTAGGAGCTGGCTTGCCAGCGAAGAGGCCCTCTAGACCGCCAAAAGCTTCGCTGGCAAGCCAGCTCCTACAGGTAGATGCCCTCCACACCACCAAGAGGTCCCATGCCCAACCGCCCGCCTCTCGATCCGGTCACCGCCCGCTGGGTGCCCTGGGTCGTCGCCATTGCCTTCTTCATGCAGTCCCTCGACGGGACGATCCTCAATACCGCCCTGCCGGCCATGGCCCAAGACTTGGCGGAAGATCCGCTGCGCATGCAGGGCGTGATCATCGCCTACATGCTCACGGTCGCCTTGCTGATCCCGGCCTCTGGCTGGATCGCAGACCGCTTCGGCACCAAGAAAATCTTTTTCAGCGCGATCCTGCTGTTCAGTTTCGGCTCCTTACTCTGCGCCTTGTCCAGCAGCCTGAGCATGCTGATCGGCGCCCGGGTGATCCAGGGCCTGGGCGGCGCGTTGATGCTGCCGGTCGGGCGATTGGTGGTGCTGCGCGCCTACCCGCGCTCGGAACTGGTGCGGATAATGGGCTTCATCACCATTCCCGGCCTGCTCGGGCCGTTGATCGGTCCGACCATGGGCGGCTGGATGGTGCAGTACCTGACCTGGCACTGGATCTTCCTGATCAACCTGCCGGTGGGACTGGTGGGCTGCTACGCCGTGTGGAAATTCATCCCTGACCTGCGTGGTTCCGAACGGACCCGCTTCGATAGCCTGGGTTTCCTGCTGTTCGGCGCCGCGATGATCCTGATCACCGTCGCCATGGAAGGGTTGGGAGAACTGCACCTGCCGCACCTGCGGGTGATGCTGCTGTTGTTCGGCGGCATGGCCTGCCTGGCGGCCTACTGGCTGCGCGCCGGGCACATCGACAATCCGCTGTTTGCGCCGTCGCTGTTCAGGACCCGGACCTTCGCCGTCGGCATTCTCGGCAACCTCTTTGCCCGGCTGGGCAGCGGCGCGCTGCCGTTCCTGGTGCCGCTGTTGCTGCAGGTGGCGCTGGGGTATTCGCCGTCCCAGGCGGGGATGAGCATGCTGCCGCTGGCAGCTGCAGCGATGATCGCCAAGTGGGTGGCGCGGCCGCTGATCGAACGCCTGGGCTACCGCATCGTGCTGACCGGTAACACCCTGGCGCTGGGGATCATGCTGGCCAGCATGGGCCTGGTCAGCGAGCAGACGCCGTACTGGCTGCTGCTGTGCCTGCTGGCAGTGCTGGGTGCGATCAACTCCTTGCAGTTCACCGCGATGAACACCGTGACCCTGATCGACCTTGACGATGCCAGTGCCAGCAGCGGCAACAGCCTGCTGTCGGTGGTCGCGCAATTGTCCCTGAGTCTGGGCGTGGCCTGTGCCGGTGCGCTGCTCGGTGGCTTTACCGCAAGCGTGGGCAATGACGGCGTGGAGACGGTTTTGGGCGCGTTCCAATTGACGTTTGTGACCGTCGGAATCATGGCGATGCTGGCCGCCACGATCTTTTCCCAGCTCTCAAAGGAAGACGGACGGCGCGTCAAGCGTCCGGAACAGCACATAGAGCCTTAGGGCGAATGGCCATCGGACTGGTACACTGCGCGACATTTTGTTTTGCAGGCCAGTCCCGTGACCACCATCGCCACCGAATTTAATACTTTGCCGCTGTCCGCCGCCATGCTGGCTAACCTCGACTCCCTCGGTTATGCCCAGATGACGCCGATCCAGGCGCAAAGCTTGCCGGTGATCCTCAAGGGGATGGACCTGATCGCCCAGGCCAAGACCGGCAGCGGCAAGACCGCCGCCTTCGGCATCGGCCTGCTCAACCCGATCAATCCGCGCTACTTCGGTTGCCAGGCGCTGATCCTGTGCCCGACCCGCGAGCTGGCCGACCAGGTCGCCAAGGAAATCCGTCGCCTGGCCCGTGCCGAAGACAACATCAAGGTCCTGACCCTGTGCGGCGGCGTGTCCCTCGGCCCGCAGATCGCTTCGCTGGAGCACGGCGCGCACATCATCGTCGGCACCCCGGGGCGCATCCAGCAGCACCTGCGCAAGGGCTCGCTGGTCCTGCATGGCCTCAACACCCTGATCCTCGACGAAGCCGACCGCATGCTCGACATGGGTTTCTACGACTCCATCGAAGAAATCATCATGCAGGCCCCGGAGCGTCGCCAGACCCTGCTGTTCTCCGCCACCTACCCGGTCGGCATCAAGCAGCTGGCCTCGAAGTTCATGCGCAACCCGCAGCAAGTGAAGGCCGAGGCGTTCCACGACGACACGCAGATCGAGCAGCGCTTCTACGAAATTTCCCCGGACGATCGCATGAGCGCCGTGACCAAGGTGCTGGGCCACTTCCGCCCGGCGTCCTGCGTGGCGTTCTGCTTCACCAAGCAGCAGGTCCAGGAAACCGTTGATCACCTGACGGCCAAAGGCATCTCCGCCGTCGGCCTGCACGGCGACCTGGAGCAGCGCGATCGCGATCAGGTTCTGGCAATGTTCGCCAACCGCAGCACCTCCGTGCTGGTGGCCACCGACGTCGCCGCGCGCGGCCTGGACATCGATTCCCTGGACATGGTGATCAACGTCGAACTGGCCCGGGATTCGGAAATCCACATCCACCGCGTTGGCCGTACTGGCCGCGCCGGTGAAAAAGGCCTGGCCATCAGCCTGGTCGCACCGTCCGAAGCACAGCGCGCCCAAGCCATCGAACAGTTGCAGAAATCGCCGTTGACCTGGGATCAGGTGGACAACCTCACCTCCAAGGGTGGTGGCCCGCTGCTGCCGCAGATGAGCACCCTGTGCATCGGTGCTGGCCGCAAGGACAAGGTTCGTCCAGGCGACATCCTTGGCGCCCTGACCGGTGAAGCCGGCATTCCGGGTGCCCAGGTCGGCAAAATCGCCATCTTCGACTTCCAGGCCTTCGTTGCCGTGGAACGCGGCGTCGCCAAGCAGGCCCTGCAACGCCTGAACGACGGCAAGATCAAAGGCCGTTCGCTACGCGTGCGTATCCTCTAAGGACAACGCCTATCCCCTTGTAGGAGCGAGCTTGCTCGCGAAAAACCTGAGCTCACCGCGCTGAGCCAGGCTGCCAGCGTTATCGTTGACGCCCATCGCGAGCAAGCTCGCTCCTACAGTTTGTTTTGTGGTGCTACATCGAGAGGACACCGTTTTGCGCTCTACCGAAGTCGTGATGATTGGCGCTGGCGCCGCAGGGTTGATGTGTGCACTGACCGCCGCCGGGCGCGGGCGCAAGGTGGTGCTACTGGACCACGCCAACAAGGCTGGCAAGAAAATCCTGATGTCAGGCGGTGGCCGCTGCAATTTCACCAACATGTACACGGAACCGGGCAATTTTCTCTCGCAGAACGCGCACTTCTGCAAATCCGCCCTGGCCCGCTACACACAGTGGGATTTCATCGGCTTGGTGGCCAAGCACGGCGTGCCGTACCACGAAAAAAAGCTCGGCCAGCTGTTCTGCGATAACAAATCCAGCGACATCCTCGAAATGCTGCTCAACGAGTGCGATCAGGCTGGCGTCAGCCTGCACCTGGACACCTCGATCCAGACCATCGAGAAGCTCGAGAAGGGCTATTTGCTGGACACAACCCTGGGCCAGATCACCTGCGAATCGCTGGTGATCGCCACCGGCGGCCTGTCGATCCCGACCCTGGGCGCCACCGGTTTCGGCTACCAGGTGGCCAGACAGTTCGGTCATGAACTGCTGCCGACCCGCGCCGGGCTGGTGCCGTTCACCATCACCGATCAGCTCAAGGAACTGTGCACCGAGTTGTCCGGCACCTCGGTGGATTGTCTGGTCAGCTGCAATGACCAGAGCTTTCGCGAGAACATCCTGTTCACCCACCGCGGTCTCAGCGGCCCGGCGATCCTGCAGATTTCTTCGTTCTGGGAATCCGGCGACACGGTTGAAATCAATCTGCTGCCAGACCACGACGTACCGACCTGGCTGCAACAGCAACAGGCCGAACGCCCGAACAGCGAACTGAAAACCCTGCTGGGTGAAATTTTCACCAAGAAAATGGCCAATCTGCTGGCGGACAACTGGTTCGTCTCCAAACCGATGAAGCAGTACACCCACGCGGAAATCGCCGCCATCGCCGAGAAATTGGCGAGCTGGAAAGTCGTACCGGCCGGCACCGAAGGCTACCGAACCGCCGAGGTGACCCTGGGCGGCGTCGACACCAACGAGGTGTCGTCCAAGACCATGGAATCGCTGAAAAGCCCTGGCCTGTACTTCATCGGCGAAGTGCTGGACGTGACCGGGCACCTGGGCGGCTTCAACTTCCAGTGGGCCTGGGCCTCGGGCTACGCCGCCGCACAATACGTCTGATCGACCGCGTCATCGTTCTTCGCTGGCAAGCCAGCTCCTACAGGTCTTGCGCGGTCCTGTAGGAGCTGGCTTGCCAGCGAAGGCGATGTAACAGACATAGGGAAGGAACAGATTTTGCTGTCAGATGTGATCGCAGCCATTGCGTCGGCGTCATTACTGGCTCAATTTAGCGGCATTGCCTCGGAAGGCCTTCGCACTTCATGTCATCGACCTCGTTCCGTCAGTCTCTGCGCCGCCTTTGGGCGCTGGATAAATTCAGCTACAGCGTGCGGGTATTCATCGCCCTGACCGGCACCATGGCGTTGTGCTGGTATCAGGATGAAATGGGGCTGCTGATCCCGTTGTTCCTGGGAATCATCGCCAGCGCCCTGGCCGAAACCGATGACAGCTGGCAGGGCCGCCTCAACGCGCTGGCGGTGACGCTGGTGTGTTTCGCGGTCGCCGCGCTGTCGGTCGAACTGCTGTTCCCCTACCCCATTCTCTTTATCATCGCCTTCGCCCTGGCCGCGTTCTGCCTGACCATGCTCGGCGCCCTTGGCGAACGCTACGGGGCGATTGCCTCGGCGACGCTGATTCTGTCGGTCTACACCATGATCGGCGTCGACCAGCGCGGCGGCGCGGTCACCGATTTCTGGCATGAGCCGGTGCTGCTGGTGGCCGGTGCGGCCTGGTACGGCCTGCTTTCGGTGTTATGGCAGGCGCTGTTTTCCAACCAGCCAGTGCAGCAAAGCCTGGCGCGGCTGTTCCGTGAGCTGGGTTTCTACCTGAAGCTGAAGTCATCGCTGTTCGAGCCGATCCGCCAGATGGACGTGGAAGCCCGACGCCTGGAACTGGCCCAGCAGAACGGCCGGGTGGTTGCCGCGCTGAACGCCGCCAAGGAAATCATCCTGCACCGGGTCGGCAACGGTCGCCCAGGCTCGAAAGTCAGCCGTTACCTGAAGCTGTACTTCCTCGCCCAGGACATCCACGAGCGCGCCAGTTCCTCGCATTACCCGTACAACGCTTTGGCGGACGCGTTCTTTCACAGCGACGTGCTGTTCCGCTGTCAGCGCCTGTTGCGCCAGCAAGGCAAGGCTTGCCGCGCGCTGGCCGAGTCGATCCAGATGCGCCAGCCGTTCACCTATGACGCGAGTTTCGCCGAAGCCCTCGGCGACCTGCACGCCTCTCTCGAACACCTGCGCATTCAGAGCAACCCCGCCTGGCGGGGGCTGCTGCGCTCACTGCGGGCACTGGCGGCCAACCTGGGCACGCTCGACCGCCTGCTCAGCGATGCGAGCAACCCCGACACCCTGGCCGACGCCACCGACAGCAGCCTGCTCGACCGTTCGCCGCGCAATTTCAAGGACGTGTGGGTACGCTTGCGCACGCAGTTGACGCCCACCTCGCTGCTGTTCCGCCATGCCCTGCGCTTGCCCCTGGCCTTGAGCATCGGTTACGCCATGGTGCATTTGATCCACCCGTCCCAGGGTTACTGGATCATCCTCACGACGCTGTTTGTCTGCCAGCCGAACTACGGTGCTACCAGGCGCAAGCTCGGTCAGCGGATCATCGGCACCGCCATCGGCCTGACCCTGGCCTGGGCGCTGTTCGACCTGTTCCCGAACCCGCTGATCCAGTCCTGTTTCGCGATTGCCGCCGGGGTGGTGTTCTTTACCAACCGCACCACCCGCTACACCCTGGCGACAGCGGCGATCACCCTGATGGTGCTGTTCTGCTTCAATCAGGTGGGCGACGGTTATGGGCTGTTCCTGCCGCGGCTGTTCGACACCCTGCTCGGCAGCCTGATCGCCGGCCTCGCGGTGTTCCTGTTCCTGCCAGACTGGCAGGGTCGGCGCCTGAACAAAGTGCTGGCCAACACCCTGACCTGCAACAGCATCTACCTGCGCCAGATCATGCAGCAGTATGCCGCCGGCAAAAGTGACGACCTGGCGTATCGCCTGGCGCGGCGCAACGCCCACAACGCCGACGCGGCGCTGTCGACTACCCTGGCCAACATGCTGATGGAACCGGGGCATTTCCGTAAGGAAGCGGATGTCGGGTTCCGCTTCCTGGTGCTATCGCACACCTTGCTCAGTTATTTGTCCGGGTTGGGCGCGCACCGGGAAACCCAATTACCGCAGGATGTGCGCGAGCAGTTGATCGAAGGCGCGGGCGTGAGGCTGGCCGCCAGCATCGATGAAATTGCCCAAGGGTTGGCGAGCAAACTGCCCATTGCGATTCAAAGCGATGAGGAAGAGGCATTGGCCAACATGCTTGAGCAGATGCCCGATGAAATCGATGAGGGCCAGCGCCTGGTGCAGACGCAACTGGCGTTGATCTGCCGGCAGTTGGGGCCGTTGCGCACGCTGGCTGCGCATTTGATCAAGGACACGAGTGAAGATTGAGCCAGCAACCACACCTCACATGCCGTGTCGCTTCAACAGCCGTGCATAAGTGCCATCGGCCTTCATTGCCACGATGGCGCGATCAAAACCGGCAACGATCTGCTCATGCTGCGGATTTTTCAGGCTGACCAGGATGTGCAGCCCGTTCTCGCTCAGCGGTTTGGGCAAGAACTCCACGGCATTGCGGACCTTGGGCGACTCACGGGACAGGTAGTAACGCGCGACGTATTCGTCTTCCAGGGTCAGCTTGACCCTGTCCGCGGCGACCATGCGCACGGCCATGGCGAAGCTGTGCACCGGAATCTTCTGCAATGACACATCTTGATCGAAGGTCGGTGAATAGGCGTAGCCACGCACCACGGCAATCGGATAGGTGTACAGCTGCTGCAAGTTGCCGAATTCGATGGGTGCATCTTTACGCTTGAGAAAGCGCACGCGATTGATCAGGTATTCGCCTGAAAACTGGCCGAGCCGTGTGCGCTCATCATTGAACCAGGCATTGACCAGAACGTCATAACGGCCCTCGCCCAACCCCAGCAGCGCCCGCGCCCAGGGCACCTGCTCGAAATCGCTGGCATAGCCGGCCCGCGCCAGGGCGGTACTGACAATGTCCGTGGCCAAGCCGCCGTTGAACAGCGTGGCGTCGGTAAAGGGTGGCCAGGCATCCGCCACCAGCCGCAATTTTTCCGCTGCCACACTTTCAGTCAGCAACAGCAGTCCCAGCAAAGCAAAGGCTCGATGCAATCGCGGCATGCCAGAAAATCCTTAGCGGGCGGCTGCCCGACGTGATTTCAGCCAAAACAACAAGACCCCGTACCGGCCCCCCCAGGCACTCAATGTCAGCGCGTTGCAGCACTGCGCATCGCTTGATTGAAGATTACACAAAGAAGACAAGGTCGCGCCAAATGAATGATGGCATTTTGGTCATTGTCACAGATTCCTACGCCATACAGACATCCATCGTCGAGGCGCTTAGTATCACCAGGACGTTTTCAGGGAATCGACACATGACAATCAACTGGGTCTGCAAACACCACAGCGATCTGGGCAAGGAGCAGCTGTATGCCATTTTGCAGCTGCGCGCCGAAGTGTTCGTCATCGAACAGAAATGCATCTATCAGGACATCGATGGCCAGGATCTGGAGGGCGACACCTGCCATTTGATGGCGTGGGACGAAGATCGGCTGGTGGCGTACCTGCGCCTGCTCGATCCCGAGCTACAGGGCGGTGACGTGGTGATCGGGCGGGTGATCATTGCGCCACAGGCGCGAGGCACCGGGCTGGGCCACGAGATGATGGCCCAGGCGATGAAACAGATTGAAAAGCGCTGGCCAGACATGCCGGTCTACCTCTCGGCCCAGGCGCATCTGCAGGGGTATTACGGGCGGTACGGGTTTGTTGTGGCGGGCGAGGAGTATGTCGAGGACGGGATTCCACATATCGGCATGCGGCGTTCGTAAGGGCCTCTTCGCGAGCAAGCCCGCTCCCACATTTGATCGTTGCCTTACACAATATTTGTGTCAATTGGAGATCCAATGTGGGAGCGGGCTTGCTCGCGAAGGCGTCAGATCAATCACCGAAAAAATCAGGGATACTCAAGCACCGCCTTGATCTGCCGAAGATTACGCTCGATCCACCCGCGATCGATCGACCCCCACCCGCGAATCCGATAGCGACCGGCATGGTTGCGCGCGCCTTCTTCCTGCTCGAACTCGCAAACAATATCCAGATCCGCCAAGGCGGCGATGGTGTCCTGGGCCGTGCGCCGGGGCATACCGGTGACTTCGGTCAATGCCGGAACGCTGCTGGCCAGACCGCTGTCGATCAGGTACGCCACGTACAAGCGGCGGTAGAAGCTGCTCTTGGTCTTGCTTACGTCCATCCATGCGCTCCTTGTTCATCGGGTCTTTTCATTGCAGGTCGCGCCAGGTCAGGTACACCCGCACATCGAACTCCACCTGGTGGTACCCGGGCAACATGTGCTCGCACAGTTTGTAGAAGGCCTTGTTGTGGTCGGACTCCTTGAAGTGCGCCAATTCATGCACCACGATCATTTGCAGAAACTGCGCCGGCGCCTCCTTGAACAATGAGGCAATACGGATTTCTTTCTTGGCCTTGAGCTTGCCGCCTTGCACCCGCGAGATCGTGGTGTGCAGGCCAAGGGCGCGGTGGGTCAGGTCCAGACGGTTGTCGAACAGTACCTTGTCGATCGACGGGGCGTTACGCAGGTATTCCTGCTTGAGGTCCAGCGCATAGGTGTACAGCGCCTTGTCGCTCTGGACTCCATGCTTTTGCGGGTAACGCTGGCTCAGGTAATCGCCCAGCCGGCCGTCGGCGATCAAGTGACGCACCTGGTCCTGCAAGGTAGCCGGGTAGGCCTGGAGGTATTTCAACGCGGTCATCGATGCGGCAACACAAAATCACTAAAAGGTCGCCAGTGTAGCGAATTCAGCGGGTCAGCGCGCCCCAGTCGAAGGGCTGCACAAAGTGCTCGGTGTCTTCGGCCATCATCGGCCGGGCCACCAGAAAACCTTGCACATACTCACAGCCATTGGCTTGCAGCCACTGGTATTGCGCCATGGTCTCGACCCCTTCGGCAACCACCAGCATCCCGTACTCTTTGCACAGGTCAATCACGTTGCGCACCAGGGCCGCGTCCCTTGAGGACTCCGGAAGCCGGCTGATCAGATGGCGGTCGAGTTTGAGCGTATCCAGTTCCAGATCGCGCAGGTGGGACAGTGAACAGGGGCCGGAACCGAAATCGTCCAGCGCCACCCGCACCCCAAGATTGCGCAACAAACGCAGCTGTTTGCGGGTTTCCTCCGGATTATGCATCAAGGCCTCTTCCGTCACCTCGACTTCCAGGTGACGCGGCTGCAAACCATGTCGCTCAAGTACCAGGCGCAACTCGGTGACCAGATGGGGCATGGCAAACTGTGTGCTGCTCAAGCTGACGCCCACCACCAGGTCCTCGGCAAACAGGGTCTCCCAGGCCTTGCGCTGCCCGGCACTGCGCTGGTAAATCCAGCTGCCCAGGCGACTGATCAACCGCGCCTCTTCCAGCAGCGGCAAAAACAACCCCGGTGGGACATCGCCGACGCTCGGGTGCTGCCAGCGCAACAACGCCTCGAACCCGCGAATACGCCCATCGGCAACCGCCACCTGCGGCTGATACACGAGATTGAAATCACGGTTCTCGATGGCCGTGCGCACGCTTTCCTCGAGCATCAGCCGCGAACGTGCGCGCCCGTTCATTTCGTGATCGTAAAACCGATACTGTTGCCGACCGGCACGCTTGGCTTCATACATGGCGATGTCGGACGCGCGCATCAAGCCATCGAGATTTGCGCCGCAATCGGGGTACGTGGCAATGCCGATGCTGGCACCGAGGACAATATCCAGACCGTCGATTTGCTGGCAGACCGACACCCGTTCGATGAGTTTTTCCGCAATTTTTGCCGCTTGCTCGGGAAACTCCAGGTCCAGCAACGCGGTGAATTCATCACCACCCATGCGTGCCAGGATATCGAACGGGCGCAGGCATGCCTTCAACTGTTCGGACACCCAACGCAACACCCGATCGCCGGCATCGTGACCGAGAGAGTCGTTGACCCGCTTGAAACCATCGAGGTCCAGATACAACAGGACCCAGGCACTGTCGGACCGCTCGCCGCGCAACAGCAGGTTTTCCACGGTCTGGTAAAAGCCGCGACGGTTGAGCAGCCCGGTCAGCGGATCGGTGACCGCCTGGAATTCGAGCTGCTGATGCAGGTGGCGCACCACCGACATGTCCAGCACCGTCACCACCATTGCATGCTGTTCACTGGGCAGTGGCGCGCAAGACAGTGCCACCGGCACCTGTTGGCCCGGGGCGGTACGCAGCAATGCGTCGTGCAGGCGCAAGGTCTCACCGCGCCTGTACCCGGCCAACAGGTCAGAATCGGCCCAGACCGGTATGTGCGGTTTCTGCAGGAAATCCAGGAACTCCTTGCCCTGCAGTTCCTGCACCGTGGCGTTGAGCAGGCGCGACATCGCCGGATTGGCAAAACGGATCACCCCGTCCTCGCCGACCACCAGGATGCCCTCGGCGGCGTTGTCCAATACCGAGGCATTGAACGCGCGCGCGACCTCCAGGTCATGACTCAGGCGCTGCAATGCCCGGCGATTGCGTTGATGCTCGAGCAGCGCCTGGACCTTGGGCTTGAGAATCTGCGGGTCAAAGGGCTTGAACAGGTAATCCACCGCGCCACTGGCGTAGCCCTTGATCACGGCGTCCTGGGATTGTTCATTGGCGGTCAGGAAAATGATCGGAGTCAGGCGCGTCCTTTGGCTGCCGCGCATCAGGCGCGCCACTTCAAAACCGTCCATGCCCGGCATTTGCACATCCAGCAACACCAGGTCGACATCGTATTCAAGCAACAGCCCGAGCGCCTCAAAACCGGAGGCAGCGGTGATGACCTGCCAATCCTGGCGTTGCAGCAAGGCGCGCATGCTCACCAGGTTTTCAGGGTAATCATCGACGATCAACAGGGTTGAATTGCCTTCAGCTGGCATTGGGTGCGCGCATTCCATGCTGCTTCTCTGGGCTGGATGTCAGGCCGACTTCTCGTGAAAACCGGACAGAAACTGTGCTTTCACTCTAGACCGGGATCCGTAAAAGCAGAAGGTATCAGTGCGCCATCATTCGACTGATGCGTCATTTGCCGACTAACGGTCGGCCACGCAGCCCGCTAAAACCGGGAAGGATGGCATTTCGACAGGATGTTGACGCCAGTTAACTGCCCGGTGGGCGTTAACAAACCAGCCCTCTACGCTTATAAAGACCGCCCCCAAAGGCACGTGCTAGAGCGATTGGTACGTGCGTGCAGCATTAATTCGTGGAAGCTTTGACTATGATTGACCTCGCAACCTGGAACCTTAGCGTTCCCGTCGGCAGCCCGCCATACACTGTTGAAACCTCAAAACTGGTGGACGGCTTCAAGGATCAATACTTCCATTCTGACACGGGCACCTTGTTTTTCTGGTCACCGGTGACCGGCTCGCGAACTGAAAACGCGATCTACCCCCGTACCGAACTTCGTGAAACCTACAGCAACGGCACGTTGCGCAACTGGTACTACCCGGATGCCGATAACTTGCTGCACGCCACCCTGGCGGTGAACCAGGTTCCGAGCTCGGGCAAGATAGTGATCGGGCAGATCCACGCGTATAACAGCCAGAAACCGATGGTCAAACTCGAATACCAATACAAAACCAAAACCGAGACCGGCAACCTCGTGATCAAAGTGCGCATGCACCCCGACGACGCCGAAAGCCGGGTCATCACCCTCGCCACCGGGATCAAGCTCAATAATGAGTTCAACTACCTCATTCACTTGAGCCCGGGCGGCGCACTGGGCGTCAGCGCAGCGGGTTACCAGTGGGACACCAACATCAGCGCCACCTGGCGCGACAAACCGCTGTACTTCAAGGCCGGGGTCTATGTGCAGGACAACACCGGGTACACCAGTGAAGGCGGGAAAGTGACCTTCAGCAAGCTGGATATCGATCACGATAAATAAGCCATCTTGCGCACACAAAAAAACCGCTTCACGGCGGTTTTTTTTCGCGCTGAATACTTATTACCTGAAATTCGCACTGACATAACAATATCGAATAGACAACTGTCATTTATAACAGGTGAATATTCGCCACCTCGAAATTATTCTTGGTCAGCAGCCCGGATCCAATCGAGGGGTAAAATTCCATGAGTGCCAAGGAAATAATCAATATGCAGGGATACATCACTGCCGCTTATAGCGCCACTGATGAAGCAGGAACTCCTTACGAATTGAACATCACTTCCAGCACTGACAGAAGCGGCGCCATGACGGGTAATTTACGTATTGGCATTATTGATTACGTGTTGGTCGGGGACTATCGGTTCAGGAATTCGACCGGCGTTGAAACCGACATTTACTTTGCCGGGTCAAACACCCGCGACCACAACGCACGATCTGGATACTTTATCCTCGAATCAATTGATCGACGTTATGAATCACTCAAGGGAAAACGCGTATGTTGCGACCCTCATACTCAGTCGCTGCGCATACTTGAAATAGAGTTTGTCAGAAATACCGCTCATCAATAAAAAACCCGCCAATTGGCGGGTTTTTTATCAAACACCTGAAGCTTAGTTGACCTTGGCGTTCAACTCACCTTTCAGGTAACGCTGGAACATCGCTTCCAGGGAGATCGGCTTGATCTTCGAAGCGTTGCCTGCGGTACCGAAGGCTTCGTAACGGGCGATGCACACGTCGCGCATGGCAGTTACGGTGGCGCCGAAGAATTTACGTGGGTCGAATTCGCTCGGGTTGGTGGCCATCAGGCGACGCATGGCGCCGGTGGATGCCAGGCGCAGGTCGGTGTCGATGTTGACCTTGCGCACGCCGTGCTTGATGCCTTCGACGATCTCTTCAACCGGTACGCCGTAGGTTTCCTTGATGTCGCCGCCGTACTGGTTGATGATCGCCAGCCACTCTTGCGGAACCGAAGACGAACCGTGCATCACCAGATGCGTGTTCGGAATGCGCTTGTGGATCTCTTTGATGCGGTCGATCGCCAATACGTCGCCGGTAGGCGGCTTGGTGAACTTGTAGGCGCCATGGCTGGTGCCGATGGCGATGGCCAGGGCGTCGACCTGGGTGCGTTTGACGAAGTCAGCGGCTTCTTCCGGGTCGGTCAGCATCTGGCTGTGATCCAGAACGCCTTCGGCGCCGATGCCGTCTTCTTCACCGGCCATGCCGGTTTCCAGCGAACCCAGGCAGCCCAGCTCGCCCTCTACCGATACGCCGCAGGCGTGAGCCATGGCCACGGTTTGTTGGGTGACACGGACGTTGTAGTCGTAGTCGGTCGGGGTCTTGCCGTCTTCGCCCAGGGAGCCGTCCATCATCACAGAGCTGAAGCCCAGTTGAATGGAGCGCTGGCAGACATCAGGGCTGGTGCCGTGGTCCTGGTGCATGCACACCGGGATGTGCGGGAATTCTTCGATGGCTGCCAGGATCAGGTGACGCAGGAACGGTGCGCCGGCGTATTTGCGAGCACCGGCCGAAGCCTGGACGATCACCGGGGAGTCAGTCTTGTCAGCGGCTTCCATGATGGCGCGCATCTGCTCAAGGTTGTTGACGTTGAAGGCTGGAACGCCGTAGCCGAACTCGGCTGCGTGGTCCAACATCTGGCGCATGCTGATAAGTGCCATTGTGTGTGTCTCTCCCGGTTTGGGTCGTTAATCGTGCCAGCCTGCCGTAGCGGCGGCGGCTATTCAAGTTATTGCAGATCGGGGGTTGGTCCGGGCTGCGAATACGGTGTTACATCAATGCCAGAACATCGGCCCCTGTAGGAGCGAGCTCGCTCGCGATGGTGGCCCAGACAACGCGGGAATCCAGATGTCCCGTATTATCGTTAACGACCATCGCGAGCAAGCTCGCTCCTACAGGTGACAGGCTCGGCCAATCAAATCATTGGTGGCGACCCAGTAGACCAGGCCTTCCTCACCTTTTATGTGAAACGCCAGCATGTTGTCGCTGTACAGCGAACCCGACGCGCCCGGCTCCTGCTTCAGGCGATGGACCTGATCGGCTCCACCCAGGCGTACGTCGACTTCATTGTGGCTGTCGTCGGTGTAGCGCCAAACCACTTTGGCCTGGCTGTCACAGGTCCAGGTGGTCCAGTCATCCGCCGCGGTGGTCGACTGGAACGGGTTCCAGCTGGCGCACCCACCCAGCAATGCCAGCGCCGTAATGGCAATAAAGCCTTTCATCCGTGTCCCTCGACTGACGGCAGTCACCGCCAGCCCTGAGTAAAGAGTCAGACCCGTCAAGGACATCCATGTTCCTTGGCGGGGGTCTGTGTCTCGTATTTGTCCAGGCCTTCAGGCCCGGAACGCTTGTTGAGCACCGGGTTGGTTTCCGCCTGCCAGTCGGCCTGGTAGCAACCGTTCTGCGGCGCGGTCGGCGCAGGGTCCGGCGTGGCTTTGGGGTTACTCCCGCAAGCCGCCAGCGATCCCGCGACGATCAACAGCGCTAAGGTCTTGACCATTTGAACACTCCCTTTCCTGGTCAAACGGGCGACCCTCAGGCCTTGGCCCGGCTTTCCAGGACTTCAACGGCTGGCAACACCTTGCCTTCGACGAATTCCAGGAAAGCACCGCCGCCGGTAGAAATGTAGGAGATTTGCTCGGCTACGCCATATTTATCGATGGCTGCCAGGGTGTCGCCGCCGCCAGCAATGGAGAATGCCGCGCTGTCTGCGATCGCCTGGGCCAGCACTTTGGTGCCGTTACCGAACTGGTCGAATTCAAACACGCCGACCGGACCGTTCCACAGGATGGTCTTGGACGATTTCAGCAGCTCGGCAAAGTTGGCCGCCGTCTGCGGGCCAATGTCCAGGATCATGTCGTCGGCTGCAACATCGGCGATCAGCTTCACAGTGGCCGTCGCGCTTTCAGCGAATTCCTTGGCAACCACCACGTCCACCGGCAGCGGCACGCTGACTTTGGCGGCGATGGCGCGAGCGGTGTCCAGCAGGTCCGGCTCGTACAGCGATTTGCCGACCGGGTGACCGGCAGCCGCCAGGAAAGTGTTGGCGATACCGCCGCCGACGATCAACTGGTCGCAGATCTGGCTCAGGCTGTTGAGCACGTCAAGCTTGGTCGATACCTTGGAACCGGCCACGATGGCCGCCATTGGCTGGGCCGGGGCGCCGAGCGCTTTGCCCAGTGCGTCCAGTTCAGCAGCCAACAGTGGGCCAGCAGCAGCGACCTTGGCGAACTTGGCCACGCCGTGGGTCGACCCCTCGGCACGGTGCGCGGTGCCAAAGGCGTCCATCACGAACACGTCACACAGGGCCGCGTATTGCTGGGCCAGCTCATCGGCGTTCTTCTTTTCGCCCTTGTTGAAGCGCACGTTTTCAAACAGCACGATGTCGCCGGCTTTCACGTCGACACCGCCCAGGTAGTCAGCCACCAGCGGCACTTCGCGGCCCAGGGCCTTGCTCAGGTAGTCAGCCACTGGCTTGAGGCTGTTCTCGGCCGAGAATTCGCCTTCGGTCGGACGGCCAAGGTGCGAGCAGACCATCACCGCCGCGCCTTTTTCCAGGGCCAGCTTGATGGTCGGCAGCGAAGCCAGGATTCGCGCATCGCTGGTGACAGCACCGTCCTTGACAGGGACGTTGAGGTCTTCGCGAATCAGTACGCGCTTACCTTGCAGATCGAGGTCGGACATCTTCAACACGGTCATGGGTCGCATTTCCTGAGTAGCTGTTCTTAGAGAGCAGGTTTTTTTGAGGCTGTGTGCAGATAGTGTTCCGCAACGTCCAGCATTCGGTTGGCAAAACCCCATTCGTTGTCGAACCAGGCCAGGATGTTCACCAGCCGGGGGCCGGAAACTCGAGTCTGACTGGCATCGACAATCGCCGAATGTGGGTCATGGTTGAAATCACAACTTGCGTGGGGCAACTCGGTGTAGGCCAGCAGGCCTTTGAGCGGGCCGCTGGTGGCCGCCTCGCGCAGGATCCGGTTGACCTCGGTGGCGTCGGTGTCGCTAACGGTCTGCATCGTGATGTCGAGGCATGACACGTTAACCGTCGGCACACGTACGGCTTTGGCCTGAATTCGCCCGGCAAGTTCCGGAAGCAGGCGTTCGATGCCGCGCGCCAGACCAGTGGACACCGGAATCACCGACTGAAACGCCGAACGGGTGCGGCGCAGGTCCTCGTGATGGTAGGCGTCGATCACCGGCTGGTCGTTCATTGCCGAGTGGATCGTGGTGATCGACACGTACTCAAGGCCGATGGCCTGGTCCAGCAATCGCAACAGCGGTACGCCGCAGTTGGTGGTGCAGGAGGCGTTGGACACCAGCAACTCATCGCCCGTCATGCAATCCTGATTAACGCCGTAGACGATGGTTGCATCGACATCCGCCTCGCTGGCCATCGGCTGGGAAAACAGCACGCGCGGAGCGCCGGCGTCGAGGAACCGCTGGCCGTCTTCTCGAGTGTGATAGGCACCGGAGCATTCCAGCACCAGGTCGACGCCCAGCGAAGCCCAATCGATGCCTTCGGGAGTGGCACTGCGCAGGACCTTCACGCAGTCACCATTAATATGCAGACAATCGCCGTCGACCTTCACTTCTCCGGGAAAGCGCCCGTGGGTGGAGTCGAAGCGTGTCAGGTATTCAATACTGGCCATGTCGGCCAGGTCGTTGATCGCGACAATTTCAAACCCGGCCTTTTCGCCTCGCTCGAACAACGCACGCAAGACGCAACGACCAATCCGGCCGTAGCCGTTGAGTGCAACTTTGTAGGGACGCGGTTGAGGCATTGGGGTTCTCGATAGACGCAGTCAGACGAAATTCTTATGTGCAACTCGCCCCTTGTAGGAGTGAGCTTGCTCGCGATGGTGGCCCAGACAACGCGGGCATTCAGACACCCAGCGTTATCGTTAACGACCATCGCGAGCAAGCTCGCTCCTACAGGGGGGACGGCGGCGGTCTTGAAACCGCCGCGTTTTGCTTAGTCTTCCAGCAGCTCTTCAGCCTGACCCAGGATGTTTTCCAGGGTGAAGCCAAACTCTTCGAACAAGGCAGGCGCAGGCGCCGACTCGCCGTAGGTGGTCATGCCGATCACGCGGCCTTCCAGGCCAACGTACTTGTACCAGTAGTCGGCGATGGACGCCTCGATGGCGATACGAGCGCTGACCTGCAACGGCAGGACCGATTGCTTGTAGCCGGCGTCCTGGGCATCGAACACGCTGGTGCACGGCATGGAAACCACACGCACCTTGCGGCCCTGTTCAGTCAGTTTGTCGAAAGCCTGAACGGCCAGGCCCACTTCGGAACCGGTGGCGATCAGGATCAGCTCAGGCTCGCCTGCGCAGTCCTTCAGCACATAGCCACCGCGGCTGATATCGGCAATCTGGCCGGCATCACGGGTTTGGTGCGCAAGGTTCTGACGCGAGAAGATCAGGGCCGAAGGACCGTCTTTACGCTCCAGCGCGTACTTCCAGCACACTGCCGATTCAACGGCATCGGCTGGGCGCCAGGTGTCGAGGTTCGGCGTGCAGCGCAGGCTGGCCAGTTGCTCGACTGGCTGGTGAGTCGGGCCGTCTTCGCCCAGACCGATGGAGTCGTGGGTGTAGACGTGGATCACGCGTTGTTTCATCAGGGCCGACATGCGTACCGCGTTGCGCGCATATTCCATGAACATCAGGAAGGTCGCGCCGTAAGGCACCAGGCCGCCGTGCAGGGCCACGCCGTTCATGATCGCGGTCATGCCGAACTCGCGCACGCCGTAGTACATGTAGTTGCCGCTGGCGTCTTCGGCGGTGACGCCTTTGCAACCTTTCCACAGGGTCAGGTTGGAACCGGCCAGGTCAGCCGAACCGCCGAGGAACTCAGGCAGCAGCGGGCCGAACGCGTTCAGGGCGTTCTGGCTGGCTTTACGGCTGGCGATGGTTTCGCCCTTGGCCGCTACTTCGGCGATGTAGGCCGCGGCTTTTTCGCTGAAGTCAGCTGGCAATTCACCGCTCAGACGACGGATCAGTTCATTGGCTTCGGTCGGGAACGCGGCGGAGTAGGCAGCGAAACGCTGGTCCCACTCGGCTTCGACCGCGCGGCCCGCTTCCTTGGCATCCCACTCGGCATAGATGTCGGCCGGGATTTCGAACGGGCCGTGGTTCCACTTCAGCGCAGCGCGGGTCAGGGCGATTTCCGCGTCACCCAGCGGGGCGCCGTGGCAGTCTTCCTTGCCTTGCTTGTTCGGCGAACCGAAGCCGATGGTGGTCTTGCAGCAGATCAGGGTCGGCTGCGGGCTCTTGCGCGCGGTCTCGATCGCGGTCTTGATCTCTTCCGGGTCATGACCGTCGACGTTGCGGATCACTTGCCAGTTGTAGGATTCGAAGCGCTTTGGCGTGTCATCGGTGAACCAGCCTTCGACTTCGCCGTCGATGGAGATGCCGTTGTCGTCGTAGAAGGCGATCAGTTTGCCCAGGCCCAGGGTACCGGCCAGGGAGCTGACTTCGTGGGAGATGCCTTCCATCATGCAGCCATCACCCAGGAACACGTAGGTGTGGTGGTCGACGATGTTGTGGCCAGGACGGTTGAACTGCGCCGCCATGACTTTTTCCGCCAGGGCGAAGCCCACGGCATTGGCCAGGCCCTGGCCCAGTGGGCCGGTGGTGGTCTCGACGCCCGGGGTGTAGCCGAATTCCGGGTGACCCGGGGTGCGGCTGTGCAGCTGGCGGAACTGTTTCAGGTCATCGATCGACAGGTCGTAGCCGGTCAGGTGCAGCAGCGAGTAGATCAGCATCGAGCCGTGACCATTGGACAGCACGAAGCGGTCACGGTCGGCGAACGATGGATTGCTCGGGTTGTGCTTGAGGTAGTCGCGCCAAAGTACCTCGGCGATATCCGCCATACCCATAGGGGCACCGGGATGGCCGCTGTTGGCTTTTTGCACGGCATCCATGCTGAGGGCACGAATGGCGTTGGCACGCTCACGACGGCTAGGCATCGCTGTTCTCCTGCGGGTTCTGAATCGAGAGTGATAAAAATGAAACGGAAAAAAGGCGAGCATTTTCCCTCACACGGACGCCTCGGGGCAATGACAGAAAGTCATCTGAAGGCGTTTTTCCCATGCTTGACGACGGATTAGCCGGGTGAAACCTTTCCGCTGTTCGATTGTAGAGTTGCCCCGTTCGCGAGAAGTGCCATCTATCGATCAATATCAAAACTTTTTGATATTGATCTTGCGGTGCTTCCGGTGCGTGACTAGACTGCCGGCCTATGAATTTACGCGCGCCTTCCATTCGCCAGGACGATTGTGATGAGCTGGCGGCCTTGTGCAAGGCCGGCGGCGATCCTCTGCGCCTGAATGTCTTGCGCGCGCTGACCAACGACTCGTTCGGCGTACTGGAACTGGCGCAGATCTTCGGCATCGGCCAATCGGGCATGAGTCATCACCTCAAGGTGCTGGCCCAGGCTGATCTGGTCGCCACCCGCCGTGAAGGCAATGCGATTTTCTACCGTCGCGCCCTGCCCCACACCGAGTTGCCGGGGGGCAAGCTGCACGCGGCCCTGCTTGAGGAAGTGGACAACCTGACCTTGCCTGCCGACGTGCAGATGCGCATCACTCAGGTCCACAAGCAACGCGAGGCCGCCAGCCAGGACTTTTTCTCACGGGTCGCCGAGAAATTTCGCGCCCAGCAGGACTTGATCGCCGGCCTGGCGCAGTACCGCGAAAGCGTGGTGGCCCTGCTCGACAAGCTGAGCTTTGGCAGCGCCGCCACGGCGATCGAAGTCGGCCCCGGCGATGGCGCCTTCCTGCCGGAACTGGCACGTCGCTTCACTCAGGTAACGGCGCTGGACAATAGCCAGGCCATGCTCGAACTGGCGCGCCAGGTGTGCGAACGCGATTCGCTGACTAACGTTAGCCTGCAACTGGCCGATGCCCTGAACGGCGTCAGCCTCAAGGCCGACTGCGTTGTACTCAATATGGTGCTGCATCATTTTGCCGCGCCGGCCGATGCGCTCAAGCACATGGCCAAGTTGCTCCAGCCAGGCGGCAGCCTGCTGGTGACAGAGTTATGCAGCCACAACCAGAGTTGGGCCAAGGAGGCCTGCGGTGATCTCTGGCTGGGGTTTGAACAGGACGATCTGGCCCGTTGGGCCACCGCTGCGGGACTCGTCCCCGGAGAAAGCCTCTATGTAGGCTTACGTAATGGTTTCCAGATCCAGGTCCGCCATTTTCAGCGGTCGGCTGGCGACACTCACCATCGGTAATTTCAGGAAAACATCGAGATGAGCGAATACTCCCTTTTCACCTCCGAGTCCGTGTCTGAAGGGCATCCGGACAAAATCGCCGACCAGATTTCTGATGCGGTGCTGGACGCCATCATCGCTGAAGACAAGTTCGCCCGCGTGGCGTGCGAGACTCTGGTGAAAACCGGCGTGGCGATCATCGCCGGCGAAGTCACCACCTCGGCCTGGGTTGACCTGGAGCAGATCGTTCGTGACGTCATCACCGACATCGGCTACACCAGCTCCGACGTCGGCTTCGACGGCGCGACCTGCGGCGTGATGAACATCATCGGCAAGCAGTCCCCTGACATCAACCAGGGAGTCGACCGTGCCAAGCCTGAAGATCAGGGTGCCGGCGACCAGGGCTTGATGTTCGGCTACGCCAGCAACGAAACCGACGTGCTGATGCCTGCCCCGATCACGTTCTCGCACCAGCTTGTACAAAGGCAAGCCGAAGCCCGCAAGTCGGGCCTGCTGCCGTGGCTGCGTCCGGACGCCAAGTCCCAGGTTACCTGCCGTTACGAAGGTGGCAAGGTCGTCGGTATCGACGCCGTAGTGCTGTCGACCCAGCACAACCCGGACGTGTCGTACAAAGACCTGCGCGAAGGCGTGATGGAGCTGATCGTCAAGCACGTCCTGCCTGCCGAACTGCTGAGCAAGGACACCCAGTTCCACATCAACCCGACCGGCCAGTTCATCATCGGTGGCCCGGTGGGCGACTGCGGCCTGACCGGCCGCAAGATCATCGTCGACAGCTACGGCGGCATGGCCCGTCACGGTGGTGGCGCGTTCTCCGGCAAGGATCCATCCAAGGTTGACCGTTCGGCCGCCTATGCCGGGCGTTACGTGGCCAAGAACATCGTGGCTGCCGGCCTGGCCGAGCGTTGCGAAATCCAGGTTTCCTACGCCATCGGTGTCGCCCAGCCGACCTCGATCTCGCTGAACACCTTCGGCACCGGCAAGATCAGCGACGACAAGATCGTCAAGCTGGTGCGCGAAGTGTTCGACCTGCGTCCCTACGCAATCACCACCATGCTTGACCTGCTGCACCCGATGTACCAGGAAACCGCGGCGTACGGCCACTTCGGTCGCACCCCGGCAACCAAGACGGTTGGCGAAGACACCTTCACCACCTTCACCTGGGAAAAAACCGACCGCGCCGAGCACCTGCGCACCGCAGCCGGCCTGTAAGCCTTCCCGGTGGTACCCGAAACCCCGCACGGTTCGCCGTGCGGGTTTTTTTTCATGCCTGGAAACACGCCGAAAAACAGCCGGCAACCCACCCGCCCGGCGCTGACTAACCTTCAGGCACCTCCATCGAGCAAGGACGCTCACGATGCTGCCCCGCCTGCTGACCGGTTTACTCCTCACCCTCCTGTGCCTGGGCACTGCTGCTGGCGAATGCCCCGCCTGGCCGCCTGCGCGTGCCGAGCAAGAAATCACCGCGCTGCAAAAACAGATCGACCGCTGGGATGACGCCTATCACCGCGAAGGCCGTTCGCTGATCGCCGACGAGCTCTACGATCAGTCCATGGCGCGACTGACCGAGTGGCGCCAGTGCTTCAGCGTCGGAGCGACCACCGATCCGTTGCGCACTGCAACCGGCCCACTGGCCCACCCGGTGCCACACACCGGCCTGGAAAAACTACGGGACGGTCGCGCCGTCGACAAATGGCTGCGTGATCGCACGGATGTCTGGGCCCAACCCAAGGTCGACGGCGTGGCGGTGACCCTGGTGTACCGCAAAGGCCTGCTGGTCCAGGCGATCAGTCGCGGCGACGGCGTGCAGGGCCAGGACTGGACCGCCTCGGCGCGCCAGGTCGGCGCCATTGCGCAACGCCTGTCGGAGCCACGGGACCTGGTGGTGCAAGGCGAGCTCTACTGGCGCCTGGCAGACCACGTGCAAGTCACCGCCGGCAGCCTCAACGCCCGCGGCACGGTAGCCGGCTTGATGGCGCGCAAGACGTTGAGCGTCGAGCAGGCCGAGGGGATCGGCCTGTTTGCCTGGGAGTGGCCCCACGGCCCAACGAGCTTGCCGGCCCGTATCGCGGAGCTGGAAAAACTGGGTTTCGCCGGTACCGCGCAGTACACCCAGGCCATCAGTACATTGACCGAGGTCGAACGTTGGCGGGATCACTGGTATCGCTCGCCCCTGCCGTTTGCCAGCGACGGGATTGTCCTGCGCCAGGAGCAACGCCCGCCTGCCGAGCGCTGGCAGGCAAAAGCGCCGTACTGGGTCGTGGCCTGGAAATACCCCTTCGCCCAGACACTGGCCGAAGTGCGAAAGGTTCATTTCCAGATTGGCCGCACAGGACGGATCACCCCCGTGCTGGAGCTGATCCCGGTGACCCTCGATGACCAGCAGATCAAGCGCGTCAGCGTGAGTTCCCTGCAACGCTGGCAAACCCTGGACATTCGACCGGGCGACCAGGTTGCCATCAGCCTCGCCGGGCTGACCATTCCCAGGCTCGATGGCGTGGTGCTGCGCAGCACCGAACGCTCGCAAATGAATGTGCCGCTGGCGGCCGACTTCCATCCATTGAGCTGTTGGCAGCCGACCCCGGGATGCGAAGGCCAGTTCCTCGCGCGCCTGACCTGGCTCAGCGGCAAGCATGGATTGGCCCTGCCCCATGTCGGCCGCGGCACCTGGGAAAAACTTCTTGAAACAGGTCGCCTGAACAGCCTGTTGGATTGGATGACCCTCGATGCTCAAGAGCTTGCTAACATTGACGGTTTCGGCGAGCGCAGCGCTGCACGGCTGGCCAATAGTTTCGACAATGCCCGGCAACGCCCATTCGCCCGCTGGCTCAAAGCCTTGGGCATGCCACCGACCGGCCGGGCGCAGCTCGGTGATTCATGGCAGGAGTTGGCGCTACGAGACATCGAGCAATGGCAGGCCCAACCCGACATCGGACCAGGACGCGCGGCGCAGTTGAGCGCTTTTTTCCGGGATCCGCAGGTCCTGGCCCTGAGCGAAACACTGCGCCGGGCCGGCACGGACGGATTTTAGTCCTGGCCCCGGTGATGCCCGTGTGCCCGGGAACCCAATAGTCCCGATGGGCTCAAACATGCCATCGCTGCATCGACACGAATGCCTTTTCACCTGGAGCTTTTATGAAATTTCTTCCACCGCTGGTCCTGTTGACCCTTTGCAGCGTAATGGCCACTCCCTTGATGGCTGTCGAAGACGCCCCGGGCCTGACCGGCTGCGCGGCCAAGAAACAAGGCATCATCAATCAGATCGAATTGGCCAAAGCCCACGGCAATGCCGACCAGCAGGCCGGCCTGGAGAAGGCCCTGAGCGAAGTGAGCGCAAATTGCACCGATGCCTCGCTGAAGAAAGAACGGGAAAACAAGGTGCTCGACGCCAAGCACGAAGTCAGCAAGCGCCAGGCCGACCTCGACAAAGCCATGAAACAAGGCGACCCCGAGAAGATCAACAAGCGCAAGGACAAGCTCGCCGAGTCCCGCAAGGAATTGCAGGAAGCCGTGGATGAGCTGGATAAATAAACGCGCTTTTCAAGATCAAAGGATCGTCCGCGTGCGGACGCCCCTTAGCCATCAATGATCGCGAAATTCCTTATGGCACGCACTGCAGGCATCTTCGACCTTCTGTACCGCCGGCCCCAGGTTACTGGCCTTGTAGGGTTGAACCTGGCTGGCGATCACCAGTTCGCCGGTGGCGGCTTCCAGGCTGCGAGCCATCTGCTCAAAGCGTGCCTGCTTCTCCCAGACATCGCTCTTGGCGCTGGTGTGGTCTTCTTCACGCACCTGCGGAAAATGTTTCCACGGCTCATGGGACAGCGCATCGAGTTTCACCGCGCCCTCAGCGAATTTCGGGCCATCGAACGCAATACGGCCACGCAACATGCCGCCCAGGTCTTCACCGGTCTTGAGCATCTGCTTGAAAATGGCCTTGCGCTGACCGAGGGGCGAGTTGGGGTCGACGCCGCCACAGGCGCCAAGCGCCAGGCAGGCCAGCAATACAACAGAAATTCTTTTAAGAGTCATGGTGGCTTCAGGTCTCGGAAAACGTCGGCCAGTATCCTCGCGTCACCGGCAAACACCAATCCCCCTATTATCAATACGGGTTGCATGAGCGCACTCGACACTCAGGCAACCGGCAAAGGAATTACTTCATGAACAGCCGTTTCAAGGCCTGGTGTCACCCCCTGGCCTGGACGCTTCCAGTCGTAGCCGTGCTCGCGGGCTGCACCGGCGGTGAAGACAAACAACCGAAGACCCACGCCCTGGCCACCTATTCCAGCGCCACCTGGGAAGCGTTGCCGGCCGTCTCCGACACCGATCTCGTCGCCGGTTTCGGCTCCTGGCGCAGCGCCTGCACCCGACTCAAGGCCGACCCGGTCTGGGGCGGTACCTGCGCAGCGGCGGCCAACGTGCCGCAGAGCGCCAATGACATTCGCGGCTTCCTCAAGCAGAACCTGGACGTCTATGGCCTGCGTGCCGCCAACGACAACCCCAACGGATTGATCACTGGCTACTACGAACCGGTCTACCCCGGCAGCCTGACCCAAACCACAACGGCGAACATCCCGGTGTACGGCGTACCCGAAGACATGATCATCGTCTCGCTGGATAGCATCTACCCGGAACTCAAAGGCAAGCGCCTGCGCGGTCGACTTGAAGGCCGCGTGCTCAAGCCTTACGACGATGCGGCAACCATCGAGAGCAAAGGGGTCAAGGCGCCGGTAGTGGCCTGGTTGACCGATCCGATGAACCTGCAATTCCTGCAGATCCAGGGTTCGGGCCGAATCCAGCTCGACAGCGGCCGGCAACTTCGCATCGCCTACGCCGACCAGAACGGCCACCCCTACCGTCCGATAGGACGTTGGTTGGTGGAGCAAGGCGAGCTGAAGAAAGAAGACGTGACCATGGGCGCCATCAGCAGCTGGGCCAAGGCCAATCCTTCACGCATTCCTGAACTGCTCGGCAGCAACCCGAGCTATGTGTTTTTCACCAGGAACCCGGACAGCAACGAAGGGCCGCGCGGCTCGCTGAACGTACCGTTGACGGCGGGTTACAGCGCGGCGGTGGATCGCAAGGTGATTCCGCTGGGCAGCCTGTTGTGGTTGTCCACCACCAAGCCCGACGGCACCGCCCTGGTACGCCCGGTGGCGGCCCAGGACACCGGCGGCGCGATTGCCGGCGAGGTTCGTGCAGACCTGTTCTGGGGCACTGGCGAGGCGGCCGGGCAACTGGCGGGCGACATGAAGCAGCAAGGGCAGATCTGGATGCTGTGGCCCAAAGGCGCGGCGCTGCCACAAGTGCCGCAAGTCGCCGACAAGCTTTAAAAGTCAAAAGATCGCAGCTCCTACATGATCCCTGCAGGAGCTGCCGCAGGCTGCGATCTTTTGATCTTGCCTTTAAGCCGACACCACAAAAAAGCTGACGATCAACCCCATCCCCACAAACCACACCAACGACCGCAAAATCGCCCAGTCCGCCAGATAGCAAATGATGTACAGCAGCCGACTGGTGATAAACAACACCGACAGCACATTGAGCGTCACCAGCTCCGCATTGCCCACCAGGTGCGCGACGATCACTGCCGCCGCGAACGCCGGGGTCACTTCAAAACTGTTCAGTTGCGCCGCATGCGCGCGCCTGGCCAAGCCATTGAGCGACTCGAGAAAGTCACGGGGATCATGGTTGTCACTCAGACGATACCCGCCACTGGCCTTGGCGATGCCTGTACAGACATAAGGCAGAAAAATCGCGATCAAAATGCACCACAGAGCAACCGTCATAAAGCAGTCCCTTCTTCACGTTTCAGAACAGTCAGAATTTCATCACCAGCATGCCGACAAGCACCAGCCCGCAGGCCAGGAGCCGTGGCCCACCGAAAGGTTCCTTCAGGTATCGCATGCCGAACAGCACCACCAGAATCACGCTGATCTCGCGCAAGGCAGCTGCTTCGGCAATCGAGCCCAGCTGCATGGCCCACAGCACCAGAGCGTAGCTGAACAACACGCAGAATCCGACCGCCAGGCCCAGGCGCCACTGCTCGCGCCAAAACAACTTGAAAGCTGGCCGTTTGCGTACCCAGGCCAGCAACGGAAACGGCCAGGCACTGAGCAATGTGACCCAGACCAGGTAATCCAGCGGATGCGACCAGCGCCGCAGCGCTTGGCCGTCGATGAAGGTGTAGCAACCGATGCACAAGCCGATCAGCGCTACCACCGGCAGCATCGACCACGGCAAGCGCGCACCGCCTCCCCCCTGCCAGAGCAGGCAAAGCATGCCAAGCGGGATCAGCAGGATCCCGAAAATCTGCTGATGGGTCAGCACTTCCCCGGCAAAAATCAGCGTCAGCGCCAACACCACCAGCGGCGATAAACCGCGCATCAACGGATAGACCAGGCCGAGGTCACCGACCCGATAGGCCTGGATCAGCAAATAGCGGTAGAGCAACTCGAACGCGGCCGAGGCAAGAATCCACGGCCAGATTTCCACCGGAGGCAGCTCCACAAATGGCAGCATCAGCGCGACAAAAAGCAGCGCCACGCTGTCCATGCAGGCCACCACCAGCAAACGCTCCGCACTGAACTTGATCAGGGTATTCCACGCCGCATGCAGCAGCGCTGCCACCAATACCAACGCCGTCGCAAGCACGCCCCACTCCTTTCGTTATTTCCCCGCCCGTGTAGGAGCGAGCTTGCTCGCGAAAAACGTCAGGGCGACGCGTTTAACCGGCAAGCACGCGTCATCGTTGACGTCCATCGCGAGCAAGCTCGCTCCTACAAGGTCTTCATAGAGAATTGATTCGCCATATGTTTGGGTCTGTTTATACTGCAACCGACCACGCCGCATTCAGTTGCGCACATCTAATTCCAATAAAAATGCCCCTGCCCGCTCTCATCGAGATCGGTCTTTGGCATGCGTATGCCTGATCAGAGCGTCAAGACTACAGACAGAGACCTTGCGCATGCCACTCGCCTTGCTTGCCCTTGCTGTTGCCGCCTTCGGCATCGGCACCACTGAATTTGTCATCATGGGCTTGTTGCCCGATGTTGCCCGCGACCTCTCGGTGAGCATTCCCGACGCCGGCCTGCTGATTACCGGCTACGCCCTGGGCGTGGTGTTCGGCGCACCGATCCTCGCGGTCGGCACCGCCAACATGCCGCGCAAAGCGACACTGCTGGGCATGACGCTGATGTTCATCCTCGGCAACATGCTCTGCGCACTGGCCCCCAATTACGCCACGTTGATGGCCGCGCGGGTGATCACCGCGCTGTGCCACGGTGCGTTCTTCGGTATCGGTTCGGTAGTTGCCGCTGGACTGGTGGCACCGAACAAACGGGCCCAGGCAATTGCCATGATGTTCACCGGCCTGACCCTGGCGAATGTACTGGGCGTGCCTCTGGGCACCGCGCTTGGGCAGTACGCCGGCTGGCGCTCGACGTTCTGGGCGGTGTCGGTGATCGGTGTGATCGCGGCCATTGCGCAGTGGCTCTGGCTGCCGAAGTACATCGCGATGGATAAAGCCGACCTGGCGAGCGAGTTCAAAGTGCTGGGCAAGGCCAACGTGCTGCTGGCCTTGGGCATGAGCGTGCTGGCCTCGACCAGCCTGTTCAGCGTATTCACCTACATCGCGCCGATCCTGCAGGACATCACCGGCGTCAGCCCCCATGGCGTGACCATCATGCTGTTGCTGTTCGGCGTAGGCCTGACGGCGGGCAGCATGCTCGGCGGGCGCCTGGCTGACAGCCGCCTGCTGCCTTCGCTGGTCGGCATGGCGCTGGCCGTGGTGGTGGTATTGGCCGCATTCAGCCAGACCAGCCACTCGGTGATCCCGGCAGCAATTACCCTGGTGTTGTGGGGCATTTTCGCCTTCGCCTTGTGCCCGATCCTGCAACTGCTGATCATCGACCAGGCCCATGAAGCGCCCAATCTTGGCTCGACGCTGAACCAGAGCGCATTCAATCTCGGTAACGCGGCAGGTGCCTGGATCGGCGGGCTGGTGGTCGCCAGCGGTGCCGACCTCGCGGACCTGCCATGGACCGGCGCGGCGGTCAGTGGCCTGACCGTGCTGGCCGCGCTGTATTTCATCTACCTGCAACGGCGCGCTGGCGCTGCGGTGAACGTGCCGGGCTGATTATTTTTTGAGCTTCTGCGGATCGGATTCTCCAGCCTGATCCGCGGGTTCTTTTGGCGGTCCGCTCTCGCTGCGAATCTGCGCATGGCTGATCAACGCGAAGATGAAGCTGCCCCCCACGATGTTGCCCACCAGCGTCGGTCCGGCGAACACCAGCCAGAAATCCTTCCACGGCAGCTCGCCGGCAAACACCAGGTAACCGACCTCCAGCGAACCGACCACGATGTGGGTGAAATCCCCCAGCGCCATGAGGTAGGTGATGAGGATGATGATCCACATCTTGGCGCTCTCCATGGACGGGATCATCCAGACCATGGTGGCGATCATCCAGCCCGAGATGATGCCCTTGGCGAACATCTGGCTGACGTCGTTTTCCATGACCTTGCGGCCGATGTCGAGGAAGGCCACATCGGTCTTGCTGTCGAAAATCGGCAACTCCAGCATGACGTAGGCCACCAGCAAGGTGCCGCAAAGGTTGCCCACCAGCACCACCGACCACAGCCGCAGCAATCGGCCGAAGTTGCCGAGCGTAGGTTTGCTCATGATGGGCAACACGGCCGTCAGGGTGTTTTCGGTGAACAATTGCTGGCGGGCGAGGATCACCGCGAGAAAACCGGCGCAGTAGCCAAAACTCGCGATCACCTTGAAGCCCTCGCCGTCCGGCAGCCGGGAGTTGAGCAGCCCCATCCCCATCAGCGACAGGCCCATGGTCAGGCCGGCGGCCAGCGCCGACCACCACAGTGCGGCGACGCTGCGCTCCAGTTCCTGATTGCCCTGGGTGCGGATGATTTCGTGCAGGACCGCCGCACGTGGCGGCTGGTTTTTTTCGACCTCATGCTGTTCTTTGGCCGAGAGGTCGGGGGTCTTGCCGTCTTTTCGAGTGTCCATGGAACTCCTGAACCGCTGGCTGCAATGTAGTTACGACCCGCGCGGTTCAGATTCCGTTCGTCATCCTCAAATTATTCGACGGCGCCTTCGTCCTTGAACTGGTCTTTGACGTATTTGATCTCGGTCCGGCCGTGTGGCGCCGGCAGCCCGTCTTCACCCAGGTTGACGAACACGATCTTCTCAACCGTCAGGATGCTCTTGCGGGTGATCTTGTTACGCACTTCGCACTTGAGGGTGATCGAGGTGCGACCGAACTCGGTGGCGGTGATGCCCAGCTCGATAATGTCGCCCTGGCGCGAGGCGCTGACGAAGTTGATTTCGGAAATGTACTTGGTCACTACACGCTGGTTGCCCAGCTGGACGATGGCGTAGATCGCCGCTTCTTCGTCGAGCCAACGCAGCAGGCTGCCACCGAACAACGTGCCGTTGGGGTTGAGGTCTTCGGGTTTAACCCATTTGCGGGTGTGGAAATTCATGTTCACTCCTGAGCGTCTTGCCGAATGATGGGCGCTATCTTGGCAGACCCCGGGCCAGAGCTCTATTGAGCATCGACTATGGTCTCGATTACCGTTCGGACATTGACCAACAGAAACCCTTTGGAAGATCAGCATAGCCCGCTATAATCGCCCCCGTTTCAAAACGGTAATCTTCACTTGCTACCGTTTTCCCGCCACCTGTCCGAGGGGCGCTGCAGCAGGCTAGGCCTGTCAGGCTCGGATGGGGCGTTGCTTGGTCATCATCGACCAGACACTAAACGCACAACGGCGCCCATTCGCATACATTACGAATGGAGGCTCTTCATGAGCGCTGTTATCACGCCTGCAGATTTTAACGATTACAAAGTCGCCGACATGTCCCTGGCTGCCTGGGGTCGTCGCGAAACCATCATCGCCGAATCGGAAATGCCAGCCCTGATGGGTCTGCGTCGCAAGTACTCCGAAGAGCAACCGCTCAAGGGCGCGAAGATCCTCGGCTGCATCCACATGACCATCCAGACCGCCGTGCTGATCGAAACCCTGGTTGCCCTGGGTGCCGAAGTGCGCTGGTCGTCCTGCAACATTTTCTCGACTCAAGACCAGGCTGCTGCGTCCATCGCCGCTGCCGGCATCCCGGTTTTCGCCTGGAAAGGTGAAACCGAGCAAGAGTACGAGTGGTGCCTGGAGCAGACCATCCTCAAGGATGGCGCGCCTTGGGACGCCAACATGATCCTCGACGACGGCGGTGACCTGACCGAGCTGCTGCACAAGAAGTACCCACAGGTTCTGGATCGCGTTCACGGCGTGACCGAAGAAACCACCACCGGCGTACACCGCCTGCTGGACATGCTGGCCAAGGGCGAGCTGAAGATCCCGGCCATCAACGTCAATGACTCGGTGACCAAGAGCAAGAACGACAACAAGTACGGCTGCCGTCACAGCCTGAACGATGCGATCAAGCGTGGTACCGACCACCTGCTGTCCGGCAAGCAAGCGCTGGTCATCGGTTACGGTGACGTGGGCAAGGGCTCGGCCCAGTCCCTGCGTCAGGAAGGCATGATCGTTAAAGTCTCCGAAGTCGACCCGATCTGCGCCATGCAAGCCTGCATGGACGGTTTCGAACTGGTTTCGCCATTCATCGACGGTATCAACACCGGCACCGAAGACAGCATCGACAAAGCGCTGCTGGGCAAGATCGACCTGATCGTGACCACCACCGGTAACGTCAATGTTTGCGACGCAAACATGCTCAAGGCCCTGAAAAAGCGCGCTGTTGTCTGCAACATCGGTCACTTCGACAACGAAATCGACACCGCTTTCATGCGCAAGAACTGGGCATGGGAAGAAGTGAAGCCGCAGGTTCACAAGATCCACCGTACCGGCGCTGGCGATTTCGACCCACAGAACGACGACTACCTGATCCTGCTGGCTGAAGGCCGCCTGGTTAACCTGGGCAACGCCACTGGCCACCCAAGCCGCATCATGGACGGTTCGTTCGCCAACCAGGTACTGGCGCAGATCTTCCTGTTCGGCCAGAAGTACGCCGACCTGTCGCCAGCCCAGAAAGCCGAGCGCCTGACCGTTGAAGTACTGCCGAAGAAACTCGACGAGGAAGTGGCCCTGGAAATGGTCCGCGGTTTCGGCGGCGTCGTGACTCAACTGACCAAGACCCAGGCCGACTACATCGGCGTGACCGTCGAAGGTCCGTTCAAGCCGCACGCTTACCGCTACTGATAGCTTGACTGACAACGCGGTGTGCCTGTTGCACCGTGTTGCCTGGTTCGCTGGCAAGCCAGCTCCTGCAGGAGCCACACGAATTTTGTAGGAGCTGGCTTGCCAGCGAAGGCGTCTTAACGGACACACCGAGTTTCCAAGGATATGACCATGTCCCAAGATCGTCGCTACAGCTTCGAGTTCTTCCCTACCAAGACCGACGCTGGGCATGAAAAGCTGCTCGCCACTGCCCGTCAGCTGGCCACATACAACCCCGATTTCTTCTCCTGCACCTACGGCGCCGGCGGTTCGACCCGTGATCGTACGCTCAACACCGTGCTGCAGCTCGAGAGCGAAGTCAAAGTCCCGGCCGCACCGCACCTGTCCTGCGTCGGCGACAGCAAGGCCGACCTGCGCGGCCTGCTGAGCCAGTACAAGGCCGCCGGCATCCAGCGCATCGTCGCGTTGCGCGGTGACCTGCCTTCGGGCATGGGCATGGCCAGCGGCGAAATGCGCCACGCCAATGACCTGGTTGAATTCATCCGTGAAGAGACCGGCGATCATTTCCACATCGAAGTCGCCGCCTACCCGGAAATGCATCCACAGGCACGCAACTTCGAAGACGATATCAACAACTTCGTGCGAAAAGCCAACGCTGGCGCCGACAGTGCGATCACCCAGTACTTCTTCAACGCCGACAGCTACTTCTACTTCGTCGAGCGTGTGCGAGCCAAGGGTGTGAACATTCCGATCGTGCCGGGGATCATGCCGATCACCAACTACAGCAAACTGGCACGCTTCTCCGATGCCTGCGGTGCGGAAATCCCGCGCTGGATCCGCAAGCAACTGGAAGCCTACGGTGACGACACCCAGAGCATTCAGCGTTTCGGCGAGCAAGTCATCACCGAGATGTGCGAACGCCTGCTGCAGGGCGGCGCGCCAGGGCTGCACTTCTACACCCTGAACCAGGCTGAAGCGAGCCTGGCGGTGTGGAACAACCTGAAGTTGCCGCGTTAAGCATCAAGGCAAGATCAAAAGATCGCAGCCTGCGACAGCTCCTACAGGGGAAATGTGTAATCCCTGTAGGAGCTGCCGCAGGCTGCGATCTTTTGCTTTCAGGCACTTTTATTGTGCGCCAATCCACGGAGTTAGAGCATCTGCTGCCAGTTTCTGGCTCTTTCGCGTTTCTCGTCGTAATCTCAAGCCCATGCCTTTGATCACGCAGTTCATCGCCCTGCTTGTTATCACTTGCCTTAGCTTTGCCGCTAGGGGCGAGAAATTGCGCATTGTCACCGAACCCTGGGCACCGTACGTGTACGAGGAAAACGGCAAGGCCCTGGGGCTGGACTACGAAACCACCGCTATCGTCTTCAAGCGCCTGGGCATCGAAGTGGAATGGCAATTCCTGCCCTGGAAACGTTGCCTGTCGATGCTCGAGACCGGCCAGGCGGATGGCGCGCTGGACATTTTCCATAGCGATGAGCGCGACGCGACCCTGCTCTATCCCAGCGAACCGCTCTCGGAAGTCCAGTTCGTGATGTTCTACGCCAACGCCCGGCCCCACCCGTTTCGCACCCTCGACGAACTGCGCGGCCTGACCATCGGCATCTCTCCCGGCTACCTGTATAGCCAGGACTTCCGGGACTCGCCCCTGTTCACCCGGGAACCGGCACCCAGCCATGAAGCGAATTTCGGCAAACTGGTGCGCGGGCGGATCGACCTGCTGATCACCGACCGCAGGGTGGGCCAGCACCTGCTCGACGAACTGAACATCCGCAACAAGATCACCGAAAACCCCACCGTCATCAGTCAGCAGAGCCAGTTTCTGGCGGTGCGCCGCAATGCCGGCATGGACCTGCTGGTGCAGCGTTTCGGCGCCGAACTCAAACGCTTCAAGCGCGAACCGGCCTACGCCGAACTCAGCGCGCGCTATGGCGCCGCCCCGGCCAATACCGCCAACCCCGCACGAACCACGGCCAACACGGAAAAAACCGTTGAGCAGCAGGAAAGCGGCGCGCAGTGATTGCTCTGTTATACTCCGGCCTTCCCGCCAGGCTCACGCCCGGACGCTCGGAACCGTTCAAGGCATCTCGACCCCGCTACAGCGCAGCTTTTCAGCCCGCGCGAGCGCTCCAGACGAGCCTTCGTGACCGAAGCAGGACCGGACGGGATTGCGTTCCCCATAAACGCCATTCGCGCCAGGCAAGACTCCCATTGGGCCAAGCCCTAACTTAGAACAGGATTACTCATGTCCTTTGCTTCCCTCGGTCTCTCCGAGGCTTTAGTCCGCGCCATCGAGGCAGCGGGCTATACCGAGCCTACTCCGGTGCAACAGCGGGCCATTCCCGCCGTGTTGCAAGGTCGCGACCTGATGGTCGCGGCACAGACAGGTACTGGTAAAACCGGCGGTTTCGCCCTTCCGATCCTGGAGCGGTTATTCCCCAACGGTCACCCGGACAAATCCCAGCGTCACGGCCCGCGCCAACCGCGCGTATTGGTCCTGACCCCTACTCGCGAACTCGCCGCGCAAGTGCACGAAAGCTTCAAGGTCTACGCCCGTGACCTGAAGTTCGTCAGCGCCTGCATCTTCGGTGGCGTCGGCATGAACCCGCAGGTCCAGGCCATGTCCCGTGGCGTCGACGTGCTGGTGGCCTGCCCTGGCCGTCTGCTCGACCTCGCCGGCCAAGGCAGCGTCGACCTGTCCCACGTGGAAATCCTCGTGCTGGACGAAGCCGACCGCATGCTCGACATGGGCTTTGTCCATGACGTGAAGAAGGTCCTGGCCCGTTTGCCGGCCAAGCGCCAGAACCTGTTGTTCTCGGCAACCTTCTCCAAGGACATCACCGACCTTGCCGGCAAGTTGCTGCACAACCCGGAACGCATCGAAGTCACGCCGCCGAACACCACGGTCGAGCGCATCGAACAGCGCGTATTCCGCCTGCCGGCCAACCACAAGCGTTCGCTGCTGGCGCACCTGATCACCGCTGGCGCCTGGGAACAGGTCCTGGTGTTCACCCGCACCAAGCACGGCGCCAACCGCCTGGCCGAGTACCTGGACAAACACGGCCTGAGCGCCGTCGCGATCCACGGCAACAAGAGCCAGAACGCTCGCACCAAAGCCCTGGCCGACTTCAAGGCCGGTACCGTGCGTATCCTGGTTGCTACCGACATCGCGGCTCGTGGCCTGGACATCGACCAGTTGCCACATGTGGTCAACTTCGAACTGCCGAATGTCGATGAAGACTACGTGCACCGCATCGGCCGTACGGGCCGTGCCGGCCGTTCGGGCGAGGCGATCTCGCTGGTGGCTCCGGACGAAGAAAAACTGCTGAAAAGCATCGAGCGCATGACCAAGCAGAAAATCGCCGACGGCGACCTGATGGGCTTCGATATCAGCGCCGTGGAAGCCGAGAAACCCGAAACACGCGAGCGTCCGGACATGCGTAATCCACGCAATCCACGTGGCCCGCGCGGTGATGGTCCGAATGGCGGCGGTGGTGGTGGCGGTCGCAAGGACAAAGGCAAGGACAAGGGCAAGGAAAAACCTGCAGCTGAGCGCGGTGAGCGTCCGGCCCGCCAGCAAAAGCCACGCGAAGGCACCCCGGCCCGCGAACAGCGCCAGCCAAGCCAGGCGCCGCGCGCCGCTGCCGATCGTGCTCCGGACGAGTTCCTGGACGACGATATCGATAACTTCGGTAACCGCGTCGACTACGTGCCCCAGCAGAAACCTGCCCAGGGCCGCGGCCGTCGTCCGGGTGCCCCGGCACAAGGCACAGCCGCCGGTTCCGGCGCTCCACGTGGCGGCAAGCCACAGGGCGGTCGCCAGAACGGTCCGCGCAACAGCGATGGCGCCAGCACCGGTACCCCGCCAGCCAAGCGCAGCGGTCCACGCAGCGGCGCACCACGTGACGGCCAGGCCCGTCGCGAAGACTCGTCGCGCAACCGCCGCCCGGCCCGTGACGAGCAGCCACGTTCGGAACCCGCCGTGCAGAACCCTCGCGGTCCTGCGCCGAAGATCATGCACAAGGAGTCGAAGGCCGATCGCTTCCCGACTCCTGAGCAGCTGGATCAACTGCCAAGCCGTCCTCGCGGTGAAAAACCGGCGTTGCTGACCCGCAATCGCTGAGTTATCGCTGCAATAAAAAATGCCCCGAACCGAAAGGTCCGGGGCATTTTTTTGAGCAATACAAACTGTAGGAGCGAGCTTGCTCGCGATGGTCGTGAACGATAACGAAATAAACCAGATGCCCAGCGGCGCCTATGGGTTTTTCGCGAGCAAGCTCGCTCCTACAGGGGGATTGTGTACGGCAATAAAAAACGCCCGCGCTCGGGAGAGCAGCGGGCGTTTTTTGTCAGGCGCGAAAATTATTTCGCTTTCACACCTTCAAACGTCACGTACATTTCAACTGCATCGGACGATGGGCCCAGGTCTTTCTGCTTGCCGAAATCGGAACGCTTGAGGCTGAAAGTACCCTCGAAGCCTGCACGGTAGCCGCCCCATGGATCCTTGCCTTCACCCAGGAAAGTGGCCTTGACCACGATTGGCTTGGTCACACCGAGGATAGTCAAGTCGCCAGCCACGTCAGCAGTGTCCTTGCCAGCGGCGTTTTTGCCGGTGGCTTTGACGCTGGTGGAAACGAACGTGGCTTTGCTGGCGTTCAGGAAGTCTTTGCTGGAGATGTGCTTGTCACGCTCAGCATTGTTGGTGAACACGCTGGCGGTGTTCACGTTGAATTCGATCTTGCTGTCTTCAGGCTTGGCAGCGTCAAAGCTGAACTTGCCGTCGATGTCCTTGAAGGTACCGGTGATGTAGCTGTAGCCCAGGTGGCTGATCTTGAAGTCAACGAAGGCGTGCTGGCCTTCCTTGTCGACCACGTAGTCAGCGGCCATGACGTTACCGGCGGACAACAGGGCGGAACCGATTGCCAGAGCGGCCAGAGTCTTTTTCAACATACTTTGTTTTCCTTTGGAGTCGAGGTTGAACTTCAGGCTTTGCGACCCAGCATGCGCTTGAGGGTCACATCACGGTCGATAAAGTGGTGCTTCAATGCTGCCAACGCATGGAGACCGGAAAAAATTACCAGCACCCACGCCAGGTACAGGTGAATCACACCGGCGGTATCTGCCTGGTCCGGTAGCCCGGACACCAGCGCAGGCACTTCAAACAAACCAAACACCGGGATACCGACACCTTCTGCGGTGGAAATCAGGTAACCGGCAATCATCACAGCGAACAGACTGAGATACAGAAAGCCATGGCCGAACTTGGCGCCCAGGCGCGTCATGCGGCTATAGCTGGTCAAGGTCGGTGGCGGCGGACTGACGAAGCGCCAAAACACCCGCAGCACCATCACACCCAGCAACACCAGGCCGATGCTCTTGTGCAGGTCCGGCGCGTCTTTGCGCCAGGTGCTGTAGTAGTCGAGCCCGACCATCCACAGCCCCAACGCGAACAGGCCGACGACCGCCAGCGCCACACCCCAGTGCATCAAAATGCTGACCCAGCCGTAGCGGGAAGTAGAGTTTCGTAGCTGCATTTGCCTAGATCCCTGTAAGTGCTGGCCCAAGACTATCGATTTACCTATCGAATTAAAGCGGAAAATTTCGCTTTGAAATATCGAGAAATGCGATCAAGAGCCTGAATCACGCGGGTTAAGGAAAGATTAAAGTCGAAATTGTGAAAAAAAGTGAATACAAACCAGAGAACACCTGTATCAATATTTTTATTCGATTTCGGCTCTCGGTTTTTTTCAGGCATAAAAAAACGCAGCCTTGAGCCTAATGCCAGTCAGTTAAGCTGACTGGCATTAGGCCCTAGAGCCGCGCTTTTTTACGCCTGAACGTTATTGCGCCTTGGTGACCGTGGTCGCCGCTGGCTTCTTCGCTTGCTCAGTCTTTTTCACCGGGGCCTTGGCCGGGGCTTTTTTAGTCTCGGTTTTCTTCGCCGGCGCTTTGGCCGGAGCCTTCTTCGCAGGCTCGGCTTTCACCGGTGCCGCAGGCTTCGGCGCTTCGACCGGAGCAGGTGCAGGCGTCGGTGCCGCGGCGGGGGCAGGCGCCGGGGCAACGGGTTCTGGAGCCTTGACCGGTTCTGGCTTCTTCTCGTCATCCGAGCCGCCGAACAGGTTGGTGAAGAAGTTGCCCTTCTTCGCCGCCACCGCGCCGGCTGCAGCGGCGGCGGCTACTGGAGCGGCCTTCGGTTCAAACGATTTGCCCGCCGCCAGGTCTTCAACCTGACTGGCCGCACGCTGGCCGGTGCGCAGTGCGCCTTCCAGGGTGCCCGGGTACAAGGTGTCGGTGTGCTCGCCGGCAAAGGCTACGCGCTGGATCGGGCGTTCCCACAGGCGCCAGAACTTGCTGATCTGGCCTGGGCCGAACGCCAGGTACGCGCCGCCCATGGAAGGGTCGGTGCTGTAGCGGCGGATTTCATAACCGGTAAACGAACCGCGTGCCTGTGGATAAAACGCGTGCAGGCGAATCAGCACCTGATCAACCATCTGCTTGTCGCCGAACGCCTGCATGACCCGTGCGTTATCGCCGGACAGGTTGATCACCACGTTGGCGCCGCCCTTCAAGGCAGGCTCGACCCACAACATGCCGAGGCCAGCGTTGCTGTAAATCTCACCGGACATACGCGCCTTGGGTTCCCATACCGGCGTCTTGAACTTCAGCATGATCTGGTCGCGCCAGCCGTAGTTGGTGCCCTTGATCGCAGCCAGGTGCTGGGCGTCCAGCGCCGGGGTCATCTGGATCTTGTTCAGCGCGCGCAAAGGCACGGCCAGTACGACGTAGTCAGCCTGATAACCAACGCTGCCGACCTTGACGGTGACGCCGTCCTTGTCCTGGGTGATGGCCGAGACCGGGGAGCTGGTCTTGATGGTTTTCAGCTGCTTGACGAAGGCCTGGGCCAGCACCGGGCTGCCACCGACCAGACGCGAAGCACGCAGGTCACGGTCGGACACGCCACGGTAAACGCGGCTCTGCTGGGCGAAGTACAGCAGCGAGATACGCGAAGGTTCGTCATAACGGGTACGAATCTGCTGGTTCACCAACTGCCGGGCAGTGGCCGGCAGGCTCAGGCGATCAAGCCAGTTGGACACGTTGATCTGGTCCAGGGCGTGCAGCGTGTTGTTGGCCGACGGGTTTTGCGGGTCTTCGATCGAGCGCGCCAGGTCGTCAACGGTCTTTTCGTAGCGCTTGAGCGCTTCGGCCGTGGTCGGGTCCTTGGTGGCCAGGTCGGCAGCGGTGTAATACACGCCGTCGATCAGGTAGCTCGGGGTCCGCACGAATTCAGGTGCCGGCGTGGTGCTCAGCTTGAACTCCGAGACGTACTTGTTCAAAACCGGTTGGGCCTTGTCGTTGCCGATCCACTCGCTGGTGGCCATGCCGGAACGCCCGCCCGGGCTCGCCTTGGCTTCCAGCAGCGTGACCTGCCAGCCTTTGTTCTGCAGCTCGTAAGCAGCCGTGAGGCCCGAGACCCCGCCGCCGATCACGATCGCGGTTTTATCCTTTGCCAGCGCAGACACGCTGAACAGCCCCAACATCACCAGCGCACAGGCGCGCAGCCAACCGACAGACATTCAGCGAACTCCGGAAATTCAGGAAAAATAGCGGTTTTGCGAGCCAGACGACTCTAGAACCGCGAAGGATACGTCAGCCGTCAGACGCCCGCCAGCAACGTCTATCGCCCTATACAAAGTAGCTCAATCGACACAATGGGTTGTTCCCGAGGCACGCATTGCATAGGCTTGCGCGATTGTATGTCCGCGCATGTCACGGACCGCCTCGAGGAGACTGAACATGGGCCTGAATAATCAGTGGATGCAACGCGATCTCGCGGTGTTGTGGCATCCCTGCACCCAGATGAAAGATCACGAACAACTGCCATTGATTCCGATCAAGCGCGGTGAAGGCGTGTGGCTGGAAGATTTCGAAGGCAAGCGCTACCTCGACGCGGTGAGCTCCTGGTGGGTGAACGTGTTCGGTCACGCCAACCCGCGCATCAACCAGCGAATCAAGGACCAGGTCGATCAACTGGAACACGTGATCCTCGCCGGCTTCAGCCATCAGCCGGTGATCGAGCTGTCCGAGCGCCTGGTGAAGATGACGCCCGAAGGCCTGACGCGGTGCTTCTACGCCGATAACGGGTCGTCCTGCATAGAAGTCGCACTGAAAATGAGCTTTCACTACTGGCTCAACCGCGGTCAGCCGAACAAGAAGCGCTTCGTCACCCTGACCAACAGCTACCACGGCGAAACCATGGCGGCGATGTCGGTGGGCGACGTGCCACTGTTCACCGAAACCTACAAGGCGCTGCTGCTCGACACCATCAAGGTGCCAAGCCCGGATTGCTACCTGCGCCCGGAAGGCATGAGCTGGGAAGAACACTCGCGCAACATGTTCGCCGCCATGGAACAGACCCTGGCCGAAAACCACGACACCGTTGCGGCCGTAATCGTCGAGCCGCTGATCCAGGGCGCTGGCGGCATGCGCATGTACCACCCGGTGTACCTCAAGCTGCTGCGCGAAGCCTGTGATCGCTATGGCGTGCACCTGATCCACGACGAAATCGCCGTCGGCTTCGGTCGCACCGGGACGATGTTCGCCTGTGAACAGGCCGGCATCCGTCCGGACTTCCTCTGCCTGTCCAAGGCCCTGACCGGCGGCTACCTGCCGCTGGCGGCGTGCCTGACCACCGACGAGGTCTACAGCGCCTTCTACGATGATTACCCGACCCTGCGCGCCTTCCTGCACTCCCACAGCTACACCGGCAACCCGCTGGCGTGCGCGGCGGCCCTGGCGACGCTGGATATCTTCGAAGAAGACAACGTCATCGAGAACAACAAGGCTTTGGCCCAGCGCATGGCCTCGTCCACTGCGCATCTGGTCGATCACCCGAATGTCAGTGAAGTGCGCCAGACCGGCATGGTGCTGGCCATCGAGATGGTCAAGGACAAGGCGAGCAAAGAGGCTTACCCGTGGCAGGAACGCCGTGGCCTGAAGGTGTTCCAGCATGCGTTGGAGCGCGGCGCGCTGCTGCGGCCGTTGGGCAGCGTGGTGTATTTCCTGCCGCCGTACGTGATCACCCCGGAGCAGGTCGACTTCCTGGCCGAAGTGGCCAGTGAAGGGATCGACATCGCCACCCGCGAGAGCGTCAGCGTGGCGGTGCCGAAGGACTTTCATCCGGGGTTCCGTGATCCGGGCTGATTTGTTTCACCCCGGTTTCCGTGGTGTCTGGTCTGCCGCTATCGCTGGCAAGCCAGCTCCTACAGAATAGGTGGTTGCAGCAAAACCTCTGACCTGTAGGAGCTGGCTTGCCAGCGATAAGGTCGGCACGACCTTCAGACGCTTCACACCTTTTTTCAGAGATCCCGCATGAGACTGTCCCGCTTCTTCATCGACGCCCCCCTGAGCACCGGCGAGCACGAGTTGCCCGAGGCCCAGGCCCATTACATCGGTCGCGTGCTGCGCATGGCCGAGGGCGATGCGTTGCAACTGTTCGACGGCTCCGGCCATGAATTTCGCGGCACACTGGTGGAAGTCGGGAAAAAACGCGTAGTGGTACAGATCAACGAACAGTTTGCCGGCCTGGTGGAATCGCCGTTGCAGATCCACCTCGGCCAAGGCTTGTCCCGTGGCGAGCGCATGGACTGGGCGATCCAGAAAGCGACTGAACTGGGCGTGACTGAAATCACCCCGATCTTCAGTGAACGCTGCGAAGTACGGCTCAAGGACGAGCGCGCCGACAAACGCCTGCTGCACTGGCGCCAGGTGGCGATCAGCGCCTGCGAGCAATGCGGGCGCTCACGGGTGCCGGTGATTCATCCGCCGGTGCTGTTGGCGGATTGGATCAAACAGACTGAGGCCGACTTGAAATTGGTGCTGCATCCGGTGGCCGAGCCGTTGGTGAGCCACGCCAAGCCCGGGACGCTGGCGTTCTTGATTGGGCCGGAGGGTGGTTTGTCCGATGCGGAAGTGGACCAGGCCAAGGGCGTCGGTTTTCATGCGGCTCGCCTTGGGCCTCGGGTGTTGCGCACCGAGACCGCGCCGGTTGTGGCGTTGGCGGTGGCCCAGCAGTTGTGGGGTGACTTCTAAGACGCTATCGCCAGCAGGCTGGCTCCCACATTGAATTTTGGGTGTTCACCTATTTCATCTTTACTGGAGATCTCCTGTGGGAGCCAGCCTGCTGGCGATGGCCGCGACTCGGTTTAAAGGACGTAAAAGAAAATCGCCACAAAATGCAGCAGACTCCCGGCGATCACGAACAGATGCCAGATCCCGTGGGCATGCCGCAATCTATGGTCGACGGCAAAAAAGATAATCCCGACGGTATAAAAAATACCCCCCGACGCCAGCCAGGCAAACCCGGCAGTACCGAGTGCCGCCAGCAACGGCTTGACCGCCACCAGCACAATCCAGCCCATCACCGCGTAGATCACGATCGACAGGACCCGCGCCTCCGACCTCGGTTTGATTTCCTGCAGGATGCCGATCAGCGCCAGCCCCCAGACAATCCCGAACAAGGTCCAGCCCCACGCCCCGCGCAGGGTCACCAGGCAGAACGGCGTATAACTGCCGGCGATCAACAGGTAGATCGAGAAGTGATCGACCTTCTGCATGATCGCTTTCTTGCGGCCGCGCACGCTGTGGTACACGGTCGATGCGCTGTACAGCACCAGCAAGGTAAAGGCGTAGATCGCCATGCTGACGATCTTCCACGGACTGCCATCGAGGCTGGCGACCACGATCAGCCACACTCCGCCGACAAACGCCGCCACTGCCCCGACCAGATGCGTCCAGGCGTTCAATCTTTCCCCGTGATACATCGTTTACCCCACCTCGAAAATCAATAACGCGCAATATCGCGCGATCCGTACAATCGGGTTATTCCAAAAAGAGTCCACCCCATGCTGATCGATGAAGAGTTGACCCTGAAAAAACTCGAGGTGTTCCTGGCATTCATGCGCACCGGCAACCTGGCCCGCGCCGCTGCCGAATTGCAGACCAGTAACGTTAGCGTACATCGGGCCATCCACTCCCTGGAAAGCGCCCTGCGCTGCCCGTTGTTCAAGCACGAGGGGCGTAACCTGACGCCACTGGAAAGCGCCTACGTCCTCGAAGAGCGGGCGCAGAAGCTGATTTCGGACGTGGTGGAAACCGTGCGCCTGACCCGCGAAGCCGCCGGCTTTTCCGCCGAACGCTTCAAGCTGGGTTCGCTGTATTCACTGACGGTGAAGACCGTGCCGCAGCTGATCATGGGCCTGAAGATCCGCCGCAGCGAACTCAATATCGACCTGATCCTGGGCTCGAACTTCGACCTGCTGTACAAGCTCAAGAACATGGAAGTCGACGCGATCCTGGTGTCCCTGGACGACAGCATCAACGACCCGGATTGCGAGCAGATCCCGCTGTTTTCCGACGACATCTTCCTCGCTACGCCCGCCGATTCCAGGTTCGCCCAGCGCACTGAAGTCGACCTGGCCGAAGTCCGCGATGAAACCTTCATCACCCTGACCCAGGGCTTCGCCACGCATCAGGACGGTAAACGGGTATTCGAGCAGGCGGGGTTCGAGCCGAAAGTGGCGATGCAGGTCAACGACATCTTCACCCTGCTGAGCATGGTCAGCTCGGGCGTCGGCTATGCGTTGCTGCCGGGCAGGATTGCAGCGGTGTACGAGAACCGGGTGAAGCTGATTGCGTTGCAGGAGAAGTATCGGTTGCAACAGCACATTGGCGTGGTGTTCCTGAAGGCCAAGGAGCGCGATCCGAATCTGCTGGCGCTGCTGGCGGAGTGTCGGATGTATGCCAATCGCCAGGCCTGAAACCGAATCGCGCCCATCGCCAGCAGGCTGGCTCCCACAGTGGGAGGGCAAACCCTATTGCCCCTGTGGGAGCCAGCCTGCTGGCGATGGCTTCAGCCCAGACAACTCAATATCTGAAATCAGCCAACAATCCCCCGAACAATGAAGTACAACAACGAAGGCCCCAACAAGCACCCAAGCCCGGTATGGAAGGTCGCGGTCAGCGCGCCATAAGGCACCAGGCGCCGATCCGTTGCCGCCAAACCGGCGGTCACGCCACTGACAGTCCCGGCCAAACCGCCGAACACCATCGCCGAACGCGGGTTATCCAGGCCCATCCAGCGCGCTGCGTCCCTGTTATCGGCCGCTGCACTGCAATGAAAAAGTCTTCAACCTCGCATTCAAAATGATCCACAAACTAATTTAACGCGCTGCTTTTCTAGAAACGAAGTCGACACATTAACTTTCAACTCGCACCAAAACGGCAGACCCAAAAACCTACACCTACCTACTTGTAGGATAATTCCCTTAAAGTAGGATTCGACCTACAAAATCACAAATATCCTAGGAAATTTCGGAAATTTTGTTTTTTATTTGACTGCAATCTGATTCGATACTTATATGAAACCGTCACAGATAGCTATCCATCAGTGGCAGACGGTTAGATACTCGGCCGTGCACTGTCACATATCTGCCGAGCTCTAACTTCAACGTTGTCAAACCGGAGTTATCCTGTGACTTGACCGTCACATTTCAGAAGGAGAAAGGTATGAATGACGAAATAGTTTATGATGAAAATCACTTAGATGAATTAGCCTCCGATGTTGAGGTTATGACTCCTGTTCCAGATGGAACATATGACATGGTTGCTGGAAAAACAGCGCCAGAGTTCTGATGAACTAACCAGGGCATCGTTTAACGATGCCCACTTCTAAAATCCAAGGCTGCCATAACATGAGAGTTTCAATCAATGAAGGTGTTTTATGCTTAACAGAACTCGGATATTGTTTTTTCCACAATGGCACACACCTCCTGAAAATCCCGAAAAAAAAATTTATTGAAGCACTGGATTCCCATGAAAAATCCTTGGCGCTAACAGAGCGATATCCAGCTTTTTTCAACATGTCTAAGGCCAACGAGGCAAGGAGTGCGTATGAACGAAGCGAAGTGGAACTCACTAAATACTGACAGTGACATTTATGATCCTACTCGACTAGCATTAGTTTCGCTACCATACGGCGAAGGTCCGCAAAAAGTAATGCCTCTGGGGCTGCAGAACATATCAGCCTACGTAAAAAAACATGTAGCAAATGTAAAATGCAAAATATTTGATTATTCTGACTTATACACCTCTGACACTCACGAATTAAAAGACTTGATAGACTGGCAACCTGCACTGGTAGGAATATCTATTTATAGCAGCCATGTTCAAGCAGCAATCGCTTGGGGGCAATTAATTAAAAGCGCGCTACCTGAGACAGTTTTATTCTGCGGCGGCCCGCATATAAGCCTTGCAGCGAAAGATTTTTTACGTGTATCAAACGGCATTTTTGAACTAGCACTTTATGGTGAGGGAGAACACTCGACAACCATATTACTAAACTTATTCAATAAATCGCGCAAGGAAGCCCCATCCTCCCTGCCAACAAAAAGCATTAATAAAAGCCCTACACCAAAACAGATACTTATAGACAACCACTTACAAGACATACCAAATGCAGTTTGGATCTCCGCAACCGGGAAAACGTACGAAACCTATAAACAGAAGATCCAATTACCCGCAGCCGAGTGGGAAAATCCATTATTGGAATATTGTTCCGAGCGCTTACAGAATCTCTATTTCACGGACAGGAGAGATGGCAAGAAAAGAAGATCAATAGCTCTCACCAGTAGCCGTGGCTGCCCTTTAGCGTGCTCATTCTGCGCTATCGTTGCGGCAGATAAAGATGGCCCTAAGTGGCGTGCTGTCGACGCGACCACTCTAGTTAATTGGATCGTAGAGGCTCACAAACAATACCCTTTTGAACATATTTACATGATGGACGCTAATTTTTTTGTACGAAAAGACAGAGTACTGGAGTTCTCTGAAAAACTATACAAGCTGTTCGGCGGCGAGGTTACATGGAGCAGTTCTTCTACAGTAGGATACCTGCTTAAGTTACGCACAGAATTGCCAAAATTAGTTACGCAAGGATTAAGACTGGTCGAGATGGGTATTGAGTCTGGCTCGCAGACTCAGCTCGATTACATGAATAAGAGAGTCACAGTAAAGGACAATATAGACGCAATTAGGGCCTTACAGATCAATGGTATTGACGTCGGCCTCGACTTTATCATGTTTTATCATGACCAACAGAAAAGAGAAATTATAGAAAACCTAAGCTTTCTGCTCAACTCTGGAATGACTGAGCATGAGTCCTTTGATCATTATTTCAACATCATGATGATATATCCAGGAACACCTGTTAGGGATAACCTTGAAAGAAAAATGGGCATTAAGTTTAACTTGATCGACTTACCTAACAGCAGACAACTTATAGAAAATCAAGAGGTGAAAGAAATCTACGACGCTTATATAGATTATTTTGCAAAACCTTTTCTAAATTATTTAGAGAGCGCAATTTCTATAAATATAGAAAAAATCTCACAAAGCGCCTCGCTAGGAGAAATTGCACACTTATCCTTGCTCAATATTTACCTAAGACATATGCCATTCAAAATTCTGTGGGGGCTCTGTCAGCGGACAGGGAACCGGACGGTGATATTTACAGGAAAAGAGTTCCTAACATATACCTCCATCTTAAAAAAACCTTACAGGGCAAAAAACAAAATAAGTCGCCGAAACCAGTTGCTTTAGAAACCTTTACGCTTGGTGTTGGCGGGAGAAAGGGTGAGTTAATCGGAAAATCTGCATAATTATCGTACGAGCAGGTGAATTTTATGGACATCAATTCGATAAGACTAGGTGTGAGCGGCGATATAAATAAACTTAAACAGTTTATTTATTTACATACAAGCACCACTAGCGTTTATGGTGTTGCCCCGATCAAGCACTTCAGCCTGGGCGTGCGCCCCTGGGATAGGTTGGAGAACTCAATTATTGATTTTTGCGCAACTGCTGACTTCACTATTTCCGTACATCCAGTAGATATAAACTTCTCTGGAGTGATCGACATGGCAGATTTAGCAAATCTGAAAAAAATAATTGATACTCTCCCGGTAAGTTACATCGAGGAAGACATAGGCATATGGAGAAATGGCAATCTTTTTCTAGGCGCCCATCAGACCAATCCACCATTAAACAAAAAATCATTACAAGCAACAATAATTAACGCCAACATGGTGAAGCACTTTTTTGAACTACCTATACTTTTAGAGAACCCTCCTGTATACAGCGAGTTCGGAAGCATACCGTTTTGGGACTTCTATTTAGAGTTATGCGTTCAGGCTGGTTGCTCGATGGCCTTTGACATAGGACATTACTTGGGCTATTGCAAAAGCAAAGATCTTGCTTTCGCTATACCTGACGCCAAACATGAAATATGGAGCTTCATCAAGACGATACATATTTCAGGAATAAAATCCTGGATGTGGAATGGTATTCCCGTGTGGCTCGACCAACACTCAGACCCCTTCAATATTGAACTGATGGAAGCTTTCAAACCAACCATCACTCAGGCATACAACACCGAAAATATCTTATTGGAAATGGAGGGCTCGTCCATTGAAGTTGAGCAAAGCAACATTGACCTCGTAAAAAAATCGCTCGCAGAGGTATCAGAAAATGACAACTAAAAACATTGATACTATCGACTTGATTTTCACTGCAATATATAACTCTAAAAATATTCTCAACCCCCCAACCTCCGCGCACGATAAACATTTCACATTTGAATGCGTCAGACGATACTTAGACATATCCAGGCATTTAAATAGAAGATGGCCCTATACGATTAGATACCTACAATCAATCTATGGAGATAAAATTTTAACTAACGTTTTTGAACAAATTTATACAAGCGGGAGCACTTACAGAAACCTCAACGATGCAGCCTGTGGTATTTTTTTTAACAATACCGCTAAAAACCCTCATATTGATTTCGAGCTATTACTTTACGAAGACTTTAGAAACGGCAAAGCTGGAATTTCAGCATACACAACTAAGCAACCTTCAGAGAAATTCACTCTAATCCCTTACGATCTTGATTCAATTTATACAACACTGATGTTTTACGGTCGTGCATACGCGCCGTCCGCTCTATATGTAAACCTCATCCTTGAGCCCGGCAAAACTTATAGAGTAATCGAATGAAATGTGCACACACACTTATCGCTAGATCAGATGCCTTGTATGGTGGCGTTGCAATGGGTGCAACAATTCTCGAACTAGCCTTAATTGCAAGCAATCCAAATTTAGGCCAGTTTTCTTTGGAATTCTCGCTTGCAACGCAGCTAATTATTTCCTTAATTGTAGAGTTTTACATTGGACACTACTTTGTAGCTAAACTAGGAACTGCCAATACCACGATCTATGGCTTTATACTAAAACTGGCATGCGCTATTTTCCTGACATTAGGGTTCTTGGCTGCATTGCTTGAATATTGGTACACAGGCTGGAGTTTAATTCTAATCGCGTTCGTATGCGACTCAGCAGGGACAGGCTGTTTAAAAGCATCTTTCCGACCAGCTTATAATGCCTTACATATAAAAATGACCGGCAAGACAGCCGACTATATCAAAGCATTCAACCACTTTCTATATATTCGAATTGGAACTCCTTTTATTTTATTACTGATAGCCTCCCTTGTAATAAATTCTACCTCCTATTTATATTCCACAACAGCAATAATGTCGACGCTGTTATTACTCAGAACAGCGCAAATATACATATCAAACAGTGATCTTCGCGCTACCAACACAAACAAAACTTTTTTAATACATTCAACCCAGCATGCATACCTTAAGCATTTCGCTGTTGCCGCTAAATATCCAGTGCAAATAATTGGATATGTTGCGGGAAACGTATTTGAATCTCTGATACTTATGTACGCAATAGGTTTGCTCTATCGGCATAGCGACCTCTTGGGTTTAGCCCATCAATTTTCTTGGTTAGGAAGCTCAGCGATTGCGTACATTGTCTTTTTGGTATCGACTGTATTAGGGAGGTTTGTGATATCTAAATTTATCATCAACAAATCCAGCACCACACTCGCAACCTCCTGTTTGTTTGCGACTGTTACCACATCTCTATTGCTGGTGCTAACCAACAAAGACATTACGTTTTTTTTATCACTCGCGTTTTTTTGCCTATTAGGGGTCGTGATCGGAACAATATTTACCCGACTAACATCAAATGAAGTTCTTCATGACGCGAACGATAGCGATGCAGTATCTTTTTTTCTTGTCAGCGAACTCGCCACAACATTAACCATCATCCTGATCATTACTGCGAGCAGCTTCAGTTTTGATCCTGAGAGGGTAATTGATGGCCTGAGTTATGGCCTGGTTGCACTCATGATGGCATATTGCCTAGCCATAACTCTTATTCGAGCCACAAAAAAAACCTCCTAATGAAATCAAACAAACATTTCAACCTCCTCATATAATTTCAGCCACGCCAATCTGAGCCGCCTCCAGCCTTGTGAAAGTTACACTTGAATAACTTCACATTTCACCAAGCTGCTCATGAAACCCGGTAAATGTGGAGGCAACCATTAACAAACTCAGAAAATCTACCCAACAATCCCGCGAACAATGAAGTACAACAACGAAGGCCCCAACAAGCACCCAAGCCCGGTATGGAAGGTCGCCGTCAGCGCGCCATAAGGCACCAACCGCCGATCCGTCGCCGCCAGCCCCGCCGTCACCCCGCTCACGGTACCGGCCAGACCGCCAAACACCATCGCCGACCGCGGATTATCCAGGCCCATCCAGCGCGCCGCCATCGGGGTGCCGACCATCACCAGAATCGCCTTGATCAACCCGGTGGCAATCGACAGCGCCACCACATCCGAAGTCGCGCCAATCGCCGCACCGGTCACCGGCCCGACGATGTAGGTCACCGCCCCCGCGCCAATCGTCGTCATGCTCACCGCGTCGCGATAACCGAACACCCAGGCCAGGCACGCGCCGACAATGAACGGCAGCACCGTGCCCAGCAGCAGCGCGATCACGCCGATCAACCCGGCCTTTTTCGCTTCGGTGGCCTGCACTTCGAACGCCGTGGCGACAATCGCGAAGTCGCGCAGCATGGCGCCGCCCATCAGGCCGATGCCGGAGAACAGCGTCAAATCCGCCAGGCCTTTTTGCCCACCGGTCATGGTGCCGCCGACCCAGGCCAGGACCAGGCCGATGACGATCGCAATCGCCGAGCCATGGATGCGCCCGAAGGTCAGGCGCTTGGAGACGATGACAGACACCCACATGATCACGCCGACGAAGGCGAAGGCCGTGACCAGGCCGTTGTGTTCCAGGCCTTTCTCGATGAGATCCCACATATCAGCGACCTCCTACTGGCGTGCCGACGGGGGAAACTTCCGCCGGTTCGTCAGGCAAGGGTTCGCCCTTGTGGGTCCGGCTGATCAAGGCAATGGTGCAGCCGCAGACCACCACCGAGCCGATCGCCGCCAGCACCGCCACCGGACCGCCGTGCAAGGCCGTGACCACATTCTGTTGCGCGGCCATCGCCACCACCACCGGAATGTACATGGCACCCCAGAAGCCGACACCCATTTCGCAATCCTTGGTCATGCCACCGCGTTTTTGCATCCACAACCGCGCGCAGATCAACAGGATCATCGCGATCCCGACCCCGCCGACGTTGGATTTGACCCCCAGCAAGACACCGAGCATGTCACCCATGATCACCCCTGCCAGCGTACAGATCGCCAACAGCGCCACACCGTAAATAATCATTGTTGTCGTCCTCAAAGTGCATCGTCGAATGTTGTTCTTGTTGTTCGAAGCCTCAGGGTGTCTAGGGGTGGCGCAGTCCCTCCTCACGCAACAGCGCCTGCAGGGTATCGAGCCGGGCACCGTCGAAAGCGATCACGGTGCCCTGCTCGAACACCCGGCGCGCCAGCCCGGTCAGCACCGCACCGGGCGGCAGTTCGATCTGCAGGCGTACGCCGCGCTCATAAGCGCTTTGCACCGTGCCGCGCCAATCCACCACGCGGCACATGTTGAAGGCCAGGTCGTCGCGCAAAGCGTCGACCTTGATCACCGGACGCGCGCGACTGCCGCTCAGGTAACCGATCTTCGGCGTTTGCAGCGTCACATTGGCGAACGCCTCGGCCAGGGTTTGCGCCGGCGCATCCAGCAGCGGGCAGTGCGACGGCACACTCACCGCCAGACGCTTGGCCATCCCTGCCCCACGCGCTCTTGCCAATTCAGCCAGCGCTTTCATTCCAGTGTCACTGCCGGCAATCACCACCTGGTTGTCGGCGTTGATATTGGCCAGGTAAACCGGCGTATCGACGCTGTGAACCTGGGCCAGCAAGCCCTCCACCACCGCCAGTTCCAGGCCGATGATCGCGGTCATCCCGTAACCCTGTGGATACGCCCGCTGCATCAACTCACCACGCAGGCTGACCAGATGCAGCGCATCGCAAAAATCCAGGGCACCGGCGACTACCGCGGCCGGGTAGGCCCCGATGGAAAGCCCGGCGACGTAATCGGCCGGCAATGACAACTGCCGTGCAGCCGCCACACCGGCGATCAGCAGGCAGAGCTGCACTGCCCTGGTCGATTGCAACGCTTGGGCAGAGTCCAGCAACCGTACGTCTTCGCCCAACACATCGCTGGCTTCGCTCAGCGTTTCCCCAGGCAAACCCTGGAGCATGCCCGGCCGCTGCGCACCCTGGCCCGGGAACACCAGCAAGCTGCTCACGCTGCCTGCTCCTGTGGGTTCCATGGGTCGATCACCAGGCAGGCTGCCGTCGCATTCTTGAGCAGGACCCGAGTGGAAGAGCCCGCCCATTCACGCAAGGCAACGGCGCCAAACGCGGTCTGCAATTGCATGTCCACCACACAGGGCGCCGCATCGAGCAACGCCACCAGCTCCCGAGCCTGATTACGTGCCAGCGGTTGTGGCGTGCGCAGAATTAGGTCCAGATCGCTGGCCTCATGCAGCGCTGCAAAGCCGCTGGCCAACTCGAACCCGGCGCTGCCGCTGACACCCCAGACCCAGCCGCAGGCATCGAGTGCCGGGCGCAATTGAGCCAAGGCCTGAAGCGCCGGCAGGTCTCGGTGAATTTCGACGTGACAAAGCTCTTCTGGACTGACCCGACGCGTTATCGCCGCAATCGCCATCGAAGTCCCATAGCGCTGCTCACGCAGACGGCCACGCACGCCGACCGCAATCCGATCCGCCGTCGAAAGCGCACGTCGCACCACCACGGGCTGACCGGTGCCGATCGACTCGACCACCCAGGCAGGCGCATCCACGGGCAGCTGCTGCGGGGTCATGCCCCACAGCAAGTCGTGGGCCAGGAACCTGCTCACCACTGCTCTCTCAGCAATTGGCGGACCTTGCTCGAGGCCGCACGATTGGCCGCCCCGAGGCGACCGCTGAGATCAGTGCCATTGCGCGCAACATCGTCAATCGCCTGCGCCAGGCACTCGCTCACCCGCGCCAGATCCGCCGCGGTTGGCTGTTCGATCTGCTGCACCGCCAGGGTTTCCCAGAGCAGGCCGAGGCTGGCATAACTGTCGATGTCATAGGCCATCGGCGGCACGCTGGCGGCCAGGGTTTCCAGTTCTTCGACACTGCGCAAGGTCACCCGCGCCGCCGAGGCCTTGCCCATGGCGTGCACCATCACGCCCGGATCGCGCAGAGCGATCAGCCGGTTGGCCTGATAGCCATGGGCGAGAAAGGCCCCGGACATGGCCTTGCCCACCAGCAGACCGATCACGGCATGCCCAGCCAAACGGGCGCGAGCATAGCTGTCGGCGGCACCGGCCAGCGCCTGATGAATGCCGAGTGCTTCTTCACGGCGGCCATAGGCCTGGCTCGGCACATCGACGATGGCGATCAAGGCGCGTTTTTGCGATTGGCCCTGGTCGGCTGCGATGACTTCGTCCACCGCCTTGGCCAGGCCCCAGCCTTCGAGCAGACCGACTTCGCCATGACGGGCGCGGACAAAACGGTTGTCCGGATCGGCCACGACGGCGATAAACCGCACAGCTTGTTCACCTAGAAATCCATCCGCCACTTTCAGCGAGGCCGGCAGGCCGTCGACTGGCCGGGCATCGGCAGCCAAGGCGTTGAACCAGTTCAAGCCTCTGAGGGAATAGGCACTCATGAGCGCTCTCCTTGATACAGGTCGCGAACCGTAGCCGGCTCGATTTGCGGTTCGGCGTCCAGGCGCGCCAGCCGATGCAGAAACAGCTCGGCCTGAGAACTGCGTTGCTGGGCAGGCAACCCTTGCTTGAGCAGTTCGCCGACCTGCTGGCGAATCTGCGCCACGTCGTCCTCGGCATAGCGATCCACCAACCCCGTGGCAAAACGTTGCTCGCCTCCGGTCAAGCTCCAGATGAAGGGGCGATCCCGCGAATCGTATTCCTCGAGCCCCGCCTCCTGCTCGATGACCTGCGGGCCGTTCAGCCCGAGCCGCGCTTCCTGGGTCACCAGCAGGTAGCTGCACAGCCCGGCGGCAATCGACATGCCGCCAAAGCAACCGACGCTACCCGCCACCACGCCAACCACTGGCTGGTACCGGCGCAAATCGACAATCGCCGCATGAATATCGGCAATCGCCGCCAACCCGAGGTTGGCTTCCTGCAAACGCACGCCACCGGTTTCCAGCAGCAGCACGGCGCGGGTCGGGATGCCCTTGCGGTTATCCTCGGCGGCCAGTTCCAGTGCACCGGCAATTTTCGCCCCGCCGACTTCACCGAGGCTGCCGCCCTGGAAGGCCCCTTCGATGGCCGCGATTACCACTGGCAAACCCTCAAGGCTGCCCTTGGCGATGACCACGCCGTCATCGGCCTGCGGCACCACACCCTGGCGCGACAGCCATGGCGACATGACCCGCTGGAACGGGTCGAGCAATTCACGAAAGGTGCCGGCATCGAGCAAGGCTTTGGCCCGTTGCCGCGCGCCCAGTTCGACGAAACTGTGCTTGTGTAGAAGCGCTGTGCTGTCAGTCATGGCCGATCTCCTCGAAGCCCTGCTCCAGGCGCAGGCGGACTACGCCGGGTGTGGCGCCGAAATCGTGGATATCGATGTCCATTGCCGGCGGGGTCTGGCCGTCGAACATCCGTGCGAACAGGTGCTGCCAGCGTTGTTCGCTGCCATTGACCGAGGTCTGCACGGTGATGGTCAGCTTGCCGGCCTGACCCGGTTCGATCAGCACTTCCAGATCGCCCGAGCCGACACAACCCACCAGGGTGCGACCGCGCGGCGGCTGCCCGGCGGGGAATTCAAAGGATAAGGTTTCCATCAAAACGCTCCCTGGGTGATGTCGTCGCCGGACTCGATACGATCGATGAACAGGCAGGCTGCGAGCAAGTCGGCAGCACCACCGGGCGAGGCATTCAATGCGATTAATTGTTGGTCCAGCTCATGAAGTCGACGACGCCCGGCGAGGCTGGCGCTGCCGCCCGCGTCGAGCACGGCCTGGGCGCCGAGTTGCATGGTGTGCAGGCCCTCTTCACCGGCGCGATACAGCACGCAGGTGTCAGCCAAATTGGTCATGATCGCCAGCAACGCATCGAGCCGGGCGTTCTGTTCGCCATGGCCGGCCGCGCGGCTGCACTTGAGTTGCGGCAGCGCGCGCTGGGTCACCGCCGGGAAACCGAGCTGTGCTTCTTCACGGGCACCGCGCGCTCCGTAGCGTTGAGCGACCTGGGCGCCATGGCTCAGCGGACGCGGTGCGTAACGATCATCGAGCAAGGCCAGGCGTGCGGCGCGCAAGGCGACAGAGCCGGCGGCGCTGGATTGCGGCTCAAGCGCAACCGCGGCGACCAACAGGCCCAGCGCCCAGATCGCCCCGCGATGGGTATTCACGCCGTTGGTGGTGGCGAGCATCGCCTGTTCGCCTTCACGACCGATCAGGCCAATGGCCTCGCGCAGCGGCAAGCCGACCTCGCCAATCTCGATAGCGATTTGCGCCATTTCCTTGAACGCCGGCCACAAGGCCAGCGCCGAGGCGTGCATCAGACCCAGGTGCAAATCGGTATGGGCACCATTGCCGCGACGGTCGACCAGCGCCGGTTTCGGCGACAGGTCCGCTTCGTCGATCAGCGCGTCCACTGCCAGGTCCGCCAGTCGCTCGGCCAGGCTCAGGGTTTTCACTTGCAGGTTGAGTGCGTGCATTACCAGCTCCTGAACTTGGCGGGCGGGTTATAGAGGCCACCCGACCACTCCACCAGATCGGCCACGCTTTTGGCCGCGAGCAATTCGCGGGTGGCGTCGGTGCGGCGGATGCCGAGGTCTTCGGGCAAGGCGATCAAGCCTTCGCGGCGCATGCGCGCGGTGTCCTTGGGGTTGTGGCGCAGGCCGATGGCGGTCACCCCGGCCACGGCGGCGATCATGGCCCGGCGCTCTTCCAGCGAACGGGCCTTGTACAGGTAGGCGATGCCTTCTTCGGTCAGCAGGTGGGTGACGTCGTCGCCGTAGATCATGATCGGTGCCAGCGGCATGCCGCTTTTCCTGGCCACCTCCACCGCGTCGAGGGTTTCGACGAAGGTCGGTTTGCCGCCCTCCTGGAAGGTCTCGACCATTTGCACCACCAGCTTCTTGCCGCGTTCGAGCATCGGCTCGGCCGCATCGGCGTGGCGCATGTCGAGCCAGGCTGGCGTGCCGTGCCGGCGACCGCGCGGGTCGTGGCCCATGTTCGGCGCGCCACCGAAACCGGCCAGGCGACCGCGGGTCACGGTGGAAGAATGGCCATCGCCGTCGACTTGCAGGGTCGCACCGATGAACAGGTCCACCGCGTATTGCCCGGCCAGCTGGCTGTACATTCGGTTGGAGCGCAGAGAGCCGTCGCGCCCGGTGAAGAACACGTCCGGCCGAGCGGCGATGTAGTTTTCCATGCCCAGTTCGGTGCCGAAGCAATGCACGCTTTCGACCCAGCCACTTTCAATCGCCGGGATCAAAGTCGGGTGCGGGTTGAGCGTCCAGTTGCGGCAGATCTTGCCCTTGAGGCCGAGGGATTCGCCGTAGGTCGGCAGGATCAGCTCGATGGCGGCAGTGTTGAAGCCGATGCCGTGGTTGAGCGACTGCACGTTGTGTTTTTCATAGATCCCGCGAATCGCCATCATCGCCATCAGCACATGCACCGGCTTGATGTGCCGGGGGTCGCGGGTGAACAGCGGCTCGATGTAGAACGGCTTGTCCGCCACCACCACGAAATCGACCCAGGACGCGGGAATGTCGACCCGCGGCAAGTCGCTGACATCGTCCACCAATTGATTGACCTGGACGATGACGATGCCGTCGCTGAAGGCGGCCGGCTCGATCAGCGCCGGGGTGTCTTCGGTGCTCGGCCCGGTATAGATGTTGCCGGCGCGGTCGGCCATGAAGCCGGCGCTGAGCACCACGTTGGGAATCAGGTCGACCACCAGCCGCGCATAGAGCTCGATGTAGGTGTGGATCGCGCCGATTTCCAGCAGGCCGTCTTCGAGCAACTGGCTGATGCGCAGGCTCTGGGTGCCGGCGAAGGAGAAGTCGAGCTTGCGCGCAATCCCGCGTTCGAACAGGTCCAGGTGCTCGGAGCGACCGACGCTGGGCATGATCATGTGCAGGTCATGCAGCTTCGCGGGGTCGGCCTTGGCCAGGGAACGGGAAAGAAAATCCGCCTGCTTCTGGTTGTTGCCCTCCAGCACCACACGATCGCCGGGCAGGATCAACGCCTCCAGCGCCGCCACGATCTTGTCGGTGGGCAACACCACACCGTCGGCCAGGTCTCGCACCTGCGCAAGACGCCGCTGCTTTTCGCTGCGCCGCCGCGTCCATCGCGAGTCGGGGGATATTGTTGTTGTCATGACCACTCCACGGGTTCGCTGTCGTGGGGGACACAGTAGGAGCGTTGGGTGGGGGCATCAATCAAGCAGAGTGGTGGATTGTTACGCTCAGGTTAATGAACCGGGAAAATTGCGTTGTCAGGGCTGACGCCTTCGCGGGCAAGTCGAATCGTCGCACCGCCGCTCCTACAGTGTCCGTGTATTGCCAATCATCTGCGGCAACCTCAATACCTGTAGGAGCGGGCTTGCCCGCGAATGGGCCGCAATAGTCACAACTGCTTTCGATGGCCGGAATTAAATAGTCGAATAGTCCCAAAAAAGGACCGATCGGTCCCTTTTGGGGACTCTTGTACCTTGGAGACTCTTCGCCAGCCGATCGGGTTTTGTGTTTAAACATTTGTCCGCGAAAAGGATGGAAGGCTACAACGCCTGACATCGCTGCCTACAGAAATGCAGGAACGCGCTGACTGGTGCGCTTTTGCGTTGATCTTTATTGTTTGGAGTGTCGCTGCCAATTCAGCGACCGGGCCTGGAAACCCGAGGTGATAACGAGGCAAAAACGCCTTTCATAACGTATGCTTGCGCACCTTTATTGAGTGCACTCCGTTATGGCGGCTGTGCGCGGGAGACCTTTGGGTCTGCCGGGTTTTGTCCGTTTGCCCGGGTTTCCAGCCCGCGTACAGCTGCCACCCCTTCGCCTGGTAACCGAATGGAGCAGCTGAAACTCATTAAGCGGAGATTCAGCATGTTCAAAGTAACTCCCAATCCCCCAGACACAGATCCCCAAGCTTGCGTCGAAGACGAAAAACTCAAAGAAGCCGCCGACCGCGCCCTCTCCCATTACTTCCCGCCTGCTCACGAAAAACCGGCCAAGCGCCGAAAATTCCAGCTGTTCACCGTCTCTCCCGATATCGGCACCGAGGCGCTTCTGGCCAATGCCTCTGAAGACCTGCTGTCCATCAGTGCCATTGCGGCTGACCTGGCGGACGGGGTGGAAGGCTCGCGGCGTTCGGTAGCCCTGGCGCTCAGCCGGATGGCCGATGGCGTGCATTTGTTGGTGGAGCGGGCGTTGGATCACCATGAGGCGTTGGCGCAGGCCAAGGTTTAGCAGTCAGGTTTTCGGTGAATTGTAGGCCGCCTTCGCGAGCAAGCCCGCTCCCACATTGGAATGCGTACCCCTGTGGGAGCGAGCCTGCTCGCGAAGGGGCCTTTCAGACGAGCCCGGCACTCACCAACAACTCTTCAAGCGCCAGCAAATCCGGCACCTTCGCCACTTGGTCCGCCACCTGCACCGCCGCTTTCTCCAGCGAACACAACGGCACATCCACGTAGCTCAGCTGACTGTCGAGCTTGTACGAGCGCGGAATCCCCTGCACCAGTAGCGCGATGAATTTCAGCTCATGCCTTCCGCCGAGGGCATTGAGAATGACAATTCGCGCGCGCTCACCGATGACGATTTTCTGCCCGCAGGCCGACTCGAAACTGAGCAACGGAATCTGCCGGTCCCGCCAGGCGACCCGTCCCAGATACCAGGGCGGTGAGTCCAGGTCGAAGGCCGCGGGCTGGTAGTCGATCAGCTCGGCCACCGCGACGTTGGGCAGGATCAGGTTGCGGTCGGCCAGGGGCAGCAGCAGGCCGGTGAGCTGGCTTTCGCGCGAGTCGTGGCGACGCTCATGCATGGGTCTTGCTCCACAGGGCGATGCTCTCGAGCAATACCGATTCCTGGTACGGCTTGCCAAGGTAGTCGTTGACGCCGATGGCCATGGCCCGGTCGCGGTGTTTCTGACCGGTGCGTGAGGTGATCATGATGATCGGCAGGTGCCGCAGGCGCTCATCGTTGCGCACCTGGGTCGCGACTTCGAAGCCGTCCATGCGCGGCATTTCGATGTCCAGCAGCATCAGGTCCGGGCGGTGCTCTTCGAGCAGCAGCATGGCGTCGACCCCGTCCTTTGCAGTCAGCACGTTCATGCCGTGGCGTTCGAGCAAGCGGCTGGTGACCTTGCGCACGGTGACCGAGTCGTCGACCACCATCACCAGCAACGGTCGCTGCGGCTCGACCTCGACTTCGTGGCTAACCGGTCGCTGCGGCGTACGCGCTTGCATGGCGCGAACCGGCGCCAGCAGATCCAGGATCAGCACCACCCGGCCGTCCCCCAGAATCGTCGCCCCGGACACCCCTTGCACCGCCGCAAACTGCGGGCCGAGGCTTTTCACCACGATCTCGCGCGTGCCCGCCATGGCATCGACCTGCACCGCAATGTGCCGCTCGTTGCATTGCACCAGCAACACCGGCAGCGGCAGGCTCTGGCCCAACAGCCGTGGGCGCGGACTGGTTTTCAGCAGCTCGCCCAGGTAACACAATTCATAGCGCTGCCCGGCGTATTCATAGGTCGGCGGATCAAGACGCAAATGCCCTTCGAGTTCGTTGGGCAACACACGGACGATGCCATCGATGGTGTTCAGCGGGATCGCGTATTGATCGTCCGCGCATTGCACCATCAGCGCCCGGTTGACCGACACTGTGAACGGCAGGCGAATGCGAAAATGCACGCCCTGCCCCGGCACGGAGTCGATGCTCATGGTGCCGCCCAGTTGCCGCACTTCTTCGTGCACCACGTCCATGCCGACCCCACGCCCGGAGATCTGGGTGATTTTCTCGGCCGTGGAAAACCCCGGCTGCAGGATGAATTGCAGCACGTCGTGGTCGCTGATGACGCTGTCCGCGGCGAGCAGGCCGCGCTTGATCGCCTTGCGCCGCACCGCCTCCAGGGGCACGCCGGCACCGTCGTCGCGAATATCGAAAATGATGTCGCCACCCTCGCGCAACAGGTCCAGGGTGATCCGCCCTTGCGCCGGCTTGCCCGCCGCTATTCGCACACTGGCGGGCTCCAGGCCATGGTCGACGGCGTTGCGCAGCATATGCTCCAGCGGCGCCGCCATGCGTTCGAGCACGTTGCGATCCATTTCGCCTTCGGCATTGCCGACGATGAATTCGACGTCCTTGCCCAGCTCACTGGCCACCTGGCGGACAATGCGCTTCAAGCGCGGCAGCATCCGCTCGAACGGCACCATGCGCGAGCGCATCAGGCCTTCCTGCAATTCGGTGTTGATGCGGCCCTGCTGCTGCAACAGGTTTTCCGCGTCCTGGTTACGCCGGTCGAGGGTTTCCTTGAGGTCGAGCAAGTCGGAGGCGGATTCGAACAGGGCGCGCGACAGTTGCTGCAATTGCGAGTGACGGTCCATTTCCAGCGGATCGAATTCTTCGTAACCCAGGCGATCGGCGTCGACCTGCTGACGGCTGAGGATCCTGCCCTGGGTTTCGGTATCAAGCCTGCGCAACTGGTCGCGCATGCGCTCGATGGTGGTTTCCATCTCGTTGAGCGCCACCTGAGCGTCGTTGACCTGCTGTTCGATGCGACCACGAAAGATCGAGGTTTCAGCGGCCAGGTTGACCAGGTCATCGAGAAGCTCCGCCGAGACCTTGACCATGTCCGCCGCGGCATCGGGTTGCAGCAGCGGTGTCTCGGCTTTCGCGGAAACGGTGAGCGGCGCCGGGCTCCCAGGCAGTACCGGGTGACTGAAGTTCTGGATCGCGTCGATCAGCCGGTCGGCCGGCGGTAATGGCTCACCGGCACGCGCCGCGTCGAGCATCTGTGCCAGCCGGTCGTGGCTGCGCTGCAGCAGTTCGAACAGCGCCGGCGTGGGTTGCAGAACGCCGGTGGACAGACCTTCGTAGAGAAATTCCAGCTCATGGGCCAAATCGCCGATCGGGGCGATTTCCACCATGCGCGCACCGCCCTTGAGGGTGTGCAGGTCGCGCAGCAGGGTTTCCATTTCCTGGCGGCTGGACGGCTCGGCCTGCCAGCGCAGCAGGGCCGCGCCGGAGCTTTCGATGATGTCGAAGCCTTCCTCAAGGAAGATGTCCAGCAACTCGCTGTCATGGTGGGCCGAGTCGTTGCCGGCCGCCGCTTCGAGCACTTCGGCGTTGCTTGCGTGGCCTTGCCTGAACGCGCGAATAGCCTCGATCAGGTCACCGGGGTCGCCCAGGGCTTGATGGTCCTGCAGTTGTTCAAGCATCTGCGCGAGGCGGTCATGACTCTGTTGCAGCAACTGCGCCAGCGCTTCGCTGTGGCTGTAACGGCGATCCGCCAGGCCCTCATAGAGGCTTTCCAGTTCATGGGCCAGGTCACCGACCGGCTCGACCTCGGCCATCCGCGCGCCACCCTTGAGGGTGTGCAGATCGCGCTGCAACGACGACAAGGATGCGGCGTTCTGCGGGTCGCTGGGCCAGCGTTGCAGGGAATGGTTGGCACTTTCGAGGATATCCTCGGCTTCCTCAAGGAAGATCGAAACGATGTCGTTGTCCAGGCCGGTAGCGCGGCCCCCTGTAGGAGCTGGCTTGCCAGCGATGGACTCATAGGCGCCGCGTTTCTCCAATGACAATGCGTCATCGTTGACGTCCATCGCTGGCAAGCCAGCTCCTACAAGGGTTTGTGCCAGTTCTGCGGTGGCATCGCCCAGTTCGCGGATGCTCAAGGTGCGACTGCCGTCACTGCGAATCAGGCCCATGGCCGAGGGGTCGAGACTCTGGTCGAGCAAGCCGTGCAAGGCCCGAACCCGCTCCGGGCGTGGGCTGACTTCCTGGCCGGCCGCCAGCTCATCAAGCATGTTGATCAGCGCTTCGTGGGCGCCTTGGGCCTCATGGAAAAACGCTTCGCTGACCGCCAGGCTGCTCTCTTCCACCGCACCGTAGAGGTCGAGCAAGGCTTCGCAGAGTTCATCCACCGGGTGCAGGTCGGCCAGGTGCGCACCTTCGCCGAGGGTGGTCAACTCGTCCAGCAGGGCACTGAGTTCCTGACGCTCGCCCGGATGCTGCTGCCAACGCCGCAACAGGCTTTCGGCGTCCAGCAGGATGTCCATGCCCTGGGCCAGGAAGTTGTTGATCAGCTGCGGATCGCGCTTGATCCGCAGGCCGCTGCTGGGCGTGTTCGAGAGGGTTTGCAGGCGCTCGGCGAGCAGCGCCCGGGCACGCTCGATCAAGGCGCGGGCACCGGGGATTTCGGCCAGCGGATCGCTCTTGAGCTGGCGCAAGCCAAGACGGAACAGACCTTCGGCCTCCAGCAGCACTTCGACTTCGTCCAGATCGAGCGCGATCAGGTGGGCCTTGTACTCCCGGGCCAGTTGATCCAGCGGCGTCGCCAGCTCGGCAATCGGCAGGACCCCAGCCACCGAGGCACTGCCCTTGAGCGTGTGCAACGCACGTTGCAGCTCATCACTGGCCTGCAGCGGGAGGTGTTCGGCGGCCTGGTCGAGAAAACGGTTGAGGCTACCCAAATGGGTTTCGGCTTCCTTGCGGAAGATTTCCAGCAATAGCGGGTCGAGGGCCGCGACGTCCAGGGTGTCCTCGTCGGCTGCCGTAGCGTCGCCCTTGGCCAGGGCATGGGCACGGGCCGCCAGCTGGTCGACATCGTCACGCTGGCGCTGGGCATCGGCGGCGTATTCGGCCACCAACTGCGGGAGCAGATCGAGAACATCGCCGATTAGCTGGTGCACGCTGGCGCCAGGCTCCACGCTCTGTTCCAGCACGCGGTTGAGCAGGTTTTCCATGGCCCAGGCCAGTTCGCCCAGCACCAGGGCGCGCACCATCCGGCCACTGCCCTTGAGGGTATGGAAAGCGCGGCGCAGTTCGCTCAGGGCCGAGCGGTTGGCAGGATTGCCCGACCAGCGTGGCAAATACTCACGAAGAACCTCCAGCACTTCCTCGGTTTCCTCGAGGAACACTTCACGCAATTCCTCATCCACCGGCGCTTCGCCCGACGGCGGCGGCAGCAGGCTGCCCGGCGTGTCGACGGCGGGCGGATTCAGGGCCGAGACCGGGTTGGCCAGCACATCGGCCAGGCTCTGGACGATGGCCGGGGCCTCCCGTTCCTGCTGTTGCCGCAGGGATTGTGCCTGGGCTGGGCTCACGATATCCGCCAGCACCGGCACCTGTTGTTCGCTGGGGAAAACCCCAAGTGCAGCCAGGCTTCGCTGCGCCACGTCGAGCTGTTGTTCACCGGGCGCCTGGGGGTCGTCGCTGAGGCGCTCAAGGTAATACTCGATGCTGGTGATGGCGTCGGCCAGGCTGTCCAGCGCCTGCCAGCCGGGCTGCCCCGGTTCGAGCAGCAGGTGCTCGCGGATGAAATGATTACAGGCTTCGATCAAGCTCGCCGCCCGGCTCAGCGGTATCATCGCCAGGGCACCGCGCACCTGGGTCAGCAAGGCCGGCAGTGCCAGCAGGTGCTGTCGGTCCCAATCGGCGTCGATGTAGTCGACGATCATGTCCTTGGCCTGCTGCAGGCAGATGCGCGCTTCCTTGATGACGATCTGGTGGATCTGCGTCAGGTCGGTGGTGGGCAGGCGACTGTCTTCCTGGCTTTCCGGCTCCACGGTGCCGACCATGCCGGCCAGGGTCGCTTCGACGTAAAGCAGGGCCCCGGCCACGTCCATGAGGATTGCGTCATCGGGTGCGCGCTGGCCCTGGGCCAGGCTCAGCACCACGGCCAGCTGATCGATGATGACCTTGCGTGGCTGGCCGAAACCCAGCACCGCCAGGGTGTCGGCGATTTGCCGCAGGGGCGCCAGCAGGCTGTCGAGGTCCGAGGCGTGTTGGCGGTCGCTGCGCACGAACAGGTCGAGGCGCTCCTTGACCCGCACCAGTTCTTCGCACAAGGCCGCCAATACCGAGCGCATGGCGTCACGGTCGGGACCGGCCAACCTTGCGCGTTCTTCGTCGACCATCGCGCTGTCAGGCAATGCATCATCCAGTGCGTAGCGATCTTTCATGGTCAGCATCTGCCCGGTGGGATGTTCGGCCTTGGCAATATAGAACAGCAAACTCTTGAGCAGCTCGGGTGGCGGCGGCTGATTGATGCCCTGCATACCCTGTTCGAGCAGACGCTTGAGCTCCTTATCGGCCTCCTTGAACAGGCTGCGCAAGGCCGGGCTGTTGCCGATGGCGCCAGCGCGCATGCCTTCGACCAACGCCGAAGCGACCTGCCACAGCGGGCTCAGGGGTGCTGAATCGCACAGGCTTTCCAGACGGGTAAAGACCCTGGCCAGATATTCCAGGTGAGTGTCGTCGTCCTGTTCACGCAGCAAACCGACCAAGGCCATCTGCAGCATCTGCCGCAATTTTCGCAGCATGTTCGGCAAATCCGCCGGTACCAGTCGCGCCAGGGACGCTTCGACCAAGGGCACCAGGACGGGCAACTGCGGACTGAACAGGCTGGTTTCCGACAACAGGCTTTCGCCTCGGGCGCTGCGCAGGTCGTTGATCAGCGGCAACACCACCAACGGCAAATCGCGGCGGGCACCTTGCACGCGATCCAGGTAGATCGGCAACTGCCCCAGCGCTTGCAGCATCAGGTGCAACGCCTCGTCGCGATGATGGACGCGATTGTGTTGCAAGGCGGTGACCAGTTGCTCCATTTCTTCGGCGAGCAAGGCCGCGCCGTAGAACTCGACCATCTGCAGGCTGCCGTGAACCTGATGGATGCACGCCAGGCATTCGCTCAGGGCGTGCGTCGCCTGCGGGTCATCAAGCTGGGTTTCGATCGCGTGATGAGCCTGCTTCAGCGTTTCGGCAATTTCGCCTTTGACCCATTCGAGGGCCACATAGTCGTGCCGATCACCCATAACCACTCCAATCCCCACTTCAATCAAGATAGCCATGCCCGGGGGCAGTTCAAGCTTTGTCCGTGACCTGTGCCTTGGTGGCCGGCAAGGTGAACCCGGACACCGAACGCCGCAACTGGCTGGCCATTTTTGCCAGGTTGCCGATGCTCTCGGCGGTGGCGGTAGAGCCGGACGAGGTTTGCGTGGTGATCTGCTGGATCACGTTCATCGTCAGGGAAATCTGGCCGGCAGACGACGTCTGTTGTTGCGCGGCGTTGGAAATGCTCTGGATCAGCGCCGCCAGGGTCTTGGATACCCCTTCGATTTCTTCCAGGGCCACTCCGGCATCCTGCGCCAGACGCGCGCCGCGCACCACTTCGGTGGTGGTCTGCTCCATGGAAATGACCGCTTCGTTGGTGTCGGCCTGGATCGCCCGCACCAGGGTCTCGATCTGTCGCGTCGCGGCTGAAGAGCGTTCCGCCAGGCGCTGTACCTCGTCGGCGACCACCGCGAAACCACGCCCGGCGTCACCGGCCATGGACGCCTGGATCGCCGCGTTGAGGGCGAGGATATTGGTCTGGTCGGCAATGTCATCGATCAGGCTGACAATATCGCCGATTTCCTGGGACGACTCGCCCAGGCGCTTGATTCGCTTGGCGGTGTCCTGGATCTGCTCGCGGATGTTGTCCATGCCGTGGATAGTGTTGTGCACCACCTCGTTGCCCTTGTTGGCGATTTCCACCGAACGCTCGGCCACTGCCGAGGATTCGGCGGCGTTGGCCGACACCTGGTCGATGGACTCGGCCATGTCGTTGATCGCGGTGGAGGCTTCGGAAATCTGTTGGGCCTGGTGTTCCGAGGCCTGGGCCAGGTGCATCGCGGTGGCCTGGGTCTCCTGCACGGCGGCAGCGACCTGGCCGGCCGTGAGGTTGATCGTGGCCACCAGGTCGCGCAGTTGGTCCACGGAATAGTTGATCGAGTCGGCAATGGTCCCGGTGAAGTCTTCGGTCACCGTGGCGGTCACGGTCAGGTCGCCGTCGGCCAGGTCTTCGATTTCGTCGAGCAGACGCAGGATCGCGTTCTGGTTGCGTTCGTTCTTCTCGGCGGTTTCGCGCAGCTGGCGATTGGTTTCACGCACCATTACCAGGCCGATGAGGATGATCGACATCAACGCCGCCAAGCCCAGGACATAACCGCCGATGGTGTCGGTGTCACGTCCCCCGGCGAGATTTTCAAAACCGCTGGCCAGGTGGGAGGCTTCGTCGAGCAGGGTTTGCGACAGGCTGAAGATATTGGTCGCCGATTCACGGACCTTGAGCAGCTCCGGTGAGGTTTCGAGGATTTCGTCCACGGAGCCGGAAACGAACTCGAACAGCTCTGAAATTTCCATCAGCCGGGCGCGCGCATCATGGTCCTCGACCTGGCTGACCCGCAGCGCTGTATTGCCCTGGAGCATGCCGTTGAGCACCTGGCCGAAACGCGCCGCGTCGCGGCCGAACGCATCGGCGGCCTGCTGTGAGTTTTCGTCGCCGGACAACACGGTATTGACCGCGCCTAGAATTCGTTCGGCCAACAGTGATTGACGCTGGGCCATCGCCACCTGCGCAGCCGGGGCGCCGCGTTGCAGCAGGGTTTCCACCACTTTTTCGTATTCGACCTGCAACTGCGGCACGGTTTCGGCCAGGGTCGCGGCGACCTGATGCAGCGACAACACCGTCTGCTCGCTGGACAGGATGGCGTCGGTGTTTTTCAGCAGGCGTTCCCAGTCCAGCTGCACGGCGCGCATTTCCGGGCGCACGCTGGCCGGTGCCGGTGGCAGGCCGGTGGCGGGGTCGCCTTTCTTCAGATAGCTCCAGCGCCGGGCAAAATCATTGCGCGCATCGCTAAGTAACTTGAACGCGGCGGCCTTTCCGGCAGCGGCTTCGGTGGCGTTCTTGGCAATGCGCTGGGACAGCACGCGCAGTTCACCGGCGTGGCCGATGTACTGTTTGTCGTAGGTGGCCTGGGTGTTGAGGTACGCGAAGTTGGCGAACAACAACATGATGAAGATGATCAGGGCGATGAACAGCGCGATGATCTGCGATCGACTGCGCGACGCCTCCATTGGCTTGCCTGCTTTTGCTTTTGTCATCGGTCTTCGCCTGTTAACCCACACCCTTCAATACTCGCCGAAGAACCTGTGGGAGCGAGCCTGCTCGCGATTCAGGCGCCGCGGTATCCGAGGAACACCGCGTTATCGTTCAATCGCGAGCAGGCTCGCTCCCACATGGGTCCGCGTTTACAGCGCTACGTTCATGAATCCCTGCGACCGCGCCAGCGCAAACAGGCTGAACACCTGCCAGGTCTGTTCTCGCTGAAACCGGCCCGTGATGAACGGTGAAATCGGGCTGCTCACCGTGTCTGCCGGCTCCAGGCTGTCCCGGGCAAAGTGCTGCAAACCAAAGACTTCATCGACCAACAACCCGGCAAACACCTCGTCATGCTCCACCACCAACACTCGCCGCTGCTTGCGCGCCGCCGAGGTTTCGTGGCCGAAAAAACCGGCCAGATCCATGATCGGCAACAGGCGCCCGCGCAGATTGGCCACGCCCTTGACCCACGGCTTGACCCCCGGCACCTGGGTAAAACGCGGCTCGTGCAACACCTCACCGACTTCGCCCATGGGCGCGACGTACCCGTGTTCGCCCAGGCGAAAACCGATGCCGCTCCAGCTGTCCTGCCGGGTCGGCTGGGACGGCAGGTCCGCCGCCAGCAAGCGACAGCGCCGGTCGATCTGCAGCAGCAGTTCGAAGGCGGTCAGTGATTCGTTCATGGCCGCTGAATCAACCGGCCAACACGTTGTTCAGGGTCTTGATCAGGGTGTCTTCGTCGACCGGCTTGGTCAGGTAGTCCCTGGCGCCCTGGCGCGTGCCCCAGACCTTGTCGGTTTCCTGATCCTTGGTGGTGATGATGATCACCGGGATATGCCCGGTGTCGGGATCCTTGGTCAACTGGCGCGTCGCCTGGAAACCGTTGAGGCCGGGCATGACGATGTCCATCAGCACCGCGTCAGGTTTTTCCTGGCGGGCCAGGGCCACGCCGTCTGCGCCGTTTTCGGCCTTCAATACTTCATGACCGTGCTTTTCCAGCATGCCGGTCAGTTTGTACATTTCAGTCGGCGAATCATCGACGATCAGGATACGTGCCATGGTCTTCCCCATTCTTGTCGGCGCAGGGCCCAATGGCCGAGCGTCTCTGTAGGTGTCTTACTGCGGCAAAACAGCGGCAAACCCCGGAACATGGGCCTGGATCGCGTTCAGCAGTTCTTCCTTGCTGAAAGGTTTGGTCAGGAACTGGTCGGAGCCGACGATGCGCCCCTTGGCCTTGTCGAACAGCCCGTCCTTGGACGACAGCATAATCACTGGCGTGGACTTGAAGGCACTGTTGTTCTTGATTAAAGCGCAGGTCTGATAGCCATCCAGGCGCGGCATCATGATGTCGACAAAGATGATCCCGGGGTGGTGATCGGCGATCTTGGCCAGGGCATCGAACCCGTCGATGGCCGTGATGACCTCACAACCCACGTTCTTGAGCAGTGTTTCGGCGGTGCGGCGAATCGTCTTCGAATCGTCGATCACCATGACCTTCAAGGCGCTGGGTTGCTGCTGCATAGTGGCTCCACCGTCGCCTTTACGAATCTATTTGTCCCTCTGCGGGCCGTCGAACCCTCGAAAGCCTTGATGTTCAAGGCCCGGCACGACATGGCAGCCTTTTTAGCACAGTCTCCAAATCCAATCTATCGGTCGGCCCTGGCAGTGGTTTTTCCTTGACCGGGAACACACTCAGCGCCACTCTGACGCCACTTTTATACGCTGATCCTCTGTAGGAGCGAGCTCGCTCGCGATGGTCGTCAACGATAATGCGTGCTGTCAGGATGAACGCGTTGCCCTTGAGTTTTTCGCGAGCATGCTCGCTCCTACAGGGGATCGACACTGCCCCCAAATTTCGAGGAATAACCCATGAGCGTTCGTGTCGGGATTGTCATGGATCCTATCGCCAGCATCTCCTATAAAAAGGATAGCTCGCTGGCCATGCTGCTGGCCGCACAGAAACGCGGCTGGGAACTGTTCTACATGGAGCAGCGCGACCTGTACCAGGCCGAAGGTCAGGCTCGGGCGCGGATGCGTCCGTTGAAAGTGTTCGCCAACCCGGAAAAATGGTTCGAGCTGGAAGCCGAGCAGGACAACCTGCTGAGCGACCTGGACGTGATCCTGATGCGCAAGGATCCGCCTTTCGACATGGAGTTCGTCTATTCCACTTATCTGCTGGAACAGGCCGAGAGCGCCGGCGTGCTGGTGGTCAACAAGCCGCAGAGCCTGCGCGACTGCAACGAAAAGCTGTTCGCCACGCTGTTCCCGCAGTGCACGCCACCGACCATCGTCAGCCGTCGCCCGGACGTATTGCGCGAATTCGCCGACCATCATGGCGATGTGATTCTCAAGCCCCTGGACGGCATGGGCGGGTCCTCCATCTTCCGTCACACCGCCGGCCACCCGAACCTCTCGGTGATCCTCGAAACCCTGACCCTGCACGGCCAGCAGCAGATCATGATCCAGGGCTACCTGCCGGCCATCGTCGATGGCGACAAACGCATCCTGATGATCGACGGCGAGCCGGTGGACTACTGCCTGGCGCGCATCCCCGCTGCCGGCGAAACCCGTGGCAACCTCGCCGCCGGTGGCCGCGGCGAAGCCCGCCCATTGACCGAGAAGGATCGCTGGATCGCGGCGCAAGTCGGCCCGACCCTGCGCGAAAAAGGCCTGTTGTTCGTTGGCCTCGATGTGATCGGCGAGCACCTGACTGAAATCAACGTCACCAGCCCGACTTGCATCCGCGAAATCGACAACGCGTTCGGTACCGATATTGGCGGCATGTTGATGGATGCCATCGATCAGAAGCTCAAGGCCCGTTGAAAAGCCAAACCAACATTGCGTTATCATGCGCGGCCTGTGAAAACGCGATGTTGGTTTCCTTGTCATGACCCTCCCGTCCGATCTGCCTCCCGAACTCGCCCATTACGGCGTGCGCCCGGCTGATCGCCTCGGTTTTACCCTGTTCCTGGCGGCACTGATCCACCTGGCATTGCTGCTGGGTGTCGGGTTCACGATGGTGGAGCCCAAGCAGATCAGCAAAACCCTGGAAATCACCCTCGCCACCTTCAAGAGCGAAAAGAAGCCGGAAAAGGCCGATTTCCTCGCCCAGGAAAACCAGCAAGGCAGCGGCACCCTGGACAAGAAGGCAATCCCCAAGACCACCGAGATCGCGCCCTTCCAGGACAACAAGGTGCAGAAAGTCACACCGCCACCCGCCGCCAAGCCTGAAGTCCAGGAAGCCGCGCCCAAGGCTGCCGTGACCACCGTCGCGCCGAAGCCGAAAAAAGCTGCCGCAAAAACCGAAGAGCCCAAGCCCGTCACCAAACCCGCCGTGGCCGCACCGACCTTCGACAGTGAACAACTGTCCAGCGACATCGCCAGCCTCGAAGCCGAGCTGGCCAACGAACAACAGTTGTACGCCAAGCGCCCGCGCATCCATCGCCTGAGCGCCGCCTCAACGATGAAAGACAAGGGCGCCTGGTACAAGGACGAATGGCGCAAGAAGGTCGAGCGCATCGGTAACCTCAATTACCCCGACGAAGCCCGACGCAAGCAGATCTACGGCAATTTGCGCCTGATGGTCTCGATCAACCGCGATGGCTCGCTGTATGAGGTGCTGGTGCTGGAGTCGTCCGGGCAACCGCTGCTGGATCAGGCGGCCCAGCGCATCGTGCGCCTGGCGGCGCCGTTTGCGCCGTTTACCGGGGACTTGTCGGACATCGATCGGCTGGAAATCATCCGCACCTGGAAATTCGCCCGCGGCGATCGCCTCTCAAGCAACTGACCAGTACAAATCCCCCTATAGGAGCGAGCTTGCTCGCGAAAAACTGGAGAACACCGCGCAGTGTCAATCAGGCAGCGTTATCGTTGACGAGCATCGCGAGCAAGCTCGCTCCTACAGGGATTGCGTCGCCAGCAGCGATTTTGGGCATTTCCTGCACATCCCCAGCTTGTCAGTTCGCCCCTCCAACGCCACACTAGCGCTCATGAAAAACGTCAGCCCCAGCTACCTCAAGCATCACTTCCTGATCGCCATGCCGCACATGGTCGACCCGAACTTTGCGCACACCTTGACCTACATCGTCGAGCACACGGCCAATGGTGCCATGGGGCTGGTGGTCAACCGTCCGCAGGATCTGAACCTGGCCGATATCCTCGAGCAATTGCGCCCGGACATCGAACCACCAGCGCTCTGCCAGCACGTGCCGATCTTCATCGGCGGCCCGGTGCAGACCGATCGCGGTTTTGTCCTGCACCCCACGGGCCAGAGTTTTCAAGCGACCGTTGATCTGGAAGGCGAACTGTCCCTGTCGACCTCCCAGGACGTGCTGTTCGCCATCGCCGATGGCGTCGGCCCGGCAAAAAGCGTGATCACCCTGGGTTATGCCGGCTGGGAAGCCGGGCAACTGGAGGCCGAACTGGCGCAGAACGCCTGGCTGACCTGCCCGTACGCTGCCGACATCCTGTTCAACACCAGCAGCGAGCAGCGCCTGGAAGCGGCGGCCAAGCACCTGGGTGTCAACCTCAGCCTGCTGACCAGCCAGGCGGGGCACGCCTGATGGCCCTGCGGTTGATTCTGGGATTCGACTACGGCACCAAACAGATCGGCGTCGCGGTTGGCCAGGTGATTACCGGCCAGGCCCGCGAGCTGTGCACCTTGAAGGCACAAAACGGCATTCCCGACTGGGATCAGGTCGAAGCGCTGATCAAGGAGTGGAAACCCGACGCCGTGGTAGTCGGCCTGCCACTGAACATGGACGGCACGCCCAGCGACATGTGCGCCCGCGCGGAAAAATTCGCCCGACGCCTGAACGGTCGCTTCAACCTGCCCTTTTATACCCACGATGAACGCCTGACCACCTACGAGGCCAAGGGCGAACGCCTGGCCCGTGGCGGGCAGAAAGGCAGCTACCGTGACAATCCGGTCGACGCCATCGCCGCCGCCCTGCTGCTGCAAGGCTGGCTCGACGAGAACGGCGCATTGTTCCAATCCTAATCCTGAAGAGCCGTCACCCGTCTCTTTTAGCTACAACCCGAGCCACCTCCGGCAACGACCCGGCTCGGGCCCAAGAAGGAGCAACCATGAGCCTGCCCAATCCCGCCGAACTGATCAGCCAGATGGCGACTGATCTCAAGGCACACCTGGAACACCGTGGCATCAGCGAACCGCGCTACATCGGCATTCGTACCGGTGGCGTGTGGGTTGCCCAGGCCCTGCTCAAGGAGCTGGGCAGCGCCGAACCGCTTGGCACACTCGACGTGTCCTTCTACCGCGACGACTTCAGCCAGAACGGCCTGCACCCGCAAGTGCGCCCGTCAGCCCTGCCGTTCGAAATCGAAGGCCAGCACCTGGTACTGATCGACGACGTACTGATGAGCGGGCGGACCATCCGCGCCGCCTTGAACGAATTGTTCGACTACGGTCGCCCGGCCAGCGTGACGCTGGTGTGCCTGCTGGACCTGGACGCCGGGGAACTGCCGATCCGCCCGAACGTAGTGGGCGCGACCCTGTCCCTGGCAGCCCACGAGCGGGTGAAGCTGTCGGGCCCGGAGCTCGAGCTCGAACTGCAAGACCTCGCCCTTTAATTCGCCCTATTGAGAGTCCCCCTTGCGATGACGCCTCCAGATACCAAGCGCCCGCTGCAGCTCAATGACCAGGGCCAGCTGCGCCACTTCCTCTCGCTCGACGGCTTGCGCCGCGAGCTGCTGACGGAAATCCTCGACACCGCCGACTCGTTCCTCGAAGTCGGCGCCCGGGCGGTGAAGAAAGTCCCGTTGCTGCGCGGCAAGACCGTGTGCAACGTGTTCTTCGAGAACTCCACCCGCACCCGCACCACTTTCGAACTGGCGGCCCAACGGCTGTCGGCGGACGTGATCACCCTGAACGTGTCGACATCGTCGGCGAGCAAGGGGGAAACCCTGCTCGACACCCTGCGCAACCTGGAAGCCATGGCCGCCGACATGTTCGTCGTGCGCCACGGTGATTCCGGCGCCGCCCACTTCATCGCCGAACATGTTTGCCCGCAAGTGGCGATCATCAACGGTGGCGACGGCCGTCATGCGCATCCGACCCAAGGCATGCTCGACATGCTGACCATCCGCCGGCACAAGGGCGGTTTCGAAAACCTGTCGGTGGCCATCGTCGGCGACATCCTGCACTCGCGGGTGGCGCGCTCGAACATGCTGGCCCTGAAAACCCTGGGCTGCCCGGACATCCGCGTGATCGCGCCGAAGACCCTGCTGCCGATCGGCATCGAGCAGTACGGCGTGAAGGTCTACACCGACATGACCGAAGGCCTGAAAGACGTCGACGTGGTGATCATGCTGCGCCTGCAGCGTGAACGCATGACCGGCGGCCTGTTGCCGAGCGAGGGCGAGTTCTATCGCCTGTTCGGCCTGACCACCGCGCGCCTGGCCGGCGCCAAGCCCGATGCCATCGTCATGCACCCGGGGCCGATCAACCGTGGCGTGGAAATCGAATCGGCGGTGGCCGATGGCCCGCACTCGGTGATCCTCAACCAGGTGACCTATGGCATCGCGATTCGTATGGCGGTGCTGTCCATGGCCATGAGCGGACAGACTGCGCAGCGCCAATTCGAGCAGGAGAACGCCCAGTGAAGCTCAGCATTCTTGGCGCACGCGTTATCGATCCGGCCAGCGGCCTGGATCAAGTGACTGATATCCACATTGAAGCCTGCAAGATCGTCGCCCTCGGCGCCGCTCCCGCCGGTTTCGTTGCAGTAGACACCCTCGACGCCAAAGGCCTGGTAGCTGCCCCTGGCCTGGTCGACCTCAACGTCGCCCTGCGCGAGCCGGGTTACAGCCGTAAAGGCTCGATCGCCAGCGAAACCCGCGCCGCTGCTGCCGGCGGCGTCACCAGCCTGTGCTGCCCGCCGAAAACCAAACCGGTGCTGGACACCTCGGCCGTCGCCGAACTGATCCTCGACCGCGCCCGCGAGGCCGGCAACACCAAAGTTTTCCCGATCGGTGCCCTGAGCAAAGGCCTGGACGGCGAACAACTGGCCGAACTGGTTGCCTTGCGCGATGCCGGCTGCGTGGCCTTCGGCAACGGCCTCGAGAGCTTTCGCAACACGCGCACCCTGTGCCGGGCACTGGATTATGCGGCGACCTTCGACCTCACGGTGATCTTCAACTCCCAGGACCACGACCTGGCAGAAGGCGGCCTGGCCCATGAAGGCCCGACCGCGAGCTTCCTCGGCCTGCCGGGCATTCCGGAAACCGCCGAAACCGTGGCCCTGGCCAGGGATCTGCTGCTGGTCGAACAAACCGGCGTGCGTGCGCACTTCAGCCAGCTCACCAGCGCCCGAGGTGTCGCCCTGATCGCCCAGGCCCAGCAGCGCGGCCTGAAGGTCACGGCGGATGTCGCCCTGTATCAGTTGATATTGACCGACGAAGCGCTGATCGATTTCAGCAGCCTCTATTACGTGCAGCCACCGCTGCGCACCCGCGCCGACCGCGATGGCCTGCGTGCCGCCGTGAAGTCAGGCGTGGTCTCGGCCATTTCCAGCCATCACCAGCCTCACGAACGGGACGCCAAGCTGGCGCCGTTCGGGGCCACCGAACCAGGCATCAGCAGTGTCGAACTGCTGCTGCCGCTGGCGATGACTCTGGTGGAAGACGGTTTGCTGGACCTGCCAACGCTGCTGGCGCGCCTAAGTGCCGGCCCTGCCGAGGCCTTGCGCCTGCCGGCGGGCAAGCTGGCGGTGGGTGGGGCGGCGGATATCGTGCTGTTCGACCCGGCGGCCTCGACCGTGGCCGGTGAGACCTGGTTGTCCAAGGGCGAGAATTGCCCGTTCATTGGGCACAGCTTGCCAGGTGTGGTGCGCTACACGCTGGTGGATGGCCGGATCAGCCACCAGGCGTAAACCGCGGCGCCTCAATCGCCAGCACGCTAGCTCCCACAGGATATGTGAACGACACAAATCCACTGTGGGAGCCAGCCTGCTGGCGATAACTTACTTGAAGGCACCTCTGTTTTGCGCGTTACGCACGGAAACCTGGTCATTCAGTGTCCAGAAGTCATACAGCACCCCCAGAAAGAACAACCCGCCCGTCACCAGGTACAGCAACCCGCTGATCCACTTCCCCTGATACATCCGGTGCACACCGAACACCCCGAGAAACGTCAGCAGTATCCACGCCACGTTGTATTCGATGGGTCCAGCGCTAAACCGCAGGTCCGCTTCACGGTCCATGGCCGGAATCAGGAACAGGTCGATCAACCAGCCAATCCCCAGCAAACCGAAGGTGAAGAACCAGATCGTCCCGGTCACCGGCTTGCCGTAATAGAAGCGATGAGCGCCGGTAAAGCCAAAAATCCACAGCAGGTAACCGATCACTTTGCTGTGGGTGTCTTGATGCGGGACAGGCGCTTGATAGCTGTTCATGGAGGACCTCGATTCACACGATAGATAAATATTCTTTAAATCTTTGTGACTTTTTTACGAGCAGCCGACGTATGGCAAGTGCTACCTTCTCTCGCGCCAAACCCTTATGGCACCGGGCCTCTGTCCGACAATTGCGTCCATTTGCCGCTTATTTGGTTCCGTTGACCCCAAGGTTTATCGACCAACGGCCCCGGAATAGACAAAAAAGCTGTTATAAAGTTGCGCGCCAACACATACGAGCCCTGCCTAATGCGTCCATTTTTCAAGACATGGCTAACCATTTGCCTATTATTGCCACTGGCCGCCCACGCCACCAATCGTGAGCAACGTCTTCCGAACGTTAATGGTTACACCCCAAAATCCCATGCTTCCGCTCCTTCGAGCAAAAGCAAATCGGTCAAACAAGGTCCACAGCTGGTCAGCAACAGCAGCCTGGTACCGCCAATGGCGACCCGCGAAAGCAGCAACGTGCTGAGCCGCGCCGTCAATGTCCTCGGTACGCCGTACCGCTGGGGCGGCAGCAGCCCGAGCAAAGGCTTCGACTGCAGCGGCCTGGTGAAATACGCGTTCAACGACGCCACGTTTGACCTGCCACGGACCTCCAATGCCATGGCCAGCGGTCACGGCGAGAAAGTCGATCGCAACGATTTGAAACCGGGCGACCTGATTTTCTTCAATATCAAGAGCCGTCGAGTCAATCACGTTGCCATCTACCTGGGCAACGACCGCTTCATCCACGCACCACGCCGTGGCAAGTCGGTGAGCATCGACACCTTGAAGAAGCCGTATTGGGAAAAACACTACGTAGTGGCCAAGCGGGTTCTGCCAAAAGAACAGAATGCGATGCGGGTTGTGCAACGCTGATTCGCCGCAATATCAAAAAGATCGCAGCCCTGCAGGAGCTGCCGCAGGCTGCGATCTTTTGCTTTTCCCCCCATCAAAAACTATCCGGCGACCGCGCCTTCTCCCGCGCCTGATCGCGACTGACCAACCCTCTGGTCACCAGATCCTTCAAGCTCATATCCAGCGTCTGCATCCCCAGCGACCCGCCCGACTGAATCGACGAATACATCTGCGCCACCTTGTCTTCCCGGATCAGGTTACGGATCGCCGACGTTCCGAGCATGATCTCGTGGGCCGCCACCCGCCCTCCCCCAATCTTCTTGACCAGGGTCTGGGACACCACCGCCAGCAACGATTCGGACAGCATCGAACGCACCATCGACTTCTCATCCCCGGGAAATACGTCGATGACCCGGTCGATGGTTTTCGCCGCCGAGGTCGTGTGCAGCGTACCGAACACCAGGTGGCCGGTCTCGGCAGCGGTCAATGCCAGGCGGATTGTCTCCAGGTCACGCAGCTCCCCCACCAGGATCACGTCCGGGTCTTCGCGCAGGGCCGATCGCAAGGCTGTGGCGAAACTGCGGGTATCGCGGTGGACTTCACGCTGATTGATCAGGCATTTGCGCGATTCGTGGACGAACTCGATAGGGTCTTCAATCGTCAGGATGTGGTGATGACGATGGCTGTTCAGGTAATCGATCATCGCTGCCAGGGTGGTGGATTTGCCCGAGCCCGTAGGACCCGTCACCAATACCAGGCCGCGGGGTGCGTCAGTCATCTTGTGAAACACTTCCCCCATGCCCAGCTCTTCCATGCTCTGGACCCTGGACGGGATGGTGCGAAACACCGCGCCGGCACCGCGACTCTGGTTGAAGGCATTGACCCGGAATCGTGCGATGCCGGGCACCTCGAAGGAAAAGTCGGTTTCCAGGTGCTGTTCGAACGCCACCCGCTGGGCGTCGTTCATGATGTCGTAGATCAGCGCCTGCACCTCCTTGTGGTCCAGAGCCGGCAAGTTGATGCGCCGCACATCGCCATCGACGCGGATCATCGGTGGCAGGCCGGCCGACAGATGCAGGTCGGATGCGCCCTGTTTAGCGCTGAATGCCAGCAACTCAGTGATATCCATAGCGCCCCTCAATTCCAGTAGAATGCCGCCAACCTCAGACCGCTGGCGCCTCTTGAATGTCCACGATAGCAGACAACATTGAACGGGTTGGTTCACGCATCCGTGCCGCCGCCCTCGCCGCCCACCGCGATGAAAACAGCGTCCAGCTGCTGGCCGTGAGCAAGACCAAACCCGCCCAGGTGCTGCGTGAAGCCCATGCCGCGGGCCTGCGTGACTTTGGCGAGAACTACCTGCAGGAAGCCCTGGGCAAACAGGCTGAACTGACCGACCTGCCCTTGATCTGGCACTTCATCGGCCCCATTCAATCGAACAAGACTCGTGCAATCGCCGAGCACTTCTCCTGGGTGCACTCCGTGGATCGCCTGAAAATCGCACAACGCCTGTCCGAACAACGTCCTGCCGATCTGCCACCGTTGAACATCTGCATCCAGGTCAACGTCAGTGGTGAAGCCAGCAAATCCGGCTGCACCCCGGCGGACCTCCCGGCCCTGGCCAACGCCATCAACGCCTTGCCGCGCCTGAAGTTGCGCGGGCTCATGGCGATTCCCGAGCCGACCGAAGATCGCGCCGCCCAGGATGCCGCTTTCGCTGCCGTGCAAAGCCTGCAGGCCAGCCTGAATCTGCCGCTGGACACACTTTCCATGGGCATGAGCCACGACCTCGAGTCGGCCATTGCCCAGGGCGCCACCTGGGTCCGTATCGGTACGGCCCTGTTTGGCGCCAGAGATTACGGTCAACCGTGACCCCATTTATAAGGACCTGACATGAGCAAGACACGTATTGCCTTTATCGGTGCCGGCAACATGGCCGCCAGCCTGATCGGCGGCCTGCGGGCCAAAGGCCTGGAAGCGGCGCAGATCCGCGCCAGCGATCCGGGCGAAGAAACCCGTGCCCGCGTGAGCGCCGAACACGGCATCGAAGTATTCGCCGACAACGCCGACGCCATCCAGGGAGCGGACGTGATCGTGCTCGCGGTCAAACCCCAGGCGATGAAGGTCGTCTGCGAAGCCATTCGCCCAAGCCTGAAACCCGAGCAACTGGTGGTGTCGATCGCCGCTGGCATCACCTGCGCCAGCATGAACAACTGGCTTGGCGCCCAGCCGATCGTGCGCTGCATGCCCAACACCCCGGCGCTATTGCGCCAGGGCGTGAGCGGCTTGTTCGCCACCGCCCAGGTGAGCGCCGAGCAGCGCCAGCAAGCCCAGGAGCTGCTGTCGGCCGTCGGCGTCGCCCTGTGGCTGGATGAGGAACAGCAACTGGATGCGGTCACCGCCGTTTCCGGCTCGGGCCCTGCGTACTTCTTCCTGCTGATCGAAGCCATGACCGCCGCTGGCGTCAAACTCGGCCTGCCGGCAGACATCGCCGCCCAACTGACCTTGCAGACCGCCCTGGGCGCCGCCCACATGGCGGTGTCCAGTGACGTCGATGCCGCCGAACTGCGCCGCCGCGTCACTTCGCCTGCCGGCACCACGGAAGCCGCGATCAAATCGTTCCAGGCCAATGGCTTCGAAGCACTGGTAGAAAAAGCCCTGGGCGCCGCCGCGCACCGCTCCGCCGAGATGGCTGAGCAACTCGGTCGCTAATCAGCACTTAATAAGGAATCAACAATGCTCGGACTCAATGACGCTGCCATTTTTGTGATCCAGACCCTGGGCAGCCTGTATCTCTTGATCGTGTTGCTGCGTTTCATCCTGCAACTGGTGCGTGCGAACTTCTACAACCCGCTCTGCCAATTCGCCGTCAAGGCCACGCAACCGCTGCTCAAGCCACTGCGCCGGGTGATCCCGAGCATGTTCGGCCTGGACATGTCTTCGCTGGTGCTGGCCCTGATCGTGCAAATGGCGCTGTTCGCGGTCATCCTGCTGCTCAGTGGTTACTCGGTCGACGTGCTGTTCCTGGCACCCTGGGCGCTGATCGGCATCTTCGCGCTGTTTTTGAAGATCCTGTTCTGGGCGATGATCATCAGCGTGATCCTGTCCTGGGTCGCGCCGGGGAGCCACAATCCGGGCGCCGAACTGGTCCAGCAGATCACCGAGCCGGTACTCGCGCCGTTCCGCCGGATCATCCCGAACCTGGGCGGCCTCGACATCTCGCCGATCTTCGCCTTCATCGCCCTGCAATTGCTGCAGAGCTGGCTGATTCCGCGCCTGGCTTACTACGCGCTGATGCCGAAGGAATTGTTTGGGCTGATCTAAGACCGTGTCATCGTTCATCTCCAGCAAGCCGGCTCCTACAGGGGGGGGGTACGCAATCCCTTGTAGGAGCCGGCTTGCTGGCGATGGCAGCGCCTCGATACAACTGAATGAAATCAGGCCCGGCCTTTGCTTGCCGCTAACCCCACCGGTCTTTAGACTTACGCCTCATTTCAACGAGAGCAGGGTCGATGCCAGCTGCCTTTCCCCCCGATTCTGTTGGTCTGGTGACGCCGCAAGTGGCGCACTTCAGCGAAGCCCTGGCCTTGGCCTGCGGTCGATCGCTTGCGGCCTATGACCTGATCTACGAGACCTACGGCACCCTGAACGCCACGGCGAGCAACGCCGTGCTGATCTGCCACGCCTTGTCCGGCCATCACCATGCCGCCGGCTATCACAGCCCCGACGACCGCAAACCCGGTTGGTGGGACAGCTGCATCGGACCCGGCAAGCCCATCGACACCAGCAAGTTCTTCGTGGTCAGCCTGAACAACCTTGGCGGCTGCAACGGCTCTACCGGCCCGAGCAGCATCAATCCGGAGACCGGCAAGCCGTTCGGCGCGGACTTCCCGGTATTGACCGTGGAAGACTGGGTGCACAGCCAGGCGCGCCTGGCCGATCGCCTCGGCATCGCGCAGTTTGCGGCGGTGATCGGCGGCAGCCTCGGTGGCATGCAGGCGATGCAATGGAGCATCACGTACCCCGAGCGCATCCGCCATTGCCTGGCCATCGCCTCGGCACCCAAGCTGTCGGCACAGAACATTGCCTTCAACGAAGTGGCGCGCCAGGCGATCCTCACCGACCCCGAGTTCCACGGCGGTTCGTTCCAGGAACACAGCGTGATCCCCAAGCGCGGGCTGATGCTGGCGCGGATGGTTGGGCACATCACCTACCTGTCCGATGATTCCATGGGTGAGAAATTCGGTCGCGGCCTGAAAAGCGAGAAGCTCAACTACGACTTCCACAGCGTCGAGTTCCAGGTCGAAAGCTACCTGCGTTATCAGGGTGAAGAGTTCTCCGGGCGTTTCGATGCCAACACTTACCTGCTGATGACCAAGGCCCTGGACTACTTCGACCCGGCGGCCAACTTCGACGATGACCTGGCGAAAACCTTCGCCGGCGCCACCGCCAAGTTCTGCGTGATGTCGTTCACCACCGACTGGCGTTTTTCCCCTGCCCGCTCGCGGGAACTGGTGGACGCGCTGATGGCCGCGCGCAAGGACGTCTGCTACCTGGAAATCGACGCGCCGCAGGGCCACGACGCCTTCCTGATTCCGATCCCGCGCTACCTGCAGGCGTTCGGCAATTACATGAACCGCATTACGTTGTGAGATAGCCATGAGAGCTGATCTGGAAATCATCCAGGAATGGATCCCCGCCGGTAGCCGCGTGCTCGACCTCGGGTGCGGCGATGGCGAGCTGCTGACCTGGCTGCGCGACAACAAGCAGGTCACCGGCTACGGCCTGGAAAACGACGCGGACAACATTGCCGAGTGCGTGGCCAAGGGCATCAACGTCATCGAGCAGGACCTGGACAAGGGCCTGGGCAACTTTGCCAGCAACAGTTTCGACATCGTGGTCATGACCCAGGCGCTGCAAGCGGTGCACTACCCGGACAAGATCCTCGACGAAATGCTGCGGGTCGGCCGCCAGTGCATCATCACCTTTCCCAATTTCGGTCACTGGCGCTGCCGCTGGTACCTGGCGAGCAAGGGCCGGATGCCGGTTTCCGAGTTCCTGCCCTACACCTGGTACAACACGCCGAACATTCACTTCTGCACCTTCGCGGACTTTGAAGCCTTGTGTCGCGAACGTGAAGCCAAGGTCATTGATCGGCTGGCCGTGGATCAACAGCATCGGCATGGGTGGGCCAGTAAGCTATGGCCTAATCTGTTAGGTGAGATCGGTATTTACCGCGTCAGCAGCCCGGGGCTTTCAGACCACAAGGTCGCGGTCTGAATCACCACATTTCGAGGAGAATGATCATGGGTCGTCTAGCGCTGCTTCTGTTCACCGCCTGCCTGAGCGTCACGGCCATGGCCGCTGATGCGATCAAGGGCGAACGCCAGGAAAAATTCGGCGACGTGACGGTGCACTACAACACCTTCAACTCCACCTTCCTGACGCCGGACATCGCCAAGGCCGCGGAGCTCACCCGCAGCAAGAACCAGGGCGTGATCAACATTTCCGTGCTCAAGGAAGGCAAGCCGCAGATGGCCCAGGTCAGCGGTACGGTCAAGGACCTGACCAGCCAGAGTGTAAACCTGAACTTCCGCCAGATCACCGAACAAGGCGCGATCTACTACATCGCCCAGTTCCCGGTGGATCAGCAGGAAACCCGCACCTTCGACATCAAGGTGCAGACCGGTGACAAAATCAACACCATCAACTTCAACCAAGAGCTCTTCCCCGGCGAATGATCAACTTCACGCAACTCGTACTGGCCAGCCATAACGCCGGCAAACTCAAGGAACTCCAGGCCATGCTCGGCGAGTCGGTGCAACTGCGCTCGATCGGCGAGTTCAGCCAGGTCGAGCCTGAAGAAACCGGCCTGTCGTTCGTCGAGAACGCCATCCTCAAGGCCCGCAATGCCGCGCGCATTTCCGGCCTGCCGGCCCTGGCCGACGACTCCGGGCTGGCGGTGGATTTCCTCGGCGGAGCGCCGGGCATCTACTCGGCGCGGTATGCCGATGGCAAGGGCGATGCGGCGAACAACGCCAAGCTGCTCGACGTGTTGAAGGACGTGCCTGAAGCCGAACGCGGCGCGCAGTTCGTCTGCGTGCTGGCGCTGGTGCGACACGCCGACGATCCGCTGCCGATTCTCTGCGAAGGCCTGTGGCACGGGCGCATCCTGACCCAGGCCAGCGGCGAACACGGTTTTGGCTACGACCCGCTGTTCTGGGTACCGGAGCGTGATTGCTCCAGCGCCGAGTTGAGCCCGGCCGACAAGAACCAGATCAGCCACCGCGCCCGTGCAATGGATCTGCTGCGCCAGCGTCTGGGCTTGAAATGACCCGTGAATCCTCCGCGTCGCCGCTGATCTTCGGCGGCGCCGCACAATCGCCGCGGGCCGCCCTGCCGGTGCTGCCGCCCCTGGCGCTGTACATCCACATCCCGTGGTGCGTACGCAAATGCCCGTATTGCGACTTCAACTCCCACACCGCCAGCCCCGTGCTGCCGGAAGAAGAGTATGTCGACGCGTTGCTGGCTGACCTCGACCAGGACCTGCACGCCGTCTATGGCCGTGAGCTGAGCTCGATCTTCTTCGGCGGCGGCACGCCAAGCCTGTTCAGCGCCCAGGCCTTGGGGCGCCTGCTAAAAGGCGTGGAACAGCGCATCCCGTTTGCCCACGACATCGAAATCACCCTGGAAGCCAACCCCGGTACGTTCGAGCAGGAAAAGTTCGTCGCCTACCGCGCGCTGGGCATCAATCGCCTGTCCATTGGCATCCAGAGCTTCCAGCAAGAGAAGCTCACTGCCCTGGGTCGCATCCACAACGGCGATGAGGCCGTGCGCGCTGCCGGCATGGCGCGCCAGGCGGGGTTCGACAACTTCAACCTGGACTTGATGCACGGCTTGCCCGATCAATCCCTGGACGACGCCCTGAGTGACCTGCGCCAGGCCATCGCCCTGAAGCCGACCCACCTGTCCTGGTATCAGCTGACCCTGGAACCGAACACCGTGTTCTGGAACCAGCCACCGACACTGCCGGAAGACGACACCCTGTGGGATATCCAGGAGGCCGGGCAGGCGCTGCTGGCCGAACACGGCTACGCGCAATACGAAGTTTCGGCCTATGCCCAGCCCGGGCGCCCGGCGCGGCACAATCTCAATTACTGGAGTTTTGGCGACTTCATTGGCATCGGTGCCGGTGCCCACGGCAAGCTGAGCCACCCGGACGGCCGCATCGTGCGCACCTGGAAGACCCGCCTGCCGAAGGACTACCTGAATCCGACGAAAAGCTTCCAGGCCGGCGAGAAAGCGCTGACCAATGACGAGATGCCGTTCGAGTTCCTGATGAATGCCCTGCGCCTGACCGCCGGGGTTGAGGCGCGGCTGTATCCGGAACGCACCGGCATGAGCCTGGAAAGCCTCGCACAAAGCCGTCGCGAAGCCGAACAAAGCGGCCTGTTACAGGTCGAACCGTCACGTCTGGCGGCTACCGAGCGCGGACAACTCTTCCTCAACGACTTGCTGCAGAAATTTCTGAGCTGATTTCAGCCTTAAGGGAAAACGAATGGATTTGGTACTCGACCTGCTCGCCACCGCTTCTCGCTGGAGCCGCAGCAACCTCTCGGAAATCGCCCTCGCCCTGGTAGGTTGCCTGCTCGTGCTGTTCGGTGCGGATTTCAAAGGCTGGGTCGAGCAACGCCTGGGCAGCATCGCCGGCGCCTTGCGCGTACCGCTGATGTCCCTGCTGTGCATGATCGGCAGCGGAGCGGCGCTTATCTATGCCACGCCATGGATCGTCAAGGGCCTGAGCCAGTTCAACAACTACAGCCTGGCGCCGGTGTTGTTGGTGGTGCTGGTGTTGATCGGCGTAGTAGCAGACCGCCGCTGATTTTGCGTGTCCAAAAATAACTGTGGGAGCCAGCCCGCTGGCGATGGTGTGTCAGACACATTGATGTCGACTGACACACCATCGCCAGCAGGCTGGCTCCCACAGGTTTACAGCACAGGGTTTAGGACTGTTTTTCGAACTTCAGGTCCCAAACGCCATGCCCAAGACGTTCGCCGCGGCGTTCGAACTTGGTGATCGGGCGCTCGGCCGGGCGTGGTACGCACTTGCCGTCTTCGGCCAGGTTGCGGTAGCCCGGGGCCACGTTCATCACTTCCAGCATGTACTCGGCGTACGGTTCCCAGTCGGTCGCCATGTGCAGGATGCCGCCGACCTTCAGCTTGCTGCGCACCAGTTCGGCGAATGAAGCCTGGACGATACGACGCTTGTGGTGACGGCTCTTGTGCCACGGGTCCGGGAAAAACAGCATCAGGCGATCGAGGCTGTTGTCGGCCACGCAGCGGTTGAGCACTTCGATGGCATCGCAATCGTAGACCCGCAGGTTGGTCAAACCCTGGGTCAGCACGCCATTGAGCAGCGCGCCGACACCCGGACGGTGAACCTCGACGCCGATGAAATCCTGTTCCGGCGCAGCCGCGGCCATTTCCAGCAGCGAATGGCCCATGCCGAAGCCGATTTCCAGCGAGCGCGGTGCCGAGCGACCGAACACCTGGTCGAAATCCACCGGCGCGTCGGCCAGGGGCAGCACGAACAGTGGCGCGCCCTGCTCCAGGCCGCGTTGCTGGCCTTCGGTCATGCGCCCGGCGCGCATCACGAAACTCTTGATGCGGCGGTGTTGGCGCTCGTCGCCTTCTTCCGTCTGGATTGGCGTGTCGTTCGATTCAGTCATCAATGGCTCTTACTTGATCAGACCATCCAGCGGCGAAGAGGCGCTGGCATAGAGTTTTTTCGGCATGCGGCCGGCGAGATAGGCCAGGCGGCCTGCGACGATCGCGTGTTGCATGGCTTCGGCCATCATGATCGGCTGCTGCGCGTGGGCGATGGCCGAGTTCATCAGCACCGCATCACAGCCCAGTTCCATGGCGATGGTGGCGTCGGACGCGGTACCGACACCAGCATCCACCAACACCGGGATGTTCGCTTCTTCGAGGATGATCTGCAGGTTGTACGGGTTGCAGATCCCCAGGCCCGAACCGATCAGACCGGCCAGCGGCATGACCGCGATGCAGCCGATTTCCGCCAGTTGACGGGCAATGATCGGGTCATCGCTGGTGTAGACCATCACGTCGAAGCCTTCCTTGACCAGTGATTCAGCGGCCTTGAGGGTTTCGATCACGTTGGGGAACAGGGTTTTCTGGTCGGCCAGCACTTCCAGCTTCACCAGGTTGTGGCCATCGAGCAGCTCACGGGCCAGACGGCAAGTGCGCACGGCCTCGATCGCGTCGTAGCAACCGGCGGTGTTCGGCAGGAAGGTGTAGCGATCCGGCGAGAGGAAATCCAGCAGGTTCGGTTCGCCCGCGTTCTGGCCGAGGTTGGTACGGCGCACGGCGAAAGTGACGATCTCGGCACCCGAGGCCTCGATGGCCAGGCGGGTTTCTTCCATGTCACGGTACTTGCCGGTACCGACCAGCAAACGCGACTGGTAAGTACGACCGGCCAGGACGAAAGGCTTGTCGTTACGAACGATGCTCATGGGGAATCCTCTGTAGGAGTGAGGTACTTGCAGAATTCTGTGGCCACTCGGCCGAGACTACTAGCCGCCGCCGATGGCGTGTACCACTTCGACGTTGTCGCCGTCGTTCAACGCGGTGTCTGCGTGCTGACTGCGCGGGACGATATCCAGATTGAGTTCGACCGCCACCCGGCGTCCGGTCAAGTCCAGACGGGTCAGCAGGGCCGCAACGGTCTCACCGTCGGGCAGTTCAAAGGATTCGCCGTTCAACTGAATGCGCATGCGCAATGCCGCCATCATTTTTTGGGGCTGGCATTCTAGCCCGATCGTGACCTAAAGGTCAGCAACAAGCGTCAAGCGGTCAACGGCAAGCGCCAGGCGGCAAGGCCCAGGCAGAGCCAGCCCGCCAGGAACGCCAGGCCACCGAATGGGGTGATGATGCCGAGCTTGCTGACACCCGTCAGCGTCAGCACGTACAGGCTGCCGGAGAACAACAGGATGCCGATGACAAAGGAAGCGCCGGCCCAGGTGACCAGGCGACCGGGAATCTGCGTCGCCAGCAACGCCACGCCCAGCAATGCCAGGGTGTGCACCAGCTGATAGGTGACGCCGGTATGGAAAATCGCCAGGTATTCGGCACTCAGGCGGTTTTTCAGGCCATGGGCGGCGAACGCGCCGAGACCGACTCCGGTGAAGCCGAAAAAAGCGGCTAGCATCAAAAAGCCACGCAGCATGAAGAACTCCAGTCAGTCTCGATCAACAGGGTCTGTATAATGGCCCGCTCAACGGGTTCGGCCAAGCCATCTCTATGCTGCGTATCTATTTCCGTCGATTCACCAAGGCCGTACTCTGGTTCATGGGCGTCAGCGTCGTGCTGGTGCTGATTTTTCGCGTGGTGCCGCCGCCCGGGACCACGCTGATGGTCGAGCGCAAGGTCGAATCCTGGTTCGATGGCGAGCCTATTGACCTGCAACGCACCTGGAAACCCTGGGATGAAATCTCCGACGACCTGAAAGTCGCGGTGATTGCCGGTGAGGACCAGAAATTTCCCGAGCATTGGGGCTTTGATTTCGGCGCGATCCAGAAAGCTCTGGCCCACAACGAGCTCGGCGGCACGATCCGGGGTGCCAGCACCCTGAGCCAGCAAGTGTCGAAGAACCTGTTCCTGTGGTCTGGCCGCAGCTGGCTGCGCAAAGGCCTGGAAGCCTGGTTTACCGGGTTGATCGAGGTGTTCTGGCCCAAGCAGCGGATTCTTGAGGTGTATCTGAACAGCGTCGAGTGGGATGACGGGGTGTTTGGCGCCGAAGCCGCGGCCCGGCACCACTTTGGCGTAAGCGCGAAAGGCCTCAGCCGCCAGCAATCGAGCCTGCTGGCCGCAGTGCTGCCTAACCCCAGGGTGTGGAGCGCCAGCCATCCGACCAATTACGTGGCGCGACGCGCTGGCTGGATTCGGCAGCAGATGAGCCAGCTCGGTGGGGACAGCTATCTGGTGGGTCTCAACGATTCGCGTCGTGCGCCTTGGGCGCAGTAACACCGCAGAACCCCTTTGGGAGCGGGCTTGCTCGCGAAAGCGGTGTGTCATTCAGTATTAAAGCGCCTGACGCGACGCCTTCGCGAGCAAGCCCGCTCCCACATTGGCTCTGCGGCGCACCAGGGATTCTCGCTCCAAACAAAAAAGCCCCAATCATTGATTGGGGCTTTTTTTATTGCCTTGGTGCAGCTTACGCGGCGATCGACATTTTGAGCTTGTTCATCGCACTCTTCTCGAGCTGACGAATACGCTCAGCCGACACGTTGTACTTCTGCGCCAGGTCGTGCAGCGTGGACTTTTCTTCTGCCAGCCAGCGCTGGTAAAGGATGTCACGGCTGCGGTCGTCCAGCACTTCCAGCGCTTCGTGCAGGTTGTGGTTGGAGTTGTCGCTCCAGTCGGCATCTTCCAGTTGACGCGCCGGGTCGTACCGGTGGTCTTCCAGATAATTGGCCGGTGACTGGAAAGCGCTGTCGTCGTCGGCTTCCGCCGCCGGGTCGAAGGCCATGTCATGACCGGTCAGGCGACTTTCCATCTCGCGCACTTCCCGCGGCTCGACGCCGAGGCTTTCCGCCACACGGTGGACTTCCTCGTTGTTCAGCCAGGCCAGGCGTTTTTTCTGGCTGCGCAGGTTGAAGAACAGCTTGCGCTGGGCCTTGGTGGTCGCGACTTTCACGATCCGCCAGTTACGCAGGATGAATTCGTGGATTTCCGCCTTGATCCAGTGCACGGCAAAGGACACCAGGCGCACGCCCATTTCCGGGTTGAAGCGCTTCACGGCCTTCATCAGGCCGACGTTACCTTCCTGGATCAGGTCAGCCTGGGCCAGGCCGTAGCCGGAATAGCTACGGGCGATATGTACGACAAAACGCAGGTGGGCGAGCACCATCTGCCGAGCCGCCTCAAGATCCTGCTCATAATAGAGACTCTCGGCCAGTTCACGCTCCTGCTCCGGCGTCAGCAATGGAATGCTGTTGACGGTGTGCACATAGGCCTCCAGGTTCGCACCCGGGACCAGAGCATATGCAGGCTGCAAAGAATTGGTCATACGAAAAAACCTCCCACTTACATACTCGTGCCAATGGCACTGCGAAAATTGACCGGAAACCGAAAGACAAGTTCCCCTAAAAACTGCAAGGTCAATCACGCGCAAAAAAGATTCTACTTCGGCGCCAGCTCCCTGAGATGACGTGCGACTGCAATCCATGCACCGATATAACCCAACAGCACCGCGCCAAGCAAGAGAGACAGACCATCGGCAACCGGTACACCGGCCAGTGCGAAATCACTGCCATACAAACCAGCCAGCCCGACCACCGCATCGTTCAGCCAGTTCAGACCGAACGCCAACACGCCCCAGGAAAAAATCCCCGCACCAAAACCATAAAGCGCGCCCATATAGAGAAAGGGCCTGCGCACATAGCTGTCGGTGCCGCCCACGAGTTTAATCACTTCTATCTCTGTGCGGCGGTTTTCAATATGAAGACGAATGGTATTGCCTATCACCAAAAGTAATGCAGAAACCAGGAGCACGGTCAGACCGAAGACAAATCGATCGCCCAGCTTGAGGATGGCTGCCAGACGCTCGACCCAGACTAGATCAAGCTGCGCCTGTTGTACCCTGGGCAGTTCGGAAAGTTTTTGTCTTAATGCTTCAAGGGTAGGCTTGTCGACCTCGGTCGGCGTCACCAGCACCACGCCAGGGAGCGGGTTTTCCGGCAGTTCCTTGAGTGCTTCGCCCAGGCCAGACTGCTGCTGGAACTCTTCCAGCGCCTGCTCGCGGCCGACGTATTCGGCATCGGCCACGCCAGGCATGCCCTTGATCTGTTCGCGCAGCGCCTCGCCGTCAGACGGGCTGGCTTCGAGTTGCAGGTACAGGGAAATCTGCGCCGCGCGCTGCCAGGAACCGCCCAGGCGCTCGACGTTACTTAGCAAAAGTGACAGGCCCATGGGCAAACTCAAGGCCACCGCCATCACCATGCAGGTGAAAAAGCTGCCGATGGGCTGCTTGCCCAGGCGGCGCAAGCTGTCCAGCAGGCTGGCGCGATGACTTTCGATCCAGGCGCGCAACAGCGTAGCGAAGTCCGGACCGTCATCGTCGTCGTGTTTTTTCTTTTTCGGTTGCGGATCGGCGGCCTTGGGGGCCACGCGCTCGGAAACCTTTGGACTGCGTGTCGCACTCATTCGCCGGCCTCCCCATCGCCGATCAATCGGCCGCGTTGCAACGTCAGCATGCGGTGGCGCATACGTGCGATCAGCGCCAGGTCGTGGCTGGCGATCAGCACGCTGGTGCCCAGGCGGTTGATGTCTTCGAAGACACCCATGATTTCCGCCGCCAGGCGCGGGTCGAGGTTACCGGTCGGTTCGTCCGCCAGCAGCAAGGCCGGGCGGTGAACGATGGCGCGGGCAATACCGACGCGTTGTTGCTGACCGGTGGACAAGTCGCCCGGATACAGGTCGGTCTTGTCCGAGAGCGCCACGCGCTCCAGGGCCGAGTCCACGCGCTTGGCGATTTCGGCCTTGGACAGACCGAGGATCTGCAACGGCAGCGCGACGTTGTTGAACACCGTGCGATCGAACAGCAACTGGTGGTTCTGGAACACCACGCCGATCTGCCGACGCAGGAACGGGATCTGTGCGTTGCTGATGGTGCTCAGGTCTTGCCCGGCCAGCAGCAGCTTGCCGCTGGTCGGACGCTCCATGGCCAGCAGCAGCCGCAACAAGGTGCTCTTGCCGGCGCCGGAATGGCCGGTGACAAACAAAAACTCACCCCGACGGACTCGAAAGCTCAGCTCATGCAAGCCGACGTGACCGTTCGGGTAGCGTTTACCGACCTGTTCGAAACGAATCATGAACGCTCCCGCTCGGCAAACAGTGCCTGGACAAAGGGTTCAGCTTCAAAAGTGCGCAAATCGTCGATGCCTTCACCGACGCCGATGTAGCGGATCGGCAGGCCAAACTGCTTGGCCAGGGCAAAAATCACCCCGCCCTTGGCGGTGCCGTCGAGCTTGGTCAGCGCCAGGCCGGTCAGTTCGACGGTCTGGTTGAACTGTTTGGCCTGGTTGATGGCGTTCTGGCCAGTGCCGGCATCGAGTACCAGCAACACTTCGTGCGGCGCGTCGGCATCGAGCTTGCCGATCACCCGGCGAACCTTTTTCAGTTCTTCCATCAGGTTGTCTTTGGTGTGCAGGCGACCGGCGGTATCAGCGATCAGCACATCGATGCCACGGGCCTTGGCGGCCTGCACGGCGTCGAAGATCACCGAAGCCGAGTCGGCGCCGGTGTGCTGGGCGATGACCGGAATCTTGTTGCGTTCGCCCCAGACCTGCAATTGCTCAACCGCGGCGGCGCGGAAGGTGTCGCCGGCGGCGAGCATGACTTTCTTGCCTTCCAGTTGCAGTTTCTTCGCCAGCTTGCCAATGGTGGTGGTTTTACCGGCGCCGTTGACGCCCACTACCAGGATCACGAACGGCTTGCTCTGCGAGGTGATTTTCAGCGGCTGCTCGACGGGCTTGAGCATGGCTGCCAGCTCGGCCTGCAAGGATTTGTACAACGCGTCGGCATCGGCCAGTTCCTTGCGTGCGACCTTCTGGGTCAGGCGCTGGATGATCACCGAAGTGGCCTCCACACCCACGTCGGCGGTCAGCAGGCGGGTTTCGAGGTCATCGAGCAGTTCGTCATCGATGGCTTTGCGGCCCAGGAACAGGCTGGCCATGCCTTCGCCAATGCTGGCGCTGGTCTTGGACAGGCCTTGCTTGAGACGAGCGAAGAAACCGGCTTTGGATTCCTCGGTGCGTACCGGCTCGACTGGCACTTCGACGGGGGCCGCGACAACAGGCGTAATAACAGGTGCAGGTGCAGGTGCAGGCTCTGGCGCCTGGGTGATCGGTGCAACCGGTGCAACCGGCGGTACGAACGCAGGGGCCGCGGGCGTTGGCACAGCCTCGACGACGGGCGCAACGACCGGCTCGATCACTGGCGCCGGAACCGACTCCGGCGTCAACGCGGTCGGCGCCGGAATCGGCGGGGTAACATGCGGCGCCAGCTCATCTTCGACCAGCGCCACCGGCTCTTCCGCCACCGGCAAGGTCAGCCAGGGCTCGGCGACCGGGGTCAGCGGCAGTTCGGCGGCGATTTCAGGTGCAGGCTCGACAACCGGTTGCAGCACCGGCTCGGCGATCGGCAACACCACCGGCGCGGGTTCGGCGTCTATCACCGGCGCGGGCGTTGGCTCCGGAAGTGGCTGTGGCTGTTCGACGACGGGTTCCTGCGGCTTTTTGCGCAGCCATCCGAACAGGCTTTTCTTTTCGCCAGCCGCAGCTGGGGTCTTCTTGTCGTCGTTGGAACCAAACATGGAGGACGGCTATCTCACGGTAGCGACGCGCCAACGGGCGCCCCGGCAAATAAAAATTCGATGCAGAACAGACTGCGATTGACCCAGCTTGTTCACGCGCAACATTTTGTCGAGGTGCTTATCGGCGCCTCAAGGAATCGGCTTCTCATAGGACTAAAGCAGCAATATCGGCGAAAAAGCGGAATTCAGTTGATAAATATCCACCTTCCGTCGCAAACCCATTCAACCTGATCAAGCATAAAGGCCTGATAGGCGTGGCCGCCGCTAAAACGGATCAGTATCCTAGCACCCTCTCGCCCGCTGACGCTAAGACCAAGCGGGCAGCCCCAAAGGTTTAAAAACGAATGAATGCTCTAGCCCGCCGCGCCGCAGGCCTGCTGCTCAGCACAGTTTGCCTGCCCCTTTCGGCCCTGGCGGCCGACCCGCAACCGACCCACGAATTCACCCTCGACAACGGCTTGAAGGTCGTCGTGCGCGAAGACCATCGCGCACCGGTGGTGGTTTCCCAGGTCTGGTACAAGGTTGGCTCCAGCTACGAGACGCCAGGCCAGACCGGCCTGTCCCATGCCCTGGAACACATGATGTTCAAGGGCAGCGAGAAAGTCGGCCCCGGCGAAGCGTCGCTGATCCTGCGCGACCTCGGTGCCGAAGAGAACGCCTTCACCAGCGACGACTTCACTGCGTACTACCAGGTCCTGGCCCGCGACCGCCTGGGCGTGGCCTTCGAACTGGAAGCCGACCGCATGGCCAGCCTGCGTCTGCCGCCCGACGAGTTCGCCCGGGAAATCGAAGTCATTAAAGAAGAACGGCGCCTGCGCACCGACGACAAACCCATGTCCAAGGCCTACGAGCGCTTCAAGGCCATGGCTTACCCGGCCAGCGGCTATCACACGCCGACCATTGGCTGGATGGCGGACCTGGACCGGATGAAAGTCGAAGAGCTGCGCCACTGGTACCAATCCTGGTACGTGCCGAACAACGCCACGCTGGTGGTGGTCGGCGACGTGACGCCGGACGAGGTCAAGACCCTGGCCCAGCGCTACTTCGGCCCGATCGCCAAACGTGAGGTGCCGGCGGCGAAGATTCCGCTGGAGCTGGCCGAGCCCGGCGAACGCCAGATTACCCTGCACGTGAAGACCCAATTGCCCAGCCTGATGCTGGCCTTCAACGTGCCGAGCATCGCGACCGCCGAAGACAAACGCCTGGTCAACGCCTTGCGCCTGATCTCGGCGCTGCTCGATGGCGGCTACAGCGGTCGCATCCCGACTCAACTGGAGCGCGGCGAAGAACTGCTGTCCGGCGGCTCGTCGAGCTACGACGCCTACACCCGTGGCGACAGCCTGTTCACCCTGTCGGCAACCCCCAACAGCCAGAAGAACAAGTCCATCGCCCAGGCCGAAGCCGGTTTGTGGAAGCTGCTTGAACAACTCAAGACCACCGCGCCGACCAGCGAAGAACTGGAACGCGTACGGGCCCAGGTCATCGCCGGGCTGGTCTACGAGCGTGACTCGATCACCAGCCAGGCCACGGCCATCGGCCAGCTGGAAACCGTCGGCCTGTCGTGGAAGCTGATGGACAGCGAGCTCGCTGACCTGGAAAGCGTGACACCGCAAGATGTCCAGAACGCCGCCAAGCTGTATTTCACCCGCGAACGTCTCAGCGTCGCCCATGTACTGCCGGAGGAGACGACTCATGAGTGAGCGTAAAAAACCGCGCCTGGCCCTGCTCGGCCTGATCGCCGTCGCACTGGTAGGGTCCGCCGCGTTCTATTTTTCCAAGACCGACCAGACCAATGCCAGCGAAGCGCTGGACAAGGCCAAGGCCAGCCAGAAGCTGCAATCACTGACCGAACTCAATGGCAAGGCGCCGAGCCACCGCAAGCTCGACGTGCAGACCTGGAACACCGCCGAAGGCGCCAAGGTGCTGTTCGTCGAAGCCCGTGAGCTGCCGATGTTCGACATGCGCCTGATCTTTGCCGCCGGCAGCAGTCAGGACGGCAACGCACCAGGCCTGGCGCTGCTGACCAACGCCATGCTCAACGAAGGCGTGGCCGGCAAGGATGTCAGCGTCATCGCCCAGGGTTTTGAAGGGCTGGGTGCCGATTTCGGCAACGGTGCCTACAAAGACATGGCGATTGCCTCCCTGCGCAGCCTCAGTGCTGCAGACAAGCGTGAACCGGCACTGAAGCTGTTCGCCGAAGTCGTTGGCAAGCCGACCTTCCCCGCCGACTCGTTCACCCGCATCAAGAACCAGATGCTCGCCGGCTTCGAATACCAGAAACAGAACCCCGGCAAGCTCGCCAGCCTAGAGCTGATGAACCGTTTGTACGGCGATCATCCGTACGCGCACGCCAGCGATGGCACGGCGCAAACCGTTCCGTCCGTCACCCTCGCGCAACTGCGTGCGTTCCACCAGAAAGCCTATGCCGCAGGCAACGTGGTGATCGCGCTGGTCGGCGACCTGTCCCGCGCCGAAGCCGAAGCCATTGCCGCGCAGGTCAGCGCCGCACTGCCCAAAGGTCCGGCCCTGCCGAAGATCGAGCAACCCGCCGAACCCAAGGCCAGCATCGGCCACATCGAGTTCCCGTCCAAGCAGACCAACCTGATGCTTGCACAATTGGGCATCGACCGTGACGATCCGGATTTCGCGGCACTGTCCATGGGCAACCAGATCCTCGGCGGTGGCGGTTTCGGTACGCGACTGATGAGCGAAGTACGCGAAAAACGCGGCCTGGCGTATGGTGTGTACTCGGGTTTCAGCCCGATGCAGGCTCGCGGCCCGTTCATGATCAATCTGCAGACCCGCGCCGAAATGAGCGAAGGCACCCTGAAACTGGTGCAGGATGTGCTTGCCGACTACCTCAAGACCGGCCCGACCGAAAAAGAACTCGATGACGCCAAGCGCGAACTGGCTGGTAGCTTCCCGCTGTCCACCGCCAGCAACGCCGACATCGTCGGCCAGCTGGGCGCGATCGGCTTCTACAACTTGCCGCTCAGTCACCTGGAAGACTTCATGCAGCAGTCACAGAACCTGACCGTCGAGCAGGTCAAGGCGGCCATGAACAAACACCTGAGCACGGACAAACTGGTCATCGTCAGCGCTGGCCCGACCGTGCCGCAAAAGCCGTTACCGGCCCCTACTGATAAACCCGCCGAGCAGCCGCTCGGGGTTCCGGAGCATTAATGGCCACTTCTCGTCCGAAAAAACCAGTCCACAACGTGCATAACGGCGTGAACCAGCTGCGCATCATCGGCGGCGAATGGCGCAGCCGCAAACTGAGCTTCCCTGACGCTCCGGGCCTGCGCCCGACGCCGGACCGGGTGCGTGAAACCCTGTTCAACTGGCTCGCACCCTACGTCCCGGGCGCCAAGGTGCTCGATCCGTTCACCGGCAGCGGCGCGCTGTTTCTCGAAGCGCTGTCTCGCGGCGCAGCCATGGGCCAGGCACTGGATGCCAGCAGCCTTGCGGTGTCCAGCCTCAAGGAGCATCTGGGTACGCTGCGCTGCACCACCGGCCAGGTCCAGACTGCCGACGCCCTGCGCTATCTGGAAACCCAGCCAGCGACTGCCTACGACCTGGTGTTCCTCGACCCGCCGTTCAACCAGAACCTGCTGCCCGCCGTCTGCACGCTGCTCGAAGAGCGCCAGTGGCTGGCCGAAGATGCCTGGGTGTACACCGAAAGCGAAAGCGCGCCGTCGACCCTCGGCCTGCCGGGCAACTGGCGTCTGCACCGGGAGCAGAAGTCCGGACGTGTCTACTACTCGCTGTGGCAACGCAGCGCCTGAAGCCCAGGTTTTATGACTTCCCCGAAATCGCCCCGGGGACGCCCTACATAGTTACCGCCGGACATTCCTCCAGATAATCCACAGTGGTTTGCGCAAATACCTGCAAACCACTGAGGATGTACACGGATGAACATCTCCCGCAGCACATGTCTGTTGCTCTTTATCGGGTGGCTGCCGCTCCTGGCTGCCGCCGCATCCCCCCCTTCGACGCAAGCTTTCACCTTGGGCAACGGGCTGAAGGTTATCGTGCGCGAAGATCATCGATCAGCCGCCGTCACCGCTCAGCTCTGGCTGAAAGTCGGGGCAAGCTATGAGCCGCCTGGTCAATCCGGCTTGTCCCATGCCCTGGAACACATGGTCTACAAAGGCAGCAGCAAAGCCTGCGCCGGGGAGTTTGCCGCGCTATTGGAAAACCTCGGAGCCCGCGAAAACGCTTTCACCGGCAAGGACTACACGGTCTATCACCAGACACTTGCCCCCGGTCGGCTGGGCGTCGCGTTCGAAATCATGACCGACCTGATGAGTACGGCGAGTTTGCGCGAGCAAGACTTCGCCACGGAGAGGGAGGTCATTGCGCAGGAGCGTCGCGATAGTATCGACGACCATGCACCGGCACAGAGCGTCGAGCGACTGGAAAGCATTGCGTACCTGAGCAGTGCCTATCGCACGCCTACCATTGGCTGGATGCACGACGTGCAGCGGCTGAATGTCCTTCAACTGCAGCAGTGGTATCAGGCCTGGTACGCGCCAAACAATGCGACGCTGGTGGTGGTTGGCAATGTCACGCCCGACGGGGTGAAGGCGCTGGCGCAGAAATACTTCGGTCATCTGGAGCGCCGCACGACGCCCATTGCCCTCGCGCCTGTCGAGTTGCCCACACCTGGCGAAAGGTCGTTGATCCTGCACGCCCCGATTTCGGCTCCGCGACTCATCATGAGTTTCAACACGCCCGGCCTGGCCACTGCGCCAGAGCGCAGGATCGCTCACACCCTGCGCCTGCTCGAAACCCTATTGGCAGGCTCCAACAGTGCTCGGCTCAAACAGCAACTGCAGTTTGTGGACGGGATATTTTCCGAAGTCCAGTCAGAGTACAACGCCTTCACTCGCGGCGATTCATTGCTGACCATCAGCTCTCAACTCAACCTCGACAAGATAACTAACCCTGACCAGGCACTTGCGCGCCTGTGGCAAGCGATTGATGAACTGAAAACCAAGCCACCGACAAAAGCAGAACTGGATCGGGCCAAAACTATCCTGATCGCCAACACGGTTTATGCGCGGGATGATCTGGAAGGACAAGCCAGCACCCTTGGCCTGCTGGAAAGCATTGGCCTCGACTGGCAGCTGGCGGATCAGGACACGGATGAGCTGAACAAGATCACCCCGCTGGATATTCAAAACGCTGCCGCGACTTACCTGACACGCGAACGCATGAGCATCGCCAAGATCTTGCCGGAGAAAAACAATGGCTAAGTTCACATCCACCATGAAAGAAGCATGGCTGATACTGGCCTTAGCGCTTGTGAGCGGGCAGGCGTTTACGGCATCCGCCGCCACTATGGCTGCATCACAAAAAGCCGCGCTGCAATCGCTGAATGAACCTCAGGTTCAAGCGGTCCCGCGGTCGCTGCCGATCAAGGGATATAAAACCTTTACCGATACCAGGGTCCTGTTCATTCGCACCCCCGGCCTACCCATGTTCGACGTCCATGTCAGCTTCGCCGCTGGCAGCGCTCACACCCCCGATCAACCGGGCCTGGCAGCGCTGACCTATAGCCTATTGAATGAGGGGGTGGAAGGCAGGGACCTCAACGCCATCCTGGAGAGTTTCGACCAACTGGGAGCGAGCCTGGGCATGGGGATCACTCAGGATCGAGCCAGCTTTTCGTTGCGCAGCCTGAGCGACGAAGCCCGGCGAGCGCCAGCGCTGGAGCTGTTTGCCCTGATGCTTGGCAAACCTTCATTGCCGGAGCAGTCCCTGCCTCTGGCGAAATCCCAGCTACTGCATTTTCTCGACCTTGAGGACCAGTCCCACGTAAACCAGGCCAATCAAGCCCTCCATGGGTTGCTGTTCCCCGGACATGGTTACGCTCAGTCCGTCTATGGAACCAAGGCCGGGCTTGCGGCCATCACCCGCGACCAGGTGCAGGATTTCCATCGCAAGGCGTACGCAGCAGGGAACGCGCAGATTACGCTGGTCGGCGACCTTACGGAGGATGAAGCCCAGCGCATTGGCCTACAGATTTCCAGCGCATTGCCTCTGGGGCCAGCCGTCACCACGATCAAATCCCCGGACAGTCCCGCCCCCCCAGGTTATCTGCAGCTAGAAAGGCCGTCGACCCAGGCTTATCTGCGTCTTGCCCAACCAGGCGTCCTGCGCAACAGCCCTGACTTTGTCGCATTGCAGATGGCCAACCAGATTTTCACCACCCGGCTGATGCATGAACTTCGTGAGCGTCGAGGGCTCACCTATGACGTTCAAGCCAGACTCTCTGCCCTTCAGGCGCAGGGCATCCTGGTCATCGAGCTGCAGACCAGACCGGAGGTGGCCGATGCAGTACTGACAAAAATCAGGGAAATGTATCGCGACTTCCTTAACCACGGCCCCACACAGAAAGAACTCGATGACAGCAAAACGCGACTGGCAGGCAGCGCGCCATTGGACAGCACCACCAATGCACAGATCGTCAGGCAGCTGCGCGACATCGGTATCAACGACTTGCCTTTGGAACTCGATTTCTCCACGCAAAAAGCGTTGGAATTGAACCTCGAATCGGTCAAGAACGCACTCAACCGTCACCTCGATAACGAGCGATGGAACACTGTCATCCTGGGACCCAAGACCGACCAGCAACCGTTGCCAGACCCCATCGAAAGTGCGGCCAGTGCCACATGTCGCTCAACAGATGAGTTTGTGGCAGGTTAGAATTCCATGACGACGCGGCCGCAGCGCAGGCTGGCCGCGTCATTGTGCGGCTTCACGAAGACCTTTTACCGAGAATGGATGTGCAACCGCGCCAAACGATCACTCAACGGGCCGCCTTCAGGCCGGCCTTCGGCCTCGGCAACCCGCACTTGCAGACCTTGTGGGGACCGCTGTGGCGCAAAACCACCCACCTCGAACGTGAGCGTGAACGCCTGTGGCTCGAGGATGGCGACTTCCTCGACCTCGACTGGTATGGCCCGCACAGCGCCGAGGCGCCTTTGGTCCTGGTGTTGCACGGGCTGACCGGCTCGTCGAATTCGCCTTACGTGGCCGGGATACAAAAAGCCCTGGGTGACCAGGGCTGGGCCAGTGTCGCGCTGAACTGGCGCGGTTGCTCCGGCGAACCCAATCTGTTGCCGCGCAGCTACCATTCCGGCGCCAGTGAAGACCTGGCCGAAACCATCAGGCATCTGCGGGCGAAGCGTCCGCTCGCGCCGTTGTATGCCGTCGGTTACTCCCTGGGCGGCAACGTGCTGCTCAAGCATCTGGGCGAAACCGGCAGCGCCAGCGGCGTGCGCGGTGCGGTGGCGGTGTCGGTGCCGTTTCGCCTGGACCATTGCGCCGACCGAATCGGCCAGGGTTTTTCCAAGGTCTATCAGGCGCATTTCATGCGCGAGATGCTGGCCTACATCAAGAACAAGCAACGCCAGTTCCAGCACGACGGGCGCGAGGACGGCCTCGCGGCCCTCGCGGCACTGGGATCGCTGGAAAACATGCGCACGTTCTGGGATTTTGACGGCCGGGTAACCGCGCCGCTCAATGGTTTCGTTGACGCCGAGGACTACTACCGCCGCGCCTCGAGCCGCTACTTCCTCGGCGAGATCTGTACGCCAACCCTGATCATTCAGGCAGCCGATGACCCCTTCGTTTTCCCTCATAGCCTGCCGCAAGCCGACGAGTTGTCGGCCTGCACGCAATTCGAATTGCAGGCTCGGGGCGGGCATGTCGGATTCGTCGATGGCTCGTTCCGCCAACCGGGGTACTACCTGGAACGACGCATCCCGCAGTGGCTGACCGACATGGGGCGCGATTAGGCCATGGGCAATCCACTAGGCGAATCCATCCACTTCTGGCAAACGGCGCCATTGGCCGGGATCGAGTTGTTGTCGGCACGCTACATCGAGCAGCGATTCGCCCCCCATGTGCACGACGGCTACGTGATCGGCATGATCATGGCCGGCGCCCAGCGCTACCGCTATCGCGGCACCGAACACTTGGCAGGTAGCGGCACACTGGTGCTGATCAACCCTGATGAACTGCACACCGGCCACAAGGGCACGGAGGATGGCTGGTTGTACCGGGCGTTTTACCCCGATAGCGGGCAGATGCTGTCGCTGCTGGCCGAACTCGAATTGCCCACCGACCATCTGCCGGCGTTCGGCGCCACCTTGTACCGCGATCCGGATCTGGTGAACGGCTTCTGCCAATTGCATCGCTTGCTCGAAAGCCCGGCCACCGCGCTGCAACAACAGACCGCCTGGCGAGAACTGATGCTGTCACTGCTGCAGCGTCACGCGGCGGTTCCCGAAGCCGGCAAACCGGGCAAGGAACACCGGGCAGTGACATTGGCCAAGGACCTGCTGCACGCGCAATTGGCGGCACCCCCCTCGCTTGAAGAACTGGCAGCGGCGGTGAACCTGTCGCCTTTCCACTTCGCCCGGGTGTTCCGCCGTGCCACCGGCATGCCGCCGCACACCTGGCTGATGCAACAGCGCATCGCTCGGGCGCGGGTGTTGTTGCAGGGGGGGTGTTTGCCCCTGGAAGTCGCGACGCAACTGGGGTTTGCCGACCAGAGTCATCTGAGTCGGCAGTTCAAGCAGGTGTATGGGGTTGGGCCTGGGGCGTATCGCAATGCCCGATTGTTTTAAATCTCAAAACAAATCAGTTACCCATGTGGGATTTTCGCGTTCTATTCGCCAGTGGCAACGCCCCGCGCAGGATCATTGATCCACTCGCTCCACGACCCGGCATACAGCGCCGCCAACGGATAACCCGCCAGGCACAGTGCGAACAGGTTATGGCAAGCTGTCACGCCGGACCCGCAGTACGCCACCAGATCGGTCGGCGAGCGATCACCCAGCTTCGCGGCAAAACGCTGCTTGAGCTGGTCGGCTGGCAGGAACCGCCCGTCGCTGCCCAGGTTGTCGGTGAAGGCCGCACATTGCGCACCGGGGATGTGCCCGGCAATCGGGTCGATCGGCTCGACTTCGCCCTTGAAGCGCGGCAAGGCACGGGCATCGAGCAGGGTCAGCGCGGGTCGGGTCAGACGCTTGTGCAACTGCTCGGCGCTGAGAACCAACGCGGTGTCCGGTTTCCCGGTAAAGGTGCCGCGGCTGTTCGCCGGTGGATCAAGGCTCAGGGGCAGCCCCGCCGCGTGCCAGGCCTTGAGTCCGCCATCGAGGATGAACACGCCGTCACGCTTGCCCAGCCAGGCCAGCAGCCACCAGGCCCGTGCCGCGAACGCGCCCGGACCGTCGTCGTACAGAACCACTTCGCTGTCGGCATTGATACCCCAGGCTTGCAGGCGCTCAATCAGGTCCGCCGGCTCGGGCAATGGATGACGTCCGGTCACGCCCTTGATCACTTTTCCACTCAGATCACGCTCAAGATCGGCAAAAGCCGACCCGCCGATGTGCCCTTGCGCATAGCTGCGCTGGCCATAATCCAGGTCTTCGAGGGCAAAACGACAATCAAGAATCACCAACCCCGGCTGGTCCTTCTTCAGGTCCAGTACTTGCGGGCTGATCAGTTGCGCAATGGGCATAACGGGCTCCTGTGATGGGCGATTTTCGATCCTGCAGCAGGCTTTATTTCATACTTCTTCCAGCGCCTGGGCCAGCGGCACGTAAAACTCTTCAAACAACGCAGCGACCGCATCACGCGCCTGGTCCGTGACGAAACCCGCCTCCAGCACCAGCACCTGGTAGACACCGCGCTTGATGGCCTGCTCGCTGAGGTGGCTGGAGTTTTCCCGCGTGGTGCACAAAAAACGCACCCAGGAGGTGAGGATGATCCAGGCATTGATCGTCAGGGACTCGATCTGCACCCGATCCATCTTGAGGATGCCGGCGGCGACAAAACCTTCGTAGATGGCGGCGCCCTGGATCACGCAGCGTTGGGAAAAACGCCGGTAGCGGGCGGCCAGCTCCGGGTCACTGTCGAGCAAGTGCTCCAGGTCCCGGTGCAGGAACCGGTAGCGCCACATGGCTGACAACAGCTCCTTGAGGTAGAAGCGCTTGTCTTCCACCGTGGCTGCGCGGCCCTGCGGCGGACGCAGGAAACTGTCCACCAGGCTCTCATACTCACTGAACAGCACGGCGATGATCGCCTGCTTGTTGGGGAAGTGGTAGTACAGGTTGCCCGGAGAAATCTCCATATGGGCGGCGATGTGGTTGGTGCTGATGCTGCGCTCGCCCTGCTGGTTGAACAGCTCCAGGCTGTTCTGCACGATGCGCTCGCTGGTTTTGATCCGTGGGGCCATGGCTTGAGCTTAAATTCAGAGTGCGGTGAGGGGCATCTTACGACCTATCCGCCAGCGGATAAAACAAAGCGATGCCGAGGATGGTATTTGACTTTCTAGAGTATAGACTCTAAAAATGCTCTCACTACAATAAATCCGGAGCCGACCATGACTGCTGACATTTCCTACCTGCAAAACCTCCAGCAGCCCCTGGAAGAACTCCAGGCCCGGTTCGATGCACAGCGCGCGGCCTATGCCGCCCACCCGATGCCACCCGCGGCCCAGCGCCAGCAATGGCTCAAGGCACTACGGGATTTGCTGAACAACGAACGCCAGGCCCTGATCGATGCGATCAACCAGGATTTCAGCCACCGCAGCGCCGATGAAACCCTGCTCGCCGAACTGATGCCCAGCCTGCACGGCATCCATTACGCCAGCCGCCACCTCAACGGCTGGATGCGCCCGTCGCGGCGCAAGGTCGGTGTCGCTTTTCAGCCTGCCTCGGCGAAGGTGATCTATCAGCCACTCGGCGTGGTCGGGGTGATCGTGCCGTGGAACTATCCGCTGTACCTGGCCATCGGGCCCTTGGTCGGCGCGTTGGCGGCGGGTAACCGGGTGATGCTCAAGCTCAGCGAATCGACCCCGGCCACCGGTTTGCTGCTCAAGGCATTGTTCGCGCGGATCTTCCCTGAAGACCTGGTGTGCGTGGTGCTGGGCGAAGCCGATATCGGCGTGGCGTTTTCGCGCCTGCCTTTCGATCACCTGCTGTTCACCGGCGCCACCAGCATCGGCAAGCACGTGATGCGCGCGGCGGCGGAAAACCTGACGCCGGTCACGCTGGAATTGGGCGGCAAGTCCCCGGCCATCGTTTCCCAGGACGTACCGCTCAAGGATGCCGCCGAGCGCATCGCTTTCGGCAAAACCCTCAATGCCGGCCAGACCTGCGTGGCCCCGGACTACGTGCTGGTACCGGAAGATCGCGTCGACGCTTTCGTTGAGGCCTATCGGCAGGCGGTTCGCGGTTTTTATCCGACCCTCGCCGACAACCCGGACTACACCGCGATCATCAATGACCGACAACTGGCGCGACTCAACGGCTATGTCAGCGACGCCACCGGCAAAGGTGCGCAGCTGATCCCGTTGTTCGATCAAGGCCAGGGCCGCCGTATGGGGCATAGCCTGCTGCTCAACGTCAGCGACGACATGACGGTGATGCAGGACGAAATCTTTGGCCCGCTGTTGCCGATCGTGCCGTACAAACATCTGGACCAGGCGTTTGCCTACATCAACCAGCGCCCTCGCCCACTGGCGCTGTACTACTTCGGCTACGACAAGCGCGAGCAGAACCGCGTGCTCAACGAGACCCATTCCGGCGGTGTTTGCCTCAACGACACCCTGTTGCACGTGGCCCAGGATGACATGCCGTTCGGCGGCATCGGCGCTTCGGGCATGGGTCACTACCACGGCCACGAAGGCTTCCTGACCTTCAGCAAGGCCAAGGGCGTGCTGATCAAGCAACGGTTCAACGCGGCGAAACTGATCTACCCGCCCTACGGCAAATCCATTCAGAAACTGATCCAGAAGCTGTTTATCCGTTAACGATGATCACCCTCGGGTAATAACAAGAATGCACCCTAGCCTGTCCGATACTCCCGCGCTGTCACGGCGCGGCCTGCTCAAATTCAGCCTCGGCGCCAGCGCCTTTCTTGCCACCGCCGGGTTGGGGGCCAGTCTGAGCGGCTGCTCATCGAGCGTGCCTGCCAGCGGCTTCACGGCGCTGCGCAGTGGCGACCTGGCGTTTCTGCGCGCCCTCGTCCCGGTGCTGCTCGAGGGCGCCGTGGCTGCCCAGGGTATGCCCGATGCTGTCGAGGGCACCCTGAAAAGCCTCGATTACAACCTCGATCACCTGTCGCAGGAAATGCTCAAGCTCACCCGGCAATTGTTCGACGTGCTGGGCATGGCCGTCACCCGCGGGCCGCTGACCGGGATCTGGGGCAGTTGGGAAAACGCCAGTGCCGGCGATATCCGGCACTTCCTCGAACGCTGGGAAAACAGCTCGTTGAGCCTGCTGCGCATGGGCCACAGTTCATTGCTGCAACTGGTGATGATGGCCTGGTATGGGCGTAAGGAATCGTGGGCGCATTGCGGGTATCCGGGACCGCCGACGGTTTGAAACCGAGTCGACGCCTTCGCGAGCAAGCCCGCTCCCACAGGTATTGAGGTGTCTCACCTTTTTGCGAACGACTCAACCCCTGTGGGAGCCGGGCTTGCCCGCGATGGCGTCAGCCGCCTCACCACCTAATCCAACAATAAAAAGAGACCTCCAAAGATGCCCGTACCCGACCCGTTCCGCGAAGGCATGGCCCGCGGCTGGAAAACCCACAACGGCTCGCAACTGACCCAGGACCTGACCCTCGAAGCGGATGTGGCGATCATCGGCAGCGGCGCCGGCGGCGGGACCACGGCCGAAATCCTCAGCACGGCCGGCTACAAGGTGCTGCTGATCGAGGAAGGCCCGCTCAAGACCAGCAGCGACTTCAAGTTGCTCGAAGACCAGGCCTACGCCAGCCTCTACCAGGAAGGCATCGGCCGCATGAGCAAGGACGGCGCGATCACCATCCTCCAGGGTCGGGCGGTGGGCGGCACTACGCTGATCAACTGGACTTCGAGCTTTCGAACGCCAGAGCCGACGCTCGAACACTGGGCCAGGGAACACAACGTGAAGGGCCACTCCCCCGCTGAAATGGCGCCCTGGTTCGAAAAAATGGAACAGCGCCTGGGCGTCGCTCCGTGGATGGTGCCACCCAATGCCAACAACGATGTGATCCGCAAGGGCTGCGAAAAGCTCGGCTACAGCTGGCATGTCATCCCGCGCAATGTGCGCGGCTGCTGGAACCTCGGTTACTGCGGCATGGGCTGCCCGACCAATGCCAAGCAATCGATGATGGTCACGACCATTCCGGCCACCCTGGAAAACGGCGGCGAGCTGCTTTACTTGGCCCGCGCCGAAAAGCTCCTGATCAGCGACGACAAGGTCAGCGGCCTGCAATGCGTGGCGATGGACGAGCGTTGCGTCGAGCCCACCGGCCGCAAGATCACGGTCAAGGCGCGGCATTACGTGCTGGCTGGCGGCGGGATCAACAGCCCGGCATTGCTGCTGCGCTCAGGGGCACCCGACCCGCACCAATGCGTAGGCAAGCGCACGTTCCTGCATCCGGTGAACATGTCCGCCGCGCTGTTCGACGAGGTGGTCAACCCCTTCTATGGGGCGCCGCAGTCGATCTACTCCGACCATTTCCAATGGCAGGACGGCACCACGGGCAAAATGGCCTACAAACTGGAGGTTCCACCGCTGCACCCGGCGCTGGCGACGACGCTGCTGGGCGGTTTCGGCCAGGAAAATGCGCAACATATGGCCAATCTGCCGCATACCCACGCCATGCTCGCGCTGCTGCGCGACGGTTTTCACCCGGACAGCCAGGGCGGCAGCGTACAGTTACGCGGCGACGACACACCCGTGCTCGATTATCAGGTGTCTGCCTATGCCTGGGATGGATTGCGCCGGGCCTTCCACAGCATGGCCGAGATCCAGTTCGCCGGCGGTGCCAGGGCCGTGATGCCGATGCACGCCGACGCGCGTTACGTGAACACCCTCGCCGAAGCACGCACCTTGATCGACAGCCTGAGCCTGGAGTTGTATCGCACGCGGCTGGGCAGTGCCCATGTGATGGGCGGCTGCGCGATGGGCGAAGAGCCGAAAAATGCCGTCGCCGACAGCCTCGGCCGACATCATCAACTGGTCAATCTGTCGATTCATGACGGCTCGCTGTTCCCCACCAGCATTGGCGCAAACCCGCAGTTGTCGGTCTACGGATTGACGGCGCAACTGGCGACTTCACTGGCCGAACGTTTAAAAAACCCATGAAAAAGACGATTATTCCTATCGTCTTTAGTGCTTTCTTACCCAAAAGGCGACTTGGCCGACCGGTTAGGCTGCGATACCATCCGAATCCCCAACGCACTCCCGCCAGGACGACGCGATGAACCGAGTGTTGTACCCAGGTACCTTCGACCCTATTACCAAGGGCCATGGCGATCTGGTCGAACGCGCCTCGCGCCTGTTCGATCACGTGATCATTGCTGTCGCCGCCAGCCCGAAGAAAAACCCGTTGTTTCCAATGGAACAGCGAGTAGAACTGGCTCGCGAGGTCACCAAACATCTGCCGAACGTAGAAGTCGTCGGCTTCTCGACGCTGCTGGCGCACTTTGCCAAAGAGCAGAATGCCAACGTGTTCCTGCGTGGTTTGCGCGCGGTGTCGGACTTCGAATACGAGTTCCAGCTGGCCAACATGAACCGCCAGCTGGCCCCGGATGTGGAAAGCCTGTTTCTTACCCCGTCCGAGCGTTATTCCTTCATTTCCTCGACGTTGGTCCGTGAAATTGCAGCCTTGGGCGGCGATATCACCAAGTTCGTGCACCCGATAGTCGCGGACGCCCTGACACAACGCTTCAAGAAGTAATACCCGGACTGTAGGAACCGGCTTGCTGGCGATCAATACATCGCGGTGCACCTGACACACCGCCATCGCCAGCAAGCCGGCTCCTACAGAACGTCGCGCCCGCGTGCATAGCGCTCACCAATGCGGCACAATTACGCGCATTGATTTATTGCGCCCGGGCCTGCCGCCCCGGCTGGAGTTAGCATGTCCCTGATCATCACCGACGATTGCATCAACTGCGACGTCTGCGAACCCGAGTGCCCCAACGCCGCCATTTCCCAGGGCGAAGAAATCTACGTGATCGACCCGAACCTGTGCACCCAGTGTGTCGGCCACTACGACGAACCGCAGTGCCAGCAGGTCTGCCCGGTGGATTGCATTCCGCTGGACGAAGCCCATCCTGAGACTGAAGAGCAGTTGATGGAGAAGTACCGCAAGATTACCGGCAAGGCTTGAAAGATCGCAGCCTGCGGCAGCTCCTTCAGAGATCGCATTCCCCTGTAGGAGCTGCCGCAGGCTGCGATCTTTTGTTTTTCAGGTCTGACAGCGCGGGCAGAACACGCTGGCGCGCTGCCCGAGTTTCACTTCACGCAATGGCGTACCACAGACCTTGCAGTGCTCGGCACCACGGCCGTACACGAACAGCTCCTGCTGGAAGTAGCCCGGCTGACCGTCTCCGCCGATAAAGTCGCGCAGCGTGGTGCCGCCCCGCTCGATGGCGGCCGCCAGGATGCGCTTGATCTCGATTGCCAGCTTCAGGTACCGCGCCCGGGAAATGCTCCTGGCTTCACGACGCGGGTCGATACCGGCGGCGAACAGCGCTTCGGTCGCATAGATGTTACCGACGCCAACCACCACCGCGTTGTCCATGATGAACGGCTTGACCGCCATCGAGCGCCCGCGCGACTGCTGGAACAGCCGTTCACCGTCGAACAAGTCGGTCAGCGGCTCTGGCCCCAGGCGAATCAACAGCTCATGATTGTACGGATCGAGGCTCCACAGCATCGCGCCGAACCGCCGCGGGTCGGTGTAGCGCAAGGCCAGGCCCGACTCCAGCTCGATATCCACATGCTCATGCTTGGCGGCCGGCAGGCCGGCTTCAACCAGACGCAAATTCCCCGACATGCCCAAATGGCTGATCAAGGTGCCAACCTCGGCATTGATCAACAGGTACTTGGCGCGCCGCTCCACCAGCACGATGCGCTGGCCCGACAAACGCACATCGAGGTCTTCGGGAATCGGCCAGCGCAGGCGCCGATCACGCACGATCACCCGGCTGACGCGCTGGCCTTCCAGGTGCGGCGCAATCCCGCGGCGGGTGGTTTCGACTTCTGGCAGTTCAGGCATGGGGTTCTCGAATCAGACGCTCGGTGAGAAGAGATTCGCCACTCAGCGATGAGCGCCGAGGTCGCGAATCGTCTGCTTGAGGGTTTCGAAATCGTAATCCGAGAGGCCGACGTAATCGAGCACCAAATGCCCGATGCTGTTCCACTCATGGTCTTCGGGCTGGTTGCCCAGCACCCGGTAGGACGCACAAATATGCTCGGCCATTTTCAGGATCGCCAACAGGTTTTTCAGGGCGCTGTTGCGCGACGACTCGTCACTGAAGATCGCCAGGGCATTGTGATGGTTGGCGATCGCGGCAGACACGTGATCCGGCAGGCGCCAGGACTTGGCCGTGTAGTACCCGACCACGGCGTGGTTGGTGTTGAACGCCTGGTTCTCGGTGTCCACCACCCGGCAATCGGGGCCGGCGTTGGCATAGGCCTGTTCCAGCACGCTCATGTAGTTGGGGAACCGCTGCAGCATCAGCGGCACGCCGCAATCGTGGAACAACCCGAGGGCATAGGCTTCATCGCCGGCCTGGGCGCCAATGCGCTTGGCCAGGGTCAGGCAGGTCATCGCCACGTCCTGGGCGGTGTCCCAGAACCGGTTCAAGGTGACGATGGTATCGTCGTTCATCTCGCCCTTGATCGACTGCGCGTTGATCAGGTTGATGATCGAACGGCTACCCAGCAGATTCACCGCGCGCTGGATCGAAGCGATCTTGTTGCTCAGGCCGTAATACGGCGAGTTGACGATTTTCAGCAGGGAGCCAGAGAGCCCCGGGTCCTGGGAGATCAGCTTCGCGATCACATCCAGATCCGGGTCGGGCATGTACTGCTCCATCTGCAGATCCACCATGATCTGCGGCTGGGCCGGCACACTGATGCCTTGCAGGGATTGCTGGATTTGTTCGGGCGTCAGCTCTTGGGACATAAGTACACACTCTGGGACAGGCGCAGATTCTAACCTTTCTGATATTGGATCCGACATACCAGCGAGCACATCGCAGGAACTTTCATTCAAAACCTGGCTTCGGACTTTGTAATGCCCACGGGCAATCACTCTCTCAAAGTCAGGAGCTTTTTCATGTCCAATTCCCTGAATGGCAAACGCGTCGCGATACTGGTGACCAATGGTTTCGAGCAGGTCGAACTGACCGGACCGAAAGAAGCCCTGGAGCAGGGCGGGCGCCCGGGTCGACATACTTTCCGCGAAGGAAGGTCAGGTCAAAGGCTGGAATCACGATAAACCGGCGGACGACTTCAAGGTTGACCGGACATTCCGCTCGGCCAGTATCGAGGAATACGACGCCGTGGTCCTGCCTGGCGGTGTGCAGAATTCCGACACCATCCGCCTCGACCAGGATGCCCAGCACCTGGTCAAGATGGGCACCTCTGCCGGCAAGCCGATCGCGGTCATCTGTCATGGCGGCTGGCTGTTGGTTTCGGCCGGGCTGGTCAACGGCAAGACCATGACCAGCTACAAGACGCTAAAGGACGATCTGGTGAATGCCGGTGCCCATTGGGTCGACAAGGAAGTGGTCAAGGACGGAACACTGATCAGCAGCCGCCAACCGGATGACATTCCGGCGTTCAATCGTGAGTTGATTCAGCTGCTTTCGGCGTAAGTATTCCAAACCGCTATCGCGAGCAAGCTCGCTCCCACAGGGCAACCCATTCCAATGTGGAAGCGAGCTTGCTCGCGATGGGGCCATCAGCGTTTCATCGCCCTTCGAACCCGCCACACCCCTCAACACGCTATACTCCCGCTCTTTTTTCCGGAGCGACGTCATGTCCCTGCCTAGCCTGCGCCTCAAAGCCAACGCCGACCGTCGCCTGCGCAACGGTCACCTGTGGGTCTACAGCAACGAAATCGACGTGGCTGCCACCCCGTTGCACGGCTTCAAGGCCGGCGACCAGGCGATCCTCGAAGCCGCCGGCGGCAAGCCGCTGGGCATCGTCGCCATGAGCCCGAACAACCTGATCTGCGCGCGCCTGCTGTCGCGCGACATCAAGCTGCCACTCGACAAATCGCTGCTGGTGCATCGCCTGAACGTGGCCCTGTCGCTGCGCGAGCGCCTGTTCGACAAGCCGTTCTATCGCCTGGTCTACGGCGATTCCGACCTGCTGCCAGGCCTGGTGGTCGACCGTTTCGGCGACATCCTGGTGGTGCAGATCGCCTCGGCGACCATGGAAGCCCATAAAGACGACGTGATCGCGGCCCTGACCCAGGTGCTCAAGCCAAGCGGCATCCTGTTCAAGAACGACTCCGCCGCCCGTGATGCCGAAGGTCTCAATCGCTACGTCGAAACCGTCTTCGGCCTGGTGCCGGAGTGGGTCGCGCTGGAAGAGAATGGCGTGAAATTCGAAGCGCCGGTCATCCAGGGCCAGAAAACCGGCTGGTTCTACGACCACCGCATGAACCGCGCACGCCTGGCGCCCTACGCCAAGGGCAAGCGCGTGCTCGACCTGTACAGCTATATCGGCGGCTGGGGCGTGCAAGCGGCCGCGTTCGGCGCCAGTGAAGTGTTCTGCGTCGACGCCTCGGCCTTCGCCCTCGACGGCGTCGAGCGCAACGCCGCGCTGAACGGTTTCGCCGAGAAAATGACCTGCATCGAAGGCGACGTCTTCGAAGCCCTGAAAGAACTGAAAGCCAGCGAAGAGCGCTTCGACGTGATCGTGGCCGACCCGCCAGCGTTCATCAAACGCAAGAAAGACATGAAAAACGGCGAAGGCGCCTACCGCCGCCTGAACGAACAAGCCATGCGCCTGCTCACCAAGGACGGCATCCTCGTCAGCGCTTCGTGCTCGATGCACCTGCCCGAAGACGACCTGCAGAACATCCTGCTGACCAGCGCCCGCCACCTGGACCGCAATATCCAGATGCTGGAACGTGGCGGTCAGGGGCCGGATCATCCGGTGCATCCGGCGATTGCCGAGACTCGGTATATCAAGAGCATTACTTGCCGGTTGTTGCCGAATAGCTGATTGCACTATTTTATTGGGGGGCGACGGCTTATCGCCCCCCAATACATTTTCTGAACTTTACGCCCCCTCTACGCCCTAGTGGGAAGCTACGTTATTGTTATTGATCCGAAAAGCCATAAAGTCGATTAGTATGTAGGATTACTCCGACAACATTAATAGAATATTCCTACTCAGTATTTTCTTGAAAAAACATGACCAACACCTATGATTGAACTGTCACTTCAAAAGTGACATTCACTTAAAATCAAAAGGAGTTCAAACATGAAAGCAATTACTCTGGAAGCTTCCCACATCGCGAACTTGGCTTTTCTGGTTTCCAAGAAAGCCTGATAAGTAAATGAAGCGCTGGGGAGTGCCGGCTACCCAGCGTTTTATAGGGCACCACCCAGAGAATCATTTAACATGCAAATAAATCCTAATATTTTCATACTTCCGCGCACCCCCAACCAAATAATCTGGGATTACAAAAGTCACAAACAGTTTGAGCTCAACCTTGAATACTCAACTCGACTTGCCGAACTAATCGAAAATCCAAACAACTTCAACAATTCAAACGAAATTGACTCTCAATTCCTTAGTGCAGGAATCCTTACAAACACCAAACCCAGCCACACAAAATGGGGCTGGGATGAACTATCAAAAATATTCCACACTGGCACTAAGAACATCCCTTGCGTTCACGTCCCGCAAGACACTCATGAATGGTCGAGCCTATATCTCGATCATTGTACAAACGTCCTCAATACCTCCCCCCCTCCAACCAGAGTCGCGGAATCCTTGGCACGCGACCTGATTGCCCTACCGCTCCCTTCTTGCCTCCCGGAACGCTCCCTAGCAAACGTTCTGATTGACCGAAAAACCTGCCGCACTTTCACAGGTGAAGCCGTTTCTCTAGAGATCATAAGTACACTTCTTTACCTGACCCTCGGCTATTTGCGTGAGCGCGAAAACGACATCGATGAAAGCATTGCTGAAGGCCTCGGAGCTCGGCGAAGCAGTCCATCTGGTGGTGGGCTAAATGCCTGTGAAGGCTTTCTCCAGGTTCAAAACGTTGTTGGTCTGAAGACCGGTTTATACGCCTATCATTCCACGGCGCACGCGCTGAGTTTCGTCAACCCCTTGCCCGATCAACCATTAGGGCATCTTCTATCCGGGCAACACTTCATCAACAACCTGCCATTCGGATTGTTCATAACCTGTAGATTCGACAAACTTTGGTGGAAATATGAGCACTCGCGAGCCTATCGAATGGCCTACATCGAAGCCGGCCATATTTCCCAGACGTTCCAGTTAGCAGCCACCGCAATGGGATTGAACACCTGGTTGACCGGCGCATTGACAGATGATCAGGTGGAAGCCTTGTTGGGATTGGAAGATAGTCCAGAGCAAGTGTTGTTTTTTGTTGGTTGCGGCAAGAGTGACGGGCAAGTGATGTGTAAAGAGTTAAAATCGCTGTTGACCTCGCAGGAGCAGAGGCAATGAACGCTTTCCCTAACGACCGTATCATGTGGGTCCGCCGCTTCACCCTTGGTGACTGGAACACCCGATCCTCAGTTAGAAGCAGCCCGCACTGTTATCTACTGCCCTCGGACTTAAATGAACAATTGGAAACTCGATACTGGTTTCCACCGACTTTTCTCTCTTATCTAAATCACCCAGCGCTCAAAACAAAAAATAAAGCAATCACTCAACGCCTTTCCGCCAACCATTTGGTGCACTTTCTCGACTACACCACCTTGCTTGAACACCGCATCGTCAACCGATCAGTTGAAATCATTGCCCACGACGAACTGGGCATTGCTATTCCTACAAGGATGAAAACAGCTGCTCTGCAGCTTTACACTGATGAAGGCTATCACGCGCTGTTCTCCAATAATCTTGCCGAACAAATTGCAGACTTTTATGGCATGACTGACCGACCGGTCATGCCCCAACGAATTACCCGACTGAATGAACTGATCGACCACACACCGACCAAGCACAAAGCATTGGTGTGGTTTCTTGTGGGCTTCGTCTCGGAGACGATTATCGCCAAGGAGCTGCTCGACGTTTGTCGCGACGCTTTGGTGAGCACCGTTCAGGAAATGCTCAGAGATCATCTCGCCGACGAGGCTCGACACAGTCGCTACTTCTGCGAAGTGTTTCATTATTTTTGGCTGAACTTTAGCGGCGCTCAGCGCGCCCTAGCAGCCGAGCTGCTCATAGAGATTCTGCTTATTTTCTTTGAGACCGATGAATGCTGGCTCAGCGGGAGCCTACGCAGCGTTGGCCTTAGCGAAAAGTCAGTTGCTCAAATTATTGCTGATATGGCGGACGAGCACGCTCGTCTTCTTCGCATCCGATCAAGCGCCAGCGCCACATTTCAAGCATTGAAAGAGGCAGGGTTCTTTGACCTGCCTATCAATAGGCAACTGTTCTCCGAGGCAGGGCTTATCGATGAATGATGAAAAATATGCAGTCAGTGCAGAAAAGCGTCGGGCAGCGGTCGTTCTGTTAATGACGATGGTGTTACTCGGCGTCTTCCCCCTCGACGTGTTGCTGCCCTCCTTCCCCGCCCTGGCCGAACACTTCTGGACCACGCCCGCTGATATCGCGCTGTCCATCAGCCTTTTCGCCATCGGCATCTCCCTTTCCCAACTGTTGATCGGACCGCTCTCGGATACTATCGGCCGCAAACGTCTGCTCCTGGCAGGCATGGCGGTTTCGATCGCGGGGGCGACCGGCTGCCTGCTTTCCACCGATTACGTAGCGTTCCTGATGTTCCGCGTGGTCCAGGCCATCGGCTGCGGTTGCTTCGTGCTGTCGCAGGCGCTGGTCCAGGATTTGTTCCAGGGCAAGGAGCGGGATCGGCTGCGGATTCTGATGGTAACGGCCAGCGGGGTGTTCATTTCCGTCTCGCCGTTGTTGGGCAGCGTGCTGCAACAGGCCTTGGACTGGCACGGCAGCTTTCTTCTGTTTATTGCATTGGCCGTCGTCGTGTTTCTGAAGGCGTATTTCATGTTGGAAGACCAGCGACCTGCCCTGGCCTCACGCCAGCGCATCCTTCACACCTACCAACGGGTGTGTGGCAACGCGGGGTTCATGGGCTATTGGTTGATCGCGGCCATAGCCTTTACTTGCCACTTTTCCTTCATCGTCGTTTCGCCGCTGATCTTCATGGATCAGCTACACATGTCGGTCTACGCGTTCTCCCTGACCCTTCTGCTCTATGGTGCAGCGTATATCATCGGCGGGATCGCCGCCCGGGTGCTTACCAGCCGGATTACACCCAATACTCAAATCATTGTCGGATTGAGCCTGATTTTCTTCTCAGGAGTGGTGATGCTTTTACTCTCAAGTTGGCTTGGGCTTTCGACCTTGACGGTATTGGTGCCGATGATCATCTGTACCGCCGGCACGACCATCGCACGCCCCATCGCCACGTCCAAAGCGATGGACGTGTTTCCGGACAACGCCGGCACTTCAGCGTCGGCCGGGAACACACTGGTTTTCATCTGTGGCGGTTTGATCAGCGCATTGATCAACCTGAGTGGAACAGATCTGCAAACGACCCTGGCACTGGCTTTTCTGCTGCTCAGCGCGGTGGCGCTCGGCCTCAATACACTGATCAATCGCCGCCATTCCTGTGGGAGTGAGCTCGCTCGCGATGGTCACCAACAATGACGCTGAAAGTCTGGTACTCCGCGGCGTTCCCTGGCTCATCGCGAGCGAGCTCACTCCTACAAGGGTTGCGTCCGCACGTCTTGTGAATGCCGACTCCCCGCTTGCAGGTATTCCCTCCTGCCGCCAGCCGTGTAGCTGCGCTGAACGGTTTCGCCGAGAAAATGACCTGCATCGAAGGCGACGTCTTCGAAGCCCTGAAAGAACTGAAAGCCAGCGAAGAGCGCTTCGACGTGATCGTGGCCGACCCGCCCGCGTTCATCAAACGCAAGAAAGACATGAAAAACGGCGAAGGCGCCTACCGCCGCCTGAACGAGCAAGCCATGCGCCTGCTCACCAAGGACGGCATCCTGTTCAGCGCATCGTGCTCGATGCACCTGCCGGAAGACGACCTGCAGAACATCCTGCTGACCAGCGCCCGCCACCTGGATCGCAATATCCAGATGCTGGAACGTGGCGGTCAGGGGCCGGATCATCCGGTGCATCCGGCGATTGCCGAGACTCGATACATCAAGAGCATTACTTGCCGGTTGTTGCCGAATAGCTAATACCGCAAACCACTGTAGGAGCGAGCTTGCTCGCGAAGAACAAACAGGCACCGCGGATGTTCAGACATACCGCGTTATCGTTGACGTTTTTCGCGAGCAAGCTCGCTCCTACAGGGGTACCGACACATCCAGACCAACTGTCATCACGACATCTTTTACCGCTGCGTCTAACGTTTTCTCTTCCAGTCATCGAAGAGGACAACGGAATGTCCATCCCTCCCCACGCTCACCGTTTACGTACCGGCCGCCACTCGGAAGATGGCCGTATCTATCTGCTCACCGCTGTCACTCATGAACGACAACCGATTTTCAAGGACTGGCGCATGGGTCGCCTGGTTGTACATGAGCTCAGAAGAACTCATGAAGCCGGCGACGCAACGGCTTTAGCCTGGGTGATCATGCCCGATCATATTCACTGGCTGGTTGAACTCCATAACGGCGATTTGCCGAAGCTCATGCAAGTAACCAAATCCCGCAGTGCTCGACTCATCAATCAGGCGCGAGGCCTTTCAGCGCCTGTTTGGCAAAAAGGCTACTTCGACCGAGCGTTGCGCCGCGACGAGGATCTGAAAGCCATGGCTCGATACATCATTGCCAACCCATTACGCGCAGGGCTCGTCGACCATATCGGCGAATATTCGCTCTGGGACGCCATCTGGATCTGAAACACAGTCCATGTAGGAGCGAGCTTGCTCGCGATGGTCGTCAACGATAACGCTCAAAGCCTGACACCCCGCGACACTCTCAGGTTTTTCGCGAGCAAGCTCGCTCCTACAGGCATTCCCTCCTGCCGCCAGCCGTGTAGAATCGCGAACATTCATCGCCAGTCATCCCCGGCGGGTTTATGAGCTCAAGCTGAAGCGCGCGGCGATCCCGCAAAGTTATCGGCAACTTCCGGACACGCGGCCATTTCTGAGTGTTCCAGACGTCAATAGAAGCTCACTTCCCTTTTGATACCTGATTAGCCGCCCGGAGTGCTTCATGCCTGATTACCGCTCGAAAACATCCACCCATGGCCGCAACATGGCCGGCGCTCGCGCACTGTGGCGCGCCACGGGGATGAAAGATGACGACTTCAAGAAGCCGATCATCGCCATTGCCAACTCCTTCACCCAGTTCGTACCGGGTCACGTGCACCTGAAAGATCTGGGCCAACTGGTCGCCCGCGAAATCGAACGCGCTGGCGGTGTGGCAAAAGAATTCAACACCATCGCCGTCGATGACGGCATCGCCATGGGCCACGACGGCATGCTGTACTCGCTGCCGAGCCGCGAGATCATCGCCGACTCCGTCGAATACATGGTCAACGCCCACTGCGCCGACGCCATCGTTTGCATCTCCAACTGCGACAAGATCACCCCTGGCATGCTGATGGCGTCCCTGCGCCTGAACATCCCGGTGATCTTCGTGTCCGGCGGCCCGATGGAAGCCGGCAAGACCAAACTGGCCAGCCACGGTCTCGACCTGGTCGACGCCATGGTAATCGCCGCCGATTCCAGCGCTTCTGACGAGAAAGTCGCCGAGTACGAGCGTAGCGCCTGCCCGACCTGCGGCTCGTGCTCCGGCATGTTCACTGCCAACTCGATGAACTGCCTGGTCGAAGCCCTGGGCCTGGCATTGCCGGGCAACGGTTCCACCCTGGCCACCCACAGCGACCGCGAGCAACTGTTCCTGCAGGCCGGCCGCACCATCGTCGAGCTGTGCAAACGTTACTACTTTGATAACGACGAGTCGGTGTTGCCGCGCAACATCGCCAACTTCCAGGCGTTCGAAAACGCCATGACCCTGGACATCGCCATGGGCGGTTCCACCAACACCATCCTGCACTTGCTGGCCGCGGCCCAGGAAGCCGAGATCGATTTCGACCTGCGCGACATCGACCGTCTCTCCCGCCACGTGCCGCAACTGTGCAAAGTTGCTCCGAACATCCAGAAGTACCACATGGAAGACGTGCACCGTGCCGGCGGGATCTTCAGCATCCTCGGCTCGCTGGCCCGTGGTGGCTTGCTGCACACCCAGCTGCCGACCGTGCACAGCCGCAGCATGGAAGAAGCCATCGCCAAGTGGGACATCACCCAGACCACCGACGAAGCCGTGCACCACTTCTTCAAGGCAGGTCCTGCGGGCATCCCGACGCAAACCGCGTTCAGCCAGTCGACCCGTTGGGAAACCCTGGATGACGACCGTGAAAACGGCTGCATCCGCAGTGTCGAGCACGCTTACTCGCAAGAAGGCGGCCTGGCCGTGCTCTACGGCAACATCGCCCTGGACGGCTGCGTGGTGAAAACCGCCGGCGTCGACGAGTCGATCCACGTGTTCGAAGGCAACGCCAAGATCTTCGAAAGCCAGGACAGCGCCGTACGCGGCATCCTTGCCGACGAAGTGAAGGAAGGCGACATCGTCATCATTCGCTACGAAGGCCCGAAAGGCGGCCCGGGCATGCAGGAAATGCTCTACCCGACGTCGTACCTGAAATCCAAAGGCCTGGGCAAAGCCTGCGCCCTGCTCACCGACGGCCGTTTCTCCGGCGGCACCTCGGGCCTGTCCATCGGCCACGCATCGCCTGAAGCCGCTGCCGGTGGCGCGATTGGCCTGGTACAGGACGGCGACAAGGTGCTGATCGACATTCCGAATCGCTCGATCAACCTGTTGGTCAGCGACGAAGAACTGGCTGCACGCCGCGTCGAGCAGGACAAGAAAGGCTGGAAACCGGTTGAAGTGCGTCCTCGTAAAGTGACTACTGCACTGAAGGCCTACGCCCTGCTGGCGACCAGTGCCGACAAGGGTGCTGTGCGTAACAAGGCGATGCTTGACGGGCTGTAAGCGTCAGTTGCAACGAATAAAAATGCCCCGCCAAGTGCGGGGCATTTTGCTTCCACAGATCAACTGTAGGAGCGAGCTTGCTCGCGATGAACGCAAGGACACCGCGTTAAATCAGAAAGCACGCGTCATCGTTAACGACCATCGCGAGCAAGCTCGCTCCTACAGTGAATCAAAACCCTTACTGGATTTCTTGCGGTGTGACGATCACCCAGTTCTTGTCCGCCGTCACCGGCAAACCTTCCTTGGCCTGGGCCGCGGCGTGCTTGGCCATCATGCCCTGGATCTGGGTCATGTATTTGTCTTTGCGGTTGACCCACAGGTGGATGCCACCCTTGGCCACGTCGACGCTGTGGAACAGCATGTAGCCGTCGCTGGTGGGGGTATCGCCGCCGACCAGGACCGGTTTTTTCCATTCATCGATGTAGGTCAGGATTGCCGCTTGTTTACCCGCCATCCAGGTCGCCGGGGTCCACAGGTACGGGGTCAGTTCCAGGCCGAGGTTGGCCTTCTCGTCATATTTGCCCGCAGTGATCTGCTTGCGTGCAGTGGTCAGTTCACCGGTCTTGGGGTCCTTGAGCAGCAGCGACACGCCGATCACGTTCTGCGGTTTGACGTTGTAGCCGTACTTCGGATCGGCGGCGACCATGCGCACCAGTTCTTCGGAGGCGGCGGTCATGACATAGACCTCGATACCGTTCTCCATCAGCTTGTTGTACAGCTCTTGCTGGCCGGTGAAGATTTTCGGCGGGTTGACGTCGAGGTTCTTGACCACATCGCCTTCGTAATAAGTGGCCGGCACCGGTTTGCCGGACGCCATCATCTCGTCGACATAGCCCTTGAGTTCTTGCAGCGTGAAGCCGGAGAACACTTGAGCGACCCATGGATAACACACCATGTCGTCGACTTCACAGAGGCGATAGTAGTAGCTGAACAGGCTTTCCTTGTGGTCAGCGGTGTCCTTGAACGGCATCAGTTTCAGGGAGGGGTCGAGCTTGTCGCGGGTGATCAGGCCCTTGTTTTCCATGAACGGCAGCAACGACTCTTCGAGGTCGTAGCGGTAACTGGTGTTGTCCATGTCGAACACCGCGTAGTTACCCTTGTTGGCATTGGCCGCGATCATCGCGTCCAGCGCCTTGGCCTGATCGGCTGGCCAATGCTTCAGATCCGTGGCGAGTACCTGGCCGGCAAGGCCCAGGCAAAGTGCGGCGACCAGAAATTTCGGTGCGAACTTCATCTGCGTTTCTCCCTGAGTGAAAGAGATCGACGCTAACAAATAACTGTGACAGTCCTCGTCTGTCAGCGACCGCCAACGTGCCTTTCGCGTCAGCTGCATCCCCGAGAGCGACATCCGCTTATTCCAAAAACGACAGTTACCAGACGTTTTTGATATTAAATCATTGCAAATCAAGCTGTTAGGCTTGCCGGTTCGCAGCTGCCCCGGAAGGTGGCTGGCACAAGTCACTTTCGGAGTCCTCATGAATCTGCCGCTGATTCTCAATCTGCTGGTGTTCCTCGCCCTGCTCCTGGGCCTGGCACAAACCCGCCACACCACCTGGAGCCTGGCGAAAAAAGTCCTGATCGCCCTGGTGATGGGCGTGGCGTTTGGTGTGGCGTTGCACACTGTCTACGGTGCCGGAAATCCGGTGCTGAAAGCGTCGATCGGCTGGTTCGATCTGGTGGGCAACGGTTACGTGCAGTTGCTGCAAATGATCGTGATCCCGCTGGTATTCGCCTCGATCCTCAGCGCCGTGGCCCGCCTGCACAACGCCTCGTCGCTGGGCAAGATCAGCTTCCTGACCATTGGCACGCTGCTGTTCACCACCGCCATCGCGGCCTTGATCGGCATCGGCCTGACCAACCTGTTCGGCCTGACCGCCGAGGGACTGGTGGCCGGTACCCAGGAAATGGCGCGCCTGCAAACCATCCAGACCGACTACGCCGGCAAGGTTGCCGACCTGAATGTGCCGCAATTGTTGCTGTCGTTCATTCCGCAAAACCCGTTCGCCGACTTGGCGCGGGCCAAGCCGACGTCGATCATCAGCGTGGTGATCTTTGCTGCGTTCCTCGGGGTCGCGGCGTTGCAGCTGCTCAAGGATGACGTGGAAAAAGGTCAGAAAGTGATCAACGCCATCGACACCCTGCAAGCCTGGGTGATGCGCCTTGTGCGCCTGGTGATGAAGTTGACCCCGTACGGTGTGCTGGCGCTGATGACCAAGGTGGTCGCAGGCTCCAACCTGCAGGACATCATCAAGCTCGGCAGTTTCGTGGTGGTGTCCTACGTCGGCCTGGGCCTGATGTTTGTCGTGCATGGCGTGCTGGTGTCGGCGGCGGGGATCAACCCGCTGCGGTTCTTCCGCAAGATCTGGCCGGTGCTGACGTTTGCGTTCACCAGCCGTTCGAGCGCCGCGACCATTCCGCTGAGCATCGAAGCGCAGACCAGCCGCCTGGGCATCCCGCAATCCATCGCCAGTTTTGCCGCGTCGTTCGGCGCGACCATTGGCCAGAACGGTTGCGCCGGCCTGTATCCGGCGATGTTGGCGGTGATGGTGGCGCCGACCGTTGGCATCAATCCATTGGACCCCTTGTGGATCGCGACGCTGGTGGCGATTGTCACGCTGAGTTCAGCGGGCGTGGCGGGCGTTGGCGGGGGTGCGACCTTTGCCGCGCTGATCGTGTTGCCGGCGATGGGCTTGCCGGTGTCACTGGTGGCGTTGCTGATTTCGGTCGAGCCGCTGATTGATATGGGGCGTACGGCGTTGAACGTGAGTGGTTCGATGACGGCTGGGGCGATTACCAGCCAGGTGATGCAGCAGACGGATAAAGAATTGCTGGATGCGGATGAGCATTCGGCGTTGGCGCACGCTTGAATTCTTGAGCGTCTGAGCGGGCCTCATCGCCATCAGGCTGGCTCCCACAGGGGTTTTGGGCGATGACACAATCTGTGTTTCACCTCAAACCCACTGTGGGAGACAGCCTGCTGGCGATGCTTTCAGGCTTTTTCCCAGACTTCGAAGTTGTACGCCGGTTTGTCACCTTCCGCCGCATTCGGCACATTCGACACCAACTTCCACTGGGTCAAATCAAACTCCGGAAACCACGCATCCCCTTCCGGGCTCAACGCCACGCGGGTCAGGTACAGCCGATCGGCCTGCGCCAAACCCTGCGCATACAACTGCGCCCCGCCAATCAGCATCAGCTCATCGACGCCCTGCTCCTTCGCCCATTCTTCAGCGCGAACCACGGCCGCCTCCAGCGACGGGTAAACCTCCGCGCCTTCAAGCCGCAGATCCGCCTGACGACTGACCACGATGTTCAAGCGCCCCGGCAACGGGCGGCCGAGGGAATCCCAGGTCTTGCGGCCCATGATGATCGGCTTGCCCAGGGTGGTGGCCTTGAAGTATTTGAAGTCCCCCGGCAGGTGCCAGGGCATGCTGTTGTCGACGCCGATCACGCGGTTTTCACCGAGGGCTGCGATCAGGCTGAGGGGGAGTGATTTAGTCATGCCGGCGAGGATACCAGAGCCGCGCTTTCCCCGATAAGCGCCACAGCGGTTATGCTCACAGTTCAATTAAGCGACGGGATGCCGCGTGACTGAACTGAATACTCTCTGGCTGACAGAAACCATCCGCCTGCGCGAAGAACATGCAGGCCCCCTGGAAGATCTGGAAGCCAACCGATTGGCCCGCAGCGCCGGCGGCGATCTGCCGACGCGCATTCAACGCCGCGCCCTGTGGCTGGCCGAGCGCGATGGCCTGAGCGATGCCCTCAAACACTGGCAACAAGGCGCGCGACTGGCGCTGATCGTAATGGCGCTGCTGGCCGTGGTCAGCGGCGCCGGCCTGGCCTTTGCCGCCATGGGCGACGGCCTGCACCCGGTGAATGTGTTCTGGGCGCTGGGCAGTCTGCTCGGGCTCAACCTGATCCTGCTGCTGAGCTGGGCCCTGGGACTGGTGTTCGCCGGCGAGCACGGCGCCAGCCTCGGGCGCTTGTGGCTGTGGCTCAGCGAAAAACTCGCCCGGGACGCCAAGGCCGCGCAACTGGCACCGGCCCTGCTGCTGTTGCTGCAACGCCAGAAACTCAATCGCTGGGCCATCGGCGTACTGGTCAATGGCCTGTGGTTGCTGGCGATGCTCAGTGCCCTGGTGATTCTGCTGACGTTGATGGCCACCCGACGCTATGGCTTCGTCTGGGAAACCACGATCCTCGGCGCCGACACCTTTATTACGGTGACCCAGGCCCTCGGGGCACTACCGGCCTTGCTCGGCTTCAGCGTACCGACCGAGGAGATGATCCGCGCCAGTGGCGACGCCGCATTGAACATCGAAAGTGCCCGCCAGGCCTGGGCGGCCTGGCTGGTAGGCGTGTTGCTGGTCTACGGCGTGGTGCCGCGCCTGGTGCTGGCGTTGTTTTGCCTGTGGCGCTGGAAGTCCGGCCGGGCAACCTTGCAGCTCGACCTGAACCTGCCCGGTTATGCCCAACTGCGCGAACGGCTGATGCCCACCAGCGAACGCCTGGGGGTCAGCGATGCCGCGCCGGCTCAACTTCATCGCGCGCAAAGTGGCGTCATTGAACAACACAGCGATGGCGCACTGTTGGTCGCCATCGAGCTGGACGACGATCGCCCGTGGCCGCCACCACTGGCGAAGAACGTCAGCAACGCCGGCATCCTTGACAGCCGCGAATCGCGCAACAAACTCCTCGAGCAACTGAGCCGTTTTCCTCCCGCGCGCCTGGCGATCGCTTGCGATCCACGGCGCTCACCGGATCGCGGCAGCCTGGCATTAATTGCCGAACTGGCCCGCAGCGCCAGCGCCACCCGCGTGTGGTTGCTGCAGGCGCCGCCCGGTGAAGCGCTGGACGCCGAACGCCTGGGCGACTGGCATGTGGCGCTGCAACAGCTGCAACTGCCGTTCGCCGATTGCGCACCGATGAACTGGCTGGAGACGGGTCATGACTAATCCCCTGAAACTCGCCGTCGTCGGCCACACCAACGTCGGCAAAACCTCGTTGTTGCGCACCCTGACCCGCGACGTCGGTTTCGGCGAAGTGTCCCACCGCCCCAGCACCACGCGGCATGTCGAAGGCGCGCGGTTGTCGGTGGACGGCGAGCCGTTGCTGGACCTCTACGACACCCCCGGCCTGGAAGACGCGATCGCCCTGCTCGACTACCTCGAACGCCTGGAGCGTCCCGGCGAGCGACTGGACGGCCCTGCGCGATTGGCGCGTTTTCTTGAGGGCAGCGAAGCCCGGCAGCGCTTCGAACAGGAGGCCAAGGTCCTGCGCCAGTTGCTGGCGTCGGACGCCGGGCTCTATGTAATCGACGCCCGGGAACCGGTCCTGGCCAAGTACCGCGATGAGTTGGAAGTGCTGGCCAGCTGCGGCAAACCGCTGCTGCCGGTGCTCAATTTTGTCAGCAGCGCCAACCATCGCGAGCCGGCGTGGCGTGAAGCACTGGCGCGCCTGGGTTTGCATGCGCTGGTGCGTTTCGACAGCGTCGCACCGCCGGAGGACGGTGAGCGCCGGCTCTATGAAAGCCTGGCCTTGCTGCTGGAAACCGCCCGGCCGCAACTGGAACGCCTGATCGCCGACCAGCAGGCGCAACGCCTGGCCCGTGAGCGCAGTGCGGTGCGCTTGATTGCCGAATTGTTGATCGATTGCGCCGCGTGCCGGCGCAGCGTGGTCAGCGATGCGCAACAGGAACAACAGGCGATCGATGAACTGCGCAAAGCCGTGCGCCAACGCGAGCAGCGTTGCGTCGAAGCGTTGCTCAAGCTCTACGCGTTTCGCCCACAGGACGCGGCGGCCAGTGATCTGCCGCTGCTCGATGGGCGTTGGGGCGATGACTTGTTCAACCCCGAAACCCTCAAGCAACTGGGCGTGCGGGTGGGCGGTGGTATCGCTGCCGGTGCCGCCGCGGGGGCCGGCGTCGACTTGCTGGTCGGCGGCCTGACGCTGGGTGCTGCCGCCCTTGCCGGGGCGATCGCCGGCGGCGCGCTGCAAACCGCGCGCAGTTATGGCAGCCGTTTGCTGGGCAAGATCAAGGGCCAGCGCGAGCTGACTGTGGATGACAGCGTGTTGCGGCTGTTGGCACTGCGCCAACGCCAACTGCTGCAAGCGCTGAACGCCCGTGGGCATGCGGCGATGGACAGCATTCAAGTGGCCACGCCGCAGGACAAGAGCTGGCGCGAAGGCAAACTGCCGGAAGCGCTGAACAGGGCGCGGGCGCATCCGCAGTGGTCGTCGCTCAATGCGCATCCGAAGTTGAATCAAGCGGAGCGGCAGGAGCAGATCGAAGAGTTGGCGCAGCAGCTTTAGCGGTTGGGCCGATTAGCAGTGGTGCCGACCCTGGCCCCTTCGCGAGCAAGCCCGCACATTGAATCTGCGTCATTCACAGATCTAATGTGTGTGGGTTTGCTCGCGAATGCAGCAACTCGGTGTCACAGGCTTTACGCCGCCAACAGGCGCACCGCCTTGTCCTTCAACACAGCCAGATCAATCACCGGCACATGCATCTCCTTGGCCAGCTCATCCCACTGGCGCATGCGCAGACTGACTGCGCACAACGGGTCCTGCTCGAATGCATCGGCCTCAGCGTCGGACATCACACCACCCTGATATTCCAAGGTGCGACGGCTGGCTTCGCTCAGACGCTCGTAGTACCCCGGCTCTCTGAGTGTCAGATAACGCTTGGCCTGCACGTGATATTCCACCAACCGCGCCATTCGCTCGCCGAAACCTGCACGGCGCAAATAATCAGCGCCCAACCGCTCATGACTCACTACGCCGAAGCCGCCCATGTTCTCGGCGCTGTCGGTACAGATATGCCCGATGTCGTGAAAAAACGCCGCCAACACCACTTCATCATCAAAGCCTTCGGCCATCGCCAGTTGCGCGGCCTGGGACATGTGCTCGATCTGCGACACCGGCTCGCCGATGTAGTCGCTGTCACCGAAGCGCTCGTACAAAGCGAACACGTCGGCGATCACTTGCTCGTTGCGTTGCATCAGATTTCTCCCAACAGGGTGGCGACGTTACGTTCGGCCATGGCCGGCCCGACGCTCATGCCGACGCCAGTGTGCATCAATGCCACGCTCAGGCCCTTTTCCGGACGCAGGAACGAAAACGGCCCTGGCCCCCGTGAACCATAGACACCCTGCCAGCGTTCCACCACTTGCACTTTGCAGCCCAGCGTCTGCTCGGCCAACTCGATCATCCAGTCGTCCACCTGCTCGGCATTGAAGGGCGACGGATCACTCCCGTAATGGTGCGAGTCGCCAATGATCAACTCGCCATAGGGCGTCGGGCTGATCAGCAGGTGAATGCCGTTTTCATCCAGGTGCGGCGCGTGTTGCAGGATCTCGGCCTGCACCGCTGCAGCTTCGGGCAAGTCGGCGAAGGCGCCGTAATGCACGCAGCTCAAACCGGTGAGCACTGCGTGTTGCAGGTTGAGGTTGATCTGTGGCCGGGCGCGGAGCATTTGCAGGCGACAGATTTGCGGGTCGAGTTCGGCGATCTGCTCGGCCAGCAAGGTCTGATAGTCGTGACCGGAACAGAGGATGATCTGCTCGGCGCTGAAGCTGCCGGCGGTGCTGTGCAGTCGGCCCGGCTCGATGTCGCGCACCAGGGTGGAGAAGTGAAACTCGACGCCCAGGTCGCGACGCAAAAAGTCGATCAGCGCAGGAATCGCTTCGCGCGAATACAGTTGCTGGTCGTCCATGCCGTGCAACGCCGCGCGGTGATGGCGGAACTGGCCGTTGTACAGATCACCCAATTGGGCGCCGCGCAGCAGCTCGACGCGGTAGCCGTGTTCCACGGCGCGACCGGCGCAGAAGGCTTCCAGCAACTGTTCTTCTGCTTCGGTGCGGGCAAACAGGTATGAGCCGTTGCGCTTGATTTGCAAACCGGCGAGTTGCGCCCAGTCGCCCCAGATTTCACGACTGGCCCGGGCCAGCGCCAGCATCGGTCCCGGGGATTGGCCGGTGACCAGCGCTTGGCCGAAGTTACGCACCGAAGCGCCAAGGGGCGTTGCGCTGCGTTCGAAAACCCTGACCTTGAGACCGCGCTTGGCGGCGGCATAGGCATGGGACAGCCCAAGGATGCCGGCGCCGATGATCAGCATGTCGTTGTGTTGTGTCATCAAGAAATGCTCTGAATGGAAGACCGCAATCGCTGGCAAGCCAGCTCCTACAGGGGGTATGCGTTCACCTGTAGGAGCTGGCTTGCCAGCGATGAGGCCCTGTCAGCCGATAAAGATCTTACTTGGCCGCCACTTTCTCGGACTTGCCGTCATAGCGCTTGCGCCATTCGGTCAGGATCTCGTCACGGTTTTTCGAAGCCCAGGCGAAGTCGTTCTTGATCAGGCGCTGCTCGTAATCCGCTGGCAGTTCGGTCTGCGGCTTGGCGATCCCAGGCTGCGCGAGCACGGCGAAGTTTTCCTTGTACAGATCCATCGCTTCGGCGCTGGCCGAGAAGTCAGCCAGTTTCTTCGCGGCTTCCTCGTGGGCGGTGCCCTTGATCACGGCAGTCGCTTCGATCTCCCAGCCCAGGCCTTCCTTCGGCAGGATGATGTCCAGCGGCGCGCCCTGGCGTTTCAGCTGAACAGCCGGGTACTCGAAGGAAATGCCGATCGGGAATTCGCCAGCCGCCGCCAGTTTGCAAGGCTTGGAACCGGAGTGAACGTACTGGCCGATGTTCTGGTGCAGGCCGTCCATGTAGGCCCAGCCCTGCTTCTCGCCGAAGGTCTGCAGCCAGGCGCTGACGTCGAGGAAACCGGTGCCGGATGACGCCGGGTTCGGCATGACGATCTTGCCTTTGTATTCAGGCTTGGTCAGGTCCTGCCAGCTCACGGGCTTGGTCAGGCCCTGTTTCTCGGCTTCGACGGTGTTGAAGCAGATGGTCGCGGCCCAGACGTCCATGCCGACCCAGGCAGGTGGGTTGGCGGCGTCGCGGTAGTTGGCGCCGATCTTGCCGAGGTCTTTTGGCGCGTAGCTTTGCAGCATGCCTTGCTGGTCGAGGATCGCCAGGCTCGAAGCGGCCAGGCCCCACACGGCGTCGGCCTGCGGACGGGCTTTTTCGGCCAGCAGTTTGGCGGTGATGATGCCGGTGGAATCACGCACCCATTTGATCTCGACGTCCGGGTTGGCCTTTTCGAACGCTTCCTTATAGGTCTTCAGTTGCTCGGCTTCGAGGGCGGTGTACACCGTCAACTCGGTTTTCGCCGCAAAGGCGTTCAGGCTGAAAGCGGTGAGGACAGCAGCGGCCAGGGCCATAGGCTTGAACATGATCTTTTCCTGTAGTTGAGTTGAGTCAAGGGTATGCATCAGTGACCGGGCGCGGTCTGCCGCCAGGCTTGCGAGCGGCGCAGTAAACCGCGCGAAGCCCAGGCCAGCAGCAGGGACACGCCCGCCGAGGTGAACAGAATCAGGGTCGACATCGCCGCCGCGCCGCCGACGTTGCCGGCGTCGTCCATGTTCAGCACCGCGACCGCCGCGAGGATGGTGTCGGGGCTGTAGAGGAAGATCGCCGCCGAGACGGTGGTCATGGCCGAGACGAACAGGTAGCGCACGATGTCCAGCAGCGCCGGCAGGCAAATCGGCACGGTGACCCGCAGGTAGTGCCGATACAGCGGCGCCTTGAGCGACAGCGCGGCGGCTTCGAACTCGGCGTCGAGTTGGCGCAGCGCGGTGGTGGCAGTCATTTGCGCAGTGGTCAAATAGTGCGCAATGGTGCAGACCACCAGCAGGGTCATGGTCCCGTAGAGCACGTGCAGCGGGTTGCCGGTGAGGTTGAAGAAGAAAACGTATCCCAGTCCCAGCACCAGCCCCGGCACCGCCATCGGGACGAAACTGAGCATGCGCAGGGTCAGGTTCAGTCCGCGCTGGCCGCGGGTTTTTTCCATCAGGTAGGCGCCGGTGAAAATCAGCACGCTGCCAATCAGCGCCGTGCACAACGCCATCTTCACGCTGTTGCCGTAGGCCAGCCAGCCACCGCCGGCGGTTTCGTTGAACTGGTAATGGTTGAGCGACAGCGACAGGTTGTACGGCCAGAACTTCACCAGGGATGAGAACACTGCCATGCCGAACACCAGCAGCAACGCGCTGCAGATCAGCAGGACCACGGCCAGGTAGCAGCCGTCGCGCAGTTTCGAGGGTGCAGGCTTGAACACCTGGGCACGACCGCTCATGGAGTCGCCGTGGCGCCGACGCAGCCAGGCATCGACCCCGAAGCTGAACAGCGCCGGCAGCAACAACACCATGCCGATCAATGCGCCGCGACCGAACTGTTGCTGGCCGACCACCGCCTTGTAGGCTTCAAGCGCCAGCACTTGATAGTCGCCACCGACCACCACGGGCACGCCAAAATCGGTGATGGTCAGGGTGAACACCAGGCAGAATGCGGCGAATACAGCCTGACGGGTCGCCGGCCAGGTGATGCTGCGAAAGGCTTTGGCAGGACTGGCGCCCATGCTGGAGGCGGCATCGAACAGGCGTGCATCCGCCAGGGACAGCGCCGACAGCAGGATCATCAAGGCATGGGGGAAGGTGTAGATGACTTCGCCGAGCACAATGCCCCAGAAGCCATAGATGTTGTCCGAGAGCAAGCCACGCAGCATGCCCTGGTTGCCGAACAGGTACACCAGCGCGATACCGGGCAGCATCGACGGCGCCATCAAGGGCAGCAGCGAAATGCCACGCCAGATGCCTTTGCCCGGGATCAAGGTGCGTTGCAGTGCGTAGGCAAACAGATAGGCCAGCGGTACGACAATGGCCGCCACGCTGAGGGAAACCTTCAGGCTGTTGCCGAGCAACCAATGGAAGTTCTCGCTGGTCACCAGTTCCTTGGCCGCGACCCAACCACCGCCCTGCCCGGCCTCGGCGCTGAAACCACGCCAGAAGATCGCCAGCAACGGCATCAAGACGGCGACGCCCAACAACGCCAGCAGAAGGACTTTGCCGCCGACCACGAACAGCCGGTCGCCGATCTCGGCACGGGAAATCTGCCGCACCTGCTTTTGCGGCAGCGGTAGCGCGATGTTCGCGCTCATCAGGCAAACACCTGCAGGCTGCGTGGCGGCAAGGCGACCATGATCTGCTGGGCGCCCAGGCGCGGCATGGCTTCCGGTGCCAGTTCCGCCAACAGCGCATGGCCCGGCAATTGATCGAGTTCGAAACTCATGCGGCAGCGGTTACCGAGGAAGGTGATTTCCCGAACCTTGGCCGGGAACAGGTTTTCCTCGTGCACCAGCGGGTTGACGTTGATCGCTTCCGGACGGCAGAACAAACGGCCCGACGCGGTCTTGGCGCCGCCATCGGCCAGGCGCATGCTCATCCCGCCGACCTGGGCGTGGCTGTCGCTGCTGCGCTGGAACGGCAACCAGTTGCCCTGGCCGACGAACTCCGCCACGAACGGCGTGGCCGGACGGTTGTAGATTTCCTGCGGCGTGGCGTACTGCTCGACCTTGCCGTTGTTCATCACGGCGATGCGGTCGGCCATCAGCATGGCCTCATCCTGATTGTGCGTGACCATCAAGGTGGTGATGCCAAGGCTGCGTTGCAGCTGGCGCAGCTCGGTGCACAGGTGCTCACGGACGCGGGCATCAAGGGCCGACATCGGTTCGTCCAGCAGCAACAGCGAAGGTGCCGGGGCCAAGGCGCGAGCCAGCGCCACACGCTGCTGCTGGCCGCCGGACAACTGGCCGGGGTACTTTTTCTCGCTGCCGACAAGGCCGACCAGCTCCAGCATTTGACCGACACGCTGACGCACCTGGTCGCGACCACTGCCGGCCAGGCCGTAGGCAATGTTGGCTTCGACAGTGAGATTGGGAAACAGCGCGTAGGACTGGAACAGAATGCCGTAGTCCCGCGCCTGGGGCGCCAGATGGGAAACGTCGCGATCGCCCAGGTACAGCTCGCCGCTGTCCTGCTTCTCAAGACCGGCGATGCAACGCAGCAAGGTGGTTTTGCCGCAGCCCGAAGGGCCCAACAGGCACACCAGTTCACCGGCTGCCACGTCGAGGGAAACGTTGTCCAGCGCGGTAAAGGCGCCAAAGCGCTTCTGTACGCCGCGCACCTTCATAGGGGCGCCGGGGTTGGTCAGGGCGGTTGCGATCGAGCTGTTCATGGACGGACCTCATCTGGCAGATGGGGCCATCCTAGGGTTGTAATGCGTCCGTCATGTGGCAGTAAGGCAAAAACTGCCGATAGTGGTATTCAAGGATTTGGGTTGGGAGATGTGCTGTCTGGACTGACGCCTTCGCTGGCAAGCCAGCTCCTACAAGGTTTCGCATTCCCCTGCCAGCGAAGAGGACCGAACAACCACCGCAGATCTCAGGCCGGGGACATTTCCTGCGCCAACCCCAGGAACGCCGCCGGCAGCCGCGCGTTCTTGCGTTCCTTGAGGCAATACAAATACTCAGGAATCTGCGGCGCATGCTCGATCGTCAGCACCCGCAACTGCGGATCGTGGGGCACTTCCTGGCGGGCGATGATGCTGATGCCGATGTTGCGCAACACCGCCTCGCGGATCGATTCGCGGCTGCCGATCTCCAGCAGTGGCCCGAAACACACACCGGCGCTGGCGAGCAATTCTTCGGTCAAACGGCGGGTGGTCGAACCCGGCTCGCGCATCAACAAGGTATGCCCGGCCAATGCGCCAAGCGGCACGTGATCGTGAACCGCCAGCGGATGATTGCGATGCACCGCCAGCACCAGCGGATCACTGCCGAGCACCCGCCGAATCAGCCGCGCATCCTCCAGCAACTGCGAGGACGCCGCGACATCGACCCGATACTCCTCGAGCGCTTCCAGCACTTGCTGGGAGTTGCCAATCTCCACCGATACTTCCACCTGCGGCAGGCGCTCGCGGAAGGTCTTCACCAGGTCGAGGATGTAATACGGCGCCGTGGCGGCAATGCGCAACGTGCCCTGGACCTGCCCGCTATTGCGCAGGAAAAACTCGATGTCGGCTTCCTGCTGCAGCAGCGCCTTGACCATCGGCATCAGCCGCGCCCCTTCATCGGTGACGCTGAGACGGCGGCCGCCACGGTAGAACAGTTCAACCGAGTACTGGCTTTCCAGATTGCGAATCTGGGTGGTCACCGTGGGTTGGCTCAAGCCGAGCTTTTTCGCTGCCAGGGTGATGCTGCCCAAGCGGGCAACCATGTAAAACGCCTTCAGCTCGGCACTCAGCACAACCATCCCTCATCGTCTATTTGCGCAGCAGGCGCAATCCATTGAACACCACCAACAGGCTCACGCCCATGTCGGCGAACACCGCCATCCACATGGTAGCGAGGCCGGCAAAGGTTACCCCAAGAAAGATCGCCTTGGTCACCAATGCCAGGGCGATGTTCTGCTTGAGGATGCTCGAGGTCTGGCGCGACAGGCGAATGAACGCCGGAATCTTGCGCAGATCGTCGTCCATCAGGGCGACATCGGCGGTTTCGATGGCCGTGTCGGTGCCAGCGGCCGCCATGGCGAAACCAATCTCGGAACGGGCCAGTGCCGGAGCGTCATTGATGCCGTCGCCCACCATGCCGACGTTATGACCCTTGGCATACAGCGCTTCGATTGCCTGCAACTTGTCGCTAGGCAGTAGATCGCCCTTGGCCTCGTCGATGCCAACCTGCGCGGCAATCGCCTGGGCAGTGTGGACGTTGTCGCCCGTGAGCATCAGGGTCTTGATGCCCAGGTCATGCAACTGCTGGATCGCTTCGCGGCTGGACTCCTTCACCGTGTCGGCCACGGCGAACAGCGCCAATGGGCCGGACGGATCGAGCAGCAGCACGACGGATTTACCCTGTTTTTCCAGCGCGAACAGCTTCTCTTCCAACTCGGGCGAACACAGGTTCAGCTCTTCCACCAGCCGGTGGTTGCCCAGGTGATAGGTCTGACCGTTGATGTCACCCCGCACCCCGCGCCCTGCCAGGGCCTCGAAGTTATCCACAATCAACGGCGCGGATTGTTTATCCACAGCCGCATTGGCGATGGCCAGCGACACCGGGTGGTCCGAACGACCGGCCAGCGCCGCGGCAATCGCCGGCGCAGATCCGGCGGCAGCCGAGTCAAGCGACAGATAATCGGTCTGCACCGGTTTGCCATGGGTGATGGTTCCGGTTTTATCCAGCGCCAGGTAATCGAGCTTGTAGCCACCTTCCAGATAAACGCCGCCCTTCACCAGAATGCCTTTGCGCGCAGCGGCGGCGAGGCCGCTGACGATGGTCACCGGGGTGGAAATCACCAGGGCGCAGGGGCACGCCACCACCAGCAACACCAGTGCGCGATAAATCCAGTCGAACCACAACGCGTCCATGAACAGCGGAGGAATCACCGCCACCGCGAGGGCGAGGAGGAACACGGCTGGCGTATAGATTCTCGAAAACTGGTCAACGAATCGCTGGGTCGGTGCGCGCGCACCCTGAGCCTGTTCGACGGCGTGGATGATCCGCGCCAGAGTCGAATGGTTCGCTTGCGCGGTCACGGCATATTCCAGGGAACCGGCCTGATTGATGGTGCCGGCGAACACCTTGTCGCCAACGGTTTTCTCCACCGGCAGGCTTTCACCGGTGATTGGCGCCTGATCGATGGTCGAACTGCCGGACAGCACTTCACCGTCCAGGCCGATGCGCTCACCGGGGCGTACACGCACCCGCGCACCGAGCCCGATGGTTTTGACATCCTGCGCGATCCAGCTGCCATCGGCCTGCAACACCGAGGCCTGCTCCGGGGTCATCTGCATCAAACCGTTGATGGCGTTGCGCGCCCGGTCCAGGGATTTGGCCTCGATCAACTCGGCCACGGTGAACAGGAACATCACCATAGCCGCTTCGGGCCATTGGCCGATGAGGATCGCGCCGGTCACGGCGATGCTCATCAGTGCGTTGATGTTCAGGTTGAGGTTTTTAAGGGCGATCCAGCCTTTTTTATAGGTACTGAGGCCGCCGCTGAGGATCGAGACCAGCGCAATGATCGCTACAACCCAATTCGGCGCAGCGTTGGTGAAATGAATCACTTCGGCGGCCAGCGCGCCAATACCCGACAGCGCCAGGGGCCACCAGGGCTTTTTCTCTGGAGCCGGCGCGGGCGCTTCAACGCCCTTCTCTATCGGCTCGGCCTGCATGCCGAGGGACTTGATCGCGTCGATGATCGGCGCGGTGCTCGGCAGGTCATGGGTGACGCCCAACACACGGTTGATCAGGTTGAATTCCAGCTGCTGCACACCGGCCAATTTGCCGAGCTTATTCTGGATCAGCGTTTGTTCGGTCGGGCAATCCATGGCCTCGATGCGGAAGCTGCTCAGCCGCGCGCCGGCCGTCGGCGCTTCGCTCAATTTGATCAGCGACGGCGCCGCTGCTTTCGACGAACAGCAGGAATCACCATGGCTGCCATGCGCATGCTTTGATACAGGCTGCAGTTTGTGGCTGTGATCGTGCTCAGCCTCGGGTTTGTGGGTATGTAGGGAATCGCTCATTAGCTCGCGTCCTTGAAGGTGCCTGTTGCCAAGTAAAGACCCTGTAGCCACTATAGGGTCAAGCACCTATTTGGAGATTGCCGTCATGAAGATTGGAGAGCTGGCCAAACTCACCGACTGCGCGGTGGAAACCATCCGCTACTACGAGCGCGAGAACCTGCTGCCGGAACCGGCCCGCAGCGACGGCAACTACCGCGTCTACACCCAGGCCCACGCCGAACGCCTGACCTTCATCCGCAACTGCCGCACCCTGGACATGACCCTCGAAGAAATCCGCAGCCTGCTGGCCTTTCGCGACAGCCCGCAGGATCAGTGCGAAAGCGTGAATGCGTTGATCGACGAGCACATCCACCACGTCAAGGCGAGGATCGATGGGTTGATGGCGCTGCAGACACAGTTGCTCGACCTGCGCCAACGCTGTGGTGAAGGGCCGGATGTCGATCAGTGCGGGATTTTGCAGCGGTTGGAAGTGAGTGGCGGGGTTGTGGCGACGGAGGTGGAGCATTCACATGTCGGGAGAAGTCATGGGCATTGAGGACCTCTTCGCTGGCAAGCCAGCTCCTACAGGGTTTCGGTGAATCTGTAGGAGCTGGCTTGCCAGCGATCACCGCGAAGCGGTGCCAGACTCAGACAGCCATCGGCGCGGTCATGGGTGCGTGGTGCTGATAGCCCTCGAGCGAGAAATCACTCGGTTCAACAAGCTCCAGCCACTCCGGCTGATAAACACCCGTCTTGGCAAACTCCGGCACACGATCGCTGATCACCAGTTTCGGCATCGGGAACGGCTCGCGCTTGAGCTGTTCGTTGAGCATGTCCAGGTGATTTTCGTAGACGTGGGCATCACCGATGAAATAGGTGAACCAGCGCGGCGTGTAGCCGGTCAGGCGCCCGATCAGGCTTAGCAGCGCGGCGCCTTCGGTGAGGTTGAACGGCGTGCCCAGGCCCAGGTCGTTCGAACGGATGTAGAGGGTCAGGGAAATCTCCTTGGTCTCTACATTCGGGTGGAACTGATACAGCAGATGGCAAGGCGGCAAGGCCATTTCATCGAGCTGCGCGACGTTCCAGCCGTGGAACAGGATGCGGCGGCTGCCCGGGTCCTTGATGATGGTGTCGACGCACTGGCGAACCTGGTCGATGGCCTTGTAGAGCACCACGTAGGCCTGGCCATCTTCTTCACCTTCGGCGATCTGGTGGTAGCCTTGCTTCAGGGTCTGCTCGATGGCGGCCGGGTTGCTGACCGGGATCTGCTTGTACGCCGGCCATTTGCGCCATTGCACGCCGTAGATCTCACCGAGGTCGTCCTCACCCTGGCGGAACGGATTGGCCAGCCACTGGGCGTTTTCGTTGGCGTTCTGGTCCCAGACCTTGCAGCCCAAGGCGCGGAATTCGGCGGCATTGTTCACGCCACGCAGGAACCCGCACATCTCGCCGATGGCCGATTTGAAGGCCATCTTGCGCGTGGTGATCGCCGGAAAACCTTCCTTCAGGTCGTAGCGCAACATCGCGCCCGGAAAGCTGATGGTGTTCACGCCAGTGCGGTTGGCCTGTTTGGTGCCGTTCTTGATGACGTGGGCGACCAGTTCGAGATATTGCTTCATGAGTTACCTGTGTCCTTGAACCCGCAGCCATCGCTGCGGGGTTCGAATTTTATACAGCTGCCGCTGGAGTTGCCGGGGCGCGGTGATACGCCAGCCAGATCAGGAACAGCCCGCCGACGATCATCGGCACGCACAGCACCTGGCCCATGGTCAGCCAGTTCCAGGCCAGATAGCCCAGTTGCGCATCCGGTACGCGGACGAATTCGACGATGAAACGGAAGATGCCATAGAACAGCGCGAACATCCCCGACACCGCCATGGTCGGCCGCGGCTTGCGCGAGAACAGCCACAGGATCAGGAACAGCGCCACGCCTTCGAGCGCGAACTGATACAGCTGCGAGGGGTGACGCGCCAGGTGCGCCGGGTCGGTCGGGAAGACCATCGCCCACGGCACATCGGTGGCCTTGCCCCACAACTCGGCGTTGATGAAGTTGCCGATCCGTCCGGCGCCCAGGCCGATCGGCACCATCGGCGCGACAAAGTCCATCAGCTGGAAAAACGACTTGTTGTTCTTTTTGCCGAACCACAAGGCCGCCAGCATCACGCCGATGAACCCACCGTGGAACGACATGCCGCCCTTCCACACTTCAAAGATCAACAGCGGGTTGGCGATATAGGCGCTCAGATCGTAGAACAGTACGTAGCCCAACCTGCCGCCGACAATCACCCCCATCGACATCCAGAACACCATGTCGGAGAGCTTCTCCTTGGTCCAGGTCGGGTCGAAGCGGTTCAACCGGCGCGACGCCAGCAGCCAGGCGCCGCCGATGCCGATCAGGTACATCAACCCGTACCAGTGGATTTTCAGCGGACCGATGGCCAGGGCCACCGGATCGATCTGCGGGTAAGGCAGCATTGCGACTCCTCATGAGTTCAAATCAATTCCCGGGCGACGCTGCCACCTCAGGATTAAGCCAGGATTGTGCCGCCCGTCAGAGCAGTTGCTTCAGACTAGAAAGTTAAGGCCAACGCAGAACAGCAAAGCGGCAAACAGTCTTTTCAGCAACCGTGGCGACAGATTGTGCGCCAGTCGCGCGCCGAAGCGGGCGAATACCATGCTGGTCAGGGCAATGCCCAACAGCGCCGGCATATAAATGAAACCGAGACTATGGGCTGGCAGCAATGGATCGTGCCAGCCCAGAATCATGAAAAATAATGCACTGGACAGCGCAATCGGCAGGCCGCAGGCCGATGACGTCGCCACCGCTTGTTGCATTGGCACGCTGCGCCAGGTCAGGAACGGCACGGTCAGCGAACCGCCGCCAATGCCGAAAATCGCTGAAGCCCAGCCAATGACGCTGCCGGCTACGGTCAGACCGAGTTTACCCGGCACCGTTCGGCTGGCCTTGGGCTTCACATCCAGCATAAGCTGCGCGGCGATGACCAGGGCGAACACGCCAATGATCTTTTGCAGGTTGGGCCCGGAGATCGCTTCGGCAGTCAGTGCACCAAAACCCGCACCGATCAGGATGCCCAGGGTCATCCACGCAAAAATTGGCCAGCGCACCGCTCCTCGGCGGTGATGCTCACGAATGGCGTTGACCGAGGTAAAGATGATCGTCGCCAGCGAAGTGCCCACGGCCAGGTGCGTGAGGATCGACGGATCAAATCCCTGCGCCTTGAAACTGAACACCAGTACCGGGACGATGATGATCCCGCCCCCCACGCCGAACAGCCCGGCCAGGACTCCGGCACAGGCGCCAAGCGCCAGATAGAGCAGAAATTCCATGCTGTTTCCCCACCCATCCCCAAAACCGGAGCGGCATGGTAACGGATGCATGGCCTCGGGCTCCACTGGATGGCGATGGATACCCGCACGATGACTGCGTAGAGTGGGCAAAAAACACACAAGGATCACCTTATGTGCCTGATTGTTTTCGCCTGGCGACCGGGCCACGCCCAACCGCTGATCGTGGCGGCCAACCGCGACGAATTCTACGCCCGCCCCAGCCTGCCGCTGGCGCAATGGCCCGAAGCACCGCAAGTGCACGCCGGGCGCGACCTGGAGGCGGGTGGCACCTGGCTCGGTGTTGGCGCCAATGGGCGTTTTGCCGCTCTGACCAACATCCGCGATCCCCATCGACCACCGGGACGCCGGTCTCGCGGCGAATTGGTGGCTGGGTTTCTCACCAAAGACATTCCGATTGACGACTATTTAGACGACGTTGTCGCCCGTTCGCCGGAATATGGCGGGTTTAACCTGCTGATCGGCAATGCCAACGAGCTGTGGCACTTCAATGCCCGGGAATCGGAGGCGGTGATGCTGCCACCGGGGGTCTACGGCCTGTCGAACGCCGGGCTGGATACGCCGTGGCCTAAGCTGCTCAAGGCAAGGGCGGCATTGAGCGAGGTGCTGGATGACCCGCAACCCCAGGCGTTGCTGGCTTTGCTGAACGACCCGCAAGCCGCACCCTTCGCGGAGTTGCCGGATACCGGGGTGGGGTTGGCGACCGAGACGTTGCTGTCGAGTGTGTTCATTGCCAGCCAGAGTTATGGCACTCGGGCGAGTACGGCGTTGATTGTGCAGGCGGATGGGACGCGGCGTTTGGTCGAAAGGAGTTTCGGGCCGTATGGCGGGCATCTTGGGGAAGTGGAAATCAGGATTTAGTTTTGTGTTGTCTGGACTGGCCCCATCGCGAGCAGGCTCGCTCCCACATTGGATTTGTGAACGACGAAAATCCCCTGTAGGAGCTGGCTTGCCAGCGATGAGGCCCTCAGCCTTTCAAAGAGCTTTGATCGCCGCCGGATTGATCATCCTTGCCAACCCAAGGTTCTTCAGCGCCAATTGCAGCGAGCTGTGGATCACCTGCGGGTTGTCGATGGTCATCAGCTCGGCGAGCAATTCCTTGGCCTTGCTCAGGTTGATCTGACGCAGCATCCACTTCACCTTCGGCAGGTTGGTGGCGTTCATCGACAGGCTGTCGAAGCCCATCGCCATCAACAGCACCGCCGCAGCCGGGTCACCGGCCATCTCGCCGCAGATGCTCACCGGCTTGCCTTCGGCATGGGCGTCGCGCACCACGTTCTGCAGGGCCTGGAGCACCGCCGGGTGCAGGTAATCGTAGAGGTCGGCCACCCGTGGGTTGTTGCGGTCCACGGCCAGCAGGTACTGGGTCAGGTCGTTGGAGCCGACCGACAGGAAGTCCACCTGACGTGCCAGTTCCTTGGTCTGATAGACCGCCGCCGGAATCTCGATCATCACGCCGACCGGCGGCATGGGCACGTCGCAACCTTCGTCCCGGACTTCGCCCCAGGCCCGGTGAATCAGGTGCAGGGCTTCTTCCAGTTCGTGAGTGCCGGAGATCATCGGCAACAGGATCCGCAGGTTGTTCAAGCCTTCGCTGGCCTTGAGCATGGCGCGGGTCTGCACCAGGAAGATTTCCGGGTGGTCGAGGGTGACACGAATGCCGCGCCAGCCGAGGAACGGGTTGTCTTCCTTGATCGGGAAGTACGACAGCGACTTGTCGCCGCCGATGTCCAGGCTGCGCATGGTCACCGGTTGCGGATGGAAGGCGGCGAGTTGCTCGCGGTAGATCGCCAGTTGTTCCTTTTCGCTGGGGAACCGCTGGTTGATCATGAACGGCACTTCGGTGCGATACAGCCCCACGCCTTCGGCACCGCGTTTCTGCGCGCGCGCCACATCCGCCAACAGGCCGGTGTTGACCCACAGCGGCATGCGGTGGCCATCGACCGTGACACAGGGCAGATCCCGCAGCGCATCGAGGCCCAGGGCCAGCTGCTTCTCTTCCTCGACCATCTCGGCGAACTGCTTGCGCAGCACGTCGCTGGGGTTGGTGTAGACCTCGCCGCGATGACCGTCGACGATCATGCCGATGCCATCGACCTTGGAATAAGGTAGGTCGACCAGGCCCATCACCGTCGGAATGCCCATGGCCCGGGCAAGAATCGCGACGTGGGAGTTGCCCGAGCCGAGTACCGACACCAGGCCCACCAGCTTGTTTTCCGGGACCTCGCCGAGCATGGCCGGCGTCAGTTCCTCGCTGACCAGGATAGTGTTGTCGGGGTAGACCAGGGTTTGCTGGCGCTCTTCCTGCAAGTAGGCGAGCAGGCGCCGCCCGAGGTCCTTGACGTCCGAGGCGCGCTCCCGCAGGTAGGCGTCGTCCATCAGTTCAAAACGGTTGACGTGATCGGTGACCACCTGGCGCAACGCGCCCTGGGCCCACTGCCCGGTCTTGATCACGGTGGTCACTTCGTTGCCCAGCGCCGCGTCGTCGAGCATCATCAGGTAGACGTCGAACAGTGCCCGTTCTTCCGGGCGCAGCTGGGTGGCGAGCTTGGCCGACAACGTACGCATGTCGGCGCGAACGCCTTCGATGGCGGTCTTGAACAGCCCGAGTTCGGCGTCGATGTCGGTAATGGTCTTGTCGGGCACCACGTCCAGATCGGCCGGTGGCAGCATGACCACCGCCGTGCCCACCGCCGCGCCAGGCGAGCCCGGCACACCGACGAACTTGGCTTCCTGGATGCCCTTGCCCTGCCGGCCCAGGCCACGGATCGAACCGGTGGCCTCGGCGTGGGCGATAACCCCGGCGAGCTGCGCGCTCATGGTCACGAGGAAGGCTTCTTCACCCTCATCGAACTGGCGGCGTTCTTTTTGCTGGATGACCAACACGCCAACGACGCGGCGATGGTGGATGATCGGCGCCCCGAGGAATGACGCGTAGCGCTCTTCACCGGTTTCGGCGAAATAGCGGTAACGCGGGTGATCCGCGGCGTTTTCGAGGTTCAGGGGTTCTTCACGCGTGCCGACCAGGCCGACCAGACCTTCATTAGGCGCCATGCTGACCTTGCCGATCGAGCGCTTGTTCAAGCCCTCGGTGGCCATCAGCACGAAACGGTTGGTCTCGGGGTCAAGCAGATAGACCGAGCAGACCTGGCTGCCCATGGCCTCTTTGACGCGCAACACAATAATCCCCAACGCCGCCTTGAGATCCTTGGCGGAGTTAACTTCCTGGACGATCTTGCGCAGCGTATTGAGCATGGCTCGGGGTCGAACTCCGTCGTCAGTCGCGCGCTAAAAGGCGCGGGGCAAGCTCTTTGAGGGCGCGTCGATACACCTCGCGCTTGAATGTCACCACCTGGCCCAACGGATACCAATAGCTGACCCAGCGCCAGCCATCGAATTCCGGTTTACCGGTCAAATCCATCCGCACCCGCTGCTCGTTGGAGATCAGGCGCAGGAGAAACCATTTCTGTTTCTGGCCGATGCACAGCGGCTGGCTGTGCGTCCTGACCAGACGTTGCGGCAAACGATAGCGCAACCAGCCCCGGGTGCAGGCGAGTATTTCAACATCTTCGCGCTCCAGGCCCACTTCTTCGTTCAGCTCGCGGTACAAGGCGTCTTCCGGCGTCTCCTGGGGGTTGATCCCACCTTGAGGAAACTGCCAGGCATCTTGATTGATACGGCGAGCCCACAGCACCTGGCCGGCATCATTCGTGAGAATGATCCCGACATTAGGACGGAAACCATCGGGGTCGATCACGGCAACAACCTCGCAAACGCATGTCGTCGCATTGTTCCACAAAGGTCGTGAAGGCAGCAACGCGCCGGTCTACGTTATGTGCACTCTTGTGAAAAGTCCGTATTCTGGACGCCTTTCTACAGACTTTTCAGCGAGTAACTGCAATGCGGCTGGCTTTATTCGACTTGGACAACACGCTTCTGGGCGGCGACAGCGACCATGCCTGGGGCGATTACCTGTGTGAGCGCGGCTTCCTCGACCCCGTCGCCTACAAGACACGCAACGACGAGTTCTACCAGGACTACCTGGCTGGCAAGCTGGATAACGCCGCCTACCTGAACTTCTGCCTGGAAGTGCTCGGCCGTACCGAAATGGCGACCCTGGATCTGTGGCACAGCGACTACATGCGCGACTGCATCGAACCGATCATGTTGCCCAAGGCGATCGAGTTGCTGGCCAAGCACCGCGATGCCGGTGACAAGCTGGTGATCATCACCGCCACCAACCGCTTCGTGACCGGCCCCATTGCCACACGCCTGGGCGTCGAGACCCTGATCGCCACCGAGTGCGAAATGCAGGACGGGCGTTATACCGGGCGCAGTACCGATGTACCGTGCTTCCGGGAAGGCAAGGTGACGAGGCTGAATCGCTGGTTGGAAGAGACCGGGTACAACCTCGAGGACAGCTACTTTTATAGCGACTCGATGAATGATCTGGCGCTGCTGGAGCAGGTGGCGAATCCGGTGGCGGTCGATCCGGATCCGAACTTGCGGGCTGAGGCTGAGAAGCGTGGCTGGCCGGTGATTAGCTTGCGCGATTAATTGAGCTCCACCCTGTAGGAGCGAGCTTGCTCGCGAAAAACTTAAGGTCGCTGCGGAGAGTCAGGCACCCCGCGTTTTCGTTAACGACCATCGCGAGCAAGCTCGCTCCTACACAGGCTTGGCGCCCATCAACCCGGCAATCGCCACAAAACAGACAAAACTGAACAATGCCAAGGCAAAGGTAAATTTACCCACGCCACCTGGCGCTTTGCGCAATCTATTCAGGCGCACCAGCAACCAGAACCACGCCAACGCCGCGACGGTGTAAAGCACACTGGAAGCCAGCAACCAAGTCTGCCCCAACGGCCAACCCACCAGATGCACCATCCCCCAGCCGGTAAACGGCATGCTCAGCAACGCCACGCCCATCAACAGCCAGATGAACACTCGCGGCCTCTGCAGGGTGCGGCTGCCCGCCGTCGCGTCGCCGCTACGCCGAGCGCGCCAGACCCAGATCCCCAGGCCCAGCGCGCCCAGCAGCAACACCACCGTCGACACCATGTGCGCCGCTTTCAGGGCCGTTAACGTTTCCATCGCCGGTATTCCTTATAGCCTGCCCATCAGCGTAGCCGCTCAGCCAAGAAACAGCTGATAGGCCGGGTTGTCGCTTTCATCCCAGTACGGGTAGCCGATTTCTTCCAGCGCCGCCGGCACCAGGTGACGCTCATCGTGAGGCACTTGCAGGCCCGCGACCACCCGGCCATCAGCCGCACCATGGTTACGATAGTGAAACATCGAGATGTTCCAGCGCCCGCCGAGCTTGTTGAGGAAGTTGAACAGCGCACCCGGACGCTCCGGGAATTCGAAGCGCAGGATCACTTCATCGACCACGTGCGCCGCACGACCGCCGACCATGTGGCGGATGTGCAACTTGGCCAGTTCGTTGTCGGTCAGGTCGACGACCGGGAAGCCCTGCTCGCCCAGGCTGGCGATCAACGCGCGGCGCGGGTCGGTGTCCGGATGGGTCTGCACGCCAACAAAGATGTGCGCTTCGCTGCCGGTGTTGTAGCGGTAGTTGAATTCGGTGATCTGGCGCTTGCCGATGGCTTCGCAGAACGCCTTGAAGCTCCCCGGCTTCTCGGGGATGGTCACGGCGATGATGGCTTCGCGGCCCTCGCCCAGCTCGGCGCGCTCGGCGACATGGCGCAGGCGATCGAAATTGACGTTGGCCCCGGAGTCGATGGCCACGAAGGTCTGGCCGGTGACGCCGCGGGACTCGACGTACTTCTTGATCCCGGCCACGCCCAGGGCGCCGGCAGGTTCGGTGATCGAACGGGTATCGTCGTAGATGTCCTTGATCGCCGCACAGATTTCGTCGGTGCTGACGGTGATGACTTCGTCGACGTAGTCTTTGCAGATCTCAAAGGTGTACTGGCCGATCTGGGCCACCGCGACGCCATCGGCGAAGATGCCCACGGTCGGCAACACCACGCGCTCACCCGCCGCCATGGCGGCCTGCAGGCAATTGGAGTCATCCGGCTCGACGCCGATGACCAAGATGTCCGGTCGCAGGTACTTCACGTAGGCCGCTATCCCGGCGATCAGGCCGCCGCCGCCCACCGGGACGAAGATCGCATCCAGGGGCGCCGGGTGCTGGCGCAAAATCTCCATGGCCACCGTGCCCTGCCCGGCAATGGTGTGGGGATCGTCGTAGGGGTGAATGTAGACGTAGCCTTTTTCGTCGACCAGTTTCAGCGAGTAGGCCAGGGCCTCCGGAAACGAATCGCCGTGCAGCACCACTTTGCCACCGCGCGAACGCACGCCTTCGACCTTGATCTCGGGCGTGGTCTTGGGCATGACGATGGTGGCTTTCACACCCAGGACCTTGGCGGCCAGGGCCAGGCCTTGCGCATGGTTGCCCGCCGAAGCGGTGACCACGCCGCGGGCGCGTTCTTCGTCGCTCAGTTGAGTCAGCTTGTTGTAGGCGCCACGAATCTTGAACGAGAACACCGGCTGCAAGTCTTCACGCTTGAGCAAAATCTCGTTGCCCAGCCGCTCGGAGAGCTGACGGGCAGTCTGCAATGGGGTTTCTACGGCAACGTCATAAACGCGCGAGGTGAGGATCTTTTTGACGTACTGTTCAAGCATCGGAAAGCATCACTGAGCGGGTTGGGCAGGATCAAGGAGTCTAACCCGGCTTTTGGCCGCACGACCACACGAATCAAGAGGTTTTGCCTCGGCATGGGGCTATAATGCTGCCTTTGCGTTCTTACCTTGCCCGCTTCCGGAGCCCGCATGACCCAGGATCAACTCAAACAGGCCGTGGCCCAGGCCGCCGTCGACTTCATCCTCCCGAAACTCGATGACAAGAGCATCGTCGGGGTCGGCACCGGCTCCACCGCCAACTGCTTCATCGACGCCCTGGCCCAGCACAAGGGCGCCTTCGATGGCGCGGTCGCCAGCTCCGAAGCCACCGCGGCACGCCTCAAGGGCCACGGCATTCCGGTGTACGAGCTCAATACAGTCAGCGACCTGGAGTTCTACGTCGACGGCGCCGACGAGAGCGATGAGCACCTGAACCTGATCAAGGGCGGCGGCGCGGCCCTGACCCGCGAGAAAATCGTCGCGGCCGTGGCCAAGACCTTCATCTGCATCGCCGACGCCAGCAAACTGGTGCCGGTCCTCGGCGCATTCCCGTTGCCCGTGGAAGTGATCCCGATGGCGCGCAGCCATGTGGCCCGCCAGCTGGTGAAACTCGGCGGCGACCCGGTCTACCGTGAAGGCGTGTTGACCGACAACGGCAACATCATCCTCGACGTGTTCAACCTGGAGATCACCAACCCGGTCGAGCTGGAATCGCAGATCAATGCGATCGTCGGCGTGGTCACCAACGGCCTGTTCGCGGCGCGTCCGGCGGATCTGCTGTTGCTGGGGACCAGCGAAGGCGTGAAAACCCTGCGCGCCCAATAATACGCAATACCCTTGTAGGAGCTGGCTTGCCAGCGAAGAGGCCATCAAATCCAACATTGATGTTGAATGATCTGCCGCTATCGCTGGCAAGCCAGCTCCTACAGGTTCGTGGTGTTGATTAGGGTTGTGTTGGTTTTTTGAACACGTAAAACAGGTTTGGCTCACTCACCAGGTACATCGTACCGTCGTCGTCCATCGCAATCCCCTCCGCTTGCGGAACGGTCTTTTGCAGACCCTGACGCCCCTTGCTCAGTGACATGGTGCTCAGCGGCCGACCGTCCACATCCAGTTCCATAATCAGCCGCGACTCGTCGGACAGCGCCAGCAAGTGCCCGCTACGCTCGTCGTATTGCAGGCTAGACAGGTCCCGCACAAACATCCCGGCGTCGCGCTTGGGATTGTTGACCACATGCACCGCGTAGGATTTTTCCGGATTGAAATGCGGAAACCCGTGCACTTCGTAGATCAGCATCGGGTCGCGCTCCTTGGCCACGAACAGCCGCTTGCCCACCGAATCATAGGCCAGGCCTTCAAAACCCTTGTTGCCGCTCATGTGCACACCGAGGGTCATCTGTTCCGCGTCCGCGGCGTCGAGGAAGGTGGTGTCATCCTCAAGATGAATCTTGATCAGCCGGTGCTGGTGCTCGTCCGTGACGACGTAAGTGTCGGCGCTGATGAATTCAACGGCCTCCGGATCACCAAACCCGACCAGCGCAATGCGGCGCAGGATCTTGCCATCGAGGGACAACTCGATCAGCTCGCTGTTTTGATTGGTGACGGTAAACAGGCTTTTGCGCACCGGGTCGTAGGTCAGTGCTGACACATCGTCGTGCAGCCCTTCGATGACCTGCCCCTCCAACACCACCCGATACTGATCCAGGCCAATGGACTGGCTGTTCATCGGCTGCCAGAGCGTGTGCAGGTTGAACCAGGCGCGCTCGAACAGGCGCAGGTACTGGCCGACCGCGATCAGTGCGCTCAGGGCAATCACCGACAAGAGCACAAGCAGGGGTTTGGGGCGGGCTAATCGACGCATTCAGGCGGGCTCGGATTCAGAACAGGCGGATGAAATATCACGCCTGCCTGAACTGAAGCTTAATGGCCATTGGCCGCGAAGGACAATCGCGGGATTATTTCTGTTTTTCGAAGCGGTAGAACAGGTTCGGCTCACTCACCATGTACAGCGTACCGGCATCGTCCATGGTCACGCCTTCGGCGCGGGGGATGGTTTTTTCCAGGCCGTTGAATCCACCCAGCAGGGTCATGAAGCTGACTTGCTCGCCCTTCTTGTCCAGTTCCAGCAACAGGTGTGAGTCGGCGGACAGCACCAGCATGTGCCCGGTCCGAGGGTCGATGGCCAGGGCCGACAGGTTGCGCACGTCCAGCGCATGGCTGGCAAGCTTGAGCTTGTCGCCGTTCAGGACCTTGCCATCGCCTTTCCAGGCAAACAGCGCCGGCGGGCGCTCCTCACGGAGCAGCAGTTGCTGGTTCTGCGAATCCCAGGTGACGGCTTCGAAGGCCTTGTTCTGGTCTTTCGACGGGCCGAGGTCGTATTTGGGGAAATCGGCGATGTTCAATTCGCGGGTGTCGGCATCGACCTTGACGATGGTAATGAAGTGTTGACGCTCATCGACAATGGCCAGCAAACCGTTACCCAGCACGGTGACCCCTTCCGGATTGCTCCAACCCACCAGCGGCATCTTGCGCAGCACGTCGCCCTGCAACGTCAACTCGACCAGGAACGGATTCTTGCCCATGACCGAAAACAGGGTCTTGGTCTGTGGGTCGTAGGCGAGGTCCGATGCTTCGTCCTTTTCCATGCCCGGCAACGGCTTGGCGTCTATCACGGCGTGGTAGTCCGGCAGCCAGATACTCTCCTGACGCTCGGCGGCGGTTTCGAAACGCTCTTTCACCCAGAGCAGGCCACGGTCGTCCCAATGCATGGCAAATGCGACGCCGTACGCGACGGCAATGACCAGCAAAAGCCAGAGATACCAGCGCATGACGAAGCGCGAACGGCGGGCAGGTTTAAGCGACGAGAGCGGTTGAGTGGCCATCAGGGCATGCGTTCCAGAGGTTCAGGCTTGGGGTAATAGCACAATTGGGCCCGGCCCAGAGGCCGACAGTCGTGGAATTATCCAGAGACCATGTGAAAAAAACGGGAAATGGCGGGATAGCCCTGTGTAGGCACCGCTACCCCTGTAGGAGCTGGCTTGCCAGCGAAGGCGGTGTAACAGTCAACGAAGATGTTGAATGTCAGGGCCCCTTCGCTGACAAGCCAGCTCCTACAAGGGTTTTTTGTTGCTTAGCGAACGCTGCTGGTGAAGCTGCTGGCGCCCGGCAGTTCCAGGACGATCTCATCGCCGACATTCAGCGGGCCAACACCCACTGGCGTGCCGGTGAGGATCACGTCGCCGGCCTGCAGCGAGAAGCAGCCGGCCATGTGCTGGATCATCGGCACGATCGGGTTGAGCATCGCACTGCTGTTGCCATCCTGGCGCACTTCGCCATTGATGGTCAGGCGAATACCGATGTCGGTCAGGTCGGCGAAGGTGCTGCCAGAGACGAACGGCGCAATCACCGCCGCGCCGTCGAAGGACTTGGCGATTTCCCAGGGCAGGCCCTTGGATTTCAACTCGGCCTGCTTGTCGCGCAGGGTCAGGTCCAGGGCCGGGGCGAAGCCGGAGATGGCGTCGAGCACTTCTTCAACGCTTGGCTTGGTCGACAAGGGCTTGCCAATCAGTACCGCGATTTCCGCTTCGTAATGCACCGAGCCACGCTCGGTCGGAATGCTGAAACCGCCTTCCAGCGGCACCACACAACTGCCCGGCTTGATGAACAGCAGCGGCTCGGTCGGTACCGGATTATCCAGTTCCTTGGCGTGTTCGGCGTAGTTACGGCCGATGCACACCACTTTCCCCAGCGGGAAGTGAATACGCGTGCCGTCGACATACTGGTGCTGATAGCTCATTACCGACTCCTGTTTTTCCGCACTTAAATTAGAAAATCAAACAGCGAAAATCTTGCCTGGGTTCATGATGCCGTTCGGGTCGAACACCGCCTTGACGGCTTTCATATACTCGATCTCGACCGGGGAACGGCTGTAGGTCAAGTAATCCCGCTTGGTCATGCCCACGCCGTGCTCGGCGGAAATCGAACCGTTGTACTTCTCCACGGTTTCGAACACCCACTTGTTGACAGTGGCGCACTTGGCGAAGAACTCGTCCTTGCTCAGGTTATCCGGCTTGAGGATGTTCAAGTGCAGGTTGCCGTCGCCGATGTGGCCGAACCAGACGATTTCGAAGTCCGGGTAGTGTTCGCCGACGATCGCGTCGATTTCCTTGAGGAACGCTGGGACTTTCGACACGGTCACCGAAATGTCGTTCTTGTACGGTGTCCAGTGGGAAATGGTTTCGGAGATGTATTCGCGCAACTTCCACAGGTTCTGCAGCTGGGTTTCGCTCTGGCTCATCACGCCATCCAGTACCCAGCCTTGCTCGACGCAGTGCTCGAAGGTTTCCAGGGCGTGGTTGGCCACTTCTTCGGTGGTCGCTTCGAATTCCAGCAGCGCGTAGAACGGGCAATCGGTTTCGAACGGCGCCGGCACATCACCACGGCCCATGACCTTGGCCAGGGCCTTGTCGGAGAAGAATTCGAAAGCGGTCAGGTCGAGCTTGCCCTGGAAGGCATGCAAAACCGGCATGATCGAGTCGAAATCGGCGGTGCCGAGGACCATGGCGGTGAGGTTTTTCGGCGCACGATCCAGGCGCATGGTCGCTTCGACCACGAAACCGAGGGTGCCTTCGGCGCCGATGAACAGCTGACGCATGTCGTAGCCGGTGGCGTTCTTGATCAGGTCGCGGTTCAGTTCGAGCACGTCGCCCTTGCCGGTGACAACTTTCATGCCGGCCACCCAGTTACGGGTCATGCCGTAGCGAATCACCTTGATCCCGCCGGCATTGGTGCCGATATTGCCGCCAATCTGGCTCGATCCTGCCGACGCGAAGTCTACCGGGTAGTACAGGCCCTTTTCTTCGGCCACGTTCTGCAGGTGCTCGGTCACCACGCCCGGCTGGCACACGGCGGTGCGGTCGGTCAGGTTCACGTCGAGGATCTGGTTCATGTAGTCGAAGGACACGACCACTTCGCCGTTGGCCGCCACCGCAGCAGCAGACAAACCGGTACGACCACCGGACGGCACCAGCGCCACTTTGTGTTTATTGGCCCACAGGACAATGGCCTGGACCTGCTCGGTGGTCTTGGGGAACACGATGGCGGTCGGGGCCGGGGCGAAATGCTTGGTCCAATCCTTACCGTAAGCATTCAGGGAGTCGGCATCGGTCAGCACCTTGCCAGGCTCAACCAGGGTCTTCAGCTCTTCAATCAGGGCAGGATTGGTCATCGACAGAACTCTCGAACAATTCATGGTCATCCTGAGAACGCTTCACGTCGCAGGAATGAGTGTTTAGCGGGGTGCATATGCTAGCATACCGACCCCGCAGCATAGTGCCCAACGGCTGTTCTGCGGCGACGGCATTCTTGTCGTCCGGGTCAGCGTCTGTTGACCATTTCCTGCCATTTTTCTCCGGGATACAGGTTTACGCAGATGAGCAAGACTTCTCTCGATAAGAGCAAGATCAAGTTCCTTCTTCTCGAAGGCGTCCACCAATCGGCTGTCGACGTCCTCAAGGCGGCGGGCTACACCAGCATCGAGTACCTCACAGGTTCTCTGCCGGAAGCCCAGCTCAAGGAAAAGATCGCTGATGCTCACTTCATCGGCATTCGCTCTCGCACTCAACTGACCGAAGAGATCTTCGATCACGCGAAGAAGCTCGTGGCGGTAGGGTGTTTCTGCATCGGCACCAACCAGGTCGACCTGAGCGCTGCCCGCGAGCGCGGTATCGCCGTGTTCAACGCGCCGTACTCCAACACCCGCTCCGTTGCCGAGCTGGTGCTGGCCGAAGCGATCCTGTTGCTGCGCGGTATCCCTGAGAAGAACGCTTCCTGCCACCGTGGCGGCTGGATCAAGAGCGCGGCCAACTCCTTCGAGATCCGCGGCAAGAAGCTGGGCATCGTCGGTTACGGCTCGATCGGCACCCAACTGTCGGTCTTGGCCGAAGGCCTGGGCATGCAGGTGTACTTCTACGACACCGTGACCAAGCTGCCACTGGGTAACGCCACCCAGGTTGGCAACCTGCACGAACTGCTGGGCATGTCCGACATCGTCACCCTGCACGTTCCGGAAACCGCTGCCACCCAGTGGATGATCGGCGAGAAGGAAATCCGCGCCATCAAGAAAGGCGGCATCCTGATCAACGCCGCTCGCGGCACCGTGGTCGAACTGGACGCCCTGGCGGACGCGATCAAGGACAAGCACCTGATCGGCGCGGCCATCGACGTGTTCCCGGTGGAGCCACGCTCCAACGATGAAGAGTTCGAAAGCCCGCTGCGTGGCCTGGACAACGTGATCCTGACCCCGCACATCGGTGGTTCCACCGCCGAGGCGCAGGCCAACATCGGTCTGGAAGTGGCAGAAAAGCTGGTCAAGTACAGCGACAACGGTACGTCGGTATCGTCGGTGAACTTCCCGGAAGTGGCCCTGCCGGCTCACCCTGGCAAGCACCGCCTGCTGCACATCCACGAGAACATCCCGGGTGTGATGAGCGAGATCAACAAGGTCTTCGCCGAAAACGGCATCAACATTTCCGGTCAGTTCCTGCAGACCAACGAGAAAGTCGGCTACGTGGTAATCGACGTAGACGCCGAGTACTCGGACCTGGCGCAACAGAAGCTGCAGCACGTCAACGGCACCATCCGTAGCCGTGTGCTGTTCTAACAGCAGCTTGCAGCGTTAAAAAAGGGAGCCCCTGCGAAGGGGCTCCCTTTTTTTATTTCACATTGACCGTGATCTTCTCCGATACGATTGGCGGATCGAACGGCATGTGGCCGCTGTCGCCCAACTCCAGCTGCAAGGTATGCTTGCCTGGCGTCAGTTTTACCTCAGCCTGGGTCTGCGCCTTGCCGAAGTGCAAGTGGTTGGCATCGTTCGGGATCGGCTGGCCGGCTGCCGGAAGTTCATCGACATCGATCAGCAGGTGGTGGTGACCAGTGTTCTTGGTGACATCACCCGCAGGCGCCAGCGCAATGTTCTCGACAGCGAACTTGACCACGACAGTTTGCGGTACCGTCGCACCGTCTGCCGGAGAAACGATGGACACTTCAGCGCCCTTCGGGGCGGGCGTTGCGGCACTGGCCAACACTGAAACGCCCATCAGCAGGCCAGCGAAAGCAGCACGTGACATAAAGGTTTTCATTCTCTTCTCCAGTTTTTCCGTAAAATTTCCGTGACCATCACAACTTCATGGTCAATCGTTGTCGAAGGCACTCGACAACCATAGCAAAGCGAGCCTGATCCAGAGCGTCGCGATAATGATTTCAAAGGAGTGACCATGCGTTTTCTGCCTGGCCTGATCTGCCTGCTACCCCTTTTGAGCCCGTTGGCTCATGCCGAACTGATTGACGACGTGAACGATCGCGGTGAATTGCGCATTGCCCTTGAGGCAAATACACCGCCCTTCAATTTCAAGAAAGACGGCATTCTTACCGGCTTCGAAGTCGAATTGGGACAAATGTTGGCCAGCGAACTGGATGTGCGCGCCGACTTCGTCGTCACTGACGCCAGTGATCTGCTGACCGGCGTGGAAAGCGGCAAGTACGACGTCGCCATCAATCACATTGCACAGACCCCAGCGCTCAAGGAACGTTTCGACTTCAGCGACACTTACCTGCAAACCAAAGCGCAGTTGATCGCGCAGAAGGAAGAGCCGCAATCAATCCTGCTGGTGCAGTCGCTGACGGAAGAAAAGCCAAAAGCCAACCCGGCCGTAAGCCTGGCGATTCCGTTCCAGAAGGGTAACCCGGCGTTTCACGCCAGCCTGGAAAGCGCGATGCAGCGCATCAAGGCCGATGGCCGCCTGCAAGCGCTGGAGGAGAAATGGTTTCGGGCGGAATCGGGGGCGGCACCCAAGCCCTGAATTCGCGCAATAACCCTTTGGGACCGAGCTTGCTCGCGAAAGCGGTGTGTCAGGCGATATGATTGTCGGCTGACACTACGCCTTCGCGAGCAAGCCCGCTCCCACATAGGTCCTGTGTTGGTAGTTAGTCGAGTGCTGCCAAGGATTGAGCTGCTTCGGCCAATTCCAGCTCACTGAAGACCTGGACGCCATGACGCCTGAGCAGCGCCGCCGTGACCCCTTCGCCAGTGACTTTCACGCCACTGAACGTCCCGTCATAGGTCAGCAGGTTGCCGCATGAGGGGCTGTTGGCCTTGAGGATGGCAATGCGGATGCCGTGCCGTTGCACCAGTTCCAGCGCCTGATAAGCCCCGGACAGAAACTGCGCGCTGACGTCCTCGCCCTCGGTGGTGATCACCGGCGCCCGACCATCGAGCACTTCACCGCCCTGCCCGCCGGGAATCTCCGCCGCCGCCCGGGGCGTTGGCAGGCCACCGGCGACTTCCGGACACAAGGGCACGACCCGATCTTCATCGAGCCACGCCTGAAGCTGATCGAACGGCCCGCTGGCCCCGCCGTCGTAACGTACGCGGTGACCCAGCAGGCAGCGGCTTACCAGTATTTTCTGCATGATCAGAACGGCTCGTTGCCTCGACGCCGAAACCAGCCAGTCAACGACAGGCGCTCACGGCTCGCAGGCAGGACTTCATGGGGGACCTCCCCCGACAGGAACACCACCAGGCACCCACCGACGGGTACCACATCGTATTCTTCGTCCAGGTACATCCGCAATTGACCCCCATGCTCCGGCAGCCAGGCGTCATTGAGGTAGACCACCGCTGACACCATGCGCCGGTCGTCGTCACGAAAACGATCGACGTGCTTGAGGTAGAACGCACCGGGCGGGTACATCGCGAAATGGCTCTCGAAATCCTCGAGCCCCAGGAACAGGCCACGGTTCAGCGCCTCACGCAGGCTGTCCATCAAGCCCAGATAGCTGTCGCAAACCTCGGCCTGGCCGGGCTCGATCCACTGGATATGATCACCGCGAATCCCCTCGCGGATCTCCGACGACGGCCCTCGCCCCACGGCGGCCGGGGCCAGCTCACCCTCGGCGGCACGTTTACGGCACTCGGCCGCCAGCGCTCGGGTCAGATCCTGAGACAGGAAAATATTCTGCTGCGACCAACCGCACGCGGCCAGGTCGTCGACGATTCGTAACAGCAGCGGGTGATCAGAAGGTATTTGCATGGCGCGCATAGTATTCCTGCGCCTGGAAATCCGACAGAGCCACGCAGCGGGTTGATACGAATTCTCGACAAGACTCTATGCCACACGGAGAATAGTCGCCTGCTGACAGGAGTCCCTATGCGCCGTTTGCTTTTCTCCCTGCTGATGCTCTGTGTGATGCCCGCCTGGGCAGACGGCCACGACCAACTGTACAAGGTCGCCGGCTGGCCAGAACAACGCGCGCATTTCAACGACGCCCTCTCGGCCGCCCAACAGCGCTACCAAAGCAGCCTGCCCCCCGCGGTTTTCCAGGCACTGGTCGACAACAGCAATCAACGTTTCGACCCCAAGGCCGTGGACCAGCGTGCCGAGGCGCAGTTGCGCAAGAACCTCGCCGATCCGAAACCGGCGCTGGCGTTTTTTCAATCGCCGCTGGGCAAGAAGATCGTCGCCGCCGAACTGCTCGCGACCCGCCGCGATCAACTGGCGAAAAACGCCAAGGGCTTGCCCAAGATGCAGGCCAGCGACAGCCGCCTGCTGATCATCGGCCACCTGGCCCAGGCCCTGCCTGCGCGCGAGGCTGGCGCGGAAGTCAGCCTGGCGATTGCCGGCGTCGCGGCCGACAGCCTCAGTTCGATGATTCCTGGCCTGCTCGGCGCCGGCCAGGCCCAAGGCATGTTGAACGGGCAGCGTCAGCGCTTGATGGAGCAGATCGGCAGAGATATGAACAACACGCTGCTGTACGTCTATCGCGACCTGTCGGATGAGGAACTGGAAGAGTTCGCCACCTTCGCCGAATCGGCGCAAGGCAAGGCGTATTACCAGGCGGCGCTGGCGGCAATTCGGGCGGGGTTGGCGGTGGGGCAAAGCACTTCCAATCTCAGCCAGTGATTGTTGGCGATAGTTGGATCGCTATCGCCAGCAGGCTAGCTCCCACAGGGGGCCGGTGCATGCAGATCCATTGTGGGAGCCAGCCTGCTGGCGATGAGGCCCTGACAATCGCTACAGATTGCGCCCCTTGATCCGCTTGCTCAAGAACCCGAAATACTCCCCGCGCAACACCAGCGTTTCATTCGCCAGATGATGCCGCGCCTCAGGCAGCATCAATACCTGCGGCCGATCGAACTTGCCCCGCAGCACTTCAAGGTTGTGCTGCCAATCCACGGTCATGTCCGCCTGCCCCTGCACAATCAGCGGCCTGCGCGCGCTCGCCGGCGCCGCTTCGACACGCTTGATCCAGCGCGCCAACGCTCCCACCCAGGCAGTCGGCAGGCGTAGCGGCTGCAGCGGGTCGGCTTGCAGGAATGGCAGAAACGCGGGGTCGCCGGAGTTTTCGCTGAAGCGCCGCGCAATGGCTTTGACGAAAGGCCTGAGCAGGTAATAACTCAGTTGCGACCAGCCCCACGCGCGCGGCCGCACCAGCGGCGCCAACAGGATTACCTGGCCCTGGGCCGGACTGCTCGCCCCGGCATTGAGCACATGATCGACCACGATCGCACCGCCCGTGCTTTGCCCGCACAGGTGCCACGGCTGCGGCAGATCGAGGGACAACGCCTCGGCGAACAACCCTTGCAGGGTGTCCTGATACTCGGCGAAGTCCTTGATGCTCGCCCGCTCGCCGCTGGACAGCCCATGGCCCGGCAAGTCGCAGGCAATCACCGCGAAGCCCTGATCCAGCGCCCATTCGATCACGTGCCGGTAGAGGCCGGTGTGGTCGTAGAAACCGTGGAAGACAAACAGCGTCGCCTTCACCTGCTCTGGCCACCAGACCTGGCTGACCACCTCATAACCATCGACCTTGAAACACCCCAGGCCGCTACGGACATTGCGCGCCGAGAAATCCAGCCCATAGAACCGCTGATAGGCCTGCGCCTCCGCTGACAAGGGCAGCCCCTGCGCCAGTGGCCGCAGGCTGGCACGCAGATGATCGGGGTCGAAGGTCACTGACATGGGCATTCCAGAGCGCGAAACGGACTTTATGGACCTGCGATATTCATCTGTCGCGGCAAGCATGGCAAGCTAGCCGATCCTCAAGGAGTGAACCCATGCGCACGCCCTATCGCGCCGCCCTGCTCGCCAGCCTGCTTGCCCTCGTGTGCGCCGGGGTGCTGTGGGCCGCCTACGACTGGTTCCAGGGGCGTTATCTACGGGCATTCAGCGAGCACACGGCAATGTTCTCCGGCGATCCGCTGCGCCTGCCCGACCACCTGGCCGGCCCCGGCGCCATCCGACTCGTGCACTTCTGGGACCCGGCCTGCCCGTGCAACGTCGGCAACCAGCAACACCTCAGCGAACTGGTTGAACTGTATGAGCCCCAGGGCGTGGAGTTTTATGCCGTGCAAAAGCCCGGCAGCCACGGTCAATTGCCCGGCACCTTGAATACCTTGAAACCCATCAGTGTCCTGCCCGGTTCCGAACAGATCCCCGCCAGCCCCGCCGTGGCGATCTGGGATCGCACCGGCAAACTGGCTTACTTCGGCCCCTACAGCGAAGGCCTGACCTGCAATTCCAGCAACAGTTTTATCGAACCGATCCTGCAAGCGCTGAACGAAGGCCGCGAAGTGAACGCCACGCACACCCTGGCCGTCGGGTGTTACTGCCCCTGGCCTGTCACCCCTACGCAGTAACGCAGACAGCCGACGAGAATCCCTCCTACGGGCGATGGGCCAAACCGGCCTGTCGTGTTAAACAGTCTCGCCAGGGAATTGCTGTCACCGATAACAATAAAAAGGAGTCACCATGAAACGTAGCCTGACCGCGCTCGGTTTGCTGATCGTCGCGCTCGCCGCGGGCGCCGGCTGGTATGTCTACAGCAAGCAGCCGTCACGCCAGGGCATGGTGGAACTGCAACACCTGCAAGGTTCGGTCACCGTGCGTTATGACGAGCGCGGCATCCCGCACATCCGTGCCGACAACGAAACCGACCTGTACCGCGCCTTTGGCTACGTCCACGCCCAGGATCGCCTGTTCCAGATGGAGGTGCTGCGTCGCCTCGCCCGTGGCGAACTGGCCGAGGTGCTCGGGCCGAAGCTGCTCGACACCGACAAGCTGATGCGCAGCCTGCGCATTCGCGAACGTGCCGAAACCTACGTGGCGAACCTGGACAAGCAATCGCCCGCCTTCGTTGCCCTGCAGGCCTACCTGGACGGCATCAACCAGTACCAGGACAGCCACGCCAAACCGGTAGAGTTCGATGTGCTGGGCATCAACAAGCGCCCGTTCACGGCGCAGGACACCGTCAGCATCGCCGGTTACATGGCCTACAGTTTTGCCATGGCGTTTCGCACCGAACCGCTGCTGACCTACGTGCGCGATCAATTGGGTGCCGACTACCTGAGCGTCTTCGATCTCGACTGGCAGCCCAAGGGCGTGCTGGCGAACCGAAACAACAAGGCCCCGTCGCCCCTCGCCAGCGCCGACTGGAAAGACCTCAACGCCCTCGCCCGCCTGAGCGAACAGGTCCTGGCCGACAATGGCCTGCCACAGTTCGAGGGCAGCAATGCCTGGGTGGTGGCCGGCAACCGCACCAAGAGCGGCAAGCCGCTGCTGGCCGGTGACCCGCACATCCGCTTTTCCGCGCCGTCGGTGTGGTACGAAGCGCAGCTCTCGGCGCCGGGATTCGAGCTCTACGGCCATTACCAGGCCTTGATGCCCTTCGCGTCCCTGGGCATGAACCGTGACTTCGGCTGGAGCATCACCATGTTCCAGAACGACGACCTCGACCTGATTGCCGAAAAGCTCAATCCAGATAATCCCAACCAGGTCTGGTACCGCGGCCAGTGGGTGGACATGGTCAGCAGCGAACAGCAGATCGCGGTCAAGGGCCAGGCACCGGTGACCCTGACGCTGCGCCAGTCACCCCATGGTCCGATCGTCAACGATGCGCTGGGCAACGCCGCCGGCAATACGCCGATCGCCATGTGGTGGGGGTTTCTCGAAAGCCAGAACCCGATCATCGAAGGCTTCTACCAGCTCAATCGCGCCGACACCCTGGCCAAGGCCCGTAGCGCCTCTGCGAAGGTCCAGGCTCCCGGTTTGAACATCGTCTGGGCCAATGCCAAGGGCGACATCGGCTGGTGGGCTGCGGCGCAATTGCCCAAGCGCCCTGCCGGAGTGAAGCCGTGGTTCATCCTCGACGGCAGCACGATCGACGCCGACAAGGACGGTTTCTATCCGTTCAGCGCCAACCCGCAGGAAGAGAACCCGGCACGGGGCTATATCGTCTCGGCCAACTTTCAGCCGCTGTCGCCGACGGGGATGGAGATCCCCGGTTATTACAACCTCGCCGACCGAGGCCAGCAGCTCAATCGCCAGCTCAGCGACCAGAAGATCAAGTGGGACCTGGAAAGCAGCCAGGCGCTGCAACTGGGCACCACCACCGCCTACGGCACGCGCCTGTTGGCGCCGCTGCTGCCGACGCTGCGCGAAGTGGTCAGCGATCCTGCAGAGCTCAAGCTGCTTGAGCAGTTGTCCCAGTGGAAGGGTGACTACCCGCTGGAGTCCACCAGCGCCACGCTGTTCAACCAGCTCCTGTTCAACCTGGCTGACGCGGCGATGCACGATGACCTGGGCAATGATTTCTTCGAAACGCTGCTCTCGACCCGGGTGATCGATGCCGCGCTGCCGCGCCTGGCGGCCACGGCGGATTCACCCTGGTGGGACAACCGCAATACCCCCGGCAAGGAAACCCGCGCCGATACCGTCAAGGTTGCGTGGCAGGCCAGCATCGCTCACCTCAAGGCCACGCTGGGTGCCGATTTCTCGCAATGGCAATGGGGCAAAGCGCACACGTTGACCCATGGTCATCCGCTGGGGCAGCAAAAGCCGCTGGACCGGCTCTTCAATGTCGGTCCGTTCGCGGCCCCCGGCACCCATGAAGTGCCGAACAACCTGACATCCAGGATCGGGCCGGCCCCGTGGCCGGTGACGTACGGCCCATCGACCCGGCGCCTGATCGACTTCGCCGACCCGGCCCACAGCCTGACGGTCAACCCGGTCGGCCAGAGCGGCGTGCTGTTCGACAGGCACTTTGACGACCAGGCCGAGGCTTATATCGAGGGGACTTATTTCCAGGCACATCTCAATGATGAAGAGGTGATAGCCAATACGCGCAGTACGTTGAAGCTGTTGCCGGCGCGCAGTGCTCAGTAGATTTGTATTGGCTGGACTGGCCTCATCGCCAGCAGGCTGGCTCCCACAGTGGTCCTGTGCATGCAGACCCATTGTGGGAGCCAGCCTGCTGGCGATGAGGCCCTCACAGGCAACACCAATCACCGCTCAAACCACCGCCGCAAAATTCTGCCTGAACTGCTGCGGCGTCACCCCCAGCCTGCGGTTGAACACGCTGCGCATGTGCTGCGCATCGCGGAATCCGCACTGATAGGCCACGGTCTTGAGCGGCGCCAGGGTGCTTTCCAGCAGCACCCGCGCCGCATCCACCCGCGCCCGCTCGACAAACTCGGCCGGGGTGATTTTCGCTTCCTTGGCAAATACGCGGGAAAAATTGCGCGCGCTCATGTTGGCGGCATTGGCCAGGTCGGCGATGGTCAGGTCGCCCGTCAGGTTCGCCAACACGTAATGCTGAACCATCGCCACGGCAGAGGTCGGCTCAGCGTGAGGCGTAAGGAACGGGCTGAACTGTGACTGCCCGCCCGAGCGCTGGGTGAATACCACCAGTCGTTTTGCCACGCTCAAGGCCACGTCCGGCCCGTGATCGCGCCCCAGCAGATACAGCGACAGATCGATCCCTGCCGTCACCCCGGCCGAGGTGAACAGTTCGCCGTCCTGAACGTAAAGCCGATCGGCTTCGACCTGAGTCGTCGGACACAAGTCAGCCAATGCCGCGGCATCACCCCAATGGGTAGTCACCGTGCGCCCTTCCAGCAAACCCGCCCGGGCGAGCATGAACGCGCCGTTGCAGATCGAGCCAAAACGTTGCGCCCGCGCGCAGGCGTCGCGCAGCCAGGAATCGAACACGACGCCGAAGGTCGTGAAGGGCAATTGCGGTCCGCCGGCCACCAGCAGCAGGTCATAGGGCTCCAGCGCTTCGCTGAAATGCCGATGGGCGTTCAGCGCCAAACCGTTGGAACACGCCATCACCCCGCGCTCCACGCCAATCACCTCGAGCCGGTAGTGATCCTCGGGGGCGAGGAACCGGTTGGCTTCGGAAAACACATCCATGGGGCCGGTGACGTCCAGCGACTGGACGCCGGCGAAGACCACGATGGCGACGGTTTTGCTCATGGTTCGAAACGCCTCTCATGGCATTGATCACAACGTTCACCTGCAGGAGCGAGCCTGCTCGCGATGGACGTCAACGATGACACGGGCTGCCTGGATGATCGCGGCGCTCTTGCGCACATCGCGAGCACTCGAGCGTCGACCGGCTGCTCCTACAGGGTTTGCATGCACCCTAGCCAATCCCTGCCCAACAAGCGAGGTTGGCGCGATATGCATGCTCATTGGCAAGGATCGCAGCCATGGATCGATTGTCCCGTTTGCCGGCCTCGAACAGACTTTAACCCTCAGCGCCACCTCGGCGTTCACCTTGAGGAAAAGCCCATGAGCACCACTATCGCCGGCATCAAGATCCCCGACAGCGCCCTGGCCAAAGCCACCACCGAATACATCCGCGACATCGAATCCGACCTGCTCTACCACCACTCGCGCCGGGTGTTTCTGTTCGGCGCGCTGAGCGGCGAGCGCAAGCAACTGGCCTACAACCCGGAGCTTTTGTACGTGGGCGCGATGTTCCATGACCTGGGCCTGGTGGAAGGTTATCGCAGCGACAACGAGCGCTTCGAAGTCGACGGCGCGAATGCGGCGGCCGCGTTTCTCAAGCCTTACGGGTTCAGCGATGACGACATCGAGCAGGTCTGGCTGTCGATCGCCCTCCACACCACGCCGGGGGTGCCGCAACACCTGCGACCAACCGTGGCGCTGGTAACCGCTGGCGTTGAAATGGACGTGCTGGGCATGGACTACGCGGCGTTTCCCACCGTGCAGCGTGAAGCGGTGGTGCATGCGCATCCACGGGGCGAAGGGTTCAAGGAGTGCATCATCTGCGCCTTTGCCAACGGCTTGCGCCATCGTCCGCAGACCACGTTCGGCAATGTGAAGACCGATGTATTGATGGATCAGGAGCCGGGGTTCAAGCCGATGAACTTCGTTGACGTCATCCGCAAATCCCCTTGGGCTGCATAAATCCCCTGTAGGAGCCGGCTTGCTGGCGATGGTGTGCCAGTCGAAATCAATGTGACTGATACACCATCGCCAGCAAGCCGGCTCCTACAGAGAGGTACGGGTTGGCCACAAGATTGTGGTCAACCCGACATCAGGCTCAAGCCGCTTCCGGCTGCGCGCGACGCACGTCCGGTTGCTTCCACGAATCGGCGGCGCTTTCTTCGATGGCTTGCTGGATCGCACGCTTGCGCGCTTCTTCGGCGCGACGGCTGAAGAACCAGACCAGGAAGGTCATCAGCGACACCGCCAGCAGAATCAGGCTGGCCACGGCATTGATTTCCGGTTTCACACCCAGGCGCACCGCCGAGAACACTTCCATCGGCAAGGTGGTGGAACCCGGGCCCGACACGAAGCTCGCCAACACCAGGTCATCCAGCGACAGGGCAAACGACATCATGCCACCGGCACCCAGGGATGGCGCGATCATCGGGATGGTGATCAGGAAGAACACCTTCCACGGCCGCGCACCCAGGTCCATGGCCGCCTCTTCGATGGACAGGTCCAGCTCACGCAAGCGCGCCGACACCACCACCGCCACATACGCCGCACAGAACGTGGTGTGGGCGATCCAGATGGTGACGATGCCACGCTCCTGTGGCCAGCCGATCATCTGCGCCATGGCCACGAACAGCAGCAACAGCGACAGACCGGTGATCACTTCGGGCATTACCAGCGGCGCGGTGACCAGGCCCCCGAACAGGGTACGACCCTTGAAGTGGGTGATCCGGGTCAGCACGAATGCCGCCAGCGTACCGAGCGCTACCGCGGCAATCGCCGTGTAGCAGGCGATTTCCAGCGAGCGCACCACCGAGCCCATCAGTTGGGTGTTATCCATCAGGCCGACGTACCACTTGATCGACCAGCCACCCCACACCGTCACCAGTTTCGAGGCGTTGAACGAGTAGATCACCAGGATCAGCATCGGCAGGTAGATGAACAGCAATCCTGCTACCAGCATGAAACTCGAGAAACGGAAGCGCTTCATTCCTTGCCCTCCATCTCTTTGGCTTGGCTACGGTTGAACAGGATGATCGGCACGATCAGGATCGCCAGCATCACCACCGCCAGGGCGGATGCCACCGGCCAGTCACGGTTGTTGAAGAACTCTTGCCAGAGCACTTTACCGATCATCAGGGTCTCCGGACCACCGAGCAGTTCCGGGATCACGAACTCACCCACGACCGGGATGAACACCAGCATGCAGCCGGCGATGATGCCGTTTTTCGACAGCGGAATGGTGATCTTCCAGAAGCTGTTGAAGGTGCTCGAACCCAGGTCGGACGCGGCTTCCAGCAGGCTGTTGTCGTGCTTCACCAGGTTGGCGTACAGCGGCAGGATCATGAACGGCAGATAGGAGTAGACGACACCAATGTAAACCGCGAGGTTGGTGTTGAGAATCTGCAGTGGCTCGTCGATCCAGCCCATGGTCATCAGGAAACCGTTGAGCAGGCCGTTGTTGCTGAGGATACCCATCCACGCATACACGCGGATCAGGATCGCGGTCCAGGTCGGCATCATGATCAGCAGCACCAGCACCGTTTGCATCTCTTTGCGGGCACTGGCGATGGCGTAGGCCATCGGATAGCCGATCAGCAGGCAGAGGATGGTGCTGATCAGCGCCATCTTCAACGAGCCGAGGTAGGCGGCGATGTACAACTCGTCGTCGCCGAGCATCGCGTAGTTGCCCAGGTTCAGCAGCACCTGCAGCTTCTGTTCGGCGTAGCTGTAGATCTCGGTGTACGGCGGAATGGCCACGTCGGCTTCAGCGAAGCTGATCTTCAGGACGATGAAGAACGGCAGCATGAAGAACAGGAACAGCCAGATGAAGGGAACCCCGATGACCAGTTGGCGGCCACCGGGAATTATTCGATTGAGGCGGCGTTTGAATTTGCGCATGTTCATGAGCGAAGTACCACGCCGCTATCGTCTTCCCAGTACACGTAGACCTGGTCACCCCAGGTCGGCCGCTGGCCACGGCGCTCGGCGTTGGCGACGAACGACTGGACGATCTTGCCGCTCGGCAATTCGACGTAGAACACCGAGTGACCGCCCAGGTAGGCGATATCGTGGACCTTGCCGCTGGACCAGTTGTATTCGCAGGTCGGCATGGTCGGGGTGACGAGCAGCTTTTCCGGACGGATCGCGTAGGTCACGGACTTGTCCTGCACCGAGGTGCTGATGCCGTGGCCGACATAGATCTTCCGGTCGAGGTCCTTGCAGGTGATGATCGCGTGGCCTTCGGCGTCGTCGATCACTTCACCGTCGAAGATGTTGACGTTACCGATGAATTCGCAGACCAGGCGGCTGGTCGGGGTTTCGTAGATGTCGATCGGGCTGCCGATCTGGGCGATCCAGCCCAGGTGCATGATCGCGATTCGCTCGGCCATGGTCATGGCCTCTTCCTGGTCGTGGGTCACCATGACGCAGGTTACGCCCACGCGCTCGATGATCTCCACCAGCTCCAGCTGCATTTGCGAACGCAGTTTTTTATCCAGCGCGCCCATCGGCTCATCGAGCAACAGCAGCTTCGGCCGCTTGGCCAGGGAACGGGCCAGGGCCACACGCTGACGCTGGCCGCCGGACAACTGGTGCGGCTTGCGCTTGGCGTACTGGCTCATCTGCACCAGCTTGAGCATGTCGGCTACGCGGGCATCGATTTCCGCGGACGGCAGCTTGTCCTGCTTGAGGCCGAAAGCGATGTTCTGCGCCACGGTCATGTGCGGGAACAGGGCGTAGGACTGGAACATCATGTTGATCGGCCGCTCGTACGGCGGCATGTCGGTGATGTCTACGCCATCGAGGAAGATGCGCCCCTCGGTCGGTCGTTCGAAGCCGGCCAGCATGCGCAGCAAGGTGGATTTGCCCGATCCCGAACCGCCGAGCAAGGCGAAGATCTCGCCTTTCTTGATTTCCAGGGACACATCGTCCACGGCAATCGTCTCGTCGAACTTCTTCGTGACCCGGTCGATTTTGACCAGCACCTGTTTAGGTGACTGGTCGCCCTCGAGGGCTTTCTTATAGGCGCCGGAGGCAACTGCCATTTACGAAACTCCCAAAAAAAAGAGTGCAGTTCGCTCAAGGTGAGCCAACCTTGGATAGTTTGAGCCTTGAAGCTATTTGCCCGACTTGACCTTGGTCCAGCTGCGGGTCATCAAACGTTGAATGTTTGGCGGTAGTTCGATGGACACGTAGGTCTTGTCGAGTACCGATTGCGGTGGATAAACCGATTCGTCGGTGCGAATCGACTGTTCCATCAGTTTGTCCGACGCCGGGTTAGGGTTGGCGTAGCCAACGTAGTCACTGACTTGAGCGATCACCTCGGGTTTCAACAGATAGTTGATGAACGCGTGGGCTTCCTTGACGTTGGCCGCATCCTTCGGAATGGCCAGCATGTCGAACCACAGCGCGCCGCCTTCCTTGGGAATCGAGTAGACGATGTCCACGCCTTTCTTGGCTTCGGCCGCGCGGTTGCGGGCCTGGAACATGTCGCCGGAGAAGCCGATCGCCACGCAGATATCGCCGTTGGCCAGGTCCGCGATGTATTTGGAGGAGTGGAAGTAAGTCACGTAAGGCCGCACCGCCAGCAACTTGGCTTCAGCCTTTTTGTAATCTTCGGGGTTGGTGCTGTTGGGGTCCAGGCCCAGGTAATTGAGGACCGTGGGCATCATTTCATCGGCGGAATCGAGGAACGCCACTCCGCAACCGTGCAGCTTCTTGATGTTCTCCGGCTCGAAGACCGCGGCCCAGGAGTCGATCTTGTCAACGCCCAGCACAGCCTTGATCTTCTCGGGGTTGTAACCGATGCCGTTGGTGCCCCACAAGTACGGCACGGCGTACAGGTTACCCGGATCGTTTTGCTCCAGGCGCTTGAGCAGCACCGGATCGAGGTTCGAGTAATCCGGCAACTGCGACTTGTCGAGCTTCTGGAAAGCCCCGGCCTTGATCTGCTTGCCGAGGAAATGGTTGGACGGCACCACCACGTCGTACCCGGTGCGCCCGGCCAGCAACTTGCCTTCCAGGGTTTCGTTGGAATCGAATACGTCGTAGACCGGCTTGATCCCAGTGGCTTTCTGGAAGTCGGCCAGGGTGGTCTCGCCGATGTAATCCGACCAATTATAAATATGCACGGTACCGGCAGCCTGGACACTGGCAGCCAGTGTCAGTCCGGCGCCGATCAACATGGCATTGCGCAACAAAGAAAAAATAGGCAAGTGGAGGTCCTCTAAAATGAGTTGGGCTCAAGTTGCCCCGCGTTACATGACAGCCACCGCTGCCTGGCAACTAAACCGGCGCGCAACTTACCCTCGAAAAACCGTTCCAGCAAACTTTATGAAGACCCTTGTAGGAGCGAGCTTGCTCGCGATGGTCGTCAACGATAACGCTGGGTGCCTGACACCCCGCGGCGTTCCGATTTTTTTCGCGAGCAAGCTCGCTCCTACAGAGGTTTTACTTACTTCTTATTTACCGGATTTGATCTTGGTCCAGCTGCGGGTCATGATCCGCTGGGTCGCGGCCGGCAAGTCGGCAATCGCGTACAGCTTGGCCAGCACGTCCGCCGGCGGGTAAACGCCCGGGTCACCGGTGATTTCTTTATCCACCAGTGGCGTGGCCGCCGCGTTACCGTTCGGGAAACGCACGGCGTTGGTGATTTCAGCCATGATTTCCGGCTTCTGCAGGAAGGTCATGAACTTGTAGGCGCCTTCGACGTTTTCGGCATCTTTAGGAATGGCGACCATGTCGTAGAAGCTGCCTGCACCTTCTTTCGGAATGTTGTAGCTGACTTTCACCTTGTCACCGGCTTCAGCCGCGCGGGACTTGGCCTGGTAGATGTCACCCGAGTAACCCACGGCCACGCAGATGTTGCCGTTGGCGAGGTCGGAAATGTACTTGGACGAGTGGAAGTAGGCGATCGAAGGACGGACCTTCATGATCAGCGCTTCAGCCTTGTCGATGTCTTCTTTCTTCTGGCTGTCGGTTGGCAGGCCCAGGTAATGCAGCGCCACCGGAATCATCTCGGTTGGCGAGTCCAGCAGGCTGATACCGCAGGCTTTGAGCTTGGCGGCGTTCTCCGGCTTGAAGATCAGGTCCCAGGAATCGACCGGTGCATCGGCACCCAGTGCTGCCTTGACCTTCTCGGCGTTGAAGCCGATACCGATCGAACCCCACATGTACGGGAAAGCGTGTTCGTTGCCCGGGTCGCTGACCGATACGGCCTTGAGCAGGTCAGTGTTCAGGTTTTTCCAGTTAGGCAGCTTGGATTTGTCCAGCTTTTGGTAAACGCCGGCCTTGATCTGCTTGGCCAGGAAGTTGTTCGACGGCACGACGATGTCGTAACCGGACTTGCCCGCCAGCAACTTGGCTTCGAGGGTTTCGTTACTGTCGAAAACGTCGTAGACAACTTTGATGCCCGACTCGTCTTCGAATTTCTTGATGGTGTCCGGGGCGATGTAATCAGACCAGTTATACACGTGCAGAACTTTATCATCCGCCTGAACCGCGCCCGCCATCAAGCCCATCAGGGACATGGCGAGGAGGGTCTTGCCAGCAAGCTTTTTTCCTAATGCCTTCATGCGTAATGCTCCAAATTTTTCTTTTTTGAACCACTTTGTTCAGCGGCCGAACCCGGACAACTGGAACCGCGGCTAGTCTGGCAAGATCCGAGGCGGTCTTTCAAGGAAAGGCCAGCCTTTCTCACGGCTCCGGGCGAAAGTTTCATGCCTTGCGCCCAGAGCCTAGCACTTAGGCCTGCAACGCACTCAGGGTCAGGTCCAGGCACTTGCGCGCCTTGGTCACCAACTCATCGATTTCCGCCGGCGTGATCACCAGCGGTGGAGCGATGATCATGGTGTCCCCCACGGCACGCATGATCAGCCCGTTATCGAAGCAGAACTGCCGGCAGATCATGCCGACGCCCTTGCCTTCGTAGCGCTTGCGAGTGGCCTTGTCCTGAACCAGTTCGATCGCCCCCAGCAGACCGACCCCACGAACTTCCCCTACCAATGGGTGATCGTTCAGTTCGCGCAAACGTTTCTGCAAATACGGTGCCGTTTCAGCGTGGACGCGCTCGATAATTTTTTCATCGCGCATGATGCGGATGTTTTCCAGCGCCACCGCCGCGGCCACCGGGTGCCCGGAATAGGTGAAGCCGTGGTTGAAATCGCCGCCTTCGTTGAGCACGTCTACCACTTCGTCGCGCACGATCAGGCCACCCATGGGGATGTAGCCGGAGGTCAGGCCCTTGGCGATGGTCATCATGTCTGGCTTGAGGTCGTAGAAATCGCTGCCGAACCACTCGCCGGTACGGCCGAAACCGCAGATCACTTCGTCGGCCACGAACAGGATGTCGTACTTGGCGAGGATTTCCTTGATGCGCGGCCAGTAGCTGTCAGGAGGAATGATCACGCCGCCCGCGCCCTGGATCGGCTCGGCAATAAAGGCACCGACGTTGTCCACGCCGACTTCGAGGATTTTCTCTTCCAGCTGATTGGCCGCCCAGATCCCGAACTCTTCAGGGGTCATGTCGCCGCCTTCGGCGAACCAGTACGGCTGGGCGATGTGGACGATGCCCGGGATCGGCAAGTCGCCCTGTTCGTGCATGTAGGTCATGCCGCCCAGGCTCGCGCCGGCCACGGTGGAACCGTGATAGCCGTTCTTGCGGCTGATGATGACTTTTTTCTTCGGCTGGCCCTTGATCGCCCAGTAGTGACGGACCATGCGCAGCATGGTGTCGTTGCCTTCAGAGCCGGAACCGGTGAAGAACACGTGGTTCATGCCTTGCGGCGCGACATCGGCGATGGCCTTGGCCAGCTCCAGCACCGGCGGGTGGGCGGTCTGGAAGAACAGGTTGTAATACGGCAGTTCGCGCATCTGCTTGCTGGCGGCATCAGCCAGTTCATCGCGACCGTAGCCGATGGCCACGCACCACAGGCCGGCCATGCCATCGAGGATCTTGTTGCCTTCGCTGTCCCACAGGTAGACGCCCTTGGCGTTGGTGATGATCCGCGGGCCTTTCTCTTTCAGCTGCTTGAAGTCGCTGAACGGAGCCAGGTGGTGATCATTGCTCAGGGTTTGCCATTCACGGGTTTGCGGATTGTTGCTGGTCATACCAATCTCCTAAAAAATCCAGGTGAGAGCGCCACCCGCAATGGCGGCGCCCGGCGCATCAGACGGCAAAAAGCAGGAATTCCCGTTCCCACGAACTGATGACGCGCTTGAAGTTTTCATGCTCGGCCCGCTTGACCGCGACGTAGCCAGTGATGAAAGTCTTGCCCAGGTAGCGCTCGATGGTGGCGCTGTTTTCCATACGCTCGAGCGCGTCTTCGATGGTCAGTGGCAGGCGCAGGTTACGGCGCTCATAACCACGGCCCACCACCGGTGCGCTCGGGTTCAGGCCTTCGACCATGCCGATGTAGCCGCACAGCAGGCTCGCGGCAATGGCCAGGTACGGGTTGGCATCGGCACCCGGCAGGCGGTTTTCCACGCGACGGTTCTGTGGCCCGGCATCCGGCACCCGCAGGCCCACGGTGCGGTTCTCTTCGCCCCACTCCACGTTCACCGGTGCCGAGGTGTCCGGCAGGAAGCGGCGGAACGAGTTGACGTTGGGGGCGAACAGCGGCAACAGCTCAGGGATCAGCTTCTGCAAACCACCGATGTGGTTGAGGAACAGCTGGCTCATGGTCCCGTCTTCATTGGAGAAGATGTTCTTGCCGGTCTCCATGTCGATGATGCTTTGATGCAAGTGCATGGCGCTGCCAGGCTCGCCGGTCATCGGCTTGGCCATGAAGGTCGCGGCCACGTTGTGCTTGAGCGCGGCCTCGCGCATGGTGCGCTTGAACACCAGGATCTGGTCGGCCAGGGACAGGGCGTCGCCGTGACGGAAGTTGATCTCCATCTGCGCCGTGCCGTCCTCGTGGATCAGGGTGTCGAGGTCCAGTTCCTGCAGTTCGCACCAGTCATAGACGTCCTCGAACAACGGATCGAACTCGTTCGCAGCCTCGATGGAGAACGACTGGCGACCGATTTCCGGGCGACCGGAGCGGCCGATTGGCGGCTGCAACGGGTAATCCGGGTCGTCACTGCGCTTGGTCAGGTAGAACTCCATCTCCGGTGCCACGATGGGCTGCCAGCCCCTGTCGGCATAGAGCTTGAGGACCTTCTTGAGCACGTTGCGCGGCGACAGCTCGATCGGGTTGCCCTGCTTGTCGTAGGTGTCGTGGATCACCTGGGCGGTCGGTTCGACGGCCCACGGCACCAGGAACACCGCGTTCTGGTCGGGACGGCAGATCATGTCGATGTCGGCCGGGTCGAGCAGTTCGTAATAGATGTCGTCTTCGACATAGTCGCCGGTCACGGTCTGCAGCAGAACGCTCTCGGGCAGGCGCATGCCCTTTTCGGCGATGAATTTGTTGGTCGGCGAGATCTTGCCCCGGGTGATCCCGGTCAAGTCGGCGATCATGCATTCGACTTCTGTGATCTTGTGGTCTTTCAACCAATCGGTGAGCTGGTCGAGGTTGTTACTCATAAATGCCTCTAGGCTTTGAGTTTCCTGGCTCTTGGGAGTCAGGCGGTAGTTGACGCATCGGCGTCGCGTTGAAATGCAAGTTTGCGCCAGGCTATCGTGCTTGTGTGTACTTCTGCGCATAACAGGCGTGCAGAATCGCGAGCGGTGCCCTGCACGATGGCCGAGCCGCTATTGTGAATCGGTTCTATATTGAATGGAGTAACCGCAATGGGTGTGCCGTCGAGGCCGTCCAGAATATCGGACAGGGACGGTTGATCCGCCAGGGACGGGAAGATCACCGACTGGCCCGGAGCCGCTGCGGCCACGGCGCTGACGCAGATATCGCCACTGATGTGATGAGCATACAGACCGATCTGCAAAGAGCAGTCGGTGACGCCGATTATCGGCAGGCGAGACATGAAGCACCCCGGTATTATTGCTGTTATGGGTTTGATTCGAGCTTAGCCTTGTTCATTTTTTTACACAACACCCCCGTAAAAAATACAACACGGCCCGCTCAAGCCTGCGGGCGTCAAACGGCCAAGGGGCATAAAAACGCCCCAAAGAGCCTCAAAAAAGCCACACGAGCGCTTTTTTAGGGCAAAAAAGGCCTCGCTTGACTTCGGCAAGCCGTTCGGGTTGACTGGAATCCGAAAAGATCAATGATTGATATTTTTAACAACAAAGGTGTTGCATCATGTCGGTACCCCCGCGTGCCGTTCAGCTTAACGAAGCGAACGCGTTCCTTAAGGAACATCCTGAGGTTCTGTACGTTGACCTTCTGATTGCGGATATGAATGGTGTGGTGCGCGGCAAGCGCATCGAACGCACCAGCCTCCACAAGGTTTACGAGAAAGGCATCAACCTGCCGGCCTCTTTATTTGCCCTGGATATCAACGGCTCTACGGTGGAAAGCACCGGCCTGGGCCTGGACATCGGCGACGCCGATCGAATCTGCTATCCAATCCCCGATACCCTGTGCAACGAGCCATGGCAGAAGCGCCCGACCGCGCAACTGTTGATGACCATGCACGAACTCGAAGGTGATCCTTTCTTCGCCGACCCGCGCGAAGTCCTGCGACAAGTGGTGACCAAGTTCGATGAACTGGGCCTGACCATCTGCGCCGCGTTCGAACTGGAGTTCTACCTGATCGACCAGGAGAACGTGAACGGTCGCCCGCAACCGCCGCGCTCGCCAATCTCCGGCAAACGCCCGCACTCGACACAGGTCTACCTGATCGACGACCTCGACGAATACGTCGACTGCCTCCAGGACATCCTGGAAGGTGCGAAAGAGCAAGGCATCCCGGCCGACGCCATCGTCAAGGAAAGTGCCCCGGCGCAGTTCGAAGTGAACCTGCACCACGTGGCCGACCCGATCAAGGCCTGCGACTACGCGGTACTGCTCAAGCGCCTGATCAAGAACATCGCCTACGACCATGAAATGGACACCACCTTCATGGCCAAGCCTTACCCGGGCCAGGCGGGCAACGGGCTGCACGTGCACATTTCGATTCTGGACAAGGACGGCAAGAATATTTTTGCCAGTGAGGATCCCGAGCAGAACGCCGCGCTGCGTCACGCGATCGGCGGTGTGCTCGAGACCCTACCGGCGCAGATGGCTTTCCTCTGCCCGAACGTCAACTCCTACCGTCGATTCGGTGCGCAGTTCTATGTGCCGAACTCACCGTGCTGGGGCCTGGACAACCGCACCGTGGCGATTCGCGTGCCCACCGGCTCCGCCGATGCCGTACGTATCGAACACCGTGTGGCCGGCGCCGATGCCAACCCGTACCTGCTGATGGCTTCGGTCCTGGCAGGCGTGCACCACGGCCTGGTCAACAAGATCGAGCCGAACGCACCGGTGGAAGGCAACAGCTACGAGCAGAACGAGCAGAGCCTGCCGAACAACCTGCGCGATGCGTTGCGCGAGCTGGACGACAGCGAGGTCATGGCCAAGTACATCGATCCGAAATACATCGATATCTTCGTGGCCTGTAAGGAAAGCGAGCTGGAGGAGTTTGAACACTCCATCTCCGACCTTGAGTACAACTGGTACCTGCATACCGTTTAAGCGGTTGCAGTAAAAAACAAACGCCGCCGGCTTCACAGCCAGCGGCGTTTTTTTATGGCCGCCTGCGGCGGATCGCCAGCAGGCTAGCTCCCACAGTTGATCTCCAGTGAGCATAAATTCTGCGTACACCGCAAATCCCTGTGGGAGCCAGCCTGCTGGCGATGGCGTCCTGGCAGACAACATAGAAGCCTGCTCGTACAATGCCCCCTGCCCCGCAGGAGGACTCCAATGACGCGCACCGCCACCGCTCGCAAACCCCGCGCCCGCAGCCAGGCCCGGATCGATTCGATACTCGACGCCGCCCGCACGCTGCTGGCCGCCGAGGGCGTGGCCAGTCTGTCGATCTACAGTGTCGCCGAACGCGCGCAGATCCCGCCCTCCTCCGTCTACCACTTCTTCGCCAGCGTCCCGTCCCTGCTCGAAGCGCTGACCGCCGACGTCCACGCGGCCTTCCGCGCCTGCCTGCAAGCGCCTATCGACCATGGCGCCTTGAGCGGCTGGCGGGATCTGTCGCGGCTGGTGGAGCAACGCATGCTCGTGATCTACAGCGAAGACGCCGCGGCCCGCCAACTCATCCTCGCCCAGCACGGCCTGACCGAAGTCACCCAGGCCGACCGTCAGCACGACATCGAACTGGGCGACCTGATGCACAAACTGTTCGACCACCACTTCGAGCTGCCGAAGCTGCCGAACGATGTCGATGTGTTTGCGTTGGCCATGGAGCTCGGTGACCGGGTGTATGCACGTTCGGTGCAGCAGCATGGGCAGATCACGCCGCGCATGGCCGAGGAAGGGATGCGGGTGTTTGATGCGTATCTGGGGCTGTATTTGCCGCCGTACCTGCCCAAGCGCGTTGCGCTTTAAAAGATCGCAGCCTGCGGCAGCTCAGGAGAACGCAGGCTGAGATCTTTTGATCTTTCACAACTTGGCGATCGACACCTCGGTGGATTTCACGAACGCGATCACTTCGCTGCCCACCGCCAGTTCCAGCTCTTTCACCGAACGGGTGGTGATCACCGACGTGACGATCCCGGAAGCGGTCTGCACGTCGATTTCCGACAGCACGTCGCCGAGAACGATTTCCTTGATCGAGCCTTTGAACTGGTTGCGTACGTTGATGGCCTTGATAGTCATGATGATGATTCCTGTCGTTGATTGAGGCTTGAGTTATTGAGCCCAACGCAACTGCGTAGGCAAGGGTGAAACAGGTTCCGGTTCCGGCGGTTGGCCGGGCAGTGAGAGCACGCGGTTGAGCACTTCGGTTTCCAGCGCCGCCAGCCGATGGGAGCCACGAACCCGAGGGCGCGGCAGTTCCACATGCAGGTCGAGGCCGACTTCGCCGTCTTCGATCAGGATCACCCGATCGGCAATCGCCACCGCTTCACTGACGTCGTGGGTCACCAGCAACACGGTGAAGCCGTGCTGTTGCCAGAGCCGCTCGATCAACTGCTGCATCTCGATTCGCGTGAGCGCATCCAGGGCGCCCAATGGCTCGTCGAGCAACAGCAAGCGCGGTTGGTGGATCAATGCGCGAGCCAACGCCACCCGTTGCTTCTGCCCACCGGACAGGGCTGCCGGCCACTCGTTGGCGCGATCCGCCAGGCCGACCGCTTCCAGCGCTTCCAGCGCCTTTGGCCGCCAGTTGCCTTTGAGTCCCAGGCCAACGTTGTCGATGATCTTTTTCCACGGCAGCAGACGCGCTTCCTGGAACATCAGGCGAGTGTCTTCCCGCGCCTCACTCAGCGGCGCGGAGCCGGCCAGCAACTCACCACCGGTAGGCTGGTCGAGACCTGCGAGCAAACGCAGCAAGGTACTTTTGCCACAGCCACTGCGACCGACCACCGCGACGAACTGACCCGCCGGAATGTGCAGGTCGATCTCACGCAGCACCTGCCGCGAGCCGAAGGTTTTTTGCAGCTTGCGCACCGCCAGCGGAATCCCGCGCAGCAGGCGTGGAGGTTGTTGAGCAGTCATGCGGCACCTCCCTTGACGACCTGATAAGCCGGATGCCAGCGCAGCCACACACGTTCCAGTCCACGGGCCGCAAGGTCGGCCAGTTTGCCGAGCACCGCGTACAGCAGAATCGCCAGCACCACCACGTCGGTCTGCAGGAACTCCCGGGCGTTCATTGCCAGGTAGCCGATGCCGGAGCTGGCGGAAATGGTTTCCGCGACGATCAGCGTCAGCCACATGAAACCCAGGGCAAAACGCACACCGACCAGGATCGAGGGCAGCGCCCCCGGCAGGATCACCTGGCGGAACAGGCTGAAGCCGGACAGACCATAGCTGCGCGACATTTCCACCAACGCCGGATCGACGTTGCGGATGCCGTGATAGGTGTTGAGGTAGATCGGGAACAAGGTGCCCAGGGCCACCAGGAAAATCTTCGCCGACTCGTCGATGCCGAACCACAGGATCACCAATGGAATCAGCGCCAGGTGCGGCACGTTGCGGATCATCTGCACCGAGCTGTCGAGCAGGCGTTCACCCCACTTCGACAGGCCGGTGATAAAACCCAGGGTCAGGCCGATGCCGCCGCCGATGGCGAAACCCAGCGCCGCGCGCCAGCCGCTGATTGCCAGGTGCGTCCAGATTTCGCCGCTGCGCACCAGGTTCACACCGGCTTCGATCACGGCAATGGGCGCCGGCAGAATCCGCGTCGACAACCAGCCCGCCGACACCGACAACTGCCACACCGCCAACAGCAAGACCGGTAAGGCCCAGGGCGCAAGGCTGTGAATGATCTTCTTCATGGCGCGCCTCAGCTCTGGGACGCGGCTTTAGGGAGAATGTCGTTGGCGACCATCTCGCCAAACGGGCTGACGTAACCGGCGCTTTTCGGCAGCTCGGGACGTTCGATGTCCAGGTGCGGGAACAGCAACTCGGCGACGCGATACGATTCTTCCAGGTGTGGGTAACCAGAGAAGATAAAGGTGTCGATACCCAGGTCAGCGTATTCCTTCACGCGCGCGGCCACGGTTGGGCCGTCACCCACCAGCGCCGTACCAGCTCCACCGCGCACCAGGCCGACACCGGCCCACAGGTTGGGGCTGACTTCCAGGTTGTCGCGATTGCCACCGTGCAGCGCGGCCATGCGTTGCTGGCCAACGGAATCGAAGCGCGCCAGCGAAGCCTGGGCACGTGCGATGGTGTCGTCGTCCAGGTGCGAGATCAGGCGATCGGCCGCTTGCCAGGCCTCGGCGTTGGTTTCGCGCACGATCACATGCAGACGAATACCGAAGCGCACGGTGCGCCCGAGCTTGGCGGCTTTAGCCCGCACCTGGGCGATTTTCTCGGCAACGGCGGCCGGTGGTTCACCCCAGGTCAGGACCATTTCGACCTGCTCGGCCGCAAGGTCCTGGGCCGCTTCCGACGAGCCGCCGAAGTACAGCGGCGGACGCGGTTGCTGGATCGGCGGATAGAGCAACTTGGCGCCCTTAACGCTGATGTGCTGGCCGTCGTAATCGACGGTTTCGCCTTCCAGCACCCGACGCCAGATGCGGGTGAATTCCACCGAGGCCTGGTAGCGCTCTTCGTGGCTGAGGAACAGGCCGTCACCGGCCAACTCCTCCGGGTCCCCACCGGTGACCAGGTTGAACAGCGCACGACCGCCGGACAGACGATCCAGGGTCGCGGCCTGACGCGCTGCCACCGTCGGGGAAATGATCCCGGGGCGCAGGGCGACGAGGAATTTCAAACGCTGGGTCACCGGAATCAGCGACGCCGCCACCAGCCACGAGTCTTCGCAGGAGCGCCCGGTGGGAATCAGCACCCCGCCGAAACCCAGGCGATCCGCCGCTTGCGCGACTTGTTGCAGGTAACCGTGGTCGACGGCGCGAGCGCCTTCGGCGGTGCCAAGGTAATGGCCGTCGCCGTGGGTAGGCAGGAACCAGAAGATATTGAGGCTCATGGAGTGGTCTCCTTAGGGGTTCGAATTACGGTGCTTTTGCAACGGCCGCCGGTGGCGTCCAGATCACGTCTTTGATGCTCAGCGGCTTGGGAATCAGCTTGAGCTGATAGAAGCTGTCGGCGATTTTCTGCTGGGCGGCGACCACTTCCGGGGTCAGGAACAGCGCGCCGTAGCCTTGGCGTTTCACCGAAGTCAGGGTGATGTCCGCCGGCAGGCCGAGCAGTGGTGACACCTGTTTGGTCACGTCTTCAGGGTTGGCCTTGGACCATTCGCCGACTGCGCGCACTTCTTCCACGAGGGTCTTGATCACCTCAGGGTTTTTCTGCGCATAGGGCTTGGTGGCGAGGTAGAACTGGTGGTTGTCGACGATGCCCTGGCCATCGCGCAGGGTGTGCGCTTGCAGCTGCTGTTCGGCGGCCGCCTGGTACGGATCCCAGATGACCCAGGCATCGACACTGCCACGCTCGAACGCGGCGCGGGCATCGGCCGGCGGCAGGAAGACGGTCTGGATATCGGTGTATTTGAGGCCAGCGTCTTCCAGGGCGCGCACCAGCAGGTAGTGCACGTTGGAGCCTTTGTTCAGCACGACTTTCTTGCCCTTGAGGTCCTTCACCGATTTGATCGGCGAGTCCTTCGGCACCAGGATCGCTTCGCTGTGCGGTGCGGGCGGTTCGTAGGCGACATAGAGCAGATCGGCGCCTGCTGCCTGGGCGAACACGGGCGGGGTTTCGCCGGTGACACCGAAGTCGATGGAGCCGACGTTCAGGCCTTCGAGCAGTTGCGGGCCACCGGGGAATTCAGTCCATTGCACATCCACGCCTTGGGCGGCGAGGCGTTTTTCCAGGGTGCCTTTGGCTTTGAGCAGCACCAGGGTGCCGTATTTCTGATAACCGATACGTAGTGTCTCGGCCTGAGCTTGAGTAATGGCGCCGAAGGTGACAGCCGCAGCAAACAGAGCGACCAGACCGCGACGCAAAATGACAGGGCGCATGGCGCTCTCCTTTTTGCAGTGGGGTTTTGGCTGCACCTGCTTGCCCGTTGGCGGGCGAGTAAGGCCAGTACATCAAATTTCAGGTTGTGGCTTGAGTGAGGCTTAAATGCTCCAGCGAGCACTCAACAAACGGTCATTCAACAGGTTCGGGTCCAGCGGCCTGGGCCGTCGTGCCATGGCACTGAAAAACAGCTCCAGCGACTCGTCCAGTCGCTGCTCCAGCTCCGGCGCCAACTGCGCCAGGGCGCTGCCTTCGCCGTAGGCGATCTGGCTGTCGACGGCGAAAATCCCCTGCAGCAGTTCCTGGGCCTTCAAGGCCGACAGCACCGGCTTGAGCGCGTAATCCACCGCCAGCATGTGGGCAATGCTGCCCCCAGTGGCCATGGGCAGCACCACCTTGTGGCTCAGGGCGCGTTCGGGCAGCAGGTCCAGCACGGTTTTCAGGGCCCCGGAAAACGAAGCCTTGTACACCGGCGTGGCGATCAGCAGGCCATCGGCGTTTTCAATCTGTTGCAGCAGATCGACGACCTTCGGGCTGTCGAAGCGCGCATGCAGCAAGTCTTCGGCCGGGAAGTCCCGTACCTGATAACTCACCACCTCCACACCCCGCTCTTGTAACCAACGTCGGGAGCGATCCAGCAGCACCCCGGAACGGGAGCGCTGGCTGGGACTGCCACCCAGTGAGACGACCAGCATTGGGAGACTTCCTTAAACGATGTTGGCGATTCGCGGCTTGCGATCTCGCTTTGATGGAGTGACCTTAACAGGTGATTTATATATCCATAAATCATATTTATTCATTTGGTTATTCCTTAAAGAGATATACGAGCACTTTTTTCCAGTCGAAAAAAAGGCCGTCGAAACGGCCTGAAACCCCTGCTTTGTGGTCTGCACATGCCACTGTAGGAGCTGGCTTGCCAGCGAAGGCGGCCTGCCTGACACACCGCGCCGCATCAATCGCCAGCAAGCCGGCTCCTACCGATTCGGCTGCGGCGTCAGGCGCAGGTACGGCTTCACCGCGCGATAGCCCTTGGGAAACCGCTGACGGATTTCATCCTCATCCTTGAGCGACGGCACGATCACCACCTCGTCACCGTCCTGCCAGTTGGCCGGGGTGGCCACCTTGTAGTTGTCGGTGAGTTGCAGCGAGTCGATCACCCGCAGGATTTCATTGAAGTTGCGGCCAGTGCTCGCCGGGTAGGTGATGGTCAACCGGACCTTTTTGTTCGGGTCGATCACGAACAGTGAACGCACCGTCAGGGTGTCGTTGGCGTTGGGATGGATCAGGTCGTACAGGTCCGAGACCTTGCGGTCGGCGTCGTCGAGGATCGGGAAATTGACCAGGGTGTCCTGGGTTTCGTTGATGTCTTCGATCCACTTGTGGTGCGATTCCACCGGGTCGACGGACAGCGCAATGGCCTTGACCCCACGCTTGGCGAATTCGTCTTTCAACCTGGCGGTAAAGCCCAGCTCGGTGGTGCACACCGGAGTGAAGTCGGCCGGATGGGAAAACAGCACACCCCAGCTATCGCCCAGCCACTGGTGGAACTGGATGGCACCAGCGCTGGAATTCTGTTCGAAATCGGGGGCGATATCGCCGAGTCTGAGGCCCATGGTGCTGCTCCTTGTGAGTGCTTGATGAGCTCAACTGTGCCTGTATTTTTTATCTATTAAAAAGAATAAATATCGATTTATTTAGCACTAAAAAGAATATTAAACATCTCTTCACTGGACGCCCGGAGCCATCGCGCCGAACATCGCCCACAAGGTTCGAGAAGGCCTTGAGTTGCTGCAAAAGAGGGGACTTTCCTGGCGGGTTTACGGGGGTGAGCCCGCCTCGAAAACGCAAAAGCCCCGCCCGGCGTGATGCCGGGCGGGGCTTTTTTTGCCTGGGTTACCCGAGCGCTATTACAACAGCGGGATCGAGTAGCTGACGATCAGGCGGTTTTCATCCTGGGAACGGGTGTTCGGAAGATCGGTGCGCCAGGTGGCGTTTTTCCACTGCAGGCCGAGGTTTTTCAACGCACCGGACTGCACCACGTAACCCACGGTCAGGTCGCGTTCCCACTCGGAAGCGCCGCTGGCCGCTTCACGACCGGCAGCGTTGACGGTATCGATGTCGTCGCCATGCAGGTACACCACACCCGCCGTCAGGCCAGGTACGCCGAGCTTGGCGAAGTCATAGGAGTAGCGCGCCTGCCAGGTGCGCTCGCCGGCACGGGCGAACTTCTGGATTTGCGAGTCGGTGATGATGTAGGCCGACGAACCGTCGCCCTGGTTCAGCCACGGGAAGTCGCTGCTGCCGTTGCTGACCTGGTAACCGCCACCGAAGGTGTGACCGGCAACGGTGTAGAGGAACAGGCCGCTGTACAGGTTGTTGTCGACCTTGCCTTTACCGTTCGGCGCGTTGTAGTTGCCGGTGGTGTAGTACAGCGGGTCGTGGCCGTTGGCACCGTCATCGGTGCTGTTGAAGTAGCGCAAGTCGGACTTCAACACACCCGGGCCGATCGACCAGTTGTGCACCAGGCCCAGGAAGTGCTGCTTGTAAAACTCTTCGAGGTTGCCGTAGTAGTACTGGGCCGTCAGGTCCTTGGTGAGCTTGTAGTCACCACCGGCGTAGATGAACTTGTTGCTGTCCCGACCTGTAGAGGCGCGGCTGTTGGCGCCCGAGATCGACAGCTGTTCGTTGTTGCTCGAGTTACGACCCTTGACCTGCTCGATCTGACCACCGATCAAGGTCAGGTCCTTGATGTCGCCCGAGGAGAGTTGGCCACCCTGCCAGGTTTGTGGCAGCAGACGGCCATCGTTGGTCACGATCACTGGCAGTTTTGGCTGCAGGGTGCCCAATTTCAGCTCGGTCTGGGAGATCTTGGCTTTAGCGGTCAGACCCAGGCTGGAGAAGTTATCAACCGCTTCGCCGTTGGACTTGCTCGGGAATACCGTGCCACCGTAGGAGTTGTTGGAGGCACCGTTGGTGCCGCCGCCCGAATCCAGCTTCACGCCCAACAGGCCGATCGCATCAATACCGAAGCCGACAGGGCCTTGGGTGTAACCGGAGGTGAAACGCAGATCGAAGCCTTGGCCCCACTCTTCGTTCTTGTTCGGGTTGGCGCTACCGTCACGGTAGTCGGTGTTGATGTAGAAGTTGCGCAGCCCCAACGTTGCCTTGCTGTCTTCGATGAAACCGGCGGCGCTTGCCTGCTGCGCCAAAACCCCTACGGCCACAGCCAGGGCCAAGGTGGACTTGTTCATTGTTTCGCTCCTATCGTTTTCTAATTTTTTGTGTTGCTGGTCCTGGGTCGTTTGCCCAGGATCCACAGACGCGTTAAAAAACGCGTCAACCCCTCTAAACCGATGATCCTGTCGCTACGGGCACCCTGGACACAAACCTCAAAAGAATTACCAGATTCTTTTTCATGCCTTTAAGCTATATACCTTCGCAGCGCAGATCCGAGGTATCGGCTAGAGCGCCAATTCCTTAACCTGATCGATTGTCGAGGGGTGAAATCGTCAAATCCGAGACTCGTCGCGAGCCGGATATGCGCACTTTATTCGTTTGAGCAAAAAGCTAAAAAGAATAAAAAATCATCACCTATGAGATTTATGGAATATAAAAACTCACGCAAAAAAAAGCCTCGCCAGACGACGAGGCTTTTTTCGAGGGGCGAAGCTTACATGAAGCTGTAGGTGTAGTTGAAGATCAGACGGGTTTGGTCCTGGTCAGCGGTGCTGGTGTTGCCACGGTAAGTACCGTGACGAAGCGTCGTACCAAACCCTTTAAGTGGACCGGTTTGAATCACGTAGTCCACACGTGCGTCGGTTTCGTGCTCATTCAAGTCCTTGCCAACGCCGCTGGTAGCTTTGATGTCTTGGCCGTACAAGTACGCAAGCGAAGCTTTCAGACCTGGCACGCCCAGTGAGGCAAAGTCGTATGAGTACTGGCCGTACGAGGTGTTCTCACCGGCACGGATGAAGCTGCCCACAGTGGCATCGGTGAAGGAGTAGAAGCTGGCGCCGCCGGCGCCTTCGTTCCTACCGTTACCATCGACGACGTTACCCTGGTTCAGGAAAACAAAACCGCCGTCATCGCTGACACGCTGATGGCCGAGCAGGAACGCGCTGCCACCCAGGGTATAGGTGAAGGTGGCGCTCCAGGTCTGGTTATCCACTTCGCCCGGATTCTTGGCGTAGCCATTGTTGTTGTTGAACCGATAGCCAGGATCGCCGTTCTTGCCGTCGGAGCGGCTGTCGAAATAACGAAGATCGGTCTTGAACGACTGGTTGGAGGCGATTGGGTAAACGTGCACCAGGCCGAGGAAATTCTGCGAGTAGTAGTCTTCCAGGTTCGCGTAGTAATACTGCAACAGCAGGTCTTTGGTGACTTTCCAGTCTGCACCGGCATAACGGAACTGGTTGCTGTCCTCGGTACCGCCAGCCACGGCCAGGCCAGTGCTATTGGAAGATGCGCGACCGGTCGCGTGCTCCAGTTGACCCACGTTGAAGGTCACGTTGTCGATTTCCTTCGAGGTGATGGTGCCACCCTCGAAGGTCTGTGGCAGCACGCGGCTATCGTTCGCGATCAGGATCGGCATGTTTGGCTGCAAGGCGCCACCGAGGTGAGCCTCGGTCTTCGAGAAACGTGCCTTGACGTTGCCCGCCAGACGGCTCCACTCATCCGTTGCCGAGCCATCGGAATCGCTAGGGCTGAAGGAGTTGTTGTCCGGGTGATGGCCCTTGCCGCCGTCCAGGTGGATACCAACCAGCGCCTGGGCGTCGAAACCGAAACCGACAGGGCCTGGGGTATAGCCGGACAGGAAATCGAACTTGAGACCTTCAGCGGCCTCGCGCTGTCGGTTGGCAGGCGTTTTGGCGCCTTCGCGGTTATCGGCGTCGAAGTAATAGGTACGCGAGCTTACGGAAGCCTTGCTGTCTTCGATGAAACCCGCGGCGCCTGCCTGCTGCGCCAAAACCCCTACCGTCACGGCCAGGGCCAAGGTGGACTTGTTCATTGTTAAACTCCTCTCGTCTCTAATTCTTGTATTCCTGGCCGGGAGTCGAATGCCCCTGATCCTAAGATTCGCGATTAGCGCCGCAGCGTGACTCACAAGTCAATCGTAACTATGTGTGTCTACGACCATAGTCTAATCACCGGTTTTTTGGCCCCTGCAGGGTCATGAGTTCGTCATAAACCTGAAAAGAACGGATGATTTCTTTTCTCATACCCTTTAGGAATTTAGTTCGCCTTCATGCCTCCCTCAGGATAGAGCGGCTGACACATAAGCTAATTCCTAAATGGTATTTATTAGGCGTTTTTTAGATCGATTAGTTTCGGTAGCAATTCCGCAACAAAACCTATCGAAAAGGCCGATGCCATGACGACCAAGCGCGCACTATCCCGACCATTTGTTACAGTTTGTGTATCGTTGATTTTTTCTTTTTCCGCCCATGCGGCGAATCTCACGGTGGGATACCAGACCGGTATCGATCCGAGCAAAGTCCCCCAGGCCGATGGCCTTTACGAAAAAACCATTGGCGAGAAAATCGACTGGCGGCGGTTCAATAGTGGCCCGGAGGTTGTTACAGCCATTGCTTCGGGAGACGTGCAGATCGGCAACCTCGGCTCCAGCCCGCTGGCCGCCGCGGCCTCGCGCAATCTGCCGATTGTCGCGTTCCTCGTTTCCGCGCAGATCAATGCCGCCGAAGCCTTGGTGGTGCGCAACGGCAGTGGTATCGATAAACCGGAAGATCTGATCGGCAAGACCATCGCCACGCCGTTCGTTTCCACTTCCCACTACAGCCTGCTGGGTGCGTTGAAGCACTGGGGCCTGGACGCGTCGAAAGTCAAAGTGGTGAACCTGCAACCGGCGGAAATTGCCGCCGCGTGGAAGCGTGGAGACATCGACGGCGCATTCGTCTGGTCGCCAGCCCTGGGGGAAATTCGCAAGACCGGCAAGACCTTGACCGATGCCGCGCAGGTCGGCCAATGGGGTGCACCGACCTTCGAAGTCTGGGTCGCGCGCAAGGATTACGCCGAGAAACACCCAGAAGTGATCGCCCGCTTCGCCAAGGTCACCCTGGACTCATTTGCCGACTATGCGGCGCACAAGGACAGCTGGACCGCCGATTCGGTACCGGTGCAGAAAATCGCCAAACTGACCGGTGCCAACGCCGCCGACGTGCCGGAGCTGCTGGCCGGCTCCGCGTTCCCGGATGCCAAGGCGCAACAGACCGGCGCCCTGCTGGCCGGTGGTACGGCGCAGGCGATTGGCGAGACGGCGAAGTTCTTGAAGGAACAGGGGAAGGTTGAAACGGTGCTGACGGATTATTCGCCGTATGTCAGCGCGAAATTCGTTCAGGAATAACGCACGCCGCCCCTGTAGGAGCGCGCTTGCTCGCGATGGTGGGAGGGTCACCGTGTTGAATCAGGTAGCCCTCGTCTTCGTTAACGTCCATCGCGAGCAAGCTCGCTCCTACAAGGGCATGGTGATCACAGGGCTTTTTCGAAGATCTTCGAATTGCGCTGATAGTTGTACAGCGACGCCCGTGCCGACGGCAGGCGATCGACGCTGCTTGGCACGAAGCCGCGCTCGCGGAACCAGTGAGCCGTGCGAGTGGTGAGGACGAACAAGGTTTTCAAGCCCTGGGCCCGTGCGCGGGTTTCAATGCGCTCGAGCAGCTCATCACCGCGACCGCCGTGACGGTACTCCGGGTTCACCGCCAGGCACGCCAGCTCCCCAGCGTCGGAATCGGCGATCTGGTACAGCGCCGCACAGGCGATGATCATGCCCTCACGCTCGACCACGCTGAACTGCTCGATCTCACGCTCGAGCACTTCGCGGGAACGACGTACCAGAATGCCCTGCTCTTCCAGCGGGCTGATCAAGTCCAGCAAGCCACCGACGTCTTCGATGGCGGCTTCGCGCACTACCTCGAATTGCTCCTGGGCGACCAGCGTGCCCCCGCCGTCACGGGTGAAGAGCTCGGTCAGCAGCGCACCGTCTTCGGCGTAGCTGACGATATGACTGCGGGCCACGCCGCCACGGCAGGCTTGCGCGGCGGCATCGAGCAGCTCGGCCTGGTAGTTGCTGCCCAGGCGCTGCAGATGCGCCGGCACCTGTTGTGGACGCAGCTCGCGTACCAGCCGGCCGTTTTCATCGATCAGGCCAAGGTCTGCGCCAAACAGCAGCAGTTTGTCCGCACCCAGGTCGATGGCTGCCCGCGTGGCGACATCTTCACAAGCGAGGTTGAAAATTTCACCGGTCGGCGAGTAGCCCAGTGGCGACAAGAGCACGATGGAGCGCTCGTCCAGCAGGCGATTGATGCCCTTGCGGTCAACCCGACGCACTTCGCCGGTGTGGTGATAGTCGACACCTTCGAGCACGCCGATCGGCCGCGCGGTCACCAGGTTGCCGCTGGCCACCCGCAGGCGCGAGCCCTGCATCGGCGACGACGCCATGTCCATGGACAGGCGGGCTTCGATGGCGATGCGCAGTTGACCGACCGCATCGATCACGCACTCCAGGGTCGCGGCATCGGTGATGCGCATTCCGTGGTGGTAATGCGGGGTCAGGCCGCGAGCCTCGAGGCGCGCTTCGATTTGCGGACGGGAACCGTGCACCAGCACCAGGCGCACGCCGAGACTGTGCAACAACACCAGGTCGTGGACGATGTTGCCGAAGTTCGGATGTTCAACGCCGTCGCCGGGCAGCATGACGACAAAGGTGCAATCGCGGTGGGCGTTGATGTAGGGCGAAGCGTGACGAAGCCAATTGACGTATTCGGGCATGAACCTGGGCCTGTAATAAATAGCAGCCGAAAAAAGGGCGAAACAGAAAAACGCACAGCGGGCTGATGGTTATCGTCGGAACAGGCTTGGCGACACGCGCGCTCTCCTCATGAATACGGGTTGGGACACCGGCAATTTATACATCACACCTGCGTTTGGGCCGGTGTCAGGCAGTAATGTTCAATCAACTGACGTAATAGATGCACCGTAGGCTGCAAACGTGACATTTCGAGGAATTCCCCCGGTTGGTGGGCGCAGGCGATATCGCCCGGGCCGAGCACCAGTGTTTCGCAGCCAAGGCGCTGAAGATAAGGCGCTTCGGTGCCGAATGCCACTGCTTCAGCGGCATGACCGGTGAGCTTTTCGGCGATGCGCACCAGTTCCGCATCCTCAGCCTGCTCGAAAGGCGGCACTGCGGGGAACAGGGGGGCGTAGTCGATCTTGACCTGATGGCGTTCGGCAATCGGCTTGAGCTTCTGCAAAATCTCGGCGCGCAGGACCTTGGGGTCCATGCCCGGCAACGGCCGCAGATCGAATTCCAGGGAACACTGGCCGCAGATGCGGTTGGGGTTGTCGCCACCGTGGATGCAGCCGAAGTTCATGGTCGGCATCGGCACGCTGAACTGCGGATTACGGAATTCGCGCTGCCACAACAGGCGCAGGCCGCGCAGTTCGCCGATGGCGTCGTGCATGGCTTCGAGCGCGCTGTGGCCCAGGCGCGGGTCCGAAGAGTGGCCGCTCTGCCCGAGGATGTCGATGCGCTCCATCATGATGCCTTTGTGCATGCGGATCGGCTTGAGCCCGGTCGGCTCGCCGATCACTGCCGCACGCCCCAGCGGCCGCCCCGCCTCGGCCAGCGCCCGGGCGCCGGACATCGAGCTTTCTTCATCGCAGGTGGCCAGGATCAGCAGCGGCTGCTTGAACGGTTGGTCGAGCAGCGGCCTGACGGCTTCGATGGCCAGGGCGAAAAAGCCCTTCATGTCGCAACTTCCCAGGCCGACCCAGCGGCCGTCGACTTCAGTCAGCTTCAGCGGATCGGTCTGCCACAACGCGCCATCGAACGGCACCGTATCGCTGTGACCGGCCAGCACCAGCCCGCCGGGGCCGCTGCCAAAACTGGCGAGCAAGTTGAATTTGCCGGGGCTGACCTGCTGGATGTCGCAGGCGAAGCCCAGGTCGCCGAGCCAGGCCGCCAGCAGGTCGATCACCGGACGATTGGATTGATCGAGGCTTGCCTGGGTGCAACTGACGGATGGCGCAGCGATCAGCGCAGCGAACTGATCTTTCATGGACGGCAAAGGCATCGCTGACTCCAACTCCCGGATTGAAGTCCATCATAGAGCCATCCGGTGACAGGAATAAACCGTCGCGCGGCGTAGGCAGGTTGAGTCCTGTACACTGCACGACCTTGGCAGCCACCTATTCCCCCGGCTGCGCTCCCGATCCTGGATTTTCCGGCCATGCAGAAAGAAACCGAAATCAAACTCCGCGTCAGCCGCGAAACCCTCGCCGCCCTGCGCGAGCACCCGTTACTGAAAAAACGCAACAAAAGTGGCTGGGAACGCCGTGAGTTGATGAATCAATACTTCGACACCCCGGAGCGTGACCTGGCCCGGGCCAAAGTCGCCCTGCGCCTGCGCAAGGATGGCGAAGAAGTGATCCAGACCCTCAAGACGCGTGGCCAGAGCGTCGCTGGCCTGTCCGTACGTAACGAATACGACTGGAACCTGCCCAAGGCCAAGCTCGACCTGAAAAAACTGGACGGCGAATGCTGGCCCGAAGAGCTGGCTGAACTGGACAAGAAAACCCTGAAAGCCATCTTCACCACCGATTTCGTCCGCGAGCGCGCGGAAATCGCCTGGGGCCGTGGCAAGACCAAGGTGGTCATCGAAGCGGCGCTGGACCTGGGCCACGTGGTGGTCGGCAAGCAGAAAGAAGAAATCTGCGAGCTGGAACTGGAACTGCGCGAAGGCGAACCCGCCGCGTTGCTGGAACTCGCCGCCGAACTGGCCGAGAAACTGGCCCTGATGCCATGCGACATCAGCAAGGCCGAACGGGGTTATCGCCTGTACGACGCCCACAGTTACTCGTTGAGCCTGCCGGCACCACAGATCAGCGCCGAAACGCCACTGGACGACGCCTTCGCCGCGCTCAGCTGGCACTTGCTGGGCAGTAGCCAGCGCTTGGCCGAGCAGTATCGCTTCAATGGTCACTGGCGCCTGTTGCAGGACTGGGTCGAGAGCCTGGCTGAAATGCGTGCGCTGATCAGCAGCCTCGGCCAAGCTGCGCCACGTCAGTCGACCCACGACTTGCGTGTCGCGCTCGACGCCTTGCTGGAAGACTGGCGCCCCCTGGTCCAGGCCGGCCTGGACGATGAAGACGTGCGCAAAGCCGCGCCGGAGCAGTTCCTCGAAGAACTCGAAGACCCGCGTTGGGGCCTGTTCTCCCTGAATACCTCGCGCTGGTTGCTGGCTCGCACCTGGACCGCCGACCGCAACACCCGCGGCAATCGCCAGGGCGCCGCGCAATTGGGCAGCTGGCTGCCACGCCTGCTGGGCGAAGAAGCCACTTCGCTGCAATTGCAGCGTTACCAGCAGCAGCCGGAAGACCTGGCCGAGCAACTGCCGCGCATCGAACGCATCCAGGTCTGGCTGCACCATGCGCGCAACGTGCTGGAGATTCCGGAAATGGATCGCCTGTACGGCGAGCTGAACAAACTGGCGCAACTGGCCAACGAGCCGATCACCGATGAAGTCCTGGATGCTCGCAAGCAACAGGCGATCGCGGTTTATCAGAATCGTGCCTGGAAGATGCTGCTGCGCCTGTAAAACCGCCATCGCCAGCAGGCTGGCTCCCACACAAAACCAATGTGGGAGCCAGCCTGCTGGCGATGGATTTCAGACCGGCAAACTGGTGGTCGACTTGATCTCCGACAATGCCACGATCGAATTCACCTCCTGAATCCCCGGCACCAGCGACAGCTTCTCAAAGAAGAACCGCTCGTACGCCTCGATGTCCGCCGCAACGATGCGCAGCATGAAGTCCACCGCACCCATCAGCACGTAACACTCCAGCACCTCGGGAAAACCTCGAATCGCCTCGGTGAATTCGGTGAAGTTCGAACGGCCATGGGCGTTGAGCTTTACCTGGGCGAAAATTTGCGTGTTCAGGCCGATTTTCTTGCGATCGAGCAAGGTGACCTGGCCGCGAATGATCCCCTCCTCCTTCATCCGCTGAATCCTTCGCCAGCAAGGCGACTGCGAAAGCCCCACCTGCTCGGCGATCTGTGCGCTTGAGAGCGAAGCATCCTCTTGCAGCAAGGCGAGAATCCGGCGGTCGTAGCTGTCCAGCTCGCTGTGCATAAAAAAACCTTCAACTGACAATTTTGTGAATTACACGATTGGAAAAACCCGCAATATGCCCAATCATAGATAAGAAATACCCGCCAGCGAATGTAAAAATTTCTCCAATCAATCTGGAGACCGAACATGCCGTACCTGGAAGCCGTACCTACCTCGCCCACCCGCTTTGATGCCTGGAATGCCGGCAACGCCCATTGCCGCGTTCACTACCAATTGTTGGCGGAAGCCGAGCCGGATCTGCTGTGCCGCGCGCTCAATCTGTTCGCCTTGCAGTGCTTGACGCCGGAACAGGTCAACGTGCAGCGCCAGGAAGATCTGCTGGCGATCGATATCGTCATCGATGGATTGAGCTGGCATCGCGCCCAGGTGATTGCGGAAAAACTTCGAAACCTGATCAGCGTTTGCTCGGTCGAGCTGCAAAGCGCTGATTCGGCCTGGGTTGAAGCGGCTCAGGCTGCCGGCTGAAATCAATCGACACGGCTTCGTCGGGTAGTGGCCCAACGGCCTGCAGGGTCACGACTATCCTTTGCGCTCTGTCGTTCAAAGGAGCCCGCATGTCCGTACAAATCGCCTTGCAGGACCGCTGGCTGGATCTCAATGATGTTCTGCGTGAACTGGTCGCCCAGGGCTTCGTCAGCCAGGACTCGGCGGAACAGGCGCTCAACGCCCGACGCCGTCACGCCGCCCATGGGCAGATGCACCCGCTGGAGTTCATCGCCAGCCAACACCTGGACGACCTCAGCCGTCCCGGCAAGCACCTCGACCTTGAAAGCCTGACCCTGTGGCTGTCCCAGCAGGCCGGCCAGCCTTACCTGCGGATCGATCCGCTGAAAATCAACGTCGCGGCCGTGACGCCGCTGATGTCCTACGCCTTCGCCCAACGCCACAAGATCCTCGCGGTGTCGGTCGATCTTGACGCGGTGACGATCGCCAGCGCCCAGCCTTACGTCACCGCCTGGGAAGCGGACCTGACCCATGTGCTGAAGCTGCCGATCAAGCGCGTGGTGGCCAACCCGGTAGACATCCAGCGTTTCAGCGTGGAGTTCTTCCGCCTGGCCAAATCGGTCACCGGCGCGAGCAATGGCGAACAGCAGGTAAACACCCTGGGCAACTTCGAACAGTTGCTCAACCTCGGCGCCAGCGATCAGGAGCCCGATGCCAACGACGCCCACATCGTCAATATCGTCGACTGGCTGTTCCAGTACGCCTTCCAGCAACGCGCCAGCGATATCCACATCGAGCCCCGGCGCGAACAGGGCACGGTGCGCTTTCGTATCGACGGCGTGCTGCACAACGTCTACCAATTCCCGCCGCAGGTGACCATGGCCATCGTCAGTCGCCTGAAAAGCCTCGGGCGAATGAACGTCGCAGAGAAACGCAAACCCCAGGACGGCCGGGTGAAAACCAAGACCCCGGAGGGCGGCGAAGTCGAGTTGCGGCTCTCGACCCTGCCCACGGCCTTCGGCGAAAAAATGGTCATGCGGATCTTTGACCCGGAGGTGCTGCTCAAGGATTTCGATCAGCTGGGTTTTTCCACCGACGACCTGCGGCGCTGGCAGGACATGACCCGCCAGCCCAATGGCATCATCCTGGTCACCGGCCCCACCGGCTCGGGCAAGACCACCACGCTCTACACCACCTTGAAAAAGCTGGCGACGCCGCAGGTCAACCTCTGCACCATCGAAGACCCGATCGAAATGGTCGAGCCGGCGTTCAACCAGATGCAGGTCCAGCACAACATCGACCTGACCTTCGCCGCCGGCGTCCGAGCGCTGATGCGACAAGACCCGGACATCATCATGATCGGCGAGATCCGCGACCTGGAAACTGCCGAGATGGCTATCCAGGCTGCGCTTACCGGGCATTTGGTGCTGTCGACGCTGCACACCAACGATGCGCCCAGCGCCATCAGCCGCCTGCTGGAACTCGGCGTACCGCATTACCTGATCAAGGCCACCGTGCTCGGCGTCATGGCCCAGCGCCTGGTGCGTACCCTCTGCCCTCACTGCAAGGCCCCGCAAGCCTTGGCCGAAGAAGACTGGCAAACCCTGACCCGGCCCTGGCAAGCACCGTTGCCTGGCAACGCCCAACGCGCCATTGGCTGCCTTGAGTGCCGCGATACCGGTTATCACGGCCGCGCCGGGGTGTACGAAATCATGCAGCTGAGCGACGGCCTCAAGGCGCTGATCAATCCCGACACCGACTTGCTGGCGGTGCGACGTCAGGCGTTCAAGGAAGGCATGCGCAGCCTGCGATTGTCGGGCGCACAGAAAGTGGCGGCGGGCTTGACCACGATCGAGGAGGTGTTGCGGGTGACGCCGCAGAGCGAGCAGAAGTAGCTGGGCCGATAGGGAACTCGATTGGGGGCAGACAATCCAACACCGCAGTTAACCAGTGGAGTCACCCCTTATGCGTCTCAAACTTGCTGTCGCTACCATCGCCCTGTTGTCCCTGCCTGTCGGTTCGGCGATGGCCGATAGCTTTTGGCGTAACGTCATTTCTTCCGGTGCGACCACCGGTTCGACCTACCTGACGTTCAAGGATCACAAGTTGATCGTTGCCGCCCAGGACGATGCCGGTAGCTTTGTCGCCAGTGACGGCGGCATCCGTGGCCCGTACCTGGAAGCGGCGATGCAGAAAGTCCGCGCTGACAATCCGGGGTTGCAGGCTACGGATATGGAACTGGCGAATGCGATCCTGGCGAAGAATGCCGTGGCTTCGGAATAAGCTTAGCCTGAACAAAAATGCCGCTCCCATGAGCGGCATTTTTATGTACGACGCAAAACCCTCTGTAGGAGCTGGCTTGCCAGCGAAGGTGGATCAGACACATTGATGTCGACTGACACTCCATCGCTGGCAAGCCAGCTCCTACAGGGGGCGTGTGGGTTTCAGCGGTACTCGTCCAGCGGCACACAGGCGCAAAACAGGTTGCGGTCCCCGTAGACATTGTCCACCCGATTCACCACCGGCCAATACTTGTGCGCCTTGGTGTGCGCATCCGGTGTGACCGCCTGCTCGATGCTGTAGGGCCGTTCCCACACGCCAGTAATGTCCGCCAGCGTGTGCGGCGCACGTTTCAACGGGTTGTCCTCGGCCGGCCAGTTGCCGTTCTGCACCTCGGTAATTTCCGCGCGGATGCTCAGCATCGCCCCGATGAAGCGGTCCAGTTCTGCCTTCGATTCACTTTCGGTGGGCTCGACCATCAACGTCCCCGGCACCGGGAACGACATGGTTGGCGCATGGAAGCCATAGTCCATCAGGCGCTTGGCCACGTCCTCTTCGCTGATACCGGTCAGCGCCTTGAGCGGCCGTAGATCAAGGATGCATTCGTGGGCCACCCGCTCGTTACGGCCGGTGTAGAGAACCGGAAACGCGCCGGACAGGTGCCGCGCCAGGTAATTGGCCGCCAGGATCGCCACTTCGCTGGCGTCGGCCAGCTGGGGTCCCATCATGGCGATGTACATCCAGCTGATCGGCAGGATACTTGCACTACCCCAAGGCGCGGCACTGACGGCGCCGTTCTGCGGTAGCGGCCCGTCGATCGGCACCACCGGGTGGTTGGCCACGAACGGTGCCAGGTGCGCGCGCACGCCAATCGGCCCCATGCCCGGCCCACCGCCGCCATGGGGGATGCAGAAGGTTTTGTGCAGGTTCATGTGTGACACATCGGCGCCAATGTCCGCCGGGCGCGCGAGGCCGACCTGGGCGTTGAGGTTGGCGCCGTCCATGTACACCTGGCCGCCGTGGCTGTGGATAACTTCACAGATTTCGCTGATGCCTTCCTCGTACACGCCGTGGGTCGAGGGATAAGTCGCCATCAGGCAGGCGAGTTTATCCCCGGCCTGGGCGGCTTTGTCTTTCAGGTCATCGAGATCGACGTTGCCCGCCTCGTCGCACTCTACAATTACCACGCGCATCCCGGCCATTTGCGCCGAGGCCGGGTTGGTGCCATGGGCCGACGAAGGAATCAGGCAGATATCCCGCCCGCCCTGTTGACGGCTCTCGTGGTATTTGCGGATCGCCAGCAACCCGGCGTACTCGCCCTGGGCCCCGGAGTTGGGCTGCATGCAGATCGCATCGAAACCGGTGATCGCGCAGAGCCAGCGCTCCAGTTCTTCGATCATCAGGGCATACCCGGCCGCCTGCTCTTTGGGCGCGAACGGGTGCAGGTTGGCGAACTGCGGCCAGGTAATCGGGATCATTTCGCTGGTGGCATTGAGCTTCATGGTGCAAGAGCCCAGCGGGATCATCGATTGATTGAGCGCCAGATCCTTGTTTTCCAGTTGCTTGAGGTAGCGCAGCATCTCGGTTTCGCTGTGGTGGGCGTTGAACACCGGGTGGCGCAGATAGGGCGAGGTTCGCCTGAGTGTGTCGGGAATGCCGCCAACCAGGGTTTCAGCGTCCAGTTCCTCGACGTTGAGCCCATGATCGGCACCCAGGAACACATCGAACAGTTTCGCCACGGTGCTTTCGTCAGAGGTTTCGTCGAGGCTCAGCGCCAATTGCCCACGCCCTAGAATGCGCAGGTTGATCTGCGCGGCCTGGGCGCTTTCGAGGATCGCGGTCTGGGTGCCACCGACTTCCAGGGTCAAGGTATCGAAGAAATGTTGGTTGAGGCGGGTTATACCCTTGCGCTCAAGGCCGGCAGCAAGGATGCAGGTCAACCGGTGCACGCGCTGGGCAATCCGTTTCAGTCCCTCTGGGCCGTGATAAACCGCGTAGAAGCTGGCGATATTGGCCAGTAGCACCTGCGCGGTACAGATGTTCGAGTTGGCCTTTTCACGACGAATATGCTGCTCGCGGGTTTGCAGCGCCATGCGCAGGGCAACGTTGCTGCGGGCGTCTTTCGACACGCCGATGATGCGTCCGGGAATCGCCCGCTTGTACTCGTCACGGCTGGCAAAAAACGCCGCGTGAGGGCCACCGTAGCCCATGGGCACACCGAAACGCTGGGACGAGCCGAACACCACGTCGGCGCCCAGTTCCCCCGGTGGGGTCAGCAACAGCAGGCTCAACAGATCGGTGGCGACACACGCCAGCGCCTGCTGGGCATGCAATTGATCGATCAACGGACGCAGGTCACTAATCTCGCCGTGAGTGTCGGGGTATTGCAGCAGCGCACCGAACACCTGGTGCTGTTTCAAGTTATCCACAGCGTCGACGATCAGCTCGAAGCCGAAACCTTCGGCTCGGGTCTGCACCACGGAAATGGTCTGTGGATGGCAGTTTTCGTCGACAAAGAACAAATTGCTTTTCGACTTGGCGACCCGCTTGGCCAAGGCCATGGCTTCCGCCGCCGCGGTGGCTTCATCCAGCAGAGAAGCATTAGCCAGTTCAAGCCCTGTGAGGTCGATGGTCAATTGTTGGAAATTCAGCAGGGCTTCGAGCCGGCCCTGGGCGATTTCCGGTTGATAGGGTGTGTACGCGGTGTACCAGCCGGGGTTTTCCAGGACGTTGCGCAGAATGACGGCGGGCGTCAGCGTGCCGTGATAGCCCATACCGATCAGGCTGGTCCAGACCTGGTTCTGTTCTGCGTAACCGCGCAGCTTGGCCAGCGCGGCTTCTTCGTCGAGGGCCGGCGGAAGGTCGAGTGGCCGGTTGAGGCGGATGCCGGGCGGTACCGTCTGCTCGATCAGCTCGACCCGGCTGCCGAGGCCGAGGCTGTCGAGCATCGCCTGTTGCTCGGCGGCATCAGGCCCGAGGTGGCGGCGAAGAAAGGCATTGGGGTCGCGTAACTGGCTCAGGGACGGCAACTGGGACATGACGGGCTCTCTCTTGACTGGCGCTCAGCGTCGATGCAACACGGTCAAACCAGCATAGCAGTCCCCCTGTAGGAGCGAGCTTGCTCGCGAGGAACCTGAGAACTCCGCGGGGTGTCGGGCTTCCAACGTTATCGTTGACGTCCATCGCGAGCGAGCTCGCTCCTACAGGGCGTACAAAAAAGCCCCGACAGGTCGGGGCTTTGGGGTAACGCTGAAGGCTTATTCGCCGATGGCGGCCTTGTAGCCAGCGGCATCGAGCAGCTTGTCCAGGTCAGCCGCGTTGCTTGGCTTGATCTTGAAGATCCACGCGCCGTACGGGTCGGAGTTGAGCAACTCCGGGGTTGCGCTCAGCTCTTCGTTGATCGCAATGACTTCACCGGCAACCGGGGAATAGATATCGGAAGCGGCCTTAACCGATTCCACCACACCGGATTGATCACCAGCTGCGAAAGTTGTTCCGACTTCGGTCAGTTCAACGAACACCACATCACCCAGCGCTTCCTGCGCGTGATCGCTGATGCCCACGGTGACGGTGCCATCGGCTTCCAGGCGAGCCCATTCGTGACTTTCGGCAAAACGCAGGTCGGCAGGGATATCGCTCATGTTCTGTGTCCTCAGGAAAATGATCGGCGGTCAAGGTCCGCCGGAAAAGGTTAGATCAAGGTTTTGCCATGGCGGACGAAGGTCGGCTTGACCACTCGGACCGGGTACCACTTGCCACGGATTTCCACTTCTGCGCGGTCGGCCGTAGCCGTTGGCACCCGCGCCAGTGCAATCGACTTGCTAAGCGTAGGAGAGAAACTACCACTGGTGATCTCTCCTTCGCCAACATCGGCGATGCGGACCACTTGATGAGCGCGCAAAACTCCGCGTTCTTCAAGGACCAGACCGACCAGTTTGTGTTGTACGCCACCGCTGCGCTCGGCTTCCAGCGCCTTTCGGCCGATGAACTGGCGAGCGGCCGGTTCCCAAGCGATGCTCCAGGCCATGTTGGAGGCCAGCGGGGAAACGTCCTGGTGAATGTCCTGGCCGTACAGGTTCATGCCCGCCTCGACCCGAAGGGTGTCACGCGCGCCCAGGCCAATGGGGGAAATGCCCGCCCCCACCAGATCGTTGAAGAATCCCGGCGCCTGGTCGGCCGGCAATATGATTTCCAGGCCGTCTTCACCGGTGTAGCCGGTGCGGGCGATGAACCAGTCACCGTCGGGTCGGCCTTCGAACGGCTTGAGTTGCTGGATCAATGTGCCGCGAGCCTGGCTCACCAACTCGGCAATCTTTTGCCGGGCATGGGGCCCCTGGATGGCCAGCATTGCCAGTTCGGCGCGCTCGTTGAGCTGTACATCGAACCCGTCGAGATGCGCCTGCATCCATGCCAGGTCCTGATCGCGGGTGGAGGCGTTGACCACCAGGCGGTAACCGCTTTCGAGGCGATAGACGATCATGTCGTCGACGATACCGCCGCGCTCATTGAGCATGGTGCTGTACAACGCGGAACCGGGTTTGTGCAGGCGTTCGACGTCGTTGGCCAGTAAATGCTGAAGCCATGCCTTGGCCTGGGGGCCGTCGACATCGATCACGGTCATGTGGGATACATCAAAAACACCGCAATCGCGGCGCACCTGATGATGCTCCTCGACCTGGGATCCGTAATGCAGAGGCATATCCCAACCGCCAAAATCGACCATCTTCGCGCCAAGGGCGAGATGAAGGTCATACAGAGGCGTACGCTGTCCCATGGGTTTCTCCTTCCGGGCGTGGCGAAGGTGCGGGCGAGTGATGCGGCTTGCGGGAGCCTTGAAATAAAAGGCTTCCAGCCGTTTTCACTACCTTGTCTGTCAGACGGACCGCACCGAATGCCGCGCATTGTAGCCGCATGGTGTAGGACTGGCACCTAGCTGTTTCGATGCGCCGAACGACGTATCAATCCGATGACCGGTAGCAGCCCGACCAAAACCAGAGTCAATGCCGGTAAAGAAGCCCTCGCCCACTCGCCTTCACTGGTCATTTCGAAGATCCGCACCGCCAGCGTATCCCAGCCAAACGGGCGCATCAGCAGGGTCGCGGGCATTTCCTTGAGCACATCGACGAACACCAGCAAGGCTGCACTCAACGAACCGGGCAGCAGCAACGGCAGATACACTTTGAAAAACAGTCGCGGGCCACTGACACCCAGGCTACGTGCCGCTTCGGGCAAAGATGGCCGTATTCGCGCCAGACTGCTTTCCAGCGGTCCGTAAGCCACGGCGATGAAGCGCACCAGATAGGCCAGCAGCAACGCCAGCAGGCTGCCCAGCAGCAAGGGTTTGCCGGCTCCACCGAGCCAGCCGGAGAGTGGGATTACCAGTTCGCGATCCAGGTAACTGAACGCCAGCATGATCGACACCGCCAGCACCGAACCGGGCAAGGCGTAGCCAAGATTGGCCAGGCTGACCCCGGCGCGGATCCCCTGGGTGGGCGCCAGCCGCCGGGCAAACGCCAATACCAGGGCGACACTGACGGTGATCAACGCAGCCATCGTCCCCAGGTACAAGGTGTGGAGGATCAGGGCGGTGTAACGCTCATCCAGGTCCAGGCGCCCGCGCTGCCAGAACCACACCACCAGTTGCAGCATCGGAATGACAAAGGCGCAGGCGAACACCAGCGCGCACCAGCCCGTCGCCAACAGCGCCTTGAACCCGCGCAGGTGGTACAACGCCTTGACCCGCGGCCGTTCGTTGCTCGCCCGGTTGGCGCCGCGGGCACGCCGCTCGCCGTACAGCACGAGCATCACCACCAGCAGCAATAGGCTGGCCAGTTGCGCGGCGCTGGAGAGGCTGAAAAACCCGTACCAGGTCTTGTAGATAGCGGTAGTGAAGGTGTCGAAGTTGAACACCGACACGGCGCCGAAATCCGCCAGGGTCTCCATGAGCGCCAAGGCGACGCCAGCGCCGATGGCGGGGCGCGCCATGGGCATGGCAACGCGCCAGAACGCCTGCCATGGGGATTGGCCAAGCACCCGCGCCGCCTCCATCAGGCCCTTGCCCTGAGCCAAAAAAGCGGTGCGGGCCAGCAGGTAAACATAGGGATAGAAGACCAGCACCAGGACCAGGATCACCCCGCCCGTGGAGCGCACGCGCGGCAAACGCAGGCCAGTGCCGAACCACTCACGCAGCAGGGTCTGCACGGGACCGGCAAAATCCAGCAGCCCGACAAAGACGAACGCCAGCACGTAGGCCGGAATCGCAAAGGGCAGCATCAGTGCCCAGTCCAGCCAACGCCGACCGGGGAATTCACAGAGGCTGGTGAGCCAGGCCAGGCTCACCCCCAGGATCGTCACGCCCACTCCGACACCGAGAACCAGGGTCAGGGTGTTGCCCAGCAGGCGCGGCATCTGGGTTTCCCAGAGGTGGGACCAGATTTGCTGGTCGATGGTTTGCCAGGACAGCAGCAGGACGCTGAGGGGCAGCAGGACCAGCGCAGCGATGGCGAAGACCAGGGGATACCAGCGGCGTTGGGCGGGGTGGGCCAAGGGTTGGGTCTCGCAAAATCATGAATTGTAGGGAAAACGCAAAAAGATCGCAGCCTTCGGCAGCTCCTACAGGGGGCCTGTGTAGGAGTTGCCGGAGGCTGCGATCTTTTGCTTTTAAAACCGGGGCGTCAGTTCCAGCCAGCCCGGTCCATCATGCGAATCGCTTCAGCCTGGCGCTTGCCGGCGACTTCCACCGGCAGGGTGTCGGCGACGAACTTGCCCCATGCCGCGACTTCGGCGGAGGGCTGCACGGTCGGGTTGGCCGGGAATTCCTGGTTCACGTCGGCGAAGATCTTCTGCGCCTCAGGCGTGGTCATCCACTCCACCAGGGCCTTGGCCGCTTCCGGGTGCGGCGCATGCTTGATCAGGCCGATACCCGACAGGTTGACGTGCACGCCGCGATCCGCCTGGTTCGGCCAGAACAGTTTCACCGGCAGGTCCGGCTTCTGTTTGTGCAGGCGGCCGTAGTAGTAGGTGTTGACGATGCCGACGTCGCACTGGCCGGCATTGATGGCCTCGAGCACTGCCACGTCGTCGGAGAACACGTCCGTGGACAGGTTGTTTACCCAGCCCTTGAGGATCTTCTCGGTTTTCTCGGCGCCGTGCACTTCGATCATGGTCGCGGTCAGGGATTGGTTGTAGACCTTCTTCGCCGTGCGCAGGCACAGGCGACCTTCCCAGTTCTTGTCGGCCAGCGCTTCGTAGGTGGTCAGTTCGCCCGGTTTCACCCGGTCGGTGGAATAGGCGATGGTCCGCGCCCGCAGGCTCAGGCCGGTCCAGGCATGGGAGGCCGCACGGTATTGCAGCGGAATGTTGCTATCGATGGTTTTCGAGGTGAATGGCTGGAGAATGCCCATCTGCTCGGCTTGCCAGAGGTTGCCAGCATCGACGGTCAGCAGCAGGTCGGCAGGGGTGTTTTCGCCTTCGGCCTTGATCCGCTGCATCAGCGGCGCTTCCTTGTCGGTGATGAACTTCACCTTGACCCCGGTTTTCGCGGTGTAGGCATCGAAGACCGGCTTGATCAATTCGTCGATGCGCGAGGAGTAGACCACCACCTCGTCAGCGGCCTGGGCGGCGGTGCTGCCGATCAGAGTCAGGGCCAGTGCGGTCAGTAGACGCTTCGGTGCCAACATGGGAGCGGTCTCTCGATTGAAAAAGTGAGGGCAAATGATAAGGACTCACATTTGCCTTCTCAATCGAACAGTTTGCGCAGGAGTTACCAGATGTTGCACAACCAGAAATCATTGGCGAATGTGCCGACGCCTTCGCGAGCAAGCCCGCTCCCACATTGGAATGCATTTCAAATGTGGGAGCGGGCTTGCTCGCGAAGAGGCCATTGGCCTAGCCGCAAATCTCAGGCCTTGGCGAGGGCCGGCAGGTCGCCGATCAAGCCCAACGCCTCTCGCACGAACAACGCCTTGGCCTCGGGCATCCGGTCGACCATCTTCAACCCGGTGTTACGCAACCAGCGCACCGGCAATGGGTCAGCCTGGAACAGCCGTTCGAAGCCTTCCATCGCCGCCATCAGCGCCAGGTTATGCGGCATGCGCCGACGTTCGTAACGACTCAACACCTTCACATCCGCCAGGCGCTCGCCACGCGAGCTTGCCTGCAACAGGACTTCGGCCAGCACCGCCGCATCGAGGAAGCCGAGGTTCACGCCCTGCCCGGCCAACGGGTGGATGGTGTGCGCCGCGTCTCCGATCAGGGCCAGGCCCTCGGCTACATAACGCTTGGCATGGCGCTGACGCAGTGGCACACACAGACGCGGGTCGGCACTGAGCACGCTGCCGAGCCGGCCTTCGAAGGCCCGCTCCAGCGCACGACAGAAACCCTCGTCATCCAGCGCCATCAAGTGCTCGGCTTCGCCCGGAGTGGTCGACCAGACGATCGAGCACCAGTCCTGCTGACCGTCACGCTCCAGGGGCAGGAACGCCAGCGGGCCATTGTCGGTAAACCGCTGCCAGGCGGTCGCCTGATGAGGCTTGGAGCTGCGCACACTGGTGACGATGGCGTGGTGCAGGTAGTCCCACTCCCGCGTGGCGACACCGGTCAGGCGCCGCACCGCCGAGTTGGCGCCATCCGCCGCGATCACCAGGGGCGCGCGCAAGGTACGGCCATCGGCCAGGGTCAGCAGCCAGTCGTCGCCGGAGCGGCGCATTTGCTCCAGGCGTGCATTGGCCAGCATGCCCAAATCACAGTCGTGCAATCGGTCGAGCAAGGCGTCCTGGACCACTCGGTTCTCGACGATATGGCCCAGCACTTCGGCATGCACGCTGGTCGCGGAAAAATGGATTTGCCCGGTGCCGCTGCCATCCCAGACCTGCATTTCGCTGTAGGGACTGCTGCGCCGGCTGGTTATGCCATCCCAGACACCCAGGCGTTCGAGAATTCGCTGACTGGCAATGGACAATGCACTCACCCGCGGCTCGAACGGCGCCTGCGGGTCATAGGGTTTGACGCTCAACGGGCTGCCATCGAGCAGCAGGACTTGCAGCCCGCTGTCCTGCAACGCCAGCGCCAGGGCGCTGCCGACCATTCCGGCCCCGACAATCAGCAGATCTGCGCGCATTTCCATGCTTTAAGCCTGTCTCGCTTGCGGCTTGAGCCGCACGTAAAGGGTTTTTCCGACACGCGCCACCAGGTTGCCGGCGCCGTCATGAATATCGACCTGCAATTGCGGCAGGTACTTTTTGCCATCCGCCGTCTGCCGGCGGATCTCGTCGAGCAAGGTGTCGTCGATGTTGAAACGGGCGAACACCGGACCTTTGCCCGGCGCGATGAAATCGATGTCGGCGGCCTTGTCCCAGACGATGTACTCGCGACCGAGGTTTTCCATCAACATCAGCATGAAGAACGGATCGACCATCGAATACAGGCTGCCGCCGAACTGCGTGCCGACGTAATTGCGGTTGTACCAGCCCAGGCCCATGGACACCTGGACGTCACGAAAGTCATCGCTGATGTGCCGTATCCGAACCCCAGCGCCAAGGTATGGCGGGTAGAAGTTCATGAACCGGCACATCAGGCGGGCCTTGCCAAACCGGCGGGTCAGCCACTTAAACATCAGGACGGGTACCCAGGCCCATGGCTTGCCGGGCGAACCAGCGCTTGGCCGGCGGCAGCAGGTCAAGACCGAGCAGGCCCAGGTTGCGACCCAGCGACACCAGGGGCTGAGTGCTGCCGAACAGGCGCGTGACCTGGTCGGAGAAGCCCACGGTGAGGTTCTGGTCCAGTCGCTGGCGCTCGCGGTAGTCCTGCAAGGTGGCGAAGTCCCCGGGCAGCTGTTCGCTGGCGAGCAGCGCATCGGCCAGCGCCTGGGCATCGCGCAGGGACAGGTTGAAGCCCTGGCCGGCAATCGGGTGCAGGCTGTGGGCCGCATTGCCGAGCACCACCAGGTGCGAGCGCACCTGCTCTTCGGCCTCCACCAGCGCCAGCGGATACAAGTGCCGCACACCGACTTGCTTTAACGTGCCCAGGCGATAACCGAACACCCCCTGCAGTTCGCCCAGGAAGCTGCGCTCATCAAGGGCAGCCAGGCGTTGCGCATCCATGCCCAGACGTGTCCAGACCAGCGCGCAGCGGTTGTCCGGCAACGGCAGCAACGCCATCGGGCCGTCGTCGGTAAAGCGTTCGAACGCCATGCCGTCATGGGTTTCGCTCGGGGTAATGTTGGCGATAAGCGCACTCTGGTTGTACGGGCGCTTTCTGATGCCGATGCCCAGTTGCTCGCGCAGGCCGGAACGGCCGCCATCGGCGAGCACTGCCAGATCGCAATCGAGCATGGTTTCGTCATTCAGGGTCAGGCGGTAGCCGTCGGTGAGCGGCTCCATGCGCGTGACTTCCGCCGGGCAACGCCAGCTGATCACGTCCTTGTCCAGGCCCTGCCACAGGCAATGGCCGAGCCAGGCGTTTTCCACCACATAACCCAGCGCCGGAACGCCCTCCTCCATCGCCGACAGTCGCGCCGTGGAAAAACGCCCTCGGTCAGACACGTGGATCTGCTTGATCGGCTCGGCGCGGCGGGAGATTTCCTGCCAGGCGCCCAAGCGCTGGTAAATCTGTCGCGCACCGAAGGACAACGCCGTGGAACGCGCGTCGTAACTGGGTTGATAGGCGTCACCGGGGGCAAACGGTTCGATCAGCACGATCTTCCAGCCACGGGCTTTGGCACCGGCCTGCAAGGCCAACGCCAGACTGGCGCCGACCAGGCCGCCACCGATAATCGCCAGGTTGAATCGACTCATGCCGCTTGTGTCCGTGCTTGCGCCATCAGGGCCTCGATTTCGGCGACCGTTTTTGGCACGCCTTTGGTCAGGATTTCACAGCCGGCTTTGGTGACCACGACGTCGTCCTCGATGCGCACGCCAATGCCGCGCCATTTCTTCGCCACGCTCTGGTTGTCTGGAGCGATATAGATCCCCGGTTCCACGGTCAGCGCCATGCCGACTTCCAGCACGCGCCATTCGCCGCCGACCTTGTACTCGCCGACGTCATGCACATCCATGCCCAGCCAATGGCCGGCACGGTGCATGTAAAACGCCTTGTGGGCTTCGCTGGCGATCAGTTCGTCGACGTTGCCTTGCAGCAAGCCCAACTCGACCAGACCCGCAGTGATGACTCGGACCGTGGCTTCGTGCGCCTGATTCCAGTGCTTGTTCGGGGCGATTTCGGCAAACGCCGCTTCCTGGGCCGCCAGCACCAACTCGTAGATCGCTTTCTGTTCCACCGAATACTTGCCGTTGACCGGCCAGGTACGGGTGATGTCGCTGGCGTAGCAGTCGATTTCGCACCCGGCGTCGATCAACACCAGATCACCATCCTTGAGCAGCGCGTCATTCTGCTGGTAGTGCAGGATGCAGCTGTTGCGCCCTGCCGCGACGATCGAGCCGTAGGCCGGCATCTTCGCCCCGCCCTTGCGGAACTCGTAATCGAGCTCGGCCTCCAGGCTGAATTCATGCAACCCGACGCGGCTGGCCTGCATCGCGCGCACGTGCGCCTGGGCGGAAATCCGCGCGGCTTCGCGCATCACTTTCACTTCTGCCGCCGATTTATACAGGCGCATGTCGTGCAGCAGATGATCCAGGGCTACGTATTCGTTCGGCGGCTGGGCGCCGAGGTGGGCCTTGGAGCGGATCACGTTGATCCAGTCCATCAGGTGCCGGTCGAACTCAGGGTTGCTGCCCATGGCCGAATACACCCGGTCACGGCCTTCGATCAGGCCGGGCAGGATGTCGTCGATATCGGTGATCGGGAAGGCGTCGTCGGCACCGAAGTCGCGAATCGCACCCTCTTGCCCGGCGCGCAGGCCGTCCCACAACTCGCGCTCGGCATTGCGCTCACGGCAGAACAGGATGTATTCGCCGTGCACACGGCCCGGCATCAGGACCAGTACGGCCTGGGGCTCGGGAAAACCGCTGAGGTACTGGAAGTCGCTGTCCTGACGGTAGACGTGCTCGACATCGCGGTTGCGGATGGCCACCGCGGCGGCGGGCAGGATGGCGATGCTGTTGGGTTCCATCTGCGCCATCAGGGCCTTGCGGCGACGGCTGTATTCCGATTTAGGGATATGAATCATGGGCAGATGGCGTTCCCTGGCTTTTTGATCAGTGCAGCGACGGCTTGGCGGCAGTCGCCACGTCTTTCTTGGTTTCGGAGAACAGCAGCAACGGCGCAATGCGCACGTACTCCATGACTTCCATATAGTCGCTTTCGCCGTCGTCGGACTCTTCCAGTGCTTCTTGCACCTGGGAAATGGCGGCCAGGTCCTGCAACACTTCGGTGGCCTCTGTGCTCAGCATGCTGCTGTCGCGGCAGTTCAGGCCGAAACCACTGAGGAAGCCCTGGCACCACTGGCCCAGAGCCGCAGCACGCTCAGCGAGCGGGGCATCGTCGGTCGGCAGCAACAGGACCACGGTCACGTCGTCGCCGGTGAGCTCGCCCTTGACCATTTCCTGCAGGCCGAGCAAGGCGCTGCGAACGTTGTCCTGAGGCTCGATTTCGAGCAGTTCGGCGGCGTCGATCAGCCAGCCTTCGGCCTCGAAGCCGGCGCCGGCGCAGCTGCGGCCGAGCAACAGGCCGTGCAGTTCGGCAGGCGAGACGTTATGACCGCTGGAAGTCAGCAGAGTGGCGAAGGCTTGGTACGGGGAATTCTGAATGGTCATGGGCAGCTAGGCGCCAGACGGCGCTATGTCTAGAATGAAGGCCTTGTATCCTACATCGACTCCTCTGTAGGAGCGAGCTTGCTCGCGATGGTCGTCAACGATAACGTTGAGTACCTGACACCCCACGTAGCGATCTCTGGTTCTTCGCGAGCAAGCTCGCTCCTACAGGTCCATCACCCATCAGACAGTGAAGACAATGGAAGACACCGACCTGCAAGCGCTGATGGCCAGACTCGAACTGCTGATTACCCGAGTCGAGCAACTAAAGAGCCAAAATGGACTCTTACTAGCTCAGGAAAAGACCTGGCGCGAGGAACGCGCGCACCTCATTGAAAAAAACGAAATCGCCCGGCGTAAGGTCGAATCGATGATTTCGCGCCTCAAGGCCCTGGAGCAAGACTCATGAGTTCAAGCAATAGCGTCACTGTGCAGATCCTCGACAAAGAATATTCGATCATCTGCCCCCAGGAAGAACGCAGCAACCTGGTGAGCGCCGCCCGCTACCTGGACGGCAAGATGCGCGAAATCCGCAGCAGCGGCAAAGTCATCGGCGCCGATCGCATCGCCGTGATGGCCGCGCTGAACATCACGCACGACCTGCTGCACAAGGAAGAGCGACCGGACATCCAGGCCAGCGGTTCGACCCGCGAACAGGTGCGCGACCTGCTCGACCGTGTCGATCTGGTGCTCGCCACTGATCCGGATGTCACCAAAGGCTGATTCGTGTCACCGCTTGCGGTATACTCTGATCACTCCCTGGGGTGCTTGCCAGTTGGCGATGTCCCTGAGCCGATTTGCTATACCCTGGAGGTTGCACGTTGGGCTGGTGTGCATGTCCGCTAGACGGAAAGCCTGAAAGCCTACTGCATCTTCCACCTTGAACTTTCGGGTTCAAGGGCTAAGTCGACAGCGGTACATCCGGGGAGCCTGATTCCAGTTCGATGCCGGTTTAAATACCGGCATCGGCGTTTTTACGGGTACGTGTTCCGTAACCGTATTGCCGAAGCCCGAATTCATGACCGAACCTGCGCTGCTCCCTCGCCCGCAACTTCGACGCATGCTGCGCAAGGCCCGCCGCGCACTGACACCCAGTCAGCAACGCCTGGCGGCTCGCGGGCTGTACAAGCAATTGGCCCAGCAACCGCTGTTCCGCCGCGCCAGACACATTTCTCTTTATCTGCCCACCGACGGTGAAATCGATCCGCGCCTGTTGTTGCGTGCGGCTCAACGTCGGGGCAAGGCCACCTATCTACCGGTGCTCAGCGCCTGGCCGCGAACCAAGATGGTGTTCCAGCGTATTCGCCCCGGCGAAAAACTCAGGCTCAATCGATTCCGTATTCTCGAACCCAGGCACAACCTCACCCGGCAACGTAAAGTCTGGGCGCTGGATCTGGTGCTGCTGCCATTGGTGGGGTTCGACGATGTCGGCGGACGCCTGGGCATGGGCGGCGGCTTCTATGATCGAAGCCTGGCTTACCTTGCGCGCCGCAAAAACTGGCGCAAGCCGACGTTGCTGGGGCTGGCCCATGAATGTCAGAAGGTCGAACGACTGGCTCAAGCGAGCTGGGATGTGCCGTTACAGGGAACGGTGACGGACAAGGCCTGGTATTACGCAGGCTAGACGCCACCGGGTTCAGCGGCGTCGAAAAGCGCGGATCAGCGTTTGAAGGCTGTCGACTGTTGCTGCAATGGCGAGATTTCGACTGGTGCATCGTTCTTGTTGACCCACAAGCTTTGGGCATAGCCAGTGGTCACGACGCCGAGGCCGAACAAAATAACCAAAATCCATAGTAAATCCGGTTTGCGTTTCATCGATTGCCCCCCAAAGGCATATCAACACGATGACAGCAGCGGTTTCCGTTTGTAGGCCGTGCAGCAGCGTCAAGCTTGAAAGGCCGGCATTTTGCGACAACGTGAACCGCCACGCAAATGCTGGCGTCAACCGACTGTCGGTTTGTCATAAAATTGCCCGACAACCTCTCCACCCACTTCGCAAGGAGCCAGAACCATGGCCTATTGGCTGATGAAATCCGAGCCCGACGAGCTCTCGATCAAAGACTTGGAGAAGCTTGGCAAAGCGCGCTGGGACGGGGTTCGCAACTATCAGGCGCGTAATTTTTTGCGGGCCATGGCGGTGGGGGACGAATTCTTTTTCTATCATTCAAGCTGCCCGGAGCCGGGGATAGCCGGGATCGGCAAGATTGTCGAAGCCGCGTATCCGGACCCAACGGCGCTGGAACCTGAAAGCCACTACTACGACCCAAAGGCCACGGCGGATAAAAACGCCTGGAGCGCGATTGATGTCGCGCATGTCGAGACGTTTTCCAGGGTATTGAAACTGGATTACCTGAAGCAGCAGACGGCGTTGGCCGAAATGCCGCTGGTGCAGAAGGGCTCGCGACTGTCGGTGATGCCGGTTACGGCAGAGCAGTGGGCGGCGGTGATTGCACTCAAGCCGTAATATTTGCATCGACTCTGCGAATGTCTTCGCTGGCAAGCCAGCGAAGAGGCCCGTAAAGGCGCTGCAAAACTTATTGGATGATGAGGTTGTTGAACAACAGATCCTCAACCACCGGCTTGCCCGTTTCATCATTCATGATCTGCTGGGTTTGCTTCAAGGCTTCCTGGCGCAGCTTTTCCTTGGCCTCGACATTGTTCATCGTCTCGGTGGACTGCTGGGCAAACAACGCCACCAGTTGATTGCGGATCAGCGGTTCGTTGGCCTTCACCGCCTTTGCGGCCTCGTCACCGGTCACACGCAAGGCCACATCAGCCTTGTAGACCTTGAGCTTAGGCGTGCCATCCAGCCCGTAGTTGCCCACGAACGGCGGGCTCAAGGTGACGTAATTGACCTTCGGCGCCACCTCTTCCTTGGCTTCTTCGGCCACTGCTGCCACAGGCAGAGACAGGGCCAGCAACAACATGATCCACGCTTTCACAATTCGCTCCTTATCCGGTTTGCGGCCCAGCATAACCACCCGCCACGCCAACACAAGCTTATGGCTGACTATCAGGCCCGGGCATGCTCGTTGACCCGTCGACCCACACACCTACACTTATCGGCCATCACTCCAAAAGGAATAGCCCTGATGAAAGCCGTGCTGTGCAAAGCCTTCGGTCCTGCCGAATCGCTGGTGCTGGAAGACGTCGCCAGTCCTGTCGCGAAGAAGAACGAAATCCTGCTGGAGGTGCACGCCGCCGGGGTGAACTTCCCCGACACGCTGATCATCGAGGGCAAGTACCAGTTCAAGCCGCCCTTCCCTTTTTCCCCGGGCGGTGAAGCCGCCGGCATCGTCAGCGAAGTGGGCGAAAAGGTCAGCCACCTGAAAGTCGGCGACCGGGTCATGGCCCTGACCGGCTGGGGCAGTTTTGCCGAACAGGTCGCGGTGCCGGGCTACAACGTGTTGCCGATCCCGCCCTCCATGGACTTCAACACCGCCGCCGCCTTCAGCATGACCTATGGCACCTCGATGCACGCCCTCAAGCAGCGCGGCAACCTGCAACCCGGCGAAACCCTGCTGGTACTGGGCGCCTCCGGCGGTGTCGGCCTGGCGGCAGTGGAAATCGGCAAGGCCATGGGCGCCCGGGTGATCGCCGCGGCCAGCAGCGCAGAAAAACTCGCCGTGGCCAAGGCTGCGGGCGCCGATGAACTGATCAACTACAGCGAAACCAGCCTCAAGGACGAAATCAAGCGCCTGACCGATGGCCAGGGTGCCGACGTGATCTACGACCCGGTAGGTGGCGACCTGTTCGACCAGGCCATCCGCGCCATCGCCTGGAACGGCCGCCTGCTGGTGGTCGGTTTCGCCAGCGGACGCATTCCCGAACTGCCGGTGAACCTCGCGCTGCTCAAGGGCGCGGCAGTGCTGGGCGTGTTCTGGGGATCGTTCGCCCAACGTCAACCGCAAGATAACGCCGCTAACTTCCAGCAGTTGTTCGGTTGGTACAGTGAAGGCAAGTTGAAGCCGCTGGTATCGCAGGTGTATCCGCTGAGCAATGCGGCCCAAGCCATCAATGATCTTGGCCAGCGCAAGGCGGTTGGGAAGGTGGTGGTGCAGGTTCGTTAAGCCTGCAAGCGGTCTGGACTTCGATAAACGTAGTTCAGACCGTATTTTTCCAGTTCAATTGCTAAAGCAACTTTCGAATACCCTGCGGCAAATACCGCACGTACCTGGAAACAGGATTGCTGCGGCACTGCCTGACGATGATTGGCACCTTGCGGTTCATCTGGGCGATCAGTTCAAGGCGCCGTTCGTTCGACAACATGGCTTTGGAAAACGCTTTCGTGAGATATGCGCGGGTGTAGTAGAACGCCGCGGCATCAGTCCACTTGTGCTCTGGCGTATCGACAAGGGCGTTATTGAGATCACGACATCGCAGTTCGTTGAGCCACTTGTTGGAATCGATCGAAAGTTCCCAATCGTATCCAAACACCATCGGCGCAATCATGTCCTGTTCGGCAGGTATACCGCCATCGACGGTCCAGGGCTTGAACCGCCACTGTGCAATCGCAACCCTCGTTGCTTCGGCCAGATCCGGGTGATCGCTTTGCACAATCCTCACCTTGTTTACTGAACCATCTGCCTTGACCGTGAAACCGACCCGGACAGTACCGACGATCCCGGCCCTCTGCAGTGCCAGCGGATAGATCGGTTTGGGATTGTTTTCCGGTATCACAAAAAACTCTTCAGCCCGGATTTCGCCCGATACCAGTAGGATCAACATCAACGCAAACCACCGCATACCCCCCTCCCTCTTGATGCAAATGCCAGGTCCTGGCCGCAACAAAAAGGCTACACACCGACGACCTCAAGCTGAAGGTCGCGGCTTCCGGTAAAGGCGCAGGACATTTCCCAAAGTACTGCCTTCCTCCCATCAGACTCGCCGCTGAAATAGGAATGCGGTAACAATTCCTACGGCCCGGTGATGCTTATGGCAGTCGCTTGATCATCCTTTGATTTACAGCGCCTGAGCCGCGCCTCCAGATTCCGGTCTGGCATGGCGTGGCTACGCAGGGCGTGAGCGGTCTGTTCGACATAGTCGCGAGTGGTGCCGTAACGCCCGCAAGCGTTTTCGAACACGTGGCTCAGCACGTGATCCGGCAGGTTGCCGGCATAGCTGGGCAGGTGCCGCTCCAGAACGAATCCCAATGCCTGAACCTGGCTGCCGTCTTCGAGTCGGCAGTTGAGCCAGTGCGGGCGATAGGACGGGAATGGCATTTCTCTTTTCCACAGCGCATACAGCGAAGCGTCCAGTTGCTCCTCCGGCAAGCGGTAGGCGAACCCGCTGCAGGAGCCGCCGCGATCCAGGCCAAAGACCAGGCCGGGCATTTCCGGCGTGCCGCGATGTTCGTGGGACCACAGGTACAAACCGCGATGGTAGCCATGTACGCGACCACGAACCCGCTCGACCGCCGTGCACTCCGGACGCCAGATCAGCGACCCGTAGGCGAACAGCCATACCGGACCGCCCTTGTGGCGCGCCATGGTCGATTGCATCGAGCTGAGCAATTGTTCGTGCGTGAGCTGCGGCCCCAGATCGAGCTGCGGTGGGTAAGCCAGGTTCAAGATCGAAGATTCAATGGCGCTCATGGCGAATAGCGTTCAGCTCCCCGCGAGTAAAGAGTTACTTAATAGAACGCACCGCTGTAACAATAAGGCACATATGTTTTTCAAAGCAATTCAAGTGCCATGGCACGGTTGTTAATTAATTACCTGAACACAATATAACCTACCGGCATTTATGTGATTTTATAAATACCGATAAGCTATATATGGGGTTATAACCTGTAGGAGCGAGCTTGCTCGCGATGGACTCAAGAGCGCCGCGGGCATCCTGACTACCCGCGTAATCGTTAACGACCATCGCGAGCAAGCTCGCTCCTACAGTGTGGTGGAACAGAATCAGGATCGAGGGGCGTATGCGAACACGTCGGCGCGCATCTGGTGGGCGTCCATTCCTGCCTCGACCAGCGCGTCCAAGGTGCCGTAGACCATGGCTGGCGAGCCACTGGCATAGACATGCAGGGCCTTGAGATCGGGAAAGTCTTCGCAGACCGCTTCATGCAACATGCCGCAGCGCCCCTGCCAGCCGCATTGGTCGCTGACGACTTTATGCAGGAACAGATTAGGCAGTTTCAGCCACTCATCCCAGTGTTCGATTTCATAAAAGTCTTCAGGACGACGCACGCCCCAATACAGATGCACCGGGTGCTTGAAACCTTGGGAACGGCAATGTTCGATCAGGCCATGGACCTGGCCCATGCCCGTACCGGCGGCGATCAGCACCAACGGACCGTCCGGCAACTCGGCCAGGTGCGCATCACCGAACGGCATGTCGATACGCACCATCGTGTTGCGTTGCAGTTGTTCGATCAGGTTGAGCGCACTGGCTTCGCGCGCCAGCACGTGGATTTCCAGGTCTCGCCCGCCGGAGGGCGCCGAGGCCAGGGAGAAGGAGGATTTCTCGCCGTTGTCGCGATGGATCATCAAGTACTGGCCCGCGTGATAACGCGGCGGCTTGCCAGCAGGAGCCCGCAGCCGCACCCGCCAGGTATCGCCCCCGACCTCGGTGCAACTGGTGACCTGACACGACAGACTGCGCACCGGCAATTCTCCCAGCGCGAGCACGCCATCCCACAGCACGATGCAGTCTTCCAGCGGCTCTGCTATGCAAGTGTAGAACTCGCCATGGTCTCGCACGAGACCAGCCTGCTCGACGCTTCCTTCCACCAATAACGCGGCGCACACATGGCAGTTACCGTTGCGACAGCTTTGCGGGCATTCATAGCCCAGACGGCGTGCGCCATCGAGAATCCGCTCGCCGGGCAAGATATCCAGTACTGCGCCGGAGGGCTGCAAGGTTACACGCATCAATCTATTCCTAACTGATTCCAGATGGCATCGATCCGCTGGGTCACAGCGTCGTCCTTGACGATTACACGGCCCCACTCGCGCGTGGTTTCACCCGGCCATTTATGCGTGGCATCGAGCCCCATCTTCGAACCCAGGCCGGAAACCGGCGAGGCGAAATCCAGGTAGTCGATCGGTGTGTTCTCGATCATCACCGTGTCGCGCTTGGGGTCCATGCGCGTGGTGATGGCCCAGATCACGTCGTTCCAGTCGCGTGCGTTGATATCGTCGTCGGTGACGATAACGAACTTGGTGTACATGAACTGTCGCAAAAACGACCAGACACCGAGCATTACCCGCTTGGCATGCCCCGGGTACGACTTCTTCATGGTCACGACGGCCATGCGGTACGAACAGCCTTCGGGCGGCAGGTAGAAATCGGTGATCTCCGGGAACTGCTTCTGCAGGATCGGCACGAACACTTCGTTCAGCGCCACACCCAGGATTGCCGGCTCATCCGGTGGACGGCCAGTGTAGGTGCTGTGGTAGATCGGCTTGATCCGGTGGGTCATGCGCTCGACGGTGAACACCGGGAAACTGTCGACTTCGTTGTAGTAACCGGTGTGGTCGCCGTACGGCCCTTCATCGGCCATCTCGCCCGGATGAATCACGCCTTCGAGGATGATCTCGGCGGTGGCCGGCACTTGCAGGTCGTTGCCGCGGCACTTGACCAGTTCGGTCCGGTTGCCGCGCAGCAGGCCGGCAAAGGCGTATTCGGAAAGGCTGTCAGGCACCGGGGTCACGGCGCCGAGGATGGTCGCCGGGTCAGCACCCAGCGCCACGGCCACCGGGAACGGCTGGCCAGGGTGTTTTTCGCACCATTCACGGTAATCCAGCGCGCCGCCACGGTGGCTCAGCCAACGCATGATGACCTTGTTGCGGCCAATCACTTGCTGACGGTAGATGCCTAGGTTCTGCCGGTCCTTGTTCGGACCCTTGGTGACCGTCAGGCCCCAGGTGATCAGCGGGGCGACATCGCCCGGCCAGCAGGTCTGCACCGGCAAGCTCGACAGGTCGACATCGTCGCCTTCGATGACCACTTCCTGGCAAATCGCGTCTTTGACGACCTTGGGCGCCATCGAGATGATCTTGCGGAAGATCGGCAGCTTGGACCAGGCGTCTTTCAGCCCCTTCGGCGGCTCGGGCTCCTTGAGGAACGCCAGCAACTTGCCGATTTCCCGCAGCTCGCTGACCGCTTCGGCGCCCATGCCCAACGCTACGCGCTCGGGGGTACCGAACAGGTTGCCGAGCACGGGAATGTCAAAACCGGTAGGTTTTTCGAAGAGCAGGGCCGGGCCCTTGGCGCGCAAGGTGCGATCGCACACCTCGGTCATTTCGAGCACTGGGGACACCGGAACCTGGATGCGCTTGAGTTCGCCGCGCTGTTCCAGGCCGCTGATAAAGTCGCGCAAGTCGCGATACTGCATGCGTGAGCCTCGTGTTGGCCGTGGCGTTCGGGGGTGGCAGTTTAGCGCCGAACCCCTCTATTCAGAACCACGAACTGGCGGTTCATCAAAAATCAGATAGCAAAAAGCCGGGTTTCCCCGGCTTCTTGGCCCGTTCGACTTACTTGCGTTTCATCGACAGGAAGAACTCATCGTTGGTCTTGGTCGTTTTCAGCTTGTCGACCAGGAATTCGATGGCAGCGACTTCATCCATCGGATGCAGCAGCTTGCGCAGGATCCACATGCGCTGCAGCTCGTCGTCGGCAGTCAGCAACTCTTCGCGGCGAGTACCGGAACGGTTGATGTTGATGGCCGGGAACACGCGCTTTTCAGCGATGCGACGATCCAGAGGCAGCTCCATGTTGCCGGTGCCTTTGAATTCCTCGTAGATCACTTCGTCCATCTTCGAGCCGGTTTCAACCAGCGCGGTGGCGATGATGGTCAGCGAGCCGCCTTCTTCGATGTTCCGCGCAGCACCGAAGAAACGCTTCGGCTTCTCCAGGGCGTGGGCATCGACACCACCGGTCAGTACCTTGCCAGAGCTCGGGATCACGGTGTTGTAGGCACGGGCCAGACGGGTGATGGAGTCGAGCAGGATCACCACGTCCTTCTTGTGTTCGACCAGGCGCTTGGCCTTCTCGATCACCATTTCGGCAACCTGCACGTGGCGGGTTGGCGGCTCGTCGAACGTCGAGGCAACCACTTCGCCGCGCACGGTGCGCTGCATTTCGGTTACTTCTTCCGGACGTTCGTCGATCAGCAGCACGATCAGATGAACTTCAGGATTGTTACGGGCGATGTTCGCGGCGATGTTCTGCAGCATGATCGTCTTACCGGCTTTCGGCGGTGCAACGATCAGACCGCGCTGGCCTTTACCGATCGGGGCGCACAGGTCGATGACTCGACCGGTCAAGTCTTCGGTGGAACCGTTACCGGCTTCCATCTTCATGCGCACGGTCGGGAACAGCGGGGTCAGGTTCTCGAAGAGAATCTTGTTTTTCGCGTTTTCCGGACGGTCGAAGTTGATCGTGTCGACCTTGAGCAGCGCGAAATAACGCTCGCCTTCCTTCGGAGGGCGGATCTTGCCAACGATGGTGTCACCGGTGCGCAAGTTGAAGCGACGGATCTGGCTCGGCGAGACGTAGATATCGTCTGGGCCGGCGAGATAGGAGGCGTCTGCAGAGCGGAGGAAGCCGAAGCCGTCCTGGAGAATCTCCAGCACGCCATCACCGGAGATTTCCTCGCCGCTTTTCGCGTGCTTTTTCAGCAGGGAGAAAATCACGTCCTGCTTGCGCGAACGGGCCATATTTTCTATGCCCATCTGTTCGGCCAATTCGAGCAGTTCGGTAATCGGCTTTTGCTTGAGTTCAGTCAGATTCATATAGGAATGACGTAATCATTTATGGAGGGGGGAAATTAAGCTTTTGGCTTAATGAGGCCGCGCCGCGGAGAAGGCGACAGGATCGCGTACTTATTCGAAAAGGAGAGCGTCGGCGACGGCTAGCAGGGGGCACTGGAGAAACCAGCGCGGGGCCGAATGTAACACCTGAGTTTCGGAGCGTCTAGCCCTGCACAACGAAAAAAGCCCCGCTATTTGCGGGGCCTTTCTCTGACACGCTGCTACGACGCTTAGATGTTGGCGTCGAGGAAAGCTGCCAGTTGCGACTTCGACAGTGCGCCGACCTTGGTCGCTTCAACGTTGCCGTTCTTGAACAGCATCAACGTTGGGATACCACGCACGCCGTGCTTGGCGGGGGTTTCCTGGTTTTCGTCGATGTTCAATTTGGCAACGGTCAGCTTGCCTTTGTAGGTCTCGGCAATTTCGTCCAGGACAGGAGCGATCATTTTGCAAGGGCCGCACCATTCAGCCCAGTAGTCGACCAGTACAGCGCCTTCAGCCTTGAGTACGTCGGCCTCGAAGCTAGCGTCGCTAACGTGTTTGATAAGATCGCTGCTCATGGAATTCTCCAGGGTTGTAAGCAAAAAAACGTGGCCCATCATAGCCGCCCTTCCCCCGTTCAGGAAGGTGCAGATGATTGAGTCTCGCTATGGTGTTACATGAGTTTGGGTATAGCTCAGGTCACGCAGTGGCGGGAGCGACGAAGGCGATCCCGGTGCGCAGGGCCGCGTTGCGCACGTGTTCGTGCATGGCCTTTTGCGCAGCCCCCGAGGCCCGGCGCGCCAGTGCACGAAGGATTTTGCGGTGCTCCTGCCAGGTTTCCATGGCCCGCTCGGCCCGGATGAACGGTAGCTTCTGGCTCTCCAGGAAGATGTCGGCGCTGGCGGTGAGGATGCTCAACATCGCCTGATTGCCGCTGGCCAGCAGGATTCGACGGTGGAATTCGAAGTCCAGCCGCGCGGCCGCGTCAAAGTCGCCAGACTTCAGTTCGTTGCGCATGGCAGCGACGTTGTCCTCCAGCGCATCGAGTTCATCGGTACTCAAGGTCACCGCCGCCAACCCCGCCGCGAACCCCTCCAGCGCATAACGCAACTGGAAGATATCCAGTGGCGAAGCCTGTGCCGCGAACGGCCAACCGGGTGCAGCCTCACCTCGCGGCAGCTCCACCGGCGCCTGCACGAACACCCCTTTACCCGGCTGGATACTGATCACACCCAGGGCGCTGAGCGATGACAACGCCTCGCGCAACGACGCCCGGCTGACCCCCAATTGCACCGCCAGGTCCCGTTGCGAGGGCAAGGCATCCCCCGGCCCGAAACCCTGTTCGGTGATCAGTTTGCGGATGGCTTGCAGCGCCACTTCAGGTACGGCGCGGGAGATCGAATTCATGGTTTTCCACTAGAACCAGGCCAATGTGCGATCAGTTGTAAAGCTATTCGCGGCGCCCGGCAAGTCGTGCCCCATGGGGGTTCGGTGACTTTCATGGTTGCGCCATCGGGGTGCGAAACGCCACTTGACTGTTCAGACCAGTAAGACCTTGAGACCCCAGCAAAACCGCGGCCTGGCACCCCCGAAACGCCATGTTGGCATGGCCCGTGCTCTGTCGAACCGCAGAAATCACTTCCTGAAGATCCGGAGACTTGCCATGACCCAGCGTTACAGCGCCCTCCTCGCAGCCTTGTTCGCCAGCCTCGTGCTGAGCCAGGCGCCCGCCCACGCCGACGCCCTGGAGGATGTAGTCCAGCGCGGCGTCCTCAAGGTCGCCGTACCCCAGGATTTCCCGCCCTTCGGCTCGGTCGGCCCGGATATGAAACCGCGCGGCCTGGACATCGACACCGCCAAATTGCTGGCCGACCAGCTCAAGGTCAAGCTCGAACTGACCCCGGTCAACAGCACCAACCGCATCCCGTTCCTGACCACCGGCAAGGTCGACCTGGTGATCTCCAGCCTCGGCAAAAACCCGGAGCGGGAAAAAGTCATCGATTTCTCCCGCGCCTACGCCCCCTTCTACCTCGCCGTGTTCGGTCCTCCAGAGGCCGAGATCAAGAGCCTGGACGATCTCAAGGGCAAGACCATCAGCGTCACCCGGGGCGCCATCGAAGACATCGAGCTGACCAAGGTCGCTCCCGAAGGCGTGACCATCAAGCGTTTCGAAGACAACAACTCGACCATCGCCGCGTACCTGGCAGGGCAAGTGGACCTGATCGCCAGCGGCAACGTAGTGATGGTCGCCATCAGCGAGAAGAGCCCGAAACGTGTGCCGGCGCTGAAAGTAAAGCTCAAGGACTCGCCGGTCTACGTGGGCGTGAACAAGAACGAGCCGGCGCTGCTGGACAAGGTCAACCAGATCCTCGTCACCGCCAAGAGCGACGGCGCGCTGGAGAAAAACGCCCTGGCCTGGCTGAAAGAACCGCTGCCGGCCGACCTCTGATCCGGCGCGCAGGAGACACGTCATGGCTTATCAGTTCGATTTTTTGCCGGTGGTGCACAACACCGACCTGCTGCTGCGCGGTGCGCTGTTCACCCTTGAGCTGACGGCCATCGGCGCGGTGCTGGGGGTGGGCCTGGGCATCGTCGGGGCGCTGGTGCGGGCGTGGAACATCCGCCCTTTCGCCGGGATTTTCGCGGTCTACGTCGAGTTGATCCGCAACACGCCATTCCTGGTGCAGTTGTTCTTCATCTTCTTCGGCCTGCCGTCGCTGGGCGTGCAGATTTCCGAATGGCAGGCCGCCGTGCTGGCGATGGTGATCAACCTGGGTGCCTACTCGACCGAGATCATCCGTGCCGGCATCCAGGCGGTCCCGCGCGGCCAACTGGAGGCCGCGGCGGCACTGGCCATGACGCGCTTCGAAGCGTTCCGCCACGTGGTGCTGCTGCCGGCGCTGGGCAAGGTCTGGCCGGCCCTGAGCAGCCAGATCATCATCGTCATGCTCGGCTCGGCGGTCTGTTCGCAGATCGCCACCGAAGAGCTGAGCTTCGCCGCCAACTTCATCCAGTCGCGCAACTTCCGCGCCTTTGAAACCTATGCCCTGACCACCCTGCTCTATCTGTGCATGGCCTTGTTGATCCGCCAGTTGCTGAACTGGATCGGCCAGCGATTCATCGCGAGGAGCACTCGATGAGCGATTTCACCTTCTGGGACATCGTGCGCAACCTGCTCATGGGCCTGCAATGGACGCTGGCGCTGTCGCTGGTGGCGTTCGTTGGCGGCGGGCTGATCGGCTTGCTGGTCATGGTGCTGCGCATCTCGAACAAGCCCCTGCCGCGCAGAATTGCCCGCACCTACATCGAACTGTTCCAGGGCACGCCGCTGTTGATGCAGCTGTTCCTGGTGTTTTTCGGCGTCGCGCTGGCCGGGCTGGAGATTTCGCCCTGGGCCGCGGCGGCCATCGCCTTGACGCTGTTCACCAGCGCTTACCTGGCGGAGATCTGGCGCGGTTGCGTCGAGTCGATCCCCAACGGCCAGTGGGAAGCCTCGTCGAGCCTGGCGCTGAACCCGCTGGAGCAACTGCGTTACGTGATCCTGCCGCAGGCGTTGCGCATCGCCGTGGCGCCGACCGTGGGTTTCTCGGTGCAAGTGGTCAAGGGCACCGCCGTGACCTCGATCATCGGCTTCACCGAACTGACCAAGACCGGCGGCATGTTGGCCAATGCCACCTTCGAGCCCTTCATGGTCTACGGCCTGGTCGCCCTCGGCTACTTCCTGCTCTGCTACCCCTTGTCCCTCAGTGCGCGCTACCTGGAAAGGAGACTGCATGCCTCTGCTTAGAATTTCCGCCCTGCATAAATACTACGGCGACCACCATGTGCTCAAAGGCATCGACCTGAGTGTCGAGCAAGGCCAGGTGGTGGCGATCATCGGCCGCAGTGGCTCGGGCAAGTCGACCTTGCTGCGCACCCTCAACGGCCTGGAATCGATCAACGATGGCGTCATCGAGGTCGACGGCGAATACCTCGACGCGGCCCGCGCGGACTTGCGCAGTCTGCGGCAGAAGGTCGGGATGGTGTTCCAGCAGTTCAACCTGTTCCCGCACCTGACGGTCGGTGAGAACGTGATGCTGGCGCCACAGGTGGTGCAGAAAGTACCGAAAGCCAAGGCGGCCGAACTGGCCCGGCAGATGCTGGAACGCGTAGGCCTGGGGGAGAAATTCGATGCCTTCCCGGATCGGTTGTCCGGCGGGCAGCAACAGCGCGTGGCGATCGCCCGTGCGCTGGCGATGTCGCCCAAGGTGCTGCTGTGCGATGAAATCACTTCGGCACTGGACCCGGAACTGGTCAATGAAGTGCTGAGCGTGGTTCGGCAACTGGCCAGGGAAGGCATGACATTGATCATGGTGACCCATGAGATGCGTTTTGCCCGGGAGGTTGGGGATAAGCTGGTGTTCATGCATCAGGGGCTGGTGCATGAGGTGGGTGATCCGAAGGTGTTGTTTGCCAATCCGCAGACTGCGGAGCTGGCGAATTTCATTGGCACGGTGGAAGCGGCAGTCTGAAATTTAGTGCCTGTGAGGCCGCATTCGCGAGCAAGCCCGCGCCCACAGGGTTCTCTGCCGGAGCACAATGGTGTGTTCGACGCAAAAACCTGTGGGAGCGGGATTGCCCGCGAAGAGGCCATTTGCATCGCCGCAACGCCTACGCGTTGGCGCCAGCCTTTGATCGTGGCACGATGTCGAGGTTATCGACCGAGACCCTGACCATGCCGCAATCCCAAGCCAAGAATCTGTCCCTGATCGCCGCTATCGACCTGGGCTCCAACAGCTTTCACATGGTCGTGGCCAAGGCCCAGAACGGTGAAATCCGTATTCTCGAGCGTCTCGGCGAGAAGGTTCAGCTGGCCGCCGGTATCGATGAAGAGCGCAAGCTCAGCGAAGAATCCATGCAGCGCGGGCTCGATTGCCTCAAACGATTCGCCCAACTGATCAACGGTATGCCCACAGGCGCCGTGCGGATCGTCGGCACCAACGCCCTGCGTGAAGCCCGTAACCGCAACGAATTCATCCACCGCGCCGAAGAAATCCTCGGCCACCCGGTGGAAGTCATCTCCGGCCGTGAGGAAGCGCGACTGATTTATCTGGGCGTATCCCACACCCTCGCCGACACCCCGGGCAAACGCCTGGTGGCCGACATCGGCGGCGGCAGTACCGAATTCATCATCGGGCAGAGATTCGAGCCATTGTTGCGCGAAAGCCTGCAGATGGGGTGCGTCAGCTACACCCAGCGCTATTTCAAGGACGGCAAGATCACCCCGGCCCGTTACGCCCAGGCGTACACCGCGGCGCGGCTGGAGATCATGGCCATCGAACACGCCCTGCACCGCCTGACCTGGGATGAAGCCATCGGCTCCTCGGGCACCATCCGCGCCATCGGTCTGGCGCTGAAGGCCGGTGGTCACGGCAGCGGCGAGGTCAACGCCCAAGGCCTGGCCTGGCTCAAGCGCAAGCTGATCAAGCTGGGCGACGTCGACAAGATCGACTTCGAAGGCATCAAGCCGGACCGTCGGGCGATTTTCCCGGCAGGCTTGGCCATCCTCGAAGCGATCTTCGATTCCTTGGAATTGCAGCGCATGGACCACTGTGAAGGCGCCCTGCGCGAAGGCGTGCTCTATGACCTGCTGGGGCGCCATCATCACGAAGACGTGCGTGAACGCACCCTGACCTCGCTGATGGAGCGCTATCACGTCGATCTGGAACAGGCGGTGCGAGTCGAACGCAAGGCCCTGCATGCCTTCGACCAGGTGGCCAGGGACTGGGACCTGGAAGACGGCGTCTGGCGCGAACTGCTCGGCTGGGCGGCCAAGGTGCATGAAGTGGGCCTGGACATTGCCCACTACCAGTACCACAAGCACGGCGCCTACCTGATCGAACACTCGGACCTGGCCGGCTTCTCCCGCGAAGACCAATTGATGCTCGCACTGCTGGTGCGCGGCCACCGACGTAACATTCCCAAGGACAAATTCGCCGAATTTGGCGACGACGGCACCAAGCTGATTCGCCTGTGTGTGCTGCTGCGATTTGCGATCCTGTTCCATCACATCCGTGGCACCCAGCAAATGCCCCAAGTCGAACTGAACGCCAAAGGCAACAGCCTGGAAGTGGTGTTCCCGGAAAACTGGCTGGATGAGAACCAACTGACCCAGGCCGACTTCGAAATTGAAGCGCAATGGCTGACGCGGGTCGATATCGTCCTTACCGCCCGCTGAAACCCCTGTAGGAGCGAGCTTGCTCGCGATGGACGTGAACGATAATGCGTGCTGCCTGAATAAACGCACTGCCCTCAGGTTTTTCGCGAGCAAGCTCGCTCCTACAGGGACGGCGGTGATAACAAAAATGGCGATCCCTTGGGATCGCCATTTTATTTAGCGTACCGCCAGGATCGGACTGCCCAACCGCTCCAGCAACGTAGCCTGGGCGCTGCGCGGGTTCTGGTTGCCGGTCGGCGTATTGCGGATGTAGCGGCCATCCGACTGCAGGCTCCAGCTGTGGGTGTTATCGGTGAGATACAGCTCCAGCTCTTTCTTGACCCGCATGATCAGCTTCTTGCCTTCCACCGGGAAGCAAGTCTCGACGCGCTTGTCGAGGTTGCGCTCCATCCAGTCGGCACTGGACAGGAACATCTGTTCATCGCCGCCATTGAGGAAGTAGAAGACCCGGGTGTGCTCCAGGAAGCGCCCGATGATCGAACGCACATGGATGTTGTGCGAGACCCCGGCGATGCCTGGCCGCAGGCAGCACATGCCACGCACCACCAGATCGATGCGCACGCCCGACTGGCTGGCCTTGTACAACGCGCGGATGATCTTCGGATCGGTCAGCGAGTTGAACTTGGCGATGATGTGCGCCGGCTTGCCCTCGAGCGCGAACTGGGTTTCCCGGGCAATCATGTCGAGCATGCCCTTCTTCAGGGTGAACGGCGCGTGCAGCAGCTTCTTCATGCGCAGCGTCTTGCCCATGCCGATCAACTGGCTGAACAGTTTGCCGACGTCTTCGCACAGGGCGTCATCGGAAGTCAGCAGGCTGTAGTCGGTGTACAGACGGGCGTTGCCCGCGTGGTAGTTGCCCGTGCCCAAGTGAGCGTAACGCACGATCTCGCCCGCTTCGCGGCGCAGGATCAGCATCATCTTGGCGTGGGTCTTGAAGCCAACCACGCCGTAGATCACCACCGCACCGGCCGCTTGCAGACGGCTGGCCAGTTGCAGGTTGGATTCCTCATCGAAGCGCGCGCGCAATTCGATCACCGCGGTGACCTCCTTGCCGTTACGCGCCGCGTCCACCAACGCATCGACGATTTCCGAGTTGGCGCCGGAGCGGTACAGGGTCTGACGCACCGCCAGCACGTGCGGGTCCTTGGCAGCCTGGCGCAGCAGGTCGACCACCGGGGTGAACGACTCGAACGGGTGCAGCAGCAGGATGTCCTGCTTGCTGATCACGCTGAAAATGTTCTCGCTGTTCTGCAGCAGTTTCGGGATCTGCGGAGTGAACGGCAGGTACTGCAGCTCGCGCTGGCTGTCCAGGCCGGTGATGCTGAACAGACGCGTCAGGTTCACCGGGCCATTGACCTGATACAGCTCGGTCTCGCTCAGGTTGAACTGCTTGAGCAGGTAATCGGACAGCTGTTTCGGGCAGGTATCGGCGACTTCCAGTCGCACCGCGTCGCCATAACGACGGGAGAACAACTCGCCGCGCAGGGCCCGCGCCAGGTCTTCGACGTCTTCGGAGTCCAGCGCCAGGTCGGCGTTTCGGGTCAGGCGGAACTGGTAGCAGCCCTTGACCTTCATGCCCTGGAACAGGTCATCGGCGTGGGCGTGGATCATCGACGACAGGAACACATAGTTGTCGCCGGCGCCACCGACTTCTTCCGGCACCTTGATGATGCGTGGCAGCAAGCGCGGCGCCGGGATGATCGCCAGGCCAGAGTCGCGACCGAAGGCGTCGATGCCTTCGAGCTCGACGATGAAGTTCAGGCTCTTGTTCACCAGCAACGGGAACGGGTGCGTCGGGTCGAGGCCGATCGGGGTGATGATCGGGGCGATTTCGTCGCGGAAATAGCGGCGCACCCAGGTCTTGAGCTTGGTCGTCCAGTTGCGGCGACGGATGAAGCGGACCTGATGCTTTTCCAGTTCCGGCAGCAGGATATCGTTGAGGATCGCGTACTGGCGGTCAACGTGACCGTGCACCAGTTCACTGATGCGGGCCAGGGCCTGGTGCGGTTGCAGGCCGTCGGCGCCGGCTTGTTCACGGGCGAAGGTGATCTGCTTCTTCAGGCCGGCGACGCGAATCTCGAAGAACTCGTCCAGGTTGCTGGAGAAGATCAGCAGGAACTTCAGGCGCTCCAGCAACGGGTAGGACTCGTCCAGTGCCTGTTCCAGCACGCGGATATTGAACTGCAGTTGCGACAACTCACGGTGGATGTACAGGCTGCTGTCATCCAGGCCGGGAATGGCAATCGCAGGCGCTGCCACAGCAGGTTCGACGACCGCCGCGGGCGGAGCGGGCTCCAGCTCCGGCGGGGTCTCGTCGACTTGCTCCACCACAGGTTGAGCGTCTTTTACGGCAACTTCAGTGAGTACTTCGGTATTCATCGAATGTTCCTGGGAGGGCTATTTTTGCTCTCGTAACAATTGAGCGGCACGGACGGCGAAATACGTGAGGATGCCATCGGCGCCTGCGCGTTTAAAAGCGGTCAGGGATTCGAGGATAACCCCTTCGCTCAACCAGCCATTCTGGATCGCCGCCATGTGCATGGCGTATTCGCCGCTGACTTGATACACAAAGGTCGGCACTTTGAATTCTTCTTTGACCCGGCAGAGGATGTCCAGATACGGCATGCCTGGCTTGACCATGACCATATCCGCGCCTTCTGACAAGTCAGCCGCCACTTCGTGCAGCGCTTCGTTGCTGTTGGCCGGGTCCATCTGATAGGAGGCCTTGTTGGCCTTGCCCAGGTTCAGTGCCGAACCGACCGCGTCGCGGAACGGGCCGTAATAGGCACTGGCGTACTTCGCCGAGTAGGCCATGATTCGCACATTGACGTGACCGGCCACTTCGAGGGCTTCGCGGATCGCCTGGATACGACCGTCCATCATGTCCGACGGCGCGACGACCTGGGCGCCGGCTTCGGCGTGGGACAGGGCTTGTTTGACCAGTGCGTCGACGGTGATGTCGTTCTGTACGTAGCCTTCTTCGTCGAGAATGCCGTCCTGGCCGTGGGTGGTGAACGGGTCCAGCGCGACGTCGGTGATCACGCCCAGCTCAGGGAACTGCGCACGCAGGGCACGGGTGGCGCGCTGGGCGATACCCTCGGGGTTCCAGGCTTCAGCAGCGTCCAGCGACTTGAGTTCTGCCGGGGTCACCGGGAACAGCGCCAGCGCCGGAATCCCCAGCTCAACCCACTTGGCCGCTTCTTCCAGCAACAGATCGATGGTCAGGCGCTCGACGCCCGGCATCGAGGCCACCGCTTCACGACGGTTTTCACCGTCCAGCACAAACACCGGCAAGATCAGGTCATCGGCGGTCAGCACATTTTCACGGACCAGTCGACGCGAGAAATCGTCACGACGGTTGCGGCGCAGGCGGGTTGCGGGAAACAAACGGTTGGCGGGGGTAAAGCTCACGGCAGACTCCTGAGCCCGCAGGCGTGCGAGCGTGACAGTTATAAGCGGCCATTATGACGAACGTATTACAGTTGTGTGCACGCTGTGACATGTAGCCGCATTCCATTGTCCTTGTAGGAAATGTTCACGTCGAGACACATTTGGACACTTTCCTGAATGTGTACGAAGGGTTAGGCTGCGCGTTCATTTCGCCAGCACCCAGACAATGCTCCAACAATTTCTGCATGACTTCGGCTACTTTGCCCTGTTTCTTGGCACATTCTTCGAAGGCGAAACCATCCTGGTGCTCGCGGGCTTCCTCGCGTTCCGTGGATACATGGACATCAACCTGGTGGTGGTCGTGGCGTTCTGCGGCAGTTATGCCGGCGACCAACTGTGGTACTTCCTGGGACGCAAGCACGGGCGCAAGCTGCTGGCACGCAAACCGCGCTGGCAGATGATGGGTGACCGGGCGCTGGAACATATTCGCAAGCACCCGGACATCTGGGTCCTGAGCTTCCGCTTCGTCTACGGCCTGCGCACCGTGATGCCGGTGGCCATCGGCCTGTCGGGCTACCCACCGGGCCGTTATCTGCTGCTCAACGGGATTGGCGCGGCGATCTGGGCCACCGCACTGGCGGCGGCGGCCTATCACTTTGGTGCGGTACTGGAAGGGATGCTCGGCAGCATCAAGAAGTACGAGCTGTGGGTGCTCGGCGCCCTGCTCGTGCTCGGCCTGGGCCTGTGGCTGCGCCGGCGGTTCAAGAATGCGCGCCTGGCCCGGCAGATCTATGCCGACGAGCAAGCCCTGAAGGCCAGGCAGCACACTACCGGCGGTCCTAAGACGCCAGCCGAGTAAAGCGATTTCGGCAGCAGTAAAGCCCGATACCGCTAATCAGACTGTAACTGAGCAGGCCGACCCAGCCCACCGCGCTGGCCGGCCACAGCCCCGCCAGCGGCGCCAGCCACACCAGCGGCACATTCGATGCCAGGCGCAGCAACTCCAGCTTCAGCGCCCACGTGCGGTTCTCCAGGGCCACGCCCAGGACGAACAGGCCCAGCGCCACAGTTCCCCAGCCCAGTACCAACGCGGCCGTCGACAGACTGGGTTCCAGGTTCATCAAATAGCTACCCAGCATGATGTAGACGCAGAACTGCAACAGCACGTAGAGCTGCTGGCGCCCATCCAGCGGCACTTCGAATTTGCGGAACTGGCTCAGGTCCGGCTTGTTCATCGGGTACCTGGCTGCCACGTCCGCCGGCCGCCAGCCGGTGCGCATGAACCAGATCCGCAGCTTGTCCCAGGTGCTCTCGGCACGCCGCGCATCCGCCCACAACTGCGCGTAGAACTGCACGTTGGCCCACACCGGATTCCAACTCGCCAGGGGTGTGGTCACGCCGAAAATCACTGGTTCGTTGTCGTCCTCTTCCTGGAACGAGCCGAATAGACGGTCCCAAATAATGAACACGCCGCCGTAGTTGCGATCCATGTAGAGAGCGTTCTGTGCATGGTGGGCCCGATGATTGGATGGCGTGACGAAAAACCACTCGAACCATCCCAGCTTGGGAATGTGCCGGGTATGCACCCAGAACTGGTAAAGCAGGTTCAGCGCCGCGACGCTGACGAACACCAGCAACGGTACGCCGACGACGGCCATGGGCAGGTAGAAGATCCAGCTCAGCAGGAACCCGGTGCTGGTCTGGCGCAGGGCGGTGGAGAGGTTGTAGTCCTCGCTCTGGTGATGCACCGAATGTGCGGCCCAGAGAATATTGCGCTCATGACCCATGCGGTGCAGCCAGTAGTAGCAGAAGTCATAAAAGACGAAGGCGAAGATCCACACCCAGGCGCTGTCGGCCGAGAGCTCGAACAACGCCAGATACTTGAGGGCAAACGCATAAGTCAGCAGCCCTACGCCTTTGGTCAGCAGGCCGGTGGTGGTCGAGAGCACGCCGGTGCTGATGCTGTTGATCGCGTCCGCCAGCCGATAGTTGCTGACCCCGCGCCAACGGTCGGCCAGCAGTTCGACAGCGATCAGCACAAAGAAAAACGGCACCGCATACAGAATGAAGTCCATGACGCGCCCTGAACGGAATCTTGAGGACAGATCCTATGTGTAACCTCGAATGATCCCTATGGCAACGAATGACAAATTAGTGGACATTTAACGCCATGAATCTGGAGAAAAGCCCATGAGCAAAAAAGTTGCAGTGATCCTTTCCGGCTGTGGCGTGTACGACGGCGCCGAAATCTACGAAAGCGTGGTGACCCTGCTGCGCCTGGACCAGCGTGGCGCGCAGGTGCAGTGCTTTGCGCCCAATATCGCGCAGCTGCATGTGATCAATCACCTGACCGGTGAAGAAATGCCCGAGTCGCGCAATGTGCTGGTGGAATCGGCGCGCATTGCCCGTGGCGAGATCAAGGACATCCGCGAAGCGGACGCCGAAGACTTCGATGCGCTGATCATTCCCGGCGGTTTCGGCTCGGCCAAGAATCTCTCCAACTTCGCCATCGAAGGGACCGGTTGCACTGTTCAACCGGACGTCCTGGCCTTGACCGAAGCCTTTGCCGAGGCCGGCAAGCCGGTCGGCCTGATCTGCATCTCGCCTGCCCTGGCGGCGAAAATCTATGGACCGGGCGTGACCTGCACCATCGGCAACGACGCCGACACGGCAGCCGCCCTGAACAAGATGGGCGCCACCCACAAGGACTGTGCCGTGAGCGATATCGTCGAAGACAAGGCGCGCAAACTGGTAACGACGCCGGCGTACATGCTGGCGCAATCGATCAGCGAAGCGGCTTCGGGCATCAACAAGCTGGTCGACCGCGTGCTTGAGCTGACCCACGAGAACGACGCGTAACACCGCCTCCTGTAGGAGCTGGCTTGCCAGCGAAGGCGTCATGCCTTTCAACGCAGATGTTGAATGTTCGATCGCTTTCGCTGGCAAGCCAGCTCCTACAGAGGAGCGTGCGGGTTAAGGCTTGCGAGATAGACGGGTCAGGATCCTATCCAGCGCATTGGCAAACGCCTGCTTCTCCCGCTCGCCAAACGGCGCCGGCCCGCCGCTCATCTGCCCCTGTTCGCGCAAGTCGGTGAACAGGTTACGCACGGCCAGGCGATCGCCCATGTTCTGCGCGTCGAACTCCTTGCCCCGCGGGTCCAGCGCAGCAACGCCCTTCTTCACAAGACGGTCGGCCAGCGGCACATCGCTGCAGATCACCAGCTCACCCGGGACCGCGTGTTCCACCAGGTAATCATCCGCCGCATCCGGTCCGCTGGGCACCACGATCAACTTGACCAGGGTCAGGGCCGGCTTGATCTGCGGCTGCCCCGCCACCAGCACCACTTCAAACCGGCGCTTGAGGGCGAACTTGACCACCAGGTCCTTGGCTGCCCGAGGGCAGGCGTCGGCATCGATCCATACGCGCATTGAGTTTTTCTCCTCTCAAAAGCTTCGCGAGCAGGCTCGCTCCCACAGGTTATACGCAATCCTGTGGGAGCGAGCCTGCTCGCGATGATGAGCGTAGCGAATGCTGTTAAGCCGTCACCCGCCGCTTCTCGGCCACCCAACTACGACCATACAACACAACGATCGCAATGATCGCCACCACCTGCGCCGTCAGCGAATACGCATCCGCATGAATCCCCAACCAATCGAACTCAAAGAACGGCACCGGCCGCGTGCCGAAGATCCCGGCCTCCTGCAACGCCTTCACGCCATGCCCGGCGAACACCACCGACAAGGCACAGAGCAAACCGGCGTTGATGCTGAAGAACAGTGCCAGCGGCAGTTTCGCCGAGCCGCGCAGAATCACCCAGGCCAGGCCGACCAACAACACCAACGCCGTCGCACCACCAGCCAGCACCGCGTCATGGCCAGCGGGACCGGCCTGCAGCCACAGGGTCTCGTAGAACAGGATCACTTCGAACAGCTCGCGATACACCGAGAAGAACGCCAGGATCGCAAAACCGAAACGCCCGCCCCCGCCCACCAGGCTGCTCTTGATGTAATCCTGCCAGGCCGCGGCATGCCGACGGTCGTGCATCCACACACCGAGCCACAACACCATGACGCTGGCAAACAGCGCCGTCGCACCTTCCAGCAGTTCGCGCTGCGAACCACTGACATCGATCACATAAGCCGCCAGCGCCCAGGTACCCAGGCCGGCCAATAGCGCCAGGCCCCAACCGACGTTGACACTGCGTACCGCCGACTGTTGGCCGGTGTTGCGCAGGAAAGCGAGAATCGCCGCCAGCACCAGGATGGCTTCCAGGCCTTCGCGCAGCAGGATCAGCAGGCCGGAAATGTAGCTCAGGGACCAACTCAGACCATCGCTGCCCAACAACCCGGCAGACGCCTTCAACTTCGCCTTGGCCGCGTCCAGGCGCTGTTCCACCTGCTCCACCGGCAGGCCATCCTGCAACGACTGACGGTAAGCCATCAGTGACTTTTCCGTGTCTTTACGCACGTTGGCGTCGACGTTGTCCAAGGAGCTTTCGACCAGTTCGAAGCCTTCCAGGTACGCCGCTACCGACAGGTCATAGGCCTGATCGTGATCGCCGGCACGGTAGGCCGCCACGCTCTTGTCCAGGGTGACGGCGGTGTAGTCGAGCAACTGCGCCGGGCCACGCTTGGCCTGTGGCGGCTGTGCCCGTTGCGCGCGGAAAGTCGCGGCAGCCTGCGGACCGTCGGCGGCCAGCACTTCGGCCGGGGTCTGGCGGGCCAGCTCGGCAATGTCATAGGTCTTGTCGCCGGCGGCGGTCGCCGGATCGGCGCTGAAGCTGGCGATGTAAGTGGCCAGGTCCCAACGCTGACGATCATCCAGTTGATCGCCGAAAGCCGGCATGTCGGTGCCTTCGACCCCCAGGCCCACCGTGTTGTAGATCGCGTAGAGGCTCAGGTGATCCAGGCGTGCGTTATCACGCAGATTGGCCGGCGGCGGGGTCAGGCCGACACCCGCCGGACCATCGCCAGCGCCGGTATCGCCGTGACACACCGAGCAATGCTGGGCGTACAGGGGAGCGCCGCGAGTCGGGTCCGGGGTAATGATCGGTGCCTGGCTGACTTCATAGGTCACGGCCAATTTCGCCCCGAGTTGCCGAGCCTGGCGGGCCACGTCGGTGCCGTCCTGACGGGCGCTGATGGCCTCGCGCAGCTGATTGATGCCCTGCTCCAGCCCGGCCTTTTCCGGTTTGGCCGGCATCGCGGCAATCAAGCCTTGCACCGCCTGGACGAACTCCAGTTGCTCGCGGTATTCGGATTCGCTGGTGACCTTGCCGGCCTGCACCGCTTGCGGGTAGTCCGCGCCGATGTAGTCGAGCAGGTGCAGCGCTTGCGGTGCGCCCTCTACCGTGTCGGCCAGCAGATTAAAACTGCACAGGGCTAACACCGGCGCTATCAGCCAGGCCAGGAAACGGGACGGGGCAATCATGAACGAATCTCAATTGGAAATACGAAGTAACATATTGTTCACTCCCAATCAGTTTCACTCAAGCTTTGTTGTGGTTTGTGCATCAGGGCCTGAACGAAAAAGGCGACCTGAAGAGGTCGCCTTTTCTGTGCCAGATGGCTTAAACCGCGGCTTTGCGCAGGGTCGCCATGAACGCCGCCGCGCCAATGAACAGTCCGGCAAAGGTACGGTTCATGCGCTTTTGCTGTTTCGGTGTGCGCAACAGACGCAACACCTTGGAAGCCAGCCCGGTGTACCCGGCCATGACGATCAGGTCCACGCAAACCATGGTGACACCGATGATCACGTACTGGATCAGCAGCGGCGCGTGCGGATCGATGAATTGCGGCAACACCGCCAGCATGAATACCAAGGCCTTGGGGTTGCTGATGTTCACCAGGAAACCGCGGAACACCAGGGCCATTGGCTTGCCAATCTGCCGGATCGCCGCGTCATCACTCATGTCGCTGGGCAGCGCGCGCCATTGTTTGATCGCGAGATAGACCAGGTACGCCACGCCGAACCATTTGATCGCATAGAAGGCGGTGGCCGACGCCGTGAGAATCGCGCCCACACCGGCACCGACGATCGCAATCTGCACCGCGAGCCCCAACTGCAGGCCCAGGGCGTTCCAGTAACCGCGCCAGAAACCGTATTGCAGACCGCTGGACATCGACGCAATGGCGCCGGCACCGGGGGACAGGCTGATCACCCAGCAGGCGGCAAAAAACGCCAGCCATGTTTGAAGCTCCATTGCACACCTCGACATCGGATTCGTGACAGATGTCTAAGCTAATGCGGCTTTGGAGCGATGACCACCGATTTTTTTGCGGGATGTTACAACTTGAGGGCCCCTTCGCGAGCAAGCTCGCTCCCACATTCGATCTTCTGTGGACACAAAATTTGTGAACAACACTGATTCAATGTGGGAGCGGGCTTGCTCGCGAAAGCGGCCTGTCAGGCAACAAGAGACTTACTTTTCAAAACCGCTTGATGGGAAGACATCGCTGCCACGCCAACGCCTAACCGAACGCTGGAAGAACAGACTGTTGGGCACTTGCACCATCGCGCTACCCGTACCCAGCTCTTCTGCTTCGATGAGCGTGGTGTACAGCAGATTGATCGCTATCACCCGGCCTTTGACGCCGGGCTTGTCGGTGGTGTCCACCAACTCGACCACATCGCCCAAGCGAAACGGACCGACAGTGAAAATCAGGATCGCGCACAACAGATTGGAGAGCACGCTCCACATGGCGAAAAACGCCACGGCGGCCACTGCGACAAAACCCGATAGCGCCGTCCAGAGCACCGTGGCCGACACCCCGAGGCGCTCCAGCACGAAGATCAGCGCACTGCCCATGATCAGCCAGCGCAGACCGCCGCGCAACGGCATCAGCAACTGCGGCGGAAACGGGTACCGCTCACCGAGACGGGTCAGGCACTTGGCAACGAAACGCTGGGTGATGTAACCCGCCAACAGGATCAGCAGGATTTGCACACCGAGCCAGATCGGCTCGATCCACATCGCCGGCAGCGGCAGCTTGAACGCCTCCATCAGGACAGCGCCTCCAGCTCCGCCTGCATGCTTTCCAGCAGTTCCAGGGCTTCCATCCAGGCTTCTTCCAGCTCTGCTTCACGCACCTTCAGCTTGGCCTGCTCGGCCAGCAGGTCGCGCAATTCATTCTTGCGCAACGGTTCGTAGATGTCGCTGTCGCCCAGGCTGGCATCGATCTTCGCCAGTTTCTCGTGCAGCTTGCCCAACTCGGCTTCAAGCTTGTCAGCCTCGCGCTTGTGCGGCGCCAGTTGCTGGCGCAACGCCGCTGCCGCCTGACGCTGGGCCTTCTTGTCGGTCTTGTCCGGATTGACCGGGGTATTGCTGACCGGCGCATTGCGCTGGCGGTACTCCACCAGCCAACGGGTGTAGTCCTCCAGGTCGCCGTCGAACTCTTCGACCTTGCCGTCCGCCACCAGGTAAAAATTGTCGGTGGTGCTTTTGAGCAAATGGCGATCGTGGGAGACCACCAGTACCGCACCACTGAATTCCTGCAAGGCCATGGTCAGCGCCAGGCGCATTTCCAGGTCGAGGTGGTTGGTCGGTTCGTCGAGCAGCAACAGGTTCGGCCGGTCCCAGGCGATCAGGGCCAGCGCCAGGCGCGCCTTTTCGCCACCGGAGAAATTCAGCACCGGCTCGTCGATCCGCGCACCACGGAAGTCGAAACCGCCGAGGAAATCGCGCAGGGTCTGTTCGCGCTCGGTCGGCGCCAGGCGCTGCAAGTGCAGCAGCGGGCTGGCCTTGGAATCCAGGGAATCGAGCTGATGCTGGGCGAAGTAGCCGACCACGGTGTTTTCGCCACGGGTAAGGCGGCCGGACAGTGGCGACAGCTCACCTGCCAGGTTTTTGATCAGGGTCGATTTACCGGCGCCGTTCGGGCCGAGCAAACCGATCCGCGCGCCGGGGGTCAGTTGCAGCTTGACCTTCTCCAGCACGGCTTTGTCGCCGTAGCCCAGGCGGGCATCGGACAGGTCGATCAGCGGGCTGGAGATCTTCTGCGATTCGCGGAAGACGAAGTCGAACGGCGAGTCGACGTGTGCCGCAGTCAGCTCTTCCATCCGCTCCAGCGCCTTGATCCGGCTCTGGGCCTGGCGGGCCTTGGTGGCCTGGGCCTTGAAGCGGGCGATGTAGCTTTCCATGTGCGCACGCTGCGCCTGCTGCTTCTCGTAGGCCTGCTGTTGCTGGGCCAGGCGTTCGGCACGGGCACGCTCGAAGGCGCTGTAGCCACCGCGGTACAGGGTGATCTTGCGCTGATCGACGTGGGCCACGTGATCGACCACGGCATCGAGGAAGTCCCGGTCGTGGGAAATCAGCATCAAGGTGCCTGGATAGCTTTTGAGCCACTCTTCGAGCCAGATGATGGCGTCGAGGTCCAGGTGGTTGGTCGGTTCGTCGAGCAACAGCAGGTCCGAAGGACACATCAAGGCCTGCGCCAGGTTCAGGCGCATCCGCCAGCCACCGGAGAAATCGCCGACCTGGCGATCCATCTGCTCGTTGGTGAAGCCCAGGCCTGCCAGCAGCTTGCGAGCGCGGGCGTCGGCGGTGTAACCGTCGGCGCTGTCGAGTTCCGAGTGCAGGCGGGCCTGTGCGGCACCGTCATGGGCCGCTTCGGCTGTCGCCAGGTCGCGTTGCACCTGGCGCAGGCGCAGGTCGCCATCGAGCACGTAGTCGACCGCCAGGCGCTCGAGCGTGTCGACCTCCTGGCGCATGTGGGCGATACGCCAGTCGGCCGGCAGCAAGCAATCACCCGAGTCAGGGTGCAGTTCGCCCCTGAGCAAGGCGAACAGGCTCGATTTGCCGGCGCCGTTGGCACCGATGAGGCCGGCTTTCTGGCCGGCGTGCAGGGTCAGCTCGGCGTCTTCTAGCAGACGTTGCGGGCCACGCTGTAAAGTCAGGTTCTGAAGTCGAATCATAATGGCGGCGGAGTCTACCAGCTTCGCTCGCAACTGGCGCGAGTAGCAATATGTCCTCTGACCTGTGGAGCTTTTCCCTGACCTTTTATGCCCGCCCTGGTGTTGAACAGGCGTGCCTGCAACTGCAATCGGCCGGCGTCAGTGTGTGTCTGCTGCTGTGCGCGGCATGGCTGGGACAGCGGGGTAGCGCCTGTGATGAACAACGCCTGCAGCAACTTCGCGCTGTGGCGCAAGCCTGGGACGCCGATGTCGTGCATCCGTTGCGGGCACTGCGCATGCAATGGAAAGTTGCCGCCACCCGGGATGCCGAGCTGCACTCGCTACGTGAGCAAGTCAAGGCACTTGAATTGGAGGCCGAGCGAATTCTGTTATTGCGCCTGGAACGATCGGCCGAGGACTGGCCGCAAGGTGCCGCGACCGACCTGGCGATCTGGCTGGAAGGTGTGACGGCAGGCGCCGCCCACCTCGACCGCGACGCGCTGCATCAGCTGCGCATCGCGGTAACCGGCACTTAAGAAGCGCTGGTTGGGGTGGAGCTGTTGCTCGACGGTGCCACTGGCGTTGGCGCAGCGGAGGCAGTCGAGGCCGTTGCTGTCGGCGCAGGAGCAGCCGAAGCGGTTGGTGCTGGCGCTGGGGTCGCTGGCTTGGCAGCAGGAGCTGGAGTTGCCTTGGCGGCAGCGGCCGGTTTTTTCACGGCTGGTTTGGCGGCAGGTTTTGCAGCTGTCTTGGCAGCGGCAGGCTTGGCTGCCGGTTTCGCTGCGGCAGGTTTGGCGGCAGTGGCTGGCTTGGCGGCGGCAGGTTTGGCAGCAGCCGTTTTGGCGGCCGGTTTGGCGGCTGCTTTTGCCACCGGTTTGGCCGCAGGTTTTGCAGCTGGCTTGGCAGCGGTTTTAGCCGCGGCAGTTTTTGCGGCCGGCTTGGCAGCAGGTTTTGCAGCGGCAGTTCTAGCCGCTGGTTTGGCGGCTGCGGTTTTCGCCACGGCAGGTTTCGCAGCTGCGGTTTTGGCGGCCGGTTTGGCAGCCGGTTTCGCGGCAGCTGTTTTGGCTGCGGTTGTCCTGGCAGCAGGTTTGGCAGCTGCAGTTCTGGCAGCCGGTTTAGCAGCGCTGGCCGCAACAGGTTTTTTCGCTGCAGCTGTTGCAGCAGGTTTGGCTGCGGCTTTCACCGGTGCCCTGGCGGCAGGTTTGGCGGCAGGCTTGGCCGGCGCTTTTGCGGCAACCGGTTTGGCCGCGGCTTTCTTCGCAGGGGCCGCAGCAGGCTTGGCCGAACGCAGGGACAATGCCTTGCCGACAGCCTCTTGTACGCGACCAACACCTTGGGCCAGTTTCAGGCTTTCCTGGGCATCGCGCTTGAGTTGCAGAATGTAGCCGCGAGTTTCCGATTGACGATCCTTGAGTGCATCAAGCAGGTCCTCGAGTTCTTTCACCGCGTCCTTGGCTTTGGTCTGCGCCTTGGCCTTTCCGGCCGCCGCTGCGTCCTGCAATTTGGTACGGGATTTGTGCAATTTCTCTTGCGCTTTTCCGCGCTGCTTTTCCAGTTTGGCGAGCAGTTTTTCAGCATCAGCCAAAGCTTCGGAACAAGCGTTTTCGAGATGCTCGAGCAAGCTGCCCGAGAGTTGTTGGAGCAGGTGCAACGGAGTACTTACAGGCTTCTTGGTGGCCGACATGGTTTACCTCCTGGCTGGCGTGAGTGCGGCTCATACTAGACCTCTGCTGCTACCGCCGCTAGGGCATCTTGACAGTATCCAAAGCGCTGCGTTGCAACCAATTGAAAATGTTCTGCGTTGGCGCAAAAGCAGTTCACCGTTCAACGCATTCACGCTGGCATAATCGCCCGCAACTCAGGCCGGAGAGTGCCCATGTCGCGCTACCTTTTTTTATCGCTTTGCGTGATTTTTTCCGTGGCCAACGCCGCTGAAAAAAACCAGGAAAAAGAGGCTCACGATCTCGCTTACAGCCTGGGCGCAAGTCTCGGCGAACGCTTGCGCCAGGAGGTTCCCGACTTGCAGATCCAGGCACTGGTCGATGGACTGCAGCAAGCCTATCAAGGCAAGCCACTGGCGTTGAAGCGCGAACAAATTGAACGGATTCTGGCCGAGCACCAAGCGCTGGCTGCCACGCAAACGCCTGCGCCAGAAATTGAATTGGCCCTGGAAAATGAGCAGCGTTTTCTCAGCGAAGAAAAAGCCAAACCCGGTGTTCGTGAATTGGCCGATGGCATCCTGCTGACAGAGCTGGCACCCGGGACAGGTGCCAAGGCCGGGCCGAACGGCAAGGTGCAGGTTTTGTATATCGGTCGCCTGCCTGACGGCACGGTGTTCGACCAGAACAGCCAGCCGCAATGGTTCAGTCTCGACAGTGTGATCAGCGGCTGGCGCAGCGCCCTGCAAGACATGCCGGTCGGTGCGAAATGGCGCCTGGTGATTCCATCGGCGCAAGCCTATGGCGCCGATGGTGCCGGCGACTTGATCGCGCCTTTCACACCCCTCGTATTCGAAGTCGAGTTAAGCGGCGCTGCCGGCTGAACAGCAGAAACGAAAACGGTGCGCATCGCGCACCGTTTTACAGGCTTTGCAGGACCCAAGCTCAGGCTTGAACCGGAGCATCTTCCTTGTGAGCGGTGTGCAGCACTTCTATCAGGCAGTCTTCCAGTTCGAAGCGCTCATGCAGCAGGCCACCCAGTTCCTTGAACTTCTGCGCGACGCATTTTCCGGCATCACACAGGTCATTGAACGCGAGCAGCTTCTCGGTGATGACGTCGATGCGCGGGTAGATCGTCTCGGCGAGTTCCAGGCCACGCTTGTCGTTGAAGGCCTTGGCCTCCCCCGTCAGTTGTTCGTAGATCTCGAAGTGGCCGGCGGACACGTAGTCGACCAGCACCCCACAGAATTCCTGCAAAGGTTTTCGGTTTTCGCCCAACGCCTCAGGCTTCTCGCCGAGAGTGTCATAGGCCCGAACCAGTTCGTGACGTTCCTGCAACCAACGATCGATCAGCAGATGTACTCCACCCCAACGTTCCTGAGCATTCTGACAACTTTCGAGCATGGCGGTCTCTCTTCCCTTGTGGGTCATGCTGCTCTACACCTGTCGCACACTTGAGAATCAAGAATCGACCAGGCAGAGCGTCATCGAGCAACATAAATCCAATGACACGTGCGGGCCAGATTATGCCCGCACGACGGTGGCTTCAAGGTACGCAGACGATAAAGTTCATACAAGTGTTTAATCGCCGGCAAGAACCCGCGGCGACGAATCGCCGCCGAGCGGTCGTCGACTGATGCTCAAGACAAGGCGGGTCAACTGATAAATACCCAGAATCATCGCCGCAACGAAAAATAGCAGGCTCCATTCCGGGATACTCAAATCGAACAGCGTCCAGGCGATCCGCGGGCAGTCAACAGCTCCCTGGAACACCCTCTGCACGACGCGTATCCACGGTGCGCTCGTAAATACTTCGGCCAGGTCAGGCGAGCAGTCGGAAAATTGATGCACCGGATCGGTTTGCAGCAAAACCTGGTGCCAGGCCGTAAAGGTCCCCAACAGGCTGCAGGACAGCCCGAGCAGCCAGTACACAAAGGATCCCAGGCGACCGGGACCATGCACCGCAGCTGTCAGGCACACACCGCTCAACAGCGCCAGGCAAGCTCGTTGCAACAGACACAAGCCACACGGGCTTAGACCGACCGCATATTCCAGGTAATAGGAAACGCCCAGGGCCAGGGCACCTGCGAAGAACACAGTAAAAAACAGGGAGCGTGGGCAGGCCAACGACATGGCGTTTCCGTAACGATTAAGAGTCCGGCCGCTACGGTAGTGGAAAGCGCGCAACCCTTACAAGGCAGGCAGATATGGACATTTCAGCAAATACGTACGGAAATCCCGATAGACATCAGAGGATCTGACGTAGTGGTCTGTAGGACTTTGCTGATGCCCCATTGCGAAAGGAGAATTCCGACAGGACCAGGGATCGGATCGCCCCTTCGAGCGATCCTTCATCCAGCGATCAACCGTGAGCCAGCACCGGCAGCGGTGCCGCCAACAAGCGCTCGTCGAGCAAGCCCAAGCCTTCCTGGAACAGCTGGTTGCTGCGCTCGGTGTCGCCCATCTGTGCCAGCAGGCGTGCCAGTTCGGCGCAGGCTTCCGGGTTGCGCTGTATTCGCAAACTGCTTTCCAGATAGTCCCGGGCCTTGCCCCACAGGCTGCTTTGCAGGCACAGGCGACCCAGCGTCAACAACAGGCCTGGATCGGCCGGATGTTCTTTCAGCCAGCCCTCGGCGAGATGCAACTGGCGAGCCGGGTCACTGCCGCGCACCAGTCCATACAGGCGCGCCAGATGGCTGTCGTAGTTGCGTTTCAAAGCCGTGCGCAAGACCTCTTCTGCCTCGACCTGGGCACCCAGTTGCCGCAGTTGCTCGGCATAGGCGAGCACCAATTGCGGCTCCTGGCGCTGAGCCGATGTCAGCTGCTGCCAGGCGCGATCGAGCGCTTGCTGACCGAGGGTCCCCTCCTCTTCCCGGTGCGCCGCCAGGGACAGGCTCTCGCCCCAGGCCCGGCGTTCCAGTTCGGCCAGTTCAGCCGTTGGCAGGACTTTGTCCTTGCGCAGCTCAGGCAGCAGGCGAATTACCGCCGACCAGTCGCCTCGCTGCTGATGCAGGCGCTGCAACTGGCGCAGGACCTGTGCGTTATGTGGGTGGCGCTCGTGCATTGCCTGCAGGGTCGTCAGGGCGCCCTCGGTATCACCGCGATCAGTTTGCAATTGCGCGTGGTTCAAGGCAATCGCCAACTCGGCTTGGGGCTGGCGCTCCAGAGCACGCTCCAGCAGATTGTCACTTTCTTCGTAATGACCCTGTTCGTTGGCGGCGCGCGCAGCCCCGAGGTAGTAAAGCAGCGGCTGGCGCTCGGCCTCCGCGGCTCGATGTAAATGACGCTGTGCGCTGGCCCAGCGACCTTCGGCCAGGTCCAGTTGCCCGTGTTCGATCGCCACCTGGACCCGGCGACTGCGATTACGCCGTGACCATGGATTGACCACGCCACCGGAGGTCGTCACCAGTTCGACCAAGGCCTTGATGCCCCAGATGACCAGCCAGAGAACGGCGACCACGGCCAGGGTCGCCCACAGGCTCGATTCGTAGCGAAAGCTCTTGTAGGCGATCAGGACGTAACCGGAGTGCTCGGCGATGGCCAGGCCCAGCGCTGCGGCCACCGCAATGGCCAGGAACACGATCACATAGAGGCGTTTCATGGGGTGGCCTCCTGCGCGGTATTCGCCGCAGGTTTGGCCAGCGGCTTGATCGAGTCTTCGGCGTTGACGTTACGCCGCTCCAGATAACCCTGGACCGCACTCAGGGTGCCGGTCAGGTCCGGGGTGACCACGGAGACCGGCTGCCTGGTCAACTCGGCCACCTGCTCAAGCATCACTTTGCTCTGAGGATTGTCCGGGTTGAAGTTGCCCTTGAGCACATCCCGCGCCTCTGCCAGCGCCTGGGAATACACCGCTGGCTGACCGTTGAGCGCGGCCCATTGCGCCTGCTCCAGCGCCAGGCTCAGGGCGAGGCGGACCTGGCTCAGGCTCTGCCCGGCCAGCAACGGACGGACATTCTTGTCGGCGTTGAAATCGATACGGATGTAGCGCGAGATCTGGTCCCACCATTGCGCCCAGCGACTGGCGCCGTCGCCATCGGCGGTCAGCCCCAGCAGGGATTCGCCACGGTCCTTGTACTCGGGCGCAAGCTCCGTGAGGCTGATCACCTGGTCGCGCAACGCCCCCAGGCGCAGGAACAAACCGGTGCGATCCGGCTGCTCGGTGCTGCGCAAGGCCACCAGCGTCTTGGCCACTTGCTCGCGAGCGGCGAAAGAGCCGGGGTCATTCTGTTCACGCAGAATTTCATCGGCGCCCTGCACCAGGGCCTGGGCGCTGCTGATGTCCTGCAACGCCGAAAGACGCAGGCTGGCCAGACGCAGCAAGTGCTCGGCCTCGGCCAGGCGCCAGTCCTTGCGGCTGGCGCCGAGGACGGTTTCCAGGCGTTGATTCAAGCGTTGCTGGTCGCCCTGCAACTGAGTCACCAGGCGGCTGCGTTCTTCCAGCACATCGGCATTCGGCAGTTGCTCCAGGCGTGCGCTCAGGCGCTGTTCGTTCAGCTTCAGGCCCTGCGCCTGATCGTTCAGTGCCTGCACCTGACTCAGTTGCTGCTGGGTATTGGCTTGCAAGTGACGCACTTGCCAGACGCCCCAACCACCCACTGCGATACCGGCGGCACCCAACAGCAGCGCGACGATTGCCAGCCCATTGCCTCGGCGCTGCTGCTCGGCAGGTGGTGGTCGCAGTTCATCAAGAGGTGCATCAACCGGTGCATCGAGCACTGGCCGCGAGTCATCTTTAGGCAAGGCTGTTTCGCTCACGTATCCATCCTTTGCATTTAGAGAACGGGCACGGGATGCTCCCGTAACGCCGTCAGCAAAGCCGCGGCACTGGCGCCACGACAATCCACAACTGTCAGGGCCCCGGCGGCACGTGCCAGCTCGGCGACCCTGGGGCTTGGTACAAACAACGGCAACTGCGCCAACTGCGGCCAGGCATCGCCAGCCAATTGATGCAGGTGCTCAAAACCCTGTCCACTGCTGACCACCAGCGCGTTCAGGCGTTCCGCCTCAACCCGCTGCCTCAGGGCTGCCGCCGGGTATTGCGGCAGCTCGCGGTGGTACAACTCCAGATACTCGACACTAGCACCTCGCTCGCGCAAGCGCTCAGCCAGCAGTTCACGTCCACCCTCCCCGCGCAGGATCAGTACCCGCGGATCAGGTCGGGCAACAGCCTCGCGCAGCGCTGCAAGTTCGAGCAAGGCCTCGCTGTCATCGCCTTGCGTAGGGAAGCTGACGTCCAACCCGCGAGCCTCGAGGATCTGCGCCGTCGCTGCACCGACACTGAACCACTTCACACGCGATGCTTGCGGGCCAAACTGGTCGAGCAGTTCGACACCGATGCGCGCCGCCGGCTTGCTGACCACGATCACGGCGCAGTAGCGATCCAGATCGTGGAACGCTTCACGCATTGTCCCAGAGACCGGGATCGGCACTATGTCCAAAAGCGGCAAGCTGTTGCTGAAAATCCCCTGCTCGGCCAACAGGCTGCCCAGCGCCGCCGACTCATCCGCCGGACGCGTCAGCAGCAGGCGCCAGCCTGTCACTCGTGACCTGCCTCGCCATACACCGCCTTGAGGATATCCGCGGCGCCCTGGCTCAAGAGGTCTTCGGCCACCCGCACACCCAGGGCTTCGGCATCGCCACGCGGCGCACGCGCCTGGGCACTGAGCAGCAGACTGCCAGCGGGATCACCCACCAGCCCGCGCAGCCAGACCTGCTCACCCTCAAGCACGGCGTAGCAGGCGATCGGCACCTGGCAGCCGCCATTGAGGTGTTTGTTGAGGGCGCGTTCGGCGCTTACGCGGGTCGCGGTGTCCTGGTGATGCAGCGGCGCGAGCAGTGCGTGAATCTCGCTGTCCGCGGTGCGGCATTCGATGCCCACTGCGCCCTGGCCACCGGCCGGCAGACTGTCGTCGACGCTGATGGCCGAGGTGATGCGATCTTCAAAGCCGAGCCGGATCAAACCTGCGGACGCGAGGATGATGGCGTCGTATTCGCCCGCGTCGAGCTTGGCCAGGCGGGTGTTGACGTTGCCGCGCAGGAAGCGGATTTCCAGGTCCGGACGACGGCTCAGCAATTGGGCCTGACGGCGCAGGCTCGAGGTGCCGACGATGCTGCCCGCAGGCAACGCTTCGAGGCTGGCGTAGGTGTTGGAAACGAAGGCATCGCGTGGGTCTTCGCGCTCGCAGATACAGAACAGTCCGAGGCCTTCAGGGAAGTCCATCGGAACGTCTTTCATCGAGTGCACGGCGATGTCGGCTTCGTTTTCCAGCAGCGCGGTTTCCAGCTCCTTGACGAACAGGCCCTTGCCGCCGATTTTCGACAGCGGCGAGTCGAGCAGCTTGTCGCCGCGACTGACCATGGGTACCAAGGTCACGAGCAGACCCGGATGGGCCTGCTCCAGACGGGCTTTGACGTATTCGGCCTGCCACAGGGCAAGAGCGCTTTTGCGGGTGGCGATGCGGATCTGGCGAGAGGACATGGATCAATCCGTACTGAATAGATACGGCGGATAATAACAGCTCAGCCAAATCCACTTTGACTTGTATCAGAAACTACTCGGCCTCCCTGGCCCCGGATATCCGGCAATCGGGTGTGAAGTCCGCCATGCAACCGGCGAATCAAAGCTGTTGCATCATTTTCCGCACGCCGGCCACGTGGCGTCGGCTGACGATCAATGCATCACCGTTGAGGCCCTTGAGGAACAGCTGAAAATGCCCCAGCGGTGTTCGCTGCAAGCGTTCGATGCGCTCGCGAGCGACCAGTGCGTTGCGGTGGATGCGCACGAATCGGTCACCGAATTCATCTTCAAGGGCTTTGAGCGGTTCATCCAGCAATACCTCGCCGCTTTCGTGGCGCAAGGTCACGTACTTGTGGTCGGCGATAAAATAGACCACCTGATCCAGCGGGATCAGCTCGATCCCCTTGCGGGTACGGGCACTGATATGGCTGCGCGGGCCACTGCCACTCTCGGCGGCAGGACGAGTCAGGGCGGCGAGCTGGCCACGATTGGGCCGTTCGGCTTTTTTCAACGAGTCATGTAACTGTTCAGTTCTCACAGGTTTCACCAGATAGCCTACGGCGCTGGCCTGTAAGGCTTCCACGGCAAATTCATCGGGACCTGTGCAAAACACCACGGCAGGCGGGGTTTCGCGTTCGCACAATCGCGCGGCCACTTGCAGGCCATCAAGGCCTGGCATGCGGATATCGAGCAGCACGATATCCGGTTTGTGGCTGTCGATCAGTGCCAACGCTTCTTCGCCGTTCGTGGCGCTGGGCTCCAGGACACTGTATCCCTCGAGTTCACCAACCATTCGGCTCAGGCGCTCGCGGGCTAGGGGGTCGTCATCAACGATCAGGACATTCATATTGCGCTGGATTCCTGCGTGAGTCTCGCACAAGGATAGCGTAGACAGGTGAAGTGACGTCCGTCACCGCGATCCACGCTAAGACTAGCGCGAGCGTCAAAAAGTGCCGCTGGTCGGGCAGCTAAATTTTCATCGGCCGGGCGATTAGCGGCCCAGGCCCGCTTTGGCGACACATCGCCACAGGGTTTGCTGATACGCAATATGAACACCCCCTCTTCTTATAGTCCTCTTGCGCACCGAGAAGTGCGCTCATCCTACTGTCCAACTGTAGACGGTTGCCGGAACGATATTGCTCAATTGAAAAATATCGTTGTACTAATAGGGAAAACTGTAGGAGCGAGCCTGCTCGCGATGAACCTGAGAGCGACGGGTTTATTCAGAAAGCACGCGTTATCGTTAACATCCATCGCGAGCAGGCTCGCTCCCACACGTGAAATCCAGTCGACCAGTGTCAACGACAGGATTGGCAACCCTGTTATTATCCGCGGCAGCTTTCAACGCCATCTTTCTTCAGCCGATACGAGCGAATTCATGAGCACTGACAAGACCAATCAGTCCTGGGGCGGCCGCTTCAGTGAACCCGTCGACGCCTTCGTCGCCCGCTTCACCGCCTCCGTCACCTTCGACCAGCGCCTGTATCGCCACGACATCATGGGCTCGATCGCCCACGCTACCATGCTGGCCAAGGTCGGCGTGCTGACCGATGCCGAGCGCGACGGCATCATCGATGGCCTGAAGACCATCCAGGGTGAAATCGAGGCCGGCCAGTTCGATTGGCGCGTCGACCTCGAAGACGTGCACATGAACATCGAGGCGCGCCTGACCGACCGCATCGGCGTGACCGGCAAAAAGCTGCACACCGGCCGCAGCCGTAACGACCAGGTCGCCACCGACATCCGCCTGTGGCTGCGTGACGAAATCGACCTGATCCTCGGCGAAATCACCCGCCTGCAAAAAGGCTTGCTGGAGCAGGCCGAGCGCGAAGCGGGCGCCATCATGCCCGGCTTCACCCACCTGCAGACCGCGCAGCCGGTGACCTTCGGGCACCACATGCTGGCGTGGTTCGAAATGCTCAGCCGCGACTACGAGCGCCTGGTCGACTGCCGCAAGCGCACCAACCGCATGCCACTGGGCAGCGCTGCGCTGGCCGGCACCACCTACCCGATCGACCGTGAATACACCGCCCAGCTGCTGGGCTTCGATGCGGTGGGCGGCAACTCGCTGGACAACGTGTCCGATCGCGACTTCGCCATCGAGTTCTGCTCGGCCGCCAGCATCGCGATGATGCACCTGTCGCGCTTCTCCGAAGAGCTGGTGCTGTGGACCAGCGCGCAGTTCCAGTTCATCGATCTGCCGGACCGTTTCTGCACCGGCAGCTCGATCATGCCGCAAAAGAAAAACCCGGACGTGCCGGAGCTGGTGCGTGGCAAGACCGGCCGTGTATTCGGCGCGCTGATGGGCCTGCTGACCTTGATGAAAGGCCAGCCCCTGGCCTACAACAAGGACAACCAGGAAGACAAGGAACCGCTGTTCGACGCCGCCGACACCCTGCGTGACTCACTGCGCGCCTTTGCCGACATGATCCCGGCGATCAAGCCCAAGCACGCGATAATGCGCGAAGCAGCCCTGCGCGGTTTCTCCACCGCCACCGATCTGGCCGACTACCTGGTACGTCGCGGCCTGCCCTTCCGCGACTGCCACGAAATCGTCGGCCATGCCGTGAAATATGGCGTGGAAAGCGGCAAGGACCTGGCGGAAATGAACCTGGAAGAACTGCGCAAGTTCAGCGACCAGATCGATCAGGACGTGTTTGCCGTACTGACCCTGGAAGGTTCGGTCAATGCCCGCAACCACATCGGCGGCACCGCGCCGGCGCAGGTCAAGGCAGCTGTGGCGCGTGGTCAGGCTTTGCTCGCCAGCCGCTAAATCGCCAAAAGCTTCGCCAGCAGGCTGGCTCCCACATTGATCGGCGGCAGACATAAAATTTGTGTCTGCCGCATGCCACCTGTGGGAGCCAGCCTGCTGGCGATGCGATCTTAAGAGCGCTACAAATACCTACTTTTTGGACGCGACCATCGCCATGAACGCTGGCATCGCCGCTTCCTTGTCCGCCGCAATCCGCTGCACGTTCTGATTGCCCCCCAAGCGTTCCAGCAGCGCCTTGGCAGCCGGCAGCTCAGCCAGCAGATCGATGCCAAACAGCTTCTTGGCGACCCCACAAGCCAATGGCACGCTGTACAGGAAATACAGGTCCGCCACGCTCAGTGTTTCACCTGCCACGTAGGGACTGAATTTTCCGTGCCGGCCTAGCGCTGCAATACCTTGCAATAATTCGGCCTTGGTTTTTTCCTTGATCGCATCCGGCACGCTCGCGCCGAAAAATGCCTCGGGGTAGCAGGCCCTTCCCGGTAGCTCGATGTACAACTCGATTTCCTTGGCCAACGCCAACACCTGCGCCCGCTCGAATGGATCGCTCGGCAGCAGGGGCGTGCCTTTCTGGCTCTGTTCGATGTACTCGAGAATCACGCTGGTTTCATTGATGAAACCCTGCTCCGTGCGCAGCACCGGTACTTTTCCGCGCGGGCTGATGGCCAGCGCTTCCGGGCTGGTGCCCGCATAAAACGGTACTTCTTCGAATGGCAGTCCTTTTTCCAGCAGCGCCAGCTTGACCATGTTGTAGTAGTTGCTGACGGAAAAACCATAAAGCTTGAGCATCACAGAGCCTCCAGGCCGTGCGGGGTGGGCAGTGCCTGTTTATAGAACGCTCCAGGCTTTCTTGCCAGCAGCATCACGCTGCTGAATGCAGTTAAACTGATGACCTTTCCTTGAGGAGCCTGCCATGAGCGAGCCAACCGATATCGACACCGACGAAGAAGAGTTCGCCGAAAACACGCTGATCGAAGCCATCGAGAACCAGATCGAAAGCGATAACCCGCCAGCGGCCAAGGCTACGTTCAACAAGCTGACCCTGGTGGGTTACGAGCGTGACGAAATCCTCAACCTGATGGCCCACGTGCTGGCGGTGGAAATCGACGCGATCCTCGAAGAAGACCGCGCGTTCAATACACAATGGTACGAAGCGGCGCTACGCGCGCTGCCAGAGTTGCCGCCGGAAAAGAAATAACGCATCCCCTGTAGGAGCGAGCTCGCTCGCGAAAAACCCGAGAGCGCCGCGGGGCATCCGGGTTCGCGCGTAATCGTTGACGACCATCGCGAGCAAGCTCGCTCCTACAAACCCACCCAGACAACGGGAAAAGTTTTCCATCGCGAAAAAAGCCTGCTGCGAGCACTGGACATGCCGCACCAGCGGGTTCACCTTAGGGGCGCTGTCGCCAAATTCCTAGAAAGTCTGGAGTCCTTATGTCGCTTACCCCTGAGTTGGTTGCCGAACTGGAAGTCCTCGCACTCTTCAACCTGGACAGTTCCCAGGAAGGTTTGAAAATTCATCAGACCGCTGCCCCGAAACACATTGCCGCCGCCAAACGCCTGCATGAAAAAGAACTGATCGACCAGCCCGATGGCGGTTACCTGACCAGCCTGGGTCGTGACGCCGCGCAAAGCGTGCAAACCGTACTGACTATTCTGAGCGTTCAGGAAACAGCCTGAATTCCATCGGATTGCCCACGGAGACCCCCGCCACGGGATTTCCGCGGGCGCATTGCGCTGCCTGGCGTCGCCCTGCGATAGAAATCTGACGTCAGAAAAACAAAATCAGCTTAAAAGTCCCGGGGCTGAGGCGCTAAACTGCCCCTCATCCCGAGAGCCTCCACGTCCGAGCCCTGCGAGCCGGTTTGAGCTGACATGACCCGCACCCATGAAATCCGCCCCGATCTGGACGAGGGAGTCGACCGCAAGGTGCTCAGCCAGTTGCGCGCACGCTTCCTCAAGCTCAACGAGGGGCGCATGGCACGTGCCATGGAAGGGTTGTCGACGCGCCAGCAAGGGGTGTTGAACCTCCTTCCGCTGTTCTTCCACGTCAATCATCCGCTGCTGCCAGGTTACGTTTCGGGCAGCACGCCGGCCGGGCTGTCGAATTTCGAGCCGGATGCCAGCGTCCTCGCTGAAGCCCAGCGCCTGACCCGTTCCTTTTCCTATAAGCCGCGCCACGGCAGCAATCCACCCCGGCCGATTCACGGTCTGTTCCTGATGGGAAGCCTTGGCACCCTGGCCCAGGCTGAGCAGAGCGATATGGACGTGTGGGTCTGTCACAGCCAGGATTTGAGCGCAAACGAGCTCATCGAGTTGCGCAGGAAATGCCAACTGCTGGAAGCCTGGGCGGCCAGCCAGGGCGCCGAGGCGCACTTCTTCCTGATCGACCCGGTCCGCTTCGTACGGGGCGAGCGCGACAGCCAGCTGAGTTCCGAAGACTGCGGCACCACCCAGCATTACCTGCTGCTGGACGAGTTTTATCGCACCGCGATCTGGCTGGCGGGGCGTACGCCGATCTGGTGGCTGGTGCCGGTGTATGAGGAAGCCAACTATGACCGCTACACCCATACGCTGACGTCCAAGCGCTTCATCCGCGCCGATGAAACCCTGGACCTGGGCCATCTGGCCTACATTCCGCCGGGGGAATTCATTGGGGCCGGGCTCTGGCAGTTGTTCAAGGGCATCGAGTCGCCATACAAATCGGTGCTCAAGCTCCTGCTGACCGAGGTGTACGCCAGCGAACACCCCAAAGTCCAATGCCTGAGCCTGCGCTTCAAGCAGGCGGTGTTCGCCAACCGGCTCGACCTCGATGAGCTGGACCCCTATGTCGTGGTCTATCGGCGCATCGCCGAGTACCTCATCGCCCGCAATGAACCGGAACGCCTGGAGCTGGTGCGCCGGGCGCTCTACCTGAAGGTCAATCGCAGACTCACCGGCAGCGGCGGGCGCCCTCAGGGCTGGCAACGCTCGCTGCTTGAGCGCCTGGCCCACGAATGGCAATGGGACCATCGCCAGTTGGCCTTGCTCGACAGCCGCAGCCAGTGGAAAGTCCGCCAGGTCAGCTCGGAGCGTCGGGCTTTGGTCAACGAACTGAATTTCAGCTATCGCTTCCTGACCCAGTTCGCCCGCCAGGAACAAACCATCAGCCTGATCAACAAACGCGACCTCAGCGTACTCGGCCGACGCCTGTACGCGGCCTTCGAGCGCAAGGCGGACAAGGTCGAGTTCATCAACCCGGGCATCGCCCCGGACCTGGCCGAAGACACACTGACGCTGGTGTACGCGCCCAACCGGAAAGAACCGAAACAAAGCCAATGGGGCTTGTACAACGGCAGCCTGACCGTCTTGGAGTGGGAACATTTCGCCCCGATCAAACGCAGTCGGCATTTGCTCGAGTTGCTCGCCTGGTGCCACCGCAACGGCGTGATCGACAGCAGCACCCGCCTGGCCTTGCACCCGGGCAGCAGCGACCTGAGCGAATTCGAGCTGTTCAATTTGCTGGGCAGCCTGCAACAGAGCATTCCCCTGCCTTTGCCGACCGTCGCTGAAGAGCCTCTGCTGCGCGCCAGTGTACCCAGCGAGGTGCTGATCCTGGTCAACGTTGGCATCGATCCGCTCAAGCACCACCGCGAACTGAATATCCTGATGACCACCGAGCGCACCGACTCCTTGAGCTACGCAGGCGTGAGGGAAAACCTGGTGCTGACCCTGGACCAGGTCACGCTCAACAGCTGGAACGAAACGCTGGTCAGCCGCTACGACGGCCCCCATGCCCTGCTCGATTGCCTGCGCGACTATCTCAACAGCCTGCCCGGCGGCCCGCAGCAGCCCAGGTTGCGAGTGCGCTGTTTCTGCCACAACCGAGCGCAATTCATCGCCCAGCGCATCGAAGACATCTTCGACATCGCGCAGAACCTGCTGCTGAGCAAACTCAATCACCGCTACTTGATCCAGGTCCAGCAGCATTACCACGTGCTGGAGCTGATACCCGGCCAGGTCAATCACATCGCGCTGGCCACCCTGCCGGCCCTGCTCGATTACCTCGGTGAAGAACGGGCGAGCTACAGCCCGCTGCACCTGGACCCGATGGCATTGGACGACCACGACCTGGCACTGCTGCTGCCCATGGGGCGGCCGGACTGCATCCAGGTGTTCTACCGGGTCAACGAAGAGCAGGCTGATCTGTACGTGCTCGATGAATTCAACGCCTTGTGGCAGCAGCGCCTGCCGTGGCATGAAGAGCAAAGCCTGCTGGTGCCGCTGCAGCGTTTCCTGCAATCGATCCAGTATCGGCGCGATGCCGCGCTGCCGATGGAAACGGCAACGCCGGCGAGCCTGGATACTCTGTACTACCAACTACTGCCTTCAGGTACTGGCAGGGCACGGCGGATCGAGGCCCGATCGGCACCGCAAATCCCGGCCGACAAACCCTTCTATGACGTACAGGCGATCGTCGGCAAAGCCGCACCGGGCAAGGTACAGGTCACGTTGTACTGCAATCAGCGGGAGTTTTGCGAGCTGGAACATGGCGACCAGCTGTTCCGCGTGGTCGCCCGGGAAATCGTCGAACAACGCCGCGAGGCCGAACGCTACCGCTGTTACATCACCGATCTGGACCTTTCAGGCCTGCTCGGTGATGGTCAGGGGTCAAGCCATCTGTATCTGCGCTACAAGGCCGACCTGGAGCGCGCATTGAACGAGGCGCTCGGGCAGGTCTGAGAGGAGGTCACTCGGGGAAGGCGCCGCCGTTGGCTGGCTGCGATTCGACTTCAAGCAGGGTCAGTTTCAACGTCTTGCCACCCGGCGCCGGCCAGTCGATGTGTTGACCGACCTTGAGGCCCAGCAGCGCACTGCCGACGGGTGCCAGGATGGAAATCTTGCCCTGGTCGGCGTTGGCATCCTTCGGATACACCAGCGTCAGGTGATAGTCCTTGCCACTGCCTTCTTCACGGCAATGCACACGGGAATTCATGGTCACGACATCGGCGGGCACTTCATCGTGGCCGACCACTGTATCGGCGCGATCCAGTTCGGTTTGCAGCGCGATAACGCCCGGCAGCGTCTCGTCCAGGCTGTCGATCAGGCGCTCCAGACGTTGTACGTCCAGACGGGTAAGGGTGATGGAAGGTGCGGTCATGATCAGGGCAGACTCCTTTCTTCTGCACGAAAAAAGCAAAACCCCGCCAGAAAAAGGCGGGGTTTTCACAAGCCTCGATGGGTTGAGGCGTACCCGGACACTATCACAGCTCAAAAAATATACAAGCCGCCACCGGCGTACGGCGGCTTGACCTGTAGGAGCTGCCGCAGGCTGCGATCTTTTGATCTTGTTGTGAAAAATCAAAAGATCGCAGCCTGCGGCAGCTCCTACAAAGGCTTGCGCTGCGCGGCCTGGGCGCAGATGACCCGACGGCGCTCGTCATCCGCCGAGCGCCATTCGCGGATGTCTTCGACATGGCGCAAACATCCGAGACAGACCTTCTGCTCATCCAGCCGACACACGCCGCTGCACGGCGAAGGGACTGCCGGACTGACGTTGCTGTAAAGCGGCTTGGGTGGCCGCACGGGGGCTGGCTGGGTCACGGCGTTACAGGCCTTCGAAATCGAGTTCGACGTCAGCTTGTTGCTTGACGATGCGCTCGAGCATTTCGCCCAGCTGCTCTTCGCTCTTGTCGCACATCCAGCGCTCGCTTTCTTCGTCGTAGTCGAAGTGGAAGCCGCCGGACACGGCCGCCAGCCACAGCTGGCGCAAAGGCTCCTGGCGACTGAAGATCAACTGGCTGCCGTTTTCAAACTTGACGGTCAGCACACCGGCCGAGCTCTCCAGATCGATATCCAGGCCACTCTCGTCAAAAATATCCTCCAGCGTCTGCTGGGTGGCATCGACCAGATCGTGGAAACGGGCTTCGGACAAACTCATTACGGCAACCTCAAAAAGTGTCTGATCGGGCTCAAGCGCCGCAAGATACGGGCGAGCCCCGCTGATTGCAAAGGATAACGATCATGGGCCGATATAGGTACATCAAACACAGTTCCTGTGGCAGCGGGCTTGCTCGCGAATGCGCCGTGTCAGTCGACATCAGTAGTGAATGAATGACCGCTTTCGCGAGCAAGCCCGCTCCCACAGGGTTCGATGTGTATGCGGCAAGGCCCGCCGGACGGGAGCCCCGTCGCATAGGCAAGCTGCCGGGTGGCCGGTATACTCCGGCGCAATTAATGCATTTTCAAGGATTTCGCCATGAAGCGCCTGATCTCTTCCTTTGCTGCGCTCCTCGCGGTTGCCTGCCTGGTGTCGGCCTGCGGTCAAAAAGGCCCGCTGTACCTGCCCGATGAGGACCAGGACCCGACAGAGCAGGCCAAGTCCTCGCAAAAGCAGCCGTCCAAATCGCACAAGCACGACGTCTACCAATAATAAGGGAACATCATGGACGCTTTTAACTACCGTGACGGTGAACTGTTCGCGGAAGGTGTTGCCCTGTCTGCTATCGCCGATCGCTTTGGTACACCGACCTACGTTTACTCGCGCGCGCACATCGAAGCCCAATACCTGGCTTATGCCGATGCCCTGGCCGGCATGCCTCACCTGGTGTGCTTTGCGGTCAAGGCCAACTCCAACCTGGGTGTTCTGAATGTCCTGGCGCGTCTTGGCGCCGGTTTCGACATCGTCTCCCGTGGCGAACTGGAGCGCGTACTGGCCGCCGGCGGCAGCGCCGACAAGATCGTGTTCTCCGGTGTCGGCAAGACCCGCGACGACATGCGCCGCGCCCTGGAAGTCGGCGTGCACTGCTTCAACGTCGAATCCACCGACGAGCTTGAACGCCTGCAAGTGGTGGCGGCCGAGCTGGGTGTTCGGGCGCCGATCTCGCTGCGCGTGAACCCGGACGTCGATGCCGGTACTCACCCGTACATCTCCACCGGTCTCAAGGAGAACAAGTTCGGCATCGCCATTGCCGACGCCGAAGACGTGTACGTGCGTGCCGCGCAATTGCCGAACCTGGAAGTGGTCGGCGTCGATTGCCATATCGGCTCGCAACTGACCACCCTGCCGCCGTTCCTCGATGCCCTCGATCGCCTGCTGGGCCTGGTCGACCGCCTCGGCGATTGCGGCATCTACCTGCGCCACATCGACCTCGGTGGTGGCCTGGGCGTACGTTATCGCGACGAAGAGCCGCCATTGGCTGGCGACTACATCAAGGCCGTGCGCGAGCGTCTCGACGGCCGTGACCTGGCGTTGGTGTTCGAGCCGGGCCGCTTCATCGTCGCCAATGCCGGCGTGCTGCTGACCCAGGTCGAGTACCTCAAGCACACCGAGCACAAAGACTTCGCCATCGTTGACGCGGCCATGAACGACCTGATCCGCCCTGCGCTGTACCAGGCCTGGATGGACGTCACCGCCGTGCGCCCACGCAACACCGCAGCGCGCCCCTACGACATCGTCGGCCCGATCTGCGAGACCGGCGACTTCCTGGCCAAGGATCGTGAGCTGGCCCTGGAAGAAGGTGACCTGCTGGCTGTGCATTCGGCCGGCGCCTATGGGTTTGTCATGAGCTCCAACTACAACACCCGCGGCCGCGCCGCCGAAGTGTTGGTGGACGGTGACCAGGCATTTGAAGTGCGTCGCCGTGAGACGGTAGCCGAGTTGTTCGCTGGCGAAAGCCTGCTGCCGGAGTAAAACCATGCTGCTGCGTTTTACCAAGATGCACGGCCTGGGCAATGACTTCATGGTCCTCGACCTGGTCAGCCAGCACGCGCATATTCTGCCCAAGCATGCCAAGCAGTGGGGCGATCGACACACCGGCATCGGTTTCGACCAGTTGCTGATCGTCGAAGCCCCGAGCAACCCGGACGTGGACTTCCGCTATCGGATCTTCAACTCCGACGGCTCCGAAGTGGAACAGTGCGGCAACGGTGCGCGCTGTTTCGCCCGCTTTGTGCTCGACAAGCGCCTGACCGCGAAACGGCAGATCCGTGTCGAAACCAAGAGCGGCATCATCGAGCTCGATGTTCGCAGCGACGGCCAGATCAGCGTCAACATGGGCGCTCCGCGCCTGGTGCCGGCCGACATTCCGTTCCAGGCGCAAGAGCAGGCCTTGAACTATCAGGTCGACGTCGATGGTTCGCCTGTCGAGCTGGCCGCCGTGTCCATGGGCAACCCCCATGCCGTGGTGCGGGTCAGCGATATCAACAACGCACCGGTGCATGAACTGGGGCCCAAGATCGAACATCACCCGCGCTTCCCGGCACGGGTCAATGTCGGTTTTCTCCAGGTCATCGACCGGAGCCGCGCGCAGTTGCGCGTCTGGGAACGCGGGGCCGGGGAAACCCAGGCCTGCGGTACCGGCGCCTGTGCCGCCGCCGTCGCCGCGATCAGCCAGGGGTGGATGGATTCGCCACTGCTGATCGACCTGCCTGGCGGGCGTCTGTCCATTGAATGGGCAGGCCCTGGCCAACCGGTCATGATGACCGGTCCGGCAGTGCGCGTTTATGAAGGACAAGTGCGTCTTTGAGTGAGCCTAAGCCATGACCGATAAGCCCCAGGTGCCCGCCCTACAGCCCGACGAATCAGCGTCCGAAAGCCTCGAGGCGGCGGCGGTTGCCGCGTACCTGGAGGCTCATCCGGACTTCTTCGTCGAGCACGAAGACCTGCTTGCGTCCTTGCGCATTCCCCACCGGCGCGGCGATACCGTGTCGCTGGTGGAGCGGCAGATGACCATCCTGCGCGACCGCAACATCGAACTGCGCCATCGCCTGTCGCACTTGATGGACGTGGCCCGCGACAATGACCGCCTGTTCGACAAGACCCGCCGACTGATCCTCGCCCTGCTCGACGCCACCAGCCTGGAAGACGTGGTGATCTGCGTCGAAGACAGCCTGCGCCAGGACTTCCAGGTCCCCTTCGTCAGCCTCATCCTGCTGGGCGACAACGCCATGCCGGTGGGCCGCTGGGTAACCCACGCCGAGGCCCAGGTGGCCATTGGCGGCTTGCTGCTGGAAGACAAAAGCGTCAGCGGCAGCCTGCGCGAGCACGAGCTGGACTTCCTGTTCGGCGAAGAACAGCGCAAGCAGATCGGCTCCACCGCCGTCGTCGCCATCAGCCATCAAGGTATCCACGGCATCCTGGCCATCGCCAGCCGCGACCCACAGCACTACAAGAGCTCGGTGGGCACGCTGTTCCTGAGCTACATCGCCGAAGTCATGGGCCGCGTGCTGCCACGCTTCAACAGCTCCCTGCGTTCGGTACGCTGATCATGGAACGGCAACTGGACGCTTACTGCGAACACCTGCGCAGTGAGCGACAGGTGTCGCCGCACACCCTCTCGGCCTACCGCCGCGACCTCGACAAAGTGCTGGGCTGGTGCGCCAAGCAGAACATCGACAGCTGGGCGGCGCTGGACATCCAGCGCCTGCGCAGCCTGGTCGCGCGCCTGCATTCACAAGGTCAATCGTCCCGCAGCCTGGCGCGACTGCTGTCGGCAGTACGCGGCCTTTATCACTACCTGAACCGCGAAGGCCTCTGCGATCACGACCCGGCCAATGGCCTGGCACCGCCCAAGGGCGAACGCCGCCTGCCGAAAACCCTCGACACCGACCGTGCGCTGCAATTGCTTGAAGGGGGTGTGGAAGATGACTTTCTGGCGCGCCGGGACCAGGCGATCCTCGAACTGTTCTACTCCTCAGGGCTGCGCCTGTCGGAATTGACCGGGCTCAATCTCGACCAGCTGGATCTGGCGGACGGCATGGTCCAGGTGCATGGCAAGGGCAGCAAGACCCGTTTGCTGCCCGTCGGCAAAAAAGCCCGCGAGGCGCTGGAACAGTGGCTGCCACTGCGGGCCATGGCCAATCCGGCGGACGATGCGGTGTTTGTCAGCCAGCAAGGCCGGCGGCTGGGACCGCGGGCGATCCAGCTGCGAGTCAAGGCCGCGGGCGAACGCGAACTGGGGCAAAACCTGCATCCGCACATGCTGCGACATTCTTTCGCCAGTCACCTGCTGGAATCCTCCCAGGATCTGCGGGCGGTGCAGGAACTGCTCGGCCACTCGGACATCAAGACCACCCAGATCTATACCCATCTGGATTTCCAGCACCTGGCAACCGTCTACGACAGCGCCCACCCACGGGCCAAACGCATTAAAGGCGACGATTCATGACCCTCCAACTGATCACCTTCGACCTCGATGACACCCTGTGGGACACCGCTCCGGTGATCATCAGCGCCGAAGCCGTATTGCGTGAATGGCTGACTGAACATGCACCCAACCTGGGCGCGGTGCCGGTGGAGCATTTGTGGGCCATTCGCGAACGCATCCTGAGCATCGAGCCAAACCTCAAGCACCGCATCAGCGCCTTGCGCCGGCGCGTGTTGTTTCAAGCGCTGGAAGAAGCCGGTTATGCCCACGCAGAAGCGTCGGACCTGGCCGATCAGAGTTTCGAAGTGTTCCTGCATGCCCGGCACCAGCTGGAAATCTTCCCGGAGGTGCAACCGACCCTGCAGGCGCTGGCCAACCATTACACCCTGGGCGTGGTCACCAACGGCAACGCCGATGTGCGTCGCTTGGGGCTGGCGGACTACTTCAAGTTTGCGTTGTGCGCCGAAGACATCGGCATCGCCAAACCCGATGCGCGGCTGTTTCACGAGGCATTGCAACGCGGAGGTGCAACCGCCGAGACGGCGGTGCATATCGGCGATCATCCAGGCGATGACATTGCCGGCGCCCAGCAGGCAGGACTGCGCGCGATCTGGTTCAACCCGGCAGGCAAAATCTGGGAAGCAGAACGCCTGCCGGATGCCGAGATTCGCAGCCTGACCGAGTTGCCGGGGTTGCTGGCGCGCTGGAGCGGCCTAACGCCGGCTCTGTAGGAGCTGGCTTGCCAGCGAAGGCGGCCTCAAGTCTGTTGCACATATTGAGGGCCCCTTCGCCGGCAAGCCGGCTCCTACAGGGGCTACGCACGATTTTGTAACGCCCACGAAAAAGCCCGCAGCGACGGCGGGCTTTTTCAGCAAGCGCGTAGCAGCCTCAGATAGGCCGGCTACCGTACTTGTTGTCTGGCTTCTTGGGCGGATCGGCGACCACATTGGCCTCCACTTCCTGCACCTTGCCGCCACGAGCCAGGAACTCTTCCATGGCCTTGGCCAGGGCGTCACGCTCCTTGTTCTTGGCTTCGACACTCGGCAGCTCATCGACCGATACCGCTGCCTTGGCTTTGCCTTTGGCGGTCGGAACGGGGGCATCACCGCCGTCGTCTTCAGCGACGTCTTCCGCCGCTGCTTCCAGACCTTCTTCGGTTTCGTCGTCGTCGCCTACTTCGAGGTCGTCGTTTTCCAGATCATCGTCGCTCATGTTCTACCTCATGACTTGCGAAAAGCAGGTTAGTTATAGCCCAGCTTTGCCCTCTGTCGAAGGCTGCCGGAAAAAAATCAACAGCCGCTGCTGACCAGCGGTTATGCCCCTTCACCGTGCACGGTGGCGAGGACTTTACGAGCACCGCCATGATCACGGTGCTCGCCCAGATAAACGCCTTGCCAGGTGCCTAACGCCAGTCGGCCCGCCGAGATCGGCAAACTGAGCTGACAGCCAAGCACACTGGCCTTGAAGTGCGCCGGGAGGTCGTCCAGGCCTTCGTCGTTATGCTCATAGCCGTCTGTTCCTTGTGGGATCAGACGATTGAAAAATCGTTCGAAGTCGCGACGTACCGCCGGATCGGCGTTCTCGTTGATGGTCAACGACGCCGAGGTATGTTGCAGCCATAAATGCAACAGACCGACCCGACACGCCTTGAGTTCAGGCAGGCCGGCGAGTAACTCGTCCGTTACCAGATGAAAGCCCCGAGGCCTCGCCCGCAGGGTAATCAGAGTCTGTTGCCACATACAGTTCTCCGCACGTTCGGGGCGCATTCTAGCGCGCTCTGGGAAAAAACAAAGGCCCTAATATTCCTTCATTTTTGTAAGCCTTCGGCCGTACAAATACACCCGGCGCAAACATCGTAAAACCTGTAGGAAAAAACCTTTCAGCTCACCCTTCAATGACAAATCCCGGACAAAAAAATGCCCGGCAAGCCGGGCAAGTTTTTTCATGCGCGTGCTTACAAGTTGTAGCCGCGTTCGTTGTGAAGCGCCAGATCGATACCGACCGCTTCTTCTTCTTCGGTGATCCGCAGGCCCATGACGGCGTCCAGGACCTTGAGGATGATAAAAGTGACGATCGCGGTGTAGATCACCGTGAAGCCCACGCCTTTGCACTGAATCCACACTTGTGCGGCGATGTCGGTCACGGTGCCGAAGCCACCCAGGGACGGTGCAGCGAAGACACCGGTGAGGATCGCGCCGAGAATACCGCCGATACCGTGCACGCCGAAGGCGTCCAGGGAGTCGTCATAGCCGAGTTTGCGTTTGAGCGTGGTTGCGCAGAAGAAGCAGACCACGCCTGCAGCCAGACCGATCACCAGAGCGCCCATCGGGCCCACGGTGCCAGCGGCCGGAGTAATCGCAACCAGGCCGGCAACCACACCCGAAGCGATGCCCAGTGCGCTTGGTTTGCCGTGGGTGACCCATTCGGCGAACATCCAGCCCAATGCCGCAGCGGCAGTGGCGATCTGGGTGACCAACATCGCCATGCCGGCCGTGCCGTTGGCTGCAGCTGCGGAACCGGCGTTGAAACCGAACCAGCCAACCCACAGCATGGCCGCGCCCATCAGCGTGTAACCGAGGTTGTGCGGTGCCATCGGAGTGGTCGGGAAGCCTTTGCGCTTGCCCAACACCAGGCAGGCAATCAGACCGGCCACACCGGCGTTGATGTGCACCACGGTGCCGCCGGCGAAGTCCAGCACGCCCCAGTCCCACATCAGGCCGCCGTTGCCGGACCAGACCATGTGTGCGATCGGCGCATACACCAGGGTGAACCAGATGCCCATGAAGATCAGCATCGCGGAGAACTTCATGCGCTCGGCGAAGGCACCGACGATCAGCGCCGGGGTGATGATCGCGAACGTCATCTGGAAGGTGATGAACACCGCCTCAGGGAACAGCGCCGCAGGGCCGGTCAGGCTGGATGGCGTGACACCGGCGAGGAAGGCCTTGCCCATGCCACCGAAGAACGAGTTGAAGTTGACGACGCCCTGTTCCATCCCGGTGGTGTCGAACGCGATGCTGTAGCCATAGATGACCCACAGGACGCTGATCAGACCGGTAATGGCGAAGCACTGCATCATCACGGAAAGAATGTTTTTGGAGCGAACCATGCCGCCGTAGAACAGCGCGAGGCCGGGAATGGTCATGAACAGCACGAGAGCTGTCGAGGTTAACATCCAGGCGGTGTCGCCGGAGTTGAGGACTGGGGCCGCCACTTCGTCTGCCGCCAAAGCAAGGCTGGGCATTACGATGGACAACAGGGCTCCTAGCCCTGCGAATTTACGCAGAGTCATTTTGTTTTCTCCTGGGGCGTTGGGTTTGTGGCGGCTTAGATTGCGTCGGTATCGGTTTCGCCGGTACGGATGCGAATCGCCTGTTCCAGATTGACCACGAAGATCTTGCCGTCACCGATCTTGCCGGTGTTGGCCGCCTTGGTTATCGCCTCGATAACCCGGTCAAGATCCTTGTCGTCAATGGCGACATCAATCTTCACCTTTGGCAGGAAATCGACCACGTATTCCGCGCCGCGATACAGCTCGGTGTGACCCTTCTGCCGACCAAAGCCTTTGACTTCAGTAACGGTAATGCCCTGCACGCCGATCTCGGACAACGACTCGCGCACGTCGTCCAACTTGAACGGCTTGATGATGGCAGTGACTAGCTTCATGAAAACTCTCTCCCGAATTTGGTGGACTTGCCCCAGGAAAACAAACCCGTCTCAAGTCTAAGCGCAGTGCCTGGCTTTGTAACGCATCGTCGGCCCTACCTGCCCGTCCGACGCCAGCTAACCGCTCCTTGCGAAACACTCCCCGCGTTTCGCCTGGCGCACTGCATTCGTCACAGCGACTGCATCAGTGCATGGGTCATCAGCATCTAAGCAGAAAGCTTGCCATCTCCACAAAACGCATAGTTTTCAAGCCTTTGCCAACAGATCGCGACCACTTCACGACAACACCCAACGCGTTACGCACAACAACGGTGCGATGCCGTCCGTCCGCATGCGCGAAAAGCGTGCATCCCTTGCCCGCCGGATTGACTATAGACACTGCGTGATACACTGCCCGCCATTGCTACCAGGACATTCCCCCATGCTCGCGCCCAAAGACTTCCTCGACGCCCTGACAGGCACCGCCTCCCGCCTCTTCAGCGGCGACACGCCTCTGCCGAAAAGCGAAATCGAAAGCCAGTTCAAGGCGTTGCTGCAGAGCGGGTTCAGCAAGCTGGACCTGGTGAGCCGTGAAGAGTTCGATAGCCAGATGGTAGTGTTGGCACGTACGCGGGCACGGTTGGAGGCTCTTGAGGCGAAGGTTGCGGAAATGGAAGCGAAGCTCTCTCCACCAACCGAATAAACACCGCAATCCCTGTAGGAGCTGCCGAAGGCTGCGATCTTTTGATCTTAAGCCCCGCAAAAATCCCGGCAACTTCCTACAAACATCACACCGCCGTCCGATTGCGTCGTCCATAAGCCGGTCTCTATGCTCATCCCCTGGTGAATGTTCAGCACTGGGTTTGGCGACCTGGAAATCCCCGACGCAAAGCGACCACATTCGAACAGGGATTTTTCCCCTCTCGAGCTATGGCGGCCGTGCGTGGGAGACCTTCGGGTCTGCCGGATTTCGGGGTACTCCGGTTCGCCAACCCGCGCACAGATCGTAATCGTAATATCCCGTGAAAGTTTGTCCGCATTACCATTTCACCAATCTCCTCTCCCCCGTCTACCCTTGAAAAACCCGCAGGAAGCGGCCTCCGTCATTTCAAGGAACGACCATGTCCCTCTCCATCGTCCACAGCCGCGCCCAGATTGGCGTGGATGCGCCCGCTGTCACCGTTGAAGTCCACCTGGCCAATGGTTTGCCATCGCTGACCATGGTTGGCCTACCCGAGGCGGCGGTGAAGGAAAGCAAGGACCGGGTGCGCAGCGCGATCATCAATTCGGGGCTGCAGTTTCCGCCTCGGCGCATCACGCTGAACCTGGCGCCGGCGGATTTACCCAAGGATGGTGGGCGCTTCGATCTGGCGATTGCCCTGGGGATTCTCTCGGCCAGCGTGCAGGTGCCGACGCTGACGCTCGATGATGTGGAATGCCTGGGGGAGCTGGCGCTGTCGGGTGCGGTCCGTGCCGTACGCGGGGTGTTGCCGGCGGCATTGGCGGCGCGCAAGGCCGGGCGATCGTTGGTGGTGCCGCGGGCCAATGCCGAGGAAGCGTGCCTGGCGTCGGGCTTGAAAGTGATTGCGGTGGATCATTTGCTGGAGGCTGTCGCGCACTTCAATGGGCATACGCCGATTGAGCCCTTTGTTTCCAATGGTTTGCTCTATGCCAGCAAGCCCTATCCCGATTTGAATGAGGTGCAGGGTCAACTTGCGGCCAAACGGGCGCTGTTGATTGCCGCGGCGGGCGCGCACAACCTATTGCTCAGCGGGCCGCCGGGGACGGGCAAGACACTCTTGGCGAGCCGCCTGCCCGGACTCCTGCCGCCGTTGTCCGAAAGCGAGGCGCTTGAGGTGGCAGCCATTCAATCGGTCACCAGTTGCGTGCCCTTGAGCCACTGGCCGCATCGACCATTTCGCCAGCCTCACCACTCTGCCTCAGGCCCTGCACTGGTAGGTGGCGGATCGAAACCGCAGCCGGGCGAAATCACCCTCGCCCACCACGGCGTCCTGTTCCTTGACGAACTGCCGGAGTTCGAACGCAGGGTGCTGGAAGTCCTGAGGGAGCCGCTGGAATCCGGCTACATCGTGATCTCCCGGGCAAAGGATCGCGTGCGATTTCCGGCGCGATTTCAGTTGGTCGCGGCGATGAACCCGTGCCCCTGTGGATATCTTGGCGAACCCACGGGCCGCTGCTCCTGCACCCCGGACATGGTGCAGCGTTACCGCAACAAGCTGTCGGGCCCGCTGCTGGATCGCATCGACTTGCACCTGACCGTGGCACGGGAGGCTACGGCACTGAATCCACCCGTGAAGCCGGGAGAGGACAGCGCCAGCGCTGCATTGATCGTGGCCGAGGCGCGCGAGCGCCAACAGAAGCGTCAGGGCTGTGCCAATGCCTTTCTCGATTTACCGGGGCTGCGTAAGCACTGCAAGTTATCCACAGTCGACGAAAACTGGCTGGAAACCGCTTGTGAACGGCTAAACCTCTCCCTGCGTTCTGCGCACCGGTTGCTCAAGGTTGCGCGGACATTGGCGGATCTGGAACAGGTCGAAGGGATCAAGCGCGAGCATCTGGCCGAGGCGCTTCAGTATCGGCCGGCAACGCAGTAATTGCTTAACTCAGGTGCACGACATCCGGTAGCTCCATCGCCCGGACCTCACCTTGCAGGAAGTCGCTGAGCCGACGCATGCGCTCGCCCCCTGGACGGGTTTTCGGCCACACCAGGTAATACTTCTCGCCGCTGGCGACCGCAGTCGGCCAAGGCAAGCTCAAGCGTCCTTGCGCGACATCCTCCGCCACCATCAGCAGATCGCCCATCGACACGCCATACCCCCGGGCGGCCGCGATCATGCCCAGCTCCAGGGTGTCGAAGACCTGCCCGCCCTTGAGCGACACCTGCTCGGCCAGGCCCATGCGCTCCAGCCAATTGCGCCAGTCACGTCGATCCGGCGTCGGGTGCAGCAGTTCGGTATTGGCCAGACGCTCTACATCCCAGGGTTGATCATTCAGCAGATTGGGCGCCCCCACCGGGATCAACTCCTCGGGGAAGAGGTAGCTCGCCTCCCAGTCCGCCGGAAAATGCCCGTTGCTCAACAACACCGCACAGTCGAACGGCTCATCATTGAAGTCCACCGAATCGATGTCCATCCAGGCGCTGGTCAATTGCACCTCGTTCCCCGGCTGCAGATGGCGGAAGCGACTGAGCCGTGCCAGCAACCAGCGCATGGTCAGGGTCGACGGGGCTTTCATGCGCAGGATGTCGTCTTCGGCTCGCAAGGTGTTGCAGGCCCGCTCCAGGGCGGTGAAACCTTCGCGAATGCCCGGCAGCAGCAAGCGCGCCGATTCGGTCAGCTGCAGGTTGCGGCCACTGCGGTGAAACAAGCGGCAGGCAAAATGCTCTTCGAGCGTACGAATATGCCGACTGACTGCACTTTGGGTGATCGAGAGTTCTTCCGCGGCCCGGGTAAACGACGTGTGTCGCGCCGCCGCTTCGAATGCGCGCAGGGCATAAAGAGGAGGAAGACGACGCGACATCAGGAAAGCTCCTACAGCGGTTTTGGATACCCTAGCAGAAACTCTCCAGCATGAGTTTGAATCATGCTACCCATCCTTTTTATCCCTTTGTGCAAATGCAGCAGAGCGCCGAAAATCGACGCTTTCCTCTTCACTTCTAGAATCGAGCGTGATGACCATGCAGCATCCAGCACGTACTGAACTCTGGGCCATCCTGCGGCTTTCGGGGCCGTTGATTGCCTCGCAGTTGGCACACATGCTGATGGTTCTCACCGACACCATGATGATGGCGCGCCTGAGTCCCGAAGCGCTGGCCGGTGGTAGCCTTGGCGCAGCGAGCTATTCGTTCGTGGCGTTCTTTTGCATCGGCGTGATTGCGGCGGTCGGCACCCTGGTGTCGATTCGCCAGGGCGCGGGCGATACCCTCGGGGCAGCACGACTGACCCAGGCCGGGTTATGGCTGGCCTGGTTGATGGCATTGGTCGCCGGTCTGCTGCTGTGGAACCTCAAGCCGGTGTTGCTTCTGTTCGGCCAGACCGAAAGCAACGTCCACGCCGCCGGGCAGTTTTTACTCATCCTGCCGTTTGCTCTTCCCGGCTACCTGAGCTTCATGGCCCTGCGTGGTTTCACCAGCGCCCTCGGCCGGGCTACGCCTGTCATGGTCATCAGCCTGGGCGGCACCGTGGCCAACTTTCTGCTTAATTATGCGCTGATCACCGGCATGTTCGGCCTGCCGAAACTGGGGCTGACGGGCATTGGCCTGGTCACGGCGATTGTCGCCAACCTGATGGCCCTGGCGCTGGCGTGGCACATTCGCCGGCACCCGGCTTACGATGCCTACCCCCTGCGCCAGGGCTTGTCGCGGATCAACCGCAAGTACCTGAAGGAACTGTGGCGCCTGGGCCTGCCGATTGGCGGTACCTACGCCGTGGAAGTCGGGCTGTTTGCCTTCGCCGCGTTGTGCATGGGCACCATGGGCAGCACGCAACTGGGGGCGCACCAGATCGCCCTGCAGATCGTCTCGGTGGCATTCATGGTGCCTGCGGGGATTTCCTACGCGATCACCATGCGCATCGGTCAGCATTACGGCGCCGGGCAGTTACTGGACGCGCGGCTGGCCGGAAGGGTCGGTCTCGCCTTCGGCGCGGCGGCGATGCTGTGCTTTGCAATGGTCTTCTGGCTGTTGCCGAATCAGTTGGTCGGACTGTTTCTCGATCACAACGACCCGGCGTTTCGCGAAGTCATCAACCTGGCCGTGAGCCTGCTGGCGGTGGCGGCGTGGTTCGAGCTGTTCGACGGCACACAAACCATTGCCATGGGCTGCATTCGCGGGCTCAAGGATGCCAGGACCACCTTCCTCGTGGGCCTGGGTTGTTATTGGCTGATTGGCGCCCCGGCAGCCTGGTGGATGGCGTTCCACCTGCATTGGGGGCCAACGGGCGTCTGGTGGGGCTTGGCGCTGGGATTGGCCTGCGCAGCGGTGGGCCTGACGCTGGCGTTTGAGTGGAAAATGAAGCGGATGATTCGGCGGGAGCCGGCGTCAGAGCAGGGTTTCGTAAACATCCAGACAGAATGAGATCCCTGTAGGAGCTGGCTTGCCAGCGATGAGGCCATAACATTCAGCATCCATGTTGGTTGTTACACCGCTATCGCTGGCAAGCCAGCTTCTACAGTTTTGCGTGGGTGTTTATACGACGATTTCCAGCGGCGCCTGCTGGCTACTGTCAAACGTCAGGTACTCCACCAGCTCCGCCAACGGCAACGGCTTGCTGATCAGATACCCCTGCACCTGATCGCAATCGAACCCGCGCAACAGCTCCAGTTGCTCCGGCGTTTCCACGCCTTCGGCGACGACTTCCAGATTGAGGTTGTGCGCCAGGTTGATCATTGCATGCACAAGCTGACGGTTTTCTTCGCGCTGTTCCATGCCGCCGACAAAGCTCTTGTCGATCTTCAGCAGCGTGATCGGCAGGCTGTTGAGGTGCACGAACGAGGAAAAGCCGGTACCGAAGTCATCGAGGGAGAAGCGCACGCCCAGGCGTCCAAGGGCGTCCATGGTCTGTTTTACCAGGTCGCTGCGGCGCATGACCGCGGTTTCGGTCAGCTCGAACTCCAGCCACTGCGCCTCGACTCCGCGCTCGGCAATCAGCCGGCTCAGGGTCGTGAGCAACTGACTGTCCTGGAACTGCCGGAACGACAGGTTGATCGCCATGTGCAACGGCGGCAAACCGAGCTCAAGCAACGCCTGCATATCGCGCAATGCCCGGGAAATGACCCAGTAACCCAGCGGCACGATCAGACCGCTCTGCTCGGCCAGAGGCACGAATTCGCTCGGCGGCAGCAAGCCGCGCTCGGCATGACGCCAGCGCACCAGGGCTTCGAGGCCAACGATTTGCCCGTCCTCAAGGTTCATTCGCGGCTGGTAGTGCAGCTCCAGTTCATCGCGACGCAAGGCCCTGCGCAGCTCGGTTTCGAGGTCGGCGATGCTGCGGGCATTGCGGTTGATGCGTTCGTTGAAAATATGAAAAGTACAGCCCTGGGTACTCTTGGCCTGTTGCATGGCGATATGCGCGTGCCACATCAACGGGTCAGCGCCCGCCTGTGCCCGTGCATGGGCAATGCCCAGGCTGGAACCGATCAGCAGGCTTTCGCCGTCGACCCAATAAGGCTCGGCCAACGCCTCGGTGATGCGCTCGGCCATCCATTCGGCGCGCTGAGGGGCGCGGCGGGTGTCGATCAGCAAGGCGAACTCATCGCTGCCCAGTCGCGCCAGTTGATCACCGGCTTCAAGCTGGCCTTTGAGTCGCGCAACCACCTGCAGGATCAGGCGGTCACCGGCCTGGTGGCCTAGGGCATCGTTGGCGTAACGGAAGTTGTCGAGGTCCAGGTGACCGAGGGCCATGCCGCGACCATCGTTTTCCGCCAGGCGCGCCGTCAACAAGGTCTGGAAACCCTGGCGGTTGGCGATGCCGGTCAGCGGATCCTGCTCGGCCAGGCGCTGCAGGGTGGTTTCCAGCACGCCACGCTCACGCACATGGCGCAGGCAACGTCGCAGCATGCCCGGGTCGAGATGGTCGCGTACCAGCCAGTCGCTGACACCGTCGGGTGGGAGCAGAGGCTCATGCTCGAGCAGCAACACCGTCGGCAGACAGCAACGGCCTGGCGCCGGCTGGAGAGCCGGGATCGTCAACAACACCGCGCTGCGGTTGTCATCGAACAGACTGCTGACCGACTCCCAGCTCGGCGCGCTGATGAGCACGGCCGAGCTCCCCATCGGAGCCAGACACTCGCGCAACAACGCTGCCCACGCTGGCTCTTCGGCCAGTAGCAGCAAACGCAAGGGTTCGACAGGCGTAGACAAGCTAGCTCCCTAGACTCTGCATAGATGTAGGCGACCGCATTATGCCGCGTCGATCCCTAATGACCAATGGACATAGCCTTCAAACGAGGCCTTTGTATCAGGAATTCACCAACATTAGACGCGAATTCGTTGCGCATCCTGCGTGAAAGTATCAAAACCGGCAAATACAGATCGCGTTGTACGTCATAAGTCGGACAGAGCAGCACAATTCGCTGAGCCTGTTAAAATGCCGGCCCATTTCGTGACTGACTCCTGAATTTACCTATGTCCCGACTCAATCCCCGGCAGCAAGAAGCCGTGAGCTATGTCGGCGGCCCTCTTTTGGTGCTCGCCGGTGCAGGCTCCGGCAAGACCAGCGTAATCACCCGAAAGATTGCCCACCTGATCCAGAACTGCGGCATCCGCGCCCAGTACATCGTCGCCATGACCTTTACCAACAAGGCGGCGCGCGAGATGAAGGAGCGGGTCGGCACCCTGCTGCGCGCCGGCGAAGGCCGCGGCCTGACGGTCTGCACCTTCCACAACCTGGGCCTGAACATCATCCGCAAGGAACACGTGCGGCTGGGCTACAAACCCGGTTTCTCGATTTTCGACGAGACCGACGTCAAGGCCCTGATGACCGACATCATGCAAAAGGAATACTCGGGCGACGACGGCGTCGACGAGATCAAGAACATGATCGGCGCCTGGAAAAACGACCTGATCCTGCCGGCCCAGGCCCTGGAAAACGCGCGCAACCCCAAGGAACAGACTGCCGCCATCGTCTACACCCACTACCAGCGCACGCTCAAGGCGTTCAACGCGGTGGATTTCGATGACTTGATCCTGTTGCCGGTGAAGCTGTTCGAGGAGCACGCCGACATCCTGGAAAAGTGGCAGAACAAGGTGCGTTACCTGCTGGTGGACGAATACCAGGACACTAACGCCAGCCAATACCTGCTGGTGAAGATGCTGATCGGCAAGCGCAACCAGTTCACCGTGGTCGGCGACGACGACCAGTCGATCTACGCCTGGCGCGGCGCCCGCCCGGAAAACCTGATGCTGCTCAAGGACGACTATCCATCCTTGAAAGTGGTGATGCTGGAGCAGAACTACCGCTCCACCAGCCGCATCCTGCGCTGCGCCAACGTGCTGATCTCGAACAACCCCCACGAATTCGAAAAGCAGTTGTGGAGCGAGATGGGCCATGGCGACGAGATCCGGGTTATCCGCTGCCGCAACGAAGACGCCGAAGCCGAGCGCGTGGCCGTGGAAATCCTCAGCCTGCACTTGCGCACCGACCGGCCCTACAGCGATTTCGCGATCCTGTACCGGGGTAACTACCAGGCCAAGCTGATCGAGCTGAAACTGCAGCACCACCAGGTGCCGTATCGCCTGTCCGGCGGCAACAGCTTCTTCGGCCGCCAGGAAGTGAAAGACCTGATGGCCTACTTCCGCCTGATCGTGAACCCGGACGACGACAACGCCTTCCTGCGCGTGATCAACGTCCCACGCCGGGAGATCGGTTCGACTACGTTGGAGAAGCTGGGCAACTACGCCACCGAGCGAAAAATCTCGATGTATGCCGCCACCGACGAAATCGGCCTGGGCGAACATCTGGACAGCCGCTTCACCGATCGCCTGTCTCGTTTCAAGCGCTTCATGGACAAGGTCCGCGAGCAATGCGCCGGCGAAGACCCGATCTCGGCCCTGCGCAGCATGGTCATGGACATCGACTACGAGAACTGGCTGCGCACCAACAGCTCCAGCGACAAGGCCGCCGATTACCGCATGGGCAACGTGTGGTTCCTGATCGAGGCACTGAAGAACACCCTGGAGAAAGACGAAGAAGGCGAGATGACCGTCGAAGACGCCATCGGCAAACTTGTCCTGCGCGACATGCTTGAGCGTCAGCAGGAGGAGGAAGACGGCGCCGAAGGCGTGCAGATGATGACCCTGCATGCCTCCAAGGGCCTGGAATTCCCCTACGTGTTCATCATGGGCATGGAAGAGGAGATCCTCCCGCACCGCTCCAGCATCGAAGCCGACACCATCGAAGAGGAACGGCGCCTGGCCTACGTGGGCATTACCCGCGCGCGCCAGACCCTGGCCTTCACCTTCGCCGCCAAGCGCAAGCAATACGGCGAGATCATCGATTGCGCACCGAGCCGCTTCCTCGATGAACTGCCGCCGGACGACCTGGCCTGGGAAGGCAACGACGACACCCCGACCGAAGTCAAGGCCGTTCGCGGCAATAGCGCATTGGCGGATATACGCGCGATGTTAAAGCGCTAGAATTGACCACTTTTATTTCGACCTTCGGCGCAAAAGACGCCAAACGAGGACAGCTTCATGGAAGCACTGCACAAGAAAATTCGCGAAGAAGGCATCGTGCTTTCCGATCAGGTCCTGAAAGTCGACGCCTTTCTGAACCACCAGATCGACCCGGCCCTGATGAAGCTGATCGGCGATGAATTCGCCACGCTGTTCAAGGACTCGGGCATCACCAAGATTGTCACCATCGAAGCCTCGGGCATCGCGCCGGCGATCATGACCGGCCTGAACCTCGGTGTGCCGGTGATTTTCGCTCGCAAGCACCAGTCCCTGACCCTGACTGAAAACCTGCTGTCGGCAACCGTTTACTCGTTCACCAAGCAGACCGAAAGCACCGTGGCGATCTCTCCGCGCCACCTGACCAGCAGTGATCGCGTGCTGATCATCGATGACTTCCTGGCCAATGGTAAAGCGTCCCAGGCGTTGATCTCGATCATCAAGCAGGCTGGCGCGACCGTGGCTGGGCTGGGGATCGTGATCGAGAAGTCGTTCCAGGGCGGCCGTGCGGAGCTGGATGCGCAAGGGTATCGCGTTGAATCCCTCGCCCGCGTTCAGTCGCTGAAGGATGGCGTTGTAACCTTCATCGAATAACGCCGTGATCCCTGTAGGAGCTGGGTTGCCAGCGATGGCGGTGGAACAGTCAACGTAGATGTTGAATGTTATGGCCTCTTCGCTGGCAAGCCAGCTCCTACAAGGGATCGTCGATGGGCGTTATTGCGCGGTGGCCTTGAGGCCTGCGAGCAACAAGCGCTGATACAAATCCTCCTTCAGCCCTTCCGGGTCAGTCAGCTGCATACGCTCCAGATGCTCGGGAAACGATGCGGGCTCCGGCGCATCCAGTGCAGCCTTCCCCAGTTCCAGCACTTCGCTCAGCTTGAATTTGCTCTTGAGCCAGTTCAGCGCCCGCAACAGATCCCGTTCGATCTCGGTGAAATCACAGCCCAGCGGATATTCCGGGAACAGACGTGCATGCTGTGCCTGAATCGACTGCAAACGCTGTGGACTGTTATCGGTAAAGCGTGGGTCGAGACGAAAGTCATTGGGCAATTTGCCGACCTTCTGTGCCTGCTCGATCAGCCCTGCCTGAAAGCGCGAATCACTGATATTCAGCAACGCCTCGATCACCACCGCATCGGTTTTGCCCCGCAGGTCGGCGATGCCGTATTCGGTGACCACGATGTCCCGCAGGTGCCGCGGAATGGTGCAATGACCATACTCCCAGACAATGTTGGAACTGACCTCGCCGCCCGACTCACGCCAGCTGCGCAACAGCAACACCGACCGCGCCCCTTCCAGCGCATGGCCCTGGGCAACGAAGTTGTATTGCCCGCCCACACCGCTGAGCACCCGCCCGTCTTCCAGTTGATCCGCCACCCCGGCGCCCAGCAGGGTCACGGTAAACGCGGTGTTGATAAATCGCGCATCGAGCCGCTGCAGGCGTTTGAGTTCTTCCTGCCCGTACAGCTCGTTGATGTAGCTGATACGGGTCATGTTGAATTCGAGCCGCTTGGCCTGCGGCAACTCGCGCAAGCGCTCATAAAAACTGCGCGGCCCGAGGAAAAACCCGCCATGCACCGAGATGCCGTCGGTTTGCGCCGCTTCGTCGAGGGTGCCGGCATTGGCCTGCCGCTGGGTCGGCACATCCGGGTACACCTTGCGCCGCACGATTCCGGCGTCGGCCAGCACCAGCAAGCCGTTGACGAACATTTCGCTGCAACCGTACAGGCCCTTGGCGAACGGTTCGATGCCGCCTTCGCACTCGATCAGGTGCGCCCATGGGCTGAGGTTGATGTCGGTCAGTAAAGCCTTGTAAGCGTCACTGTCGGCCTGTCGCGCCAGCAACGCAGCGGTCAGCGCATCGCCCATGGAACCGATGCCGATCTGCAAGGTGCCGCCATCGCGCACCAGCGTACTGGCGTGCAAACCGATGAAATGATCCTGGAACCCCACCGGCATGTTTGGCGTGGAGAACAGCGTGCTGCTGTCCTTCTCGTCGAGCAGCAGGTCGAAGGTGTCGATACCGACTTCGGCATCGCCAGGCATGTAGGGCAAGCCGTCATGCACCTGGCCGACCATCAGGATCGTCTCCCCGGCGGCCCGGCGCCTGGCGATCATCGGCAGCAGGTCGAGTGTGATGTCCGGGTTGCAGCTCAGGCTCAAGCGATCTGGATGCTCGGCATGGCTGGCCACCAACTGCGCAACCAGGTTCAAGCCGGCGGCGTTGATGTCCCGGGCGGCGTGGCTGTAGTTGCTGCTGACGTAATCCTGCTGGGCCGATGCGCTGTGGAGCAGGCTGCCCGGCTGCATGAAGAACTGCTGGATGTGAATGTTGGCCGGCAGGTTGTCGCGCTGCAGGCCGGCGAGAAAATCCAGCTCTGGATAATCGCCAAAGACCCGTTCGACGAAGGGCTCGAGAAAGCGCTTTTGCAGTCCGTCGCCCAGCGCAGGCCGGCCCAGGCACAGGGCGGTGTAGATCGTCAGTTGCCGCTGCGGCAATTGCGCGACTCGTTGATACATCGCGTTGACGAAAGGGTTGGGTTTGCCCAGGCCCAAGGGTAGGCCCATGTGAATATGCGCCGGCAAGCGTGCCAACACGTCATCGACCGCTTGCTCGATAGAACACAGCTGTACCATCCGATCCTCCCGTACATTCCATGAAGTGGGGTTGGACCGAGCTTGCCGGGTCTTTACTGCATTGAACAGCCCTGTAGGGGCGAGCTTGCTCGCTATGGGTGTTAACGATAACGCGGCGAACCTGATACCCCGCGGCGTCTGTGAGTTTTTCGCGAGCAAGCTCGCTCCTACAGGGGGGTAGCGATGTTCATCGATTTTGCAGGCACAAAAAAGCCGCTCGCAAGCGGCTTTCTCGCGAAAGAGGCGGACCGGTTACAGGCCGGACATCTCTTTGATGGCGCCCTTCAGCTCGTCGTCGGAGCAGTCGGCGCAGGTGCCTTTTGGCGGCATCGAGTTGATACCGGTAATGGCTTTGGCCAGGATGCCGTCGAGGCCGCCCTGGTGGTCGGCGCGCTCTTTCCACGCGGCCTTGTCACCGATTTTCGGCGCGCCCAGCAGGCCGGTACCGTGGCAAGCATTGCAATGCTTGGCAATGACGTCTTTCGGGGCCTTGGCACCGCCACCACCGCCAGCAGCAGCGGCAACTTCCATGCCCTTGCACTCTTTGCCCTGGACACAAACCTGGCCGACTGGCTCAAGGCGCTTGGCAATTTCGTCATTCGTCGCAGCTTGAGCGCTGACAGCCCAGAGGGCCAATACGGTTGCTGGTGCGGCCAGCATTTTCATAATTAGATTCACGCGTTCACCCTCAATGGTGGCTAGTCACGCCTACGGCCACGGTTCGCAGGCGGGCGCAAGTATAGCGGTAAGCCCGCGACACTGAAACAACCCCAAAGTCGAAGGGGTCTTGTTGCGCAACGGTCAAACAGCTCGGGTGCCTCGGCCATGCTGGCAGGGCGCCTCTTTCCTTAAAAATTCGCGGGTGTTGCTGCGCTGATTAGTCGCGCCGGCGCATCGAACGGATTACGGAAACGATGCGGCTTGGTACTTTCAAAGTAGTAGCTATCGCCAGCTTCGAGCACAAATGTTTCAAGCCCGACCACCAGTTCCAGCCGCCCTTCCACCAAAATGCCGGTTTCCTCGCCCTCATGGGTGAGCATCTCGTCACCGGTGTCGGCGCCAGGCGGGTAGATTTCATTGAGGAATGCGATAGCGCGGCTCGGGTGAGCCCGGCCGACCAGTTTCATGGTCACTGCACCATCGGAAATATCGATCAGCTCGTTGGCTTTGTAGACGATCTGAGTCGGTTTTTCCTGGAGGATTTCTTCGGAAAAAAACTCGACCATGGACATGGGAATCCCGCCCAACACTTTCCTCAGCGAACTGATCGAGGGGCTGACGCTGTTCTTCTCGATCATCGAAATCGTGCTGTTGGTGACGCCCGCGCGCTTGGCGAGCTCTCGCTGGGAAAGACCTTTGAGCTTGCGGATTGATTGCAGTCGTTCACCGACGTCCAATGCAGGAGCCTCCAGGGATTCAGGTTGTTGGAATATTGAGCGTTATCATGGCGACAGCGTTCAGTATTTACAACACTTTGACCTGAATCCTGTTCGGCGAGGCGACTTCCGGTGCCGGCGGCCCGGCCTTAGCTCCCGGAATAGAGCATTGGCACCCGGCGCAAGTTGCAGAAGATCTGGTAGGGAATCGTGCCGGCGGCGATGGCCACGTCGCTGGCGAGGATGTTTTTGCCCCACAACTCGACAGTCGAACCGAGGCCGGCTTGCGGTACATCGGTCAGGTCGATGCAGAGCATGTCCATCGACACCCGGCCGATCAACTGGCTGCGCTGCCCAGCGACCAGTACCGGCGTGCCGGTGGGCGCCAACCGCGGGTAGCCATCAGCGTACCCCATGGCCACCACGCCCACGCGCATCGGCTTGGGGGTGATGAACCGGGCGCCGTAGCCGATCGGCTCGCCGGCCGGCAATTCACGCACGCTGATCACTTTCGATTCGAGGGTCATCACCGGTTGCAGGCGCGAGGCCACGGCGTTGGCTTCTTCGAAAGGCGTGGCGCCATAGAGCATGATGCCGGGACGTACCCAATCGCTCGGCACCTGCGGCCAACCTAGCACCGCCGGCGAATTGCGCAGGCTGACCTCGGCCGACAGGCCCTGGCGCGCCGCTTCGAATACGGCGACCTGCTCGGCACTGGCCGGGCTGTGCAGCTCATCGGCGCGGGCGAAGTGGCTCATCAGCACGATCTTCGCCACGTTGCCGCTGGCCAGCAGGCGTTGATAGCCCGCCTGATAATCCTTCGGATGCAGGCCGACCCGGTGCATGCCCGAATCGAGCTTGAGCCAGACCGTGATCGGCTTGCTCAAGGCAGCTTTCTCGATCGCTTCGAGTTGCCACAACGAATGCACCACGCACCAGAAATCATGCTCGACGATCAGCGACAGCTCATCGGCTTCGAAAAAACCTTCCAACAGCAACACCGGCGCGCGAATGCCTGCCGCCCGTAGCTCCAGGGCCTCTTCGATGCAGGCCACGGCAAACCCGTCCGCCTCGGCTTCCAGCGCCTGGGCGCAACGCACCGCGCCATGGCCATAGGCATCGGCCTTGATCACCGCGAGGGCACGGGCCCCCGTGACTTCACGGGCGATCTGGTAGTTGTGACGCAGGGCTTGAAGGTCGATCAGGGCACGGGCAGGACGCATGGCGGCAGACTTCTGGTCGGTCGTTAAAAAAAGCCGGCGCAGCTGACGGTGTGAAACGCCAGTAGCACCGGAAGAGGGATCTTTCCGAGCGGCTTGCCGCAGAGCAGCTACCGCAGAGCAGTCATGGCAGAGCGGCTACAACCGACAGCTCCACCAGGATTTGCGGCTCGCACAACTTCGCTTCGACGGTAGCTCGGGCTGGTGCAACGCCTTTGGGCAGCCACTGGTCCCACACGGCGTTCATGCCTTCGAAGTGGGCGTCGATGTCTTTCAGGTAAATCGTCACCGACAGCAGATGTTGCTTGTCGGTGCCGGCCAGGTCGAGCAAACGCTCGATACTGGCCAGGGTTTCACGGGTCTGCTGTTCAATCCCGGCGTTCATGTCATCGCCGACCTGCCCGGCCAGGTAAACCGTGCCGTTATGGGTGACGATCTGACTCATGCGCTCATTGGTGAGCTGGCGCTGGACTGACATGCTTTGCAGACTCCTGGGTTTTTTTGCCATAACGGGAAATATCGAGGCCTTCGGCGCTGATCTGCGGCTTTCTCTTGGCCATCAGGTCCGCCAGCAATCGACCGGAGCCGCACGCCATGGTCCAGCCGAGGGTGCCGTGACCGGTATTCAGGAACAGGTTCTTGAACGGGGTAGCGCCGACAATCGGCGTGCCGTCCGGCGTGGTTGGACGCAGGCCGGTCCAGAAGCTGGCCTCGGCCAGATTGCCGCCCTGAGGATAAAGGTCGTTGACGATCATCTCCAGGGTTTCGCGCCGACGCGGGTTCAGCGACAGGTCAAAACCGGCGATCTCCGCCATGCCGCCGACGCGGATGCGGTTGTCGAAGCGGGTGATCGCGACCTTGTAGGTCTCGTCCAGAATGGTCGAAGTCGGGGCCATCGCCGGGTTGGTGATCGGCACGGTCAGGGAGTAACCCTTGAGCGGATACACCGGGGCCTTGATGCCCAGCGGCTTGAGCAGTTGTGGCGAGTAGCTGCCGAGGGCCAGCACGTAGCGGTCGGCGGTTTCCAGCTTGCCGTCGATCCACACGCCGTTGATGCGGTCACCGGCGAAGTCGAGGCGCTGAATGTCCTGGCCGAAACGGAATTGCACACCGAGGTTGGCAGCCATTTCGGCGAGCTTGGTGGTGAACATCTGGCAGTCGCCGGTCTGGTCGTTCGGCAGGCGCAGGGCACCGGCGAGGATGTCGGTGACGCTGGCCAGGGCAGGTTCGACGCGGGCAATGCCTTCGCGGTCGAGCAGTTCGAACGGCACGCCGGACTCTTTCAGCACGGCGATGTCTTTCGCGGCGCCATCGAGCTGGGCCTGGGTGCGGAACAACTGAGTCGTACCGAGGCTGCGGCCTTCGTAGGCGATGCCGGTTTCAGCGCGCAATTCGTCGAGGCAGTCACGGCTGTACTCGGACAGGCGGACCATGCGCTCCTTGTTCACCGCGTAACGGCTGGCGGTGCAGTTGCGTAGCATCTGTGCCATCCACAGGTACTGATCGATGTCGGCAGTGGCCTTGATCGCCAAGGGTGCATGGCGCTCCAGCAGCCACTTGATGGCCTTGAGCGGCACGCCTGGGGCGGCCCACGGCGAGGCATAACCCGGCGAAACCTGCCCGGCGTTGGCGAAACTGGTCTCCATAGCGGCAGCTGGCTGCCGGTCGACCACCACTACTTCAAACCCGGCACGCGCCAGATAATAAGCACTGGTGGTACCGATGACGCCGCTACCCAAGACCATGACGCGCATTTTCATATCCCTCATCGCGGCTAACCGCTGACGTTTGTTGTTCAGAGCTTCAGATGTGCGCAGTTTAAAAAAGATTTGCCAGTGCTTTTCACTATATAAGCGCCTATATTTGGCGACAATTCTCGGCAAAAACCCTTTTCACGGAGGCGCATCCCCTATGCGTACCAACACTCAGACCAAACGTGAGCTGGACAAGATCGACCGCAACATCCTGCGGATCCTGCAAGCGGATGGGCGCATATCCTTCACCGAGCTGGGGGAAAAGGTCGGGCTCTCGACCACGCCCTGTACCGAGCGGGTGCGACGCCTGGAGCGCGAGGGGATCATCATGGGCTACAACGCCCGGCTTAATCCGCAGCACCTCAAGGGCAGTCTCCTGGTGTTCGTCGAGATCAGCCTCGATTACAAGTCCGGCGATACCTTCGAAGAGTTCCGACGCGCGGTCCTGAAGCTGCCCCACGTCCTGGAGTGCCATTTGGTGTCAGGGGATTTCGACTATCTGGTGAAGGCGCGGATATCCGAGATGGCCTCGTACCGCAAACTGCTGGGCGACATCCTGCTCAAGCTGCCGCATGTGCGCGAATCCAAGAGCTATATCGTGATGGAAGAGGTGAAGGAGAGTTTGAGTTTGCCGATTCCGGATTGAAGATCAAAAGATCGCAGCCTGCGGCAGCTCCTACAGGGGCGATCTTTTAAACCAGCACCTGCCGATTCGAGGCCATGTACTCAAATACTTGCTTCTCGACATGCGGATGAATCAACTCCACCGGCCCTCGCCCATTAGGGCACGGCAAGCTCTTGGTGGTGCCAAACAACCGGCAGATCAGCGGCCGCTCGTCATACACGGTGCAGCCGTTCGGCCCAAGATGGACGCAGTTGAGTTCATCCATCGCCGCATCCTGCTCGGCGCGGCTCTTGCGCGGCAGACGGGACATTTCCTCCGGCGAGGTGGTGACCGGGCCGCAGCAGTCATGGCAACCGGGCACGCACTCGAACGAGGGAATCTGCTGGCGCAGCGTGCGAATTTTCTGACTGTTGCAACTCATCTAAACCACTACCGATCTCGGAACAGGGACGGATTCTGACGTAAAAGCCCCGATCCAGACAGCACCAGCCGACCAATGTTGCCCGCCTTCGAGGTCCGGCTTATGCTCCGTCAAATTTTCCAGACGCTCGAATCAGGATCACGCACATGAATGGCCGTGCCCAGCCGCCTGCCGCGAATCACCAGCACACCAGCTCTTACTATGCCGCCAGCAGCCTGCCCCAGCCCGACCATCCGGTGCTGACCGGCGAACTGGTGGCAGACGTTTGCGTGGTCGGTGGCGGGTTCTCCGGGTTGAACACCGCGCTGGAACTGGCGGAACGCGGTCTGAGCGTGGTGCTGCTCGAAGCCCATAAAATCGGCTGGGGCGCCAGTGGCCGCAATGGTGGGCAGTTGATTCGGGGGGTCGGTCATGGCCTGGATCAGTTTGCCAACGTGATCGGTACCGACGGCGTGCGGCAGATGAAGCTCATGGGCCTGGAAGCGGTGGAAATCGTCCGACAGAGAGTCGAGCGGTTCGGCATTCCCTGCGACCTGACCTGGGGCTATTGCGACCTTGCCAACAAGCCTCGCGACCTTGAAGGCTTCGCCGAAGACGCCGAAGAACTGCGCAGCCTTGGTTACCGCTATGAAACCCGACTGCTGCAAGCCCACGAAATGCACACGGTGGTGGGCTCCAAGCGGTACGTCGGCGGGCTGATCGACATGGGCTCCGGCCATCTGCATCCGCTGAACCTGGCCTTGGGCGAAGCCGCGGCCGCCCAGCAACTGGGGGCCCGGCTGTTTGAACAGTCGGCCGTCACGCGCATCGAGTACGGTCCCGAGGTCAAGGTGCACACCGCCCAGGGTTCGGTCCGGGCCAAGACCTTGGTCCTGGGCTGCAACGCCTACCTCAATGAGCTCAATCCCGAACTCAGCGGCAAAGTGCTGCCCGCCGGCAGCTATATCATCGCCACCGAGCCTTTGAGTGAAGAACAGGCCCACGCCCTGCTGCCGCAGAACATGGCGGTCTGCGATCAACGGGTGGCACTGGATTACTACCGACTCTCGGCGGACCGGCGCTTGCTGTTCGGCGGCGCCTGCCATTACTCGGGGCGCGACCCGAACGACATCGCAGCCTATATGCGCCCGAAAATGCTGGAGGTCTTCCCACAACTGGCCAACGCGCGGATCGATTATCAATGGGGCGGGATGATCGGCATCGGCGCCAACCGCCTGCCGCAGATCGGCCGGCTCAAGGAGCAACCGAATGTGTATTACGCCCAGGCTTATTCCGGCCATGGGGTGAATGCCACGCACCTGGCGGGCAAGTTGCTGGCCGAGGCCATCGGCGGGCAGCACAGTGGCGGCTTCGATCTGTTTGCCAAAGTGCCGCACATCACCTTCCCCGGGGGCAAGCATTTGCGCTCGCCGTTGTTGGCGTTGGGGATGTTGTGGCATCGGCTCAAAGAGTTGGTCTAAAGAATTGTTGTGTATTGGCGGACGCCATCGCCGGCAAGCCAGCTCCTACAGAATACACATGCCCTTGTAGGAGCTGGCTTGCCAGCGAAAGGATCCAAAGAACACCTCAAATCCGCCAGAACGGCTTCAGCCCCTCCTCCCGAGCCTGCTCACGCGTCAACCCGACATCCTTGAGCTGTTCCGGTGTCAGCGCCAGCAACGCCTTGCGTGTGTGCAGTCGCTGCCAGAACAGGTCCCAGCGGCTCAGATGGGACGGCACATTGCGCATGGGCGCATGGCGCGCGCTGTCCCTTTGCCCTGCCGTCAGTTCCTGACTGTGTAACGTCAGCCGCACATCGCTCAAGCCGTTCATTTTGATTGCTCCTGTTTACTTGGGTAGCCAGAGCTTTCATGATGCTGGGGCGAGCAAAAGCATTACAGATTCAATACATCTGTATTAAATCCATACAGATTCGCCGTTTATGCTGCTGAATCCTGAATTTTTGCCCGATCTGTACTGGTCAACCCCATCTCACCTGCCGAGACTGCACCATGACCCTTTACGTCAACCTCGCCGAATTGCTCGGCACGCGTATCGAACAGGGCTTCTATCGCCCCGGTGACCGCTTGCCTTCGGTGCGGGCGCTGAGCGTCGAACACGGGGTCAGCCTGAGCACGGTGCAGCAAGCCTATCGGGTGCTGGAAGACAACGGCCTGGCCATACCACGGCCGAAGTCCGGGTATTTCGTGCCCGCCAGCCGCGAACTGCCGGACCTGCCGGCAATTGGCCGTCCGGCCCAGCGTCCGGTGGATATTTCGCAATGGGACCAGGTGCTGGAGCTGATCCGCGCAGTGCCGCGCAAGGACGTGGTGCAACTGGGTCGCGGCATGCCGGACATCACCAGCCCGACCATGAAACCGTTGTTGCGCGATCTGGCGCGCATCAGCCGGCGGCAAGACATGCCGGGACTGTATTACGACAACATCCACGGCAACCTCGAACTGCGCGAACAAATCGCCCGGCTGATGCTCGACTCGGGCTGCCAGCTGGGGCCCGGCGACCTGGTGGTGACCACCGGTTGCCACGAAGCGCTGTCCACCAGTATTCGGGCGATCTGTGCAGCCGGAGATATTGTGGCGGTGGACTCGCCGAGTTTTCACGGGGCCATGCAGACCCTCAAGGGACTGGGCATGAAAGCCCTGGAGATCCCTACCGACCCGCTGTCCGGGATCAGCCTGGATGCCCTGGAACTGGCATTGGAACAGTGGCCGATCAAGGCCATACAGTTGACCCCCAACTGCAATAACCCGCTGGGCTACATCATGCCGGAGTCGCGCAAACGCTCGTTGTTGACGCTCGCACAGCGTTTTGACGTGGCGATCATCGAAGACGATGTGTATGGCGAACTGGCCTATTCCTATCCACGCCCACGCACCATCAAATCCTTCGACGAGGACGGCCGCGTGCTGCTGTGCAGTTCATTCTCCAAGACCCTGGCGCCTGGCCTGCGCATCGGCTGGGTCGCGCCTGGTCGCTATCTGGAACGGGTGCTGCACATGAAATACATCAGCACCGGCTCGACCGCGCCGCAACCGCAGATTGCCATCGCCGAATTCCTCAAGGGCGGCCATTTCGAACCGCATTTGCGGCGGATGCGCACGCAATACCAGCGTAATCGCGACATGATGATCGACTGGGTGGCTCGCTACTTCCCGCCCGGCACCCGCGCCAGTCGCCCCCAGGGCAGCTTCATGCTGTGGGTTGAATTGCCGGAAGGTTTCGACACACTCAAACTCAATCGCGAATTGCACGACCAAGGCGTACAGATCGCCGTCGGCAGCATCTTTTCCGCATCGGGCAAATACCGCAATTGCCTGCGCATGAACTACGCTGCCAAACCATCGGCACAGATTGAAGACGCCGTGCGCAAGGTCGGCGCGGCGGCCATCAATCTGCTTGCGCAAACTTGTGAGCTGAACGACTGACCTTTTTGCCAACGCCAGTATCCATATGCCCACACCTGCCGCCACCCGGAACGATCCCACGTGACTGTCAGACAGCCCCTGCTTGCCCTTGTGTTACTTGCTTCGTTCCTCGGCGGCTGCGCCAACTTCGACTTGCAGGTCGAGCCGAGCCAGGCGCTGCCAGCGAACAACTCGGCATTCGGCCGATCGGTCCAGGACCAGGCCGCCACCCATGAGGGGAAATCGGGCTTTCGCCTGCTGTCCAACAGTACCGAGGCCTTCACCGCGCGCGCCGAGCTGATTCGCAACGCGCAAAGCAGCCTCGACCTGCAGTACTACATCGTGCATGACGGCATCAGCACGCGGATGCTGGTTTCTGAACTGCTCAAAGCCGCGGACCGCGGCGTACGTATACGCATTCTGCTCGACGACACCACCAGCGATGGCCTGGACGAGACCATCGCCACGCTGGCGGCGCATCCACAGATCCAGATTCGCGTGTTCAACCCCTTGCATCTGGGGCGCAGCACCGGCGTGACGCGGACCCTAGGCCGATTGCTCAATGTGTCGCAGCAACATCGACGCATGCACAACAAGCTGTGGCTGGCCGACAACAGCATGGCGATTGTCGGTGGGCGCAACATCGGGGACGAGTATTTCGATGCCAAGCCCAACCTGAACTTCACCGACATCGACATGCTTAGCGTCGGGCCGGTCGCCGAGCAATTGGGGCACAGTTTCGACCAGTACTGGAATAGCGCCCTGAGCAAGCCGATCGATGAATTTGTCTCCAGCAAACCGACAGCCGAGGACCTGCAAAACACCCGCACCCGGCTGGAACAGTCCTTGGAGGAATCGCGCAAACAGAACCACGCGCTCTATCAACAGTTGATGACTTTCGCCACGCAGCCGCGCCTGGATATCTGGCGCAACGAGCTGATCTGGGCCTGGAACCAGGCGCTGTGGGATGCACCGAGCAAGGTGCTTTCCGACGGCGAGCCCGACCCTCAGTTGCTGCTGACGACCCAGTTGGCGCCCGCACTCCAGGGGGTCAGCAAAGAGTTGATCATGATCTCGGCCTATTTCGTGCCTGGGCCACCGGGGCTGATCTACCTGACCGGACGCGCTGACGCCGGCGTGTCGGTACGTTTGCTGACCAACTCACTGGAGGCCACTGACGTCCCGGCGGTGCACGGCGGCTATGCACCGTATCGCAAGGCGCTGCTGGAGCATGGTGTGCAGCTGTTCGAACTGCGCCGCCAGCCCGGCGACACCGGCGGTAGCGGACCTCGCCTGTTTTCCAGCAAGTCCTACGGGGATTCCGATTCCAGCCTGCACAGCAAAGCCATCATCTTCGACCAGCAAAAATCCTTCATCGGCTCGTTCAACTTCGACCCGCGCTCGGTCCTGTGGAACACCGAGGTCGGGGTGCTGGTGGACAGCCCGGAACTGGCGGCCCACGTTCGCGAGCTGGCGTTGCAGGGCATGGCGCCTCCCTTGAGTTACCACGTGCAGCTGGAGAATGAACAGGTCGTATGGACCACCGAAGACGACGGCAAAATGCACACCTTGACCGAGGAACCGGGCAGCTGGTGGCGGCGCTTCAATGCCTGGCTCAGCGACATCGTCGGGCTAGAGCGGATGCTTTAAAAAGATCGCAGCCTGCGGCAGCGCCTACAGGTGTACGCATTCCCCCCTGTAGGCGCTGCCGCAGGCTGCGATCTTTTGATCTTATGCGGGCTGCACCGCGCCAAACGCGCCCTGGCGCGACACCAGGATCACCAGTCCAAATGCCCCCGCCGCCATCAGCAACGGCAACGCATGCCCGCTGATCCACTGGCTACCGGCACCGGCGATCAACGGCCCGAGCAGGCAACCGATGCCCCACAGCTGCGCGATGTGCGCATTGGCCCGCACGAGGGCATCGTCGCGATAACGCTCGCCAATCAGGATCAGCGACAAGGTAAACAGCCCGCCTGCACTGGCACCGAACAGCACCCACAGCGGCCAGATCAGCAGGGTGTCGATCAGCATCGGGATCGCCAGGCTCGACACCAACAGGACCACCGCGCAGCCGGTAAACAACGCACGCCGCGACACGCGATCAGCCAGCGCACCGATGGGCAGTTGCAGCAAGGCGTCCCCCACCACTACCGTGCTGACCATCGCCAGGGCGATTTCCGTGGTGAAACCCTGGCGCAGGCAGTACACCGGCAGCAGCGTCAGGATCATCGCCTCGAACGCCGCGAACAGCGACACCGCCCAGGCAATTGCCGGCAGGCCACGGCAGAAGGTCAGCAAATCGCCGAAGGTCACGCTGCAGGCCTCGCTGTCGGGCGCGCCGCTGCGCCCCAGCAACAGGAACGGCGCCGCCACCAGCAGCCCGACGCCGACCCAGAAACCGTAATCGTGCTCGGTACCGAGTACGCCCAGCAGGATCGGCCCGGCCAATTGGCTCAACGCGTAGCTGCTGCCGTACAGCGCCACCAGCCGTCCACGCCACTCTTCGACCACCAGCTGGTTGATCCAGCTTTCACCGAGGATGAAGACCAGGGTCAGGATCACGCCAATCATCAAGCGCAGCGCCAGCCAGATCGGATAACTCGGTAGCAGCGCCAGCAAACCGATGGACACCGCACCGGCCCACAGGCACAGACGCATAAGATTGGCCGTGCCCAGACGGGCCGCCAGATGGCTGGAGATCTTCGCGCCCAGCAGCACACCAATGGCCGGCATGGCCGCCATCACGCCGATGGCAAACGAGCCGTAACCCCAGCTTTCCAGGCGGAACGACACCAGCGGCATGCTGACACCCAGGGCCAGCCCGACACTCAAGACAGACGCCAACACGGCGAAATACGTCGCCCAACGCATGTTCCACGCTCCTGTGGATTGTTATTTTGTACAGGCGGCACAAAACAATGTGGGAGCGGGCTTGCTCGCGAAGAGGCCATCACATTCAACATCAATGTTGACTGTCACACCGCCTTCGCGAGCAAGCCCGCTCCCACAGGGGATCTACGTCGTTAAGAAAACCGACTTACAACTTGATCCAGGTCGCCTTCAGCTCGGTGTACTTGTCGAACGCATGCAGCGACTTGTCGCGACCGTTACCGGACTGCTTGAAGCCACCGAACGGTGCCGTCATGTCGCCACCGTCGTACTGGTTGACCCACACGCTACCGGCGCGCAGTGCGCGGGCGGTCAGGTGAGCCTTGGAGATGTCCTTGGTCCACACTGCCGCGGCGAGGCCGTACGGCGTGTCGTTGGCGATCGCGATGGCTTCTTCGGCGGTATCGAAAGCGATGACCGACAGCACCGGCCCGAAGATTTCTTCCTGGGCGATTTTCATCGCGTTGCTCACGCCATCGAAAATCGTCGGCTCAACATAGGTGCCGCCGGTTTCCTGCAGCGTGCGCTTTCCTCCAGCAACAAGCTTGGCGCCGTCGGTGTGACCGGACTCGATGTAGGACAGCACGGTGTTCATCTGCTGGGTGTCCACCAGCGCACCGACGTTGGTTGCCGGGTCCAGCGGGTTGCCCGGTTTCCAGGCTTTCAGCGCTTCGATCACCATCGGCAGGAATTGGTCCTTGATTGAACGTTCCACCAGCAGGCGCGAACCGGCGGTGCAGACTTCGCCCTGATTGAACGCAATGGCGCCGGCAGCGGCTTCGGCGGCGTCCTGCAGGTTCGGTGCATCGGCAAACACGATGTTCGGGCTCTTGCCACCGGCTTCGAGCCAGACGCGCTTCATGTTCGACTCGCCGGAGTAGATCAGCAATTGCTTGGCGATCTTGGTCGAACCGGTGAACACCAGGGTGTCTACGTCGTTATGCAGGGCCAGGGCCTTGCCGACGGTGTGACCGTAACCTGGCAGCACGTTGAGCACGCCTTTCGGGATGCCGGCCTCGACGGCCAGGGCAGCGATGCGGATGGCGGTCAGTGGGGATTTTTCGGACGGCTTGAGAATCACCGAGTTACCGGTGGACAGCGCCGGGCCGAGTTTCCAGCAGGCCATCATCAGCGGGAAGTTCCACGGCACGATGGCGCCGACAACGCCAACTGGCTCGCGAGTGACCAGGCCCAGCTGATCATGCGGGGTGGCGGCCACTTCGTCGTAGATCTTGTCGATGGCTTCGCCGCTCCAGCTCAGGGCTTGCGCCGCGCCGGGAACGTCGATGTACAGGGAGTCGCTGATCGGCTTGCCCATGTCCAGGGTTTCAAGCAGGGCCAGCTCTTCGGCGTGCTGTTTCAGCAGGCCGGCGAAACGGATCATGGTGGCTTTGCGCTTGGTCGGCGCCAGGCGTGACCAGGCACCGGAATTGAAGGTGGCGCGGGCGTTTTCAACAGCGCGCTGGGCATCGGCGGCATCACAGCTGGCAATCTTGCCCAGCAGCCGACCATCGACGGGGCTGATGCACTCGAAGGTCTCGGCGGAAACGGCATCGGTGTATTCGCCATTGATGTAGGCGCGGCCTTCGATCTTCAGATCGCGAGCGCGTTGTTCCCAGTCGGCACGAGTCAGGGTGGTCATGCGAGTGTCCTCCTCTTATTGAATACGACACCCGCGTTCTTCGCGGGCGCTGTCAGGAATTCTGCCCGGCCAGCCTGCTTACGGCCCCAAGGCAACCACCACCCTAAACCAGCGGCAGGTGAAGTTTCAATATATTTGACATAACGCCGGCAAACGGCCTTGCGATGTTCATTTTAATAAACATAGACTTTGGTTCTTTAACCACTCGCACCGCAATGACCGGGGATTACAACAATGAGCATCCAGAACATCGTCGACTTCGGCCAGGCCACCACGGCCGCGGAACGCTATCGCCCAGACCCGGCAAAAGTCCTCAAGGGCGATCCGGAGCAAGCGGTGTACAACCACTACAACAGTCCTTGCGGCCAGCTGAATGCCGGCGTGTGGGAAGGCGCCGTCGGCCAGTGGCTGGTGAATTTCACCGAGCATGAATACTGCGAGATCGTCCAGGGCGTGTCCGTGCTGCGCGACAACGACGGCAACAGCAAAACCGTGCGCGCGGGCGATCGCTTCGTGATCCCGGCCGGGTTCCGGGGTACCTGGGAGGTGCTGGAGCCGTGCCGCAAGATCTATGTGGCGTTTGAACAGAAAGCCTGAGGGTTTGCGGTGTCAGGGAAGCCCTCTTCGCGAGCAAGCCCGCTCCCACATTTGTCCGGGTCCACACCACTCAAATGTGGGAGCGGACTTGCTCGCGAAGGGGCCCTGACAGGCAACACATAATCCCCAAAGCAACAAAAAAGGCCCGTATCTCGCGATACGGGCCTTTTTCGTAAGTCGGGAAAAATCAATTACTTGATTTTGCCTTCCTTGTAGATCACGTGCTTGCGAACAACCGGATCAAATTTCTTGATCTCGATTTTGTCCGGAGTAGTGCGCTTGTTCTTGTCGGTAGTGTAGAAGTGACCAGTACCGGCGCTCGAAATCAAACGAATCAATTCACGCATGATTAGCTCCCTTAGATCTTGCCAGCGGCGCGGATTTCGGCCAGCACGACAGTGATGCCACGCTTGTCGATGATACGCATGCCTTTGGCAGATACGCGCAGACGCACGAAACGTTTCTCTTCTTCAACCCAGAAGCGGTGATGCTGCAGGTTAGGCAGGAAACGACGACGGGTTTTGTTATTTGCGTGGGAAATGTTATTCCCAGTCACCGGACCCTTACCGGTAACTTGACAGACTCTAGACATGCCTCAGCCCTCTAAAACCACATGCCCAACCCGGCATGGGTTGGCCGCTTAATCTCTCAGTCATTTGGCGCCAGGCGCCGCGTTTCTTTAAGGGTCTTACCGGCTACACCTACAAACGAAGGAACCGGGCCCCTAGAAAAGAGCGCTGCTTTATACCAGAAAGACTGGAGAGCAACAACATTCGGTGTGCGTTGAGTTGATAAAAACCCTGTTTTTCAGCCGCCAGGGGCCTTGGAACAAGGCTATCGACGATTTCGACCGCTCGTCGCAGAGAATCTGCCTGACAGGCCAATCCAGCTTTTTTCCAACCAATGCCCACCCGAATCGATCGGCTATAGTCCCCTGAAATCGAAAAAGGGGATAGTCATTTGCAATCCAGCCCACTAGGGTAAGCCTTTTCCAGACTGCACTTGCAGATGGGCCTTCGATCTGTAAAGGAACCCGACCATGCGCCTCGCTGCCCTACCGCTGTTGCTTGCCCCGCTCCTGCTGGGCCCACAGGCCTTCGCCGCCGCCCTGAGCGTCTGCACCGAGGCCAGCCCGGAAGGGTTCGATGTGGTGCAATACAACTCGCTGACCACCACCAACGCCTCGGCCGACGTGTTGATGAACCGACTGGTGGATTTCGACACCGCCAGCGGAAAAGTGGTTGCCAGTCTTGCGGACAGCTGGGAGGTCACCCCTGATGGCCTGACCTACGTCTTCAAGTTGCACCCGCAGGTAAAATTTCACCGCACCGAGTATTTCAGCCCGACGCGGGAACTGACGGCCGAGGACGTGAAGTTCAGCTTCGACCGCATGCTCGACCCGGCCAACCTATGGCACAAAGTCGCCCAGAGCGGCTTTCCACATGCGCAATCGATGCAATTGCCCGCGCTTATCAAGAAGATCGACGCGCTGGACCCGCTGACCGTTCGTTTTACCCTGGACCACCCGGACTCCACCTTCCTCGCCACCCTGAGCATGGGTTTCGCCTCGATCTACTCGGCCGAGTACGCCGACAAGTTGATGAAAGCCGGCACGCCGGAGAAGCTCAACAGCCAACCGATCGGCACGGGGCCGTTCGTGTTCACGCGGTTCCAGAAGGACGCCACGGTTCGCTACAAAGCCAATGCCGAGTACTTCGGCGGCAAGCCCGCCGTCGACCCGCTGATCTTTGCCATCACCCCAGACGCCAACGTGCGCTTGCAGAAACTGCGCCGCAATGAATGCCAGATCGCCCTGTCGCCCAAGCCTCTGGATGTCCAGGCAGCGTTGAAAGAGCCGACCTTGAAAGTCGAAAAAACTGACGCTTTCATGACCGCTTTCGTGGCCATCAACAGTCAGCACCCGCCTCTGGACAAGCCTGAAGTGCGCCAGGCGATCAACCTCGCCTTCGACAAGGCCAACTACGTCAAGGCCGTGTTCGAGGACACCGCCGAACCCGCCAATGGCCCCTACCCGCCAAACACCTGGAGCTATGCGAAATCGTTGCCGGGTTACCCCCATGACATCGACAAGGCCAAGGCGTTGATGGCCAAGGCCGGGCTCAAGGAGGGTTTCCAGACCACGATCTGGACCCGTCCGTCCGGCAGCCTGCTCAATCCTAACCCGAGCCTGGGTGCCCAGTTGCTTCAGTCCGACCTGGCGGAAATCGGCATCCAGGCGGAAATTCGCGTGATCGAATGGGGCGAGCTGATTCGCCGCGCCAAGGCCGGTGAACATGACCTGCTGTTCATGGGCTGGGCTGGCGATAACGGCGACCCGGACAACTTCCTCACGCCGCAGTTTTCCTGCGCCGCGGTCAAGTCCGGCACCAACTTTGCGCGTTATTGCAACCAGGACCTGGACAAGTTGATCAGCGCCGGCAAGACCACCGGCGAGCAAGGTGTGCGCACCAAACTCTACGAACAGGCCCAGACGCAGATCCAGCAACAGGCACTGTGGCTGCCGCTGGCTCATCCGACTGCCTTCGCACTGACGAGCAAGTCTGTCGAGGGATACTCGGTAAGCCCGTTCGGGCGGCAGGACTACGCCAAGGTCAACATCAAATAATCCGCCCCAACGCAAAACCTTGTAGGAGCGTCGACCGGCTGCTCCTACAGGGGTTTACATCCACCCATACTCCGCCAACGACAACGGGTCGCCGTCTCCGATGATGAAATGGTCGAGTACCCGCACATCGATCAGGTCCAACGCCTTTTGCAGGCGATTGGTCAGCTGACGGTCGGCCTGGCTGGGATCAGTGTTGCCCGACGGATGGTTGTGGCAGAGAATCAAGGCCGCAGCATTTTGCGCCAGCGCACGCTTGACCACTTGCCGCGGATGGACGCTGGTGTTGTCGATCGAGCCGCGAAACAGCACCTCAAATGCCAGCACCTGATGCCTGGAGTCGAGGAACAGGCAGCCGAACACCTCGTGGGGCTCATGGCGCAGCATCGACTTGAGGTATTCACGCACCGCCTGCGGATTTTCCAGCGCCGACTTTTCGCGCGCACGCTCGGCCAGATGACGCCTGCTCATTTCTTGAGCAGCCTGCAACTGAGCGAATTTTGCCGGCCCCAGCCCCAACTGTTCGCTGAACGTTTCCTGATCGGCCTCCAGCAGCAAACGCAGGCTGCCAAACTGAGTCAACAGGTGCCGCGCCAGATCCACGGCACTTTTACCCACCACACCGGTTCGTAAAAATATCGCCAGCAACTCGGCGTCGGAAAGACTTCCCGCGCCCTGTTCAAGCAACCTTTCCCGCGGTCGTTCCGCCGACGGCCAATCGCGAATACTCATAGCACCTCCCTGTCTGTGGGCGCCGCTGTTCCGTAGCGGTCGCTGTGATATCGTAGCCCATCTTTTTTGCGGGCGATTTCACTCCTGGGGAGGGGGTATCGCAACGCAGTCATCAACGAAATGAAAGGCAGGCCTATGCAGCGGCTGTATCGGAAACGCATTGTTCTGGGCGTCGGCGGCGGTATCGCTGCCTACAAGAGCGCCGACCTGGTTCGCCGCCTGATCGACCAGGGCGCCGAAGTGCGCGTGGTCATGACCCGTGGCGGCGCTGAGTTCATCACTCCGCTGACCATGCAGGCCCTGTCCGGGCACCCAGTCCACCTGGACCTTCTGGACCCGGCGGCCGAAGCCGCGATGGGCCACATCGAACTGGCAAAATGGGCCGACCTGGTGCTGATCGCCCCCGCCACCGCCGATTTGATCGCGCGACTGGCCCAGGGCATTGCCGACGACCTGCTGACTACGCTGGTACTGGCGACCGACGCCGTGGTAGCCGTCGCACCGGCAATGAACCAGGCCATGTGGCGCGACCCGGCCACCCAGGCCAACCTGCAAACCCTCGAGAGCCGTGACATCAAGGCCTTCGGCCCGGCCTCCGGCAGCCAGGCCTGCGGCGACGTCGGCCTGGGGCGCATGCTCGAAGCCACGGAACTGGCCCAGTGCGCTGCAGACTGCTTCCAGCGTCAGGCACTGACCGGCAAGCACGTGCTGATCACCGCCGGCCCGACCCAGGAAAATATCGACCCAGTGCGCTACATCACCAACCACAGCTCCGGAAAAATGGGCTTTGCCCTGGCCGAAGCGGCGGTTGAAGCCGGCGCCCGCGTCACCCTGATCACCGGCCCTGTGCATCTGCCGACTCCGGATCGTGTTACGCGCATTGACGTCGTCAGCGCCCGCGACATGCTCGCCGCGTGTGAAGCGGCGATTCCTTGCGACCTGTTTATCGCCTCGGCAGCGGTCGCGGATTACCGCCCGGAAGTCGTTGCGCCACAGAAACTCAAGAAAGATCCTACGAACGGCGACGGCTTGTTGCTACAAATGGTGCGCAACCCGGACATCCTGGCCAGCATCGCCACACGCCCCGACCGTCCGTTCAGTGTCGGTTTCGCCGCCGAAACCGAACACCTGCTCGATTACGCTGCCCGCAAGCTGAAAGACAAGAACCTCGATTTGATCGTCGCCAACGACGTCGCCAACCCGAGCATTGGCTTCAACAGCGAAGAAAACGCCTGCAGCGTGATCGACCGTGAGCTTCACGCCACACTCTTCGCCCAGACCAGCAAGAGCAAGATTGCTCGCCAGCTGATCACTTTTATCGCCGAACGTCTGAACCAGGTTTAATTTACATGCACGCTTTGCAAGCCAAGATCCTCGATCCCCGCATTGGTACCGAATTCCCGCTGCCACAGTACGCCACGCCAGGCTCCGCCGGCCTCGACCTGCGCGCCATGCTGGAGCAGGACATCGTGATCAAACCGGGGGAAACCGTACTGATCCCCACTGGCCTGTCGGTCTACATCGGCGACCCGAACCTGGCGGCGCTGATTCTGCCGCGCTCCGGCCTGGGCCATAAGCACGGCATCGTCCTGGGTAACCTGGTCGGGCTGATCGACTCCGACTACCAGGGACCGCTGATGGTCTCGTGCTGGAACCGTGGCCAGACCGACTTCACCATGGCCATCGGCGAACGCCTGGCGCAACTGGTGCTGGTGCCAGTGGTGCAGGCGCATTTCGAGATGGTCGAAGAGTTCGTCGAGACCCAGCGTGGTACCGGCGGCTTCGGTCATTCCGGCAGCCACTGACACGTTATCTACACGCCTGAAATCAAGGGATTGATCGGCCAAAAGCCGCTCGCGTCGCTGGCATGGCCTTTTCGCACCACGAACTCTGCGCGAAAAACGCCGTCATACCTTTCAGTTTGAACCTGCCGGCGATCATTCGCCGGCCTGTCCAGCCACTTTCAAGATGGAGCATTCCCCTAGATGACCACCCCAGTGCGCGTTGCCCCCAAGTTCCCCGACAGTATTTTCCGCGCCTACGACATACGCGGCACAGTCCCGGAATTTCTCAACGCTGAAACGGCTTACTGGCTCGGTCGCGCCATCGGAGCTCAGAGCCTGGCCCAGAATGAACCTAACGTGTCCGTTGGCCGTGACGGTCGCCTGTCCGGTCCGGAGCTGGTTGAACAGTTGATCCAAGGCCTGGCCGACAGCGGCTGCCACGTCAGCGACGTTGGCCTGGTGCCAACCCCGGCGTTGTACTACGCGGCCAATGTACTGGCTGGCAAGTCCGGCGTGATGCTCACCGGTAGCCACAATCCATCGAATTACAACGGCTTCAAGATCGTCATTGCCGGCGACACCCTGGCCAATGAACAGATCCAGGCCCTGCATGACCGCCTCAAGACCAACAACCTGACCAGCGGCAAGGGCAGCATCACCCAGGTCGAGATCCTCGACCGCTACACCACCGAAATCGTCCAGGACATAAAATTGGCCCGCCGCCTGAAAGTCGTGGTGGACTGCGGCAACGGCGCGGCCGGCGTGATCGCCCCGCAATTGATCGAGGCGCTGAACTGCGAAGTCATCCCGCTGTTCTGTGAGGTCGATGGCAACTTCCCCAACCATCACCCAGACCCGGGCAAGCCGGAAAACCTCGTCGACCTGATCGCCAAGGTCAAGGAAACCAACGCCGATATCGGCCTGGCTTTCGACGGCGACGGCGACCGCGTCGGTGTGGTGACCAACGCCGGCAGCATCGTCTTCCCGGACCGCCTGCTGATGTTGTTTGCCCGCGACGTGGTAGCGCGCAACCCGAATGCTGAAATCATTTTCGACGTCAAATGCACTCGCCGCCTGATCCCGCTGATCAAGGAATACGGTGGTCGTCCGCTGATGTGGAAGACCGGTCATTCGTTGATCAAGAAAAAAATGAAACAATCCGGCGCCCTGTTGGCCGGCGAAATGAGCGGGCACATCTTCTTCAAGGAGCGCTGGTTCGGTTTCGACGACGGCATTTACAGCGCCGCGCGGTTGCTGGAAATCCTCAGCAAGGAAAAATCCTCGGCGGAGGAGCTGTTCGCGACCTTCCCGAACGATATTTCTACGCCGGAAATCAATATCCATGTGACCGAAGAGAGCAAATTCAGCATCATTGATGCATTGCACGACGCGAAGTGGGGCGAAGGCGCTGACCTGACCACCATTGACGGCGTGCGAGTCGACTATGCCAAAGGCTGGGGCCTGGTTCGCGCCTCCAACACCACACCGGTGCTGGTCCTGCGTTTCGAGGCCGATGACGAGGCTGAATTGCAACGCATCAAGGACGTTTTCCACGTCCAGTTGAAGCGTGTTGCACCTGAACTCCAACTACCGTTCTGATTCACCCGGAGCCCTGAATGACCCTCGAACGCGAAGCCGCCGCCAACACCGCCAAGGTCCTGTCCGAAGCGCTGCCTTACATTCGCCGCTATGTCGGCAAGACACTGGTGATCAAATACGGCGGCAACGCGATGGAAAGCGAGGAGCTCAAGACCGGCTTCGCCCGCGACATCGTGCTGATGAAGGCCGTGGGGATCAACCCGGTCGTGGTTCACGGTGGCGGTCCGCAAATCGGTGATTTGCTCAAGCGCCTGTCGATCGAGAGCCACTTTGTCGACGGCATGCGGGTTACCGATGCGGCGACCATGGACGTGGTCGAGATGGTCCTCGGTGGCCAGGTCAACAAGGACATCGTAAACCTGATCAACCGTCACGGCGGCAGCGCCATCGGCCTGACCGGCAAAGACGCCGAGCTGATTCGTGCGAAAAAGCTCACCGTAACCCGCCAGACGCCGGAGATGACCACCCCGGAAATCATCGACATTGGCCACGTGGGCGAAGTCGTCGGCATCAACACCGACCTGCTGAACCTGCTGGTCAAAGGTGATTTCATCCCGGTGATCGCGCCAATCGGCGTTGGCGCCAATGGCGAGTCGTACAACATCAATGCCGACCTGGTGGCCGGCAAGGTGGCCGAGGCGCTGAAAGCCGAGAAACTGATGTTGCTGACCAACATCGCCGGCCTGATGGACAAGTCGGGCACGGTCCTGACCGGCCTGACGACCCAGCAGGTCGACGAACTGATCGCCGACGGCACCATCTATGGTGGCATGTTGCCAAAGATCCGTTGCGCACTGGAAGCGGTCCAGGGCGGTGTGGGCAGCTCGCTGATCATTGACGGGCGTGTGCCAAACGCGATCCTGCTGGAAATCTTCACCGATACCGGTGTGGGCACCTTGATCAGCAATCGCAAGCGTCCGTAAGCGTTAGCGCAATAAAAAAGACCCCGCTCGGCCTGGCTGAACGGGGTCTTTTTTTGCCTGCGATCCTGTAGGAGCAGCCGGTCGACGCTCGATTGCTCGCGAAAAACGTCAGCGATAACGCGGGGTGTCTGGTAGCCCGCGTTGTTCTGGCGTCCATCGCGAGCAAGCTCGCTCCTACAGGGGGCCGTGTTACACGCCGAATTGGGCGCGGTAGGCTTCTACGGCTGGAAGGTGTTGCTTGAGCTGCGGATCGTCGGCCAGGAACTCCAGCACCTGGTTCAGCGAAACGATGCTGATCACTGGAATACCGAAATCACGCTCCACTTCCTGGATCGCTGACAATTCACCGTTGCCACGCTCCTGGCGGTTCAGGGCGATCAGCACGCCGGCCGCCTTGGCGCCGTCCTGGGAAGCGATGATCTGCATCACTTCGCGAATCGCGGTGCCGGCAGTGATCACGTCGTCGATGATCAGCACTTCGCCGGTCAGCGGTGCGCCGACCAGGCTGCCGCCTTCGCCGTGGGCCTTGGCTTCCTTGCGGTTGAAGCACCATGGCAGGTCACGGCCGTGATGCTCGGCCAATGCCACGGCAGTGGTCGCCGCCAAAGGGATGCCCTTGTACGCCGGACCGAACAGGACATCGAAGGCAATGCCGCTTTCGGCAATGGCTGCGGCGTAGAAACGACCCAGCTGCGCCAGGGCCGAACCCGAGTTGAACAGGCCGGCATTGAAGAAGTAAGGACTGGTGCGCCCGGACTTCAGGGTGAACTCACCGAAGCGCAAAACGCCGCGATCGATGGCAAAACGAATGAAATCGCGCTGATACGCTTGCATGAAAAAAACCCCAAATACCACGGATTTAGCTAATTAGGTTGACGCCGTGTATCATACACGCACGCGATTTTTGGGGCCATTTATGCGGATCATCAGTGTGAACGTCAATGGTATTCAGGCTGCAGTCGAGCGAGGTTTGCTCAGTTGGCTGCAGGCACAGAATGCCGACGTCATCTGCCTGCAGGACACCCGTGCCTCCGCCTTTGAACTGGACGATCCAGCCTTCCAACTGGATGGATACTTCCTTTATGCCTGCGACGCCGAAGTTCCCGCCCAAGGCGGCGTGGCTTTGTACTCGCGGTTGCAACCGAAGGCTGTCATCAGCGGTCTCGGTTTCGAGACGGCAGACCGCTACGGGCGCTACCTGCAAGCAGATTTCGACAAAGTCAGTATTGCAACCCTGTTGCTTCCTTCCGGAATGAACGGCGACGAGGACTTGAACCAGAAGTTCAAGCTCATGGACGACTTCGCCAAGTACCTGGACAAGCAGCGGCGCAAACGCCGCGAGTACATTTATTGTGGCTCGCTGTACGTGGCGCAACAGAAACTGGACATCAAGAACTGGCGCGACAGCCAGCAATCTCCGGGCTTCCTGGCGCCTGAACGGGCCTGGATGGACGAGATTGTCGGCAACATGGGTTATGTCGATGCCTTGCGCGAAGTCAGCCGTGAAGGCGACCAGTACAGCTGGTGGCCGGATAACGAACAGGCCGAAATGCTCAACCTCGGCTGGCGTTTCGACTACCAGATCCTGACCCCGGGCCTGCGCCGCTTCGTACGCAGTGCGCGCCTGCCACGTCAGCCACGGTTCTCGCAACACGCGCCGTTGATCGTGGACTACGACTGGACGCTGACTATCTGATCGTCGTTTCGCAAACACAAAAAAGCCGACAGCAATGTCGGCTTTTTTGTGGGCATCAGTTCGCCCCCTGTAAGAGCGAGTTGCTTATTTGATCAGGCGCCAGGTAAATGGATACCGATAAGGCACCCCCTCATTGGCTTTCACACCGCCAATGATGGTCAATACCAGCGCCCCGATCGCCACCAGCCCGAACAGGAAAAACCCGATAATCACCAGCATCAGCAGCAGGCAAATGGCAGAAGCAATGGCGACGGTGATCTGGAAATTCAGCGCCTCCTTGCCCTGCGCGTCGATGAACGGGTCCATCTCGCGCTTCATCTGCCACAGGACCAGTGGGCCAAGCAGCGTGCCGAACGGAATCCAGATGCCCAGCAAGGCGGACAAGTGACAAAACATTGCCCACTGCCGAACCTCTTTGCTCGGCGCGGGAAGCAACTGTTGCTCGTCACTCATGGCGTCCTCCTTGCCTGTGGCCATCCAATCAGTCAGCCAGTGCAGCCTTTTGCAGATCGAAGATTTCGTTCATGCCTTTTTTCGCCAGTTCCAGCATGGCGTTCAGCTCTTCAGGCTGGAACGGCGCGCCTTCGGCAGTGCCCTGTACCTCGATGAAGCCGCCCGTGCTGGTCATCACCACGTTCAGGTCAGTCTCGGCAGCCGAGTCTTCCAGGTAGTCGAGGTCGAGCACAGGCTCGCCTTGATACATGCCCACCGACACCGCACCGATCATTTGCTTGAGCGGGTCGCCGCCTTTGAGGCCGCCGCGCTTCTTGATCACTTTCAAGGCATCGACCAGGGCAACCATGGCGCCGGTGATGGACGCGGTGCGTGTACCGCCGTCAGCCTGGATCACGTCACAGTCGACGTACAGGGTGACGTCGCCCAGCTTGGTCATGTCCAGCGCTGCGCGCAGGGAACGGCCGATCAGTCGCTGGATTTCCAGGGTACGCCCGCCTTGCTTGCCACGGCTCGCTTCACGCTGGTTACGCTCGCCAGTGGCGCGCGGCAGCATGCCGTACTCGGCCGTCAACCAGCCTTGGCCCTGGCCCTTGAGGAACCGCGGCACGCCGTTTTCGACGCTGACGGTGCAGATGACCTTGGTGTCGCCGAACTCGACCAGCACGGACCCCTCGGCGTGTTTGGTGTAGTTGCGGGTAATGCGGATCGAGCGGAGCTGATCGGCAGCGCGACCACTTGGACGTTTCATAAGGGATACCTGTACGGGGACGGAAAACTGCGGAGCATTATAGAGCCGCCAGCCTCGACTGGGCACTTCTAAAAAAATCATCGGACCAGCGATGGCTCTGAACGGCCCGCTGCCGACGACCTGCAGGTCTTTGTCACACCGTGTGTTTGGGCGCATCCACGCCACTGCGCTACAATCCTGCGCCTTTGCTGCCAGTCAGCTTAAATTCATTGATATCGGATCGCCGCAACCTCAGTTGCGCGCCGATCTGCATTGCGAGGTCCCTCCATGGTGCACAGCATGACCGCCTTCGCCCGCGTCGAGAAAGCCGGGGTCCAGGGCACCCTGAGCTGGGAACTGCGCTCGGTCAACAGCCGTTACCTCGAGCCCCACCTGCGCCTGCCCGAGTCCTTTCGCGACCTTGAAGGCGCTGTCCGTGAAGCCTTGCGCCAAGGCGTGTCGCGGGGCAAGCTCGAATGCACCCTGCGCTTCACCGAAGAAAACACTGGCAAAGCGCTGCAAGTGGATCAGGAACGCGCCGCGCAACTGGTTGCAGCCGCCGAGACCATCGCCAGCCTGATCAAGAATCCGGCGGCGCTGAACCCGCTCGAAGTTCTCGCGTGGCCCGGCGTACTGGTGGGCGATGCAACTGACCCGCAAGCGCTGAACGCCGAAGCATTGGCGCTGTTCAACCAGGGCCTCAAAGAGCTCAAGGCCGGCCGCGAGCGCGAAGGCGCAGAACTGGCACGGCTGATCAACGAGCGCCTGACGTCCATCGAAGAAGACGTGGTGACCCTGCGCGAGCTGGTTCCGCAAATGCTCGCCACCCAGCGCCAGAAAGTGCTCGACCGCTTCGCCGACATGAAGGCGGAGATGGACCCGCAGCGCCTGGAACAGGAAATGGTCATGCTCGCGCAGAAAAGCGACGTCGCCGAAGAACTGGATCGCCTGAGCACCCACATCATCGAAGTTCGCCGGGTGCTCAAGTCCGGCGGTGCCGCCGGGCGGCGCCTGGACTTCCTGATGCAGGAGCTCAACCGCGAAGCCAATACACTGGGCTCCAAAGCCTTCGACCCGCGCAGCACCCAGGCTGCGGTCAACCTCAAGGTGTTGATCGAGCAGATGCGCGAACAAGTGCAGAATATTGAGTAAGGCAAACCCCACATGACCCACAGCACTGGCACCCTGTACATCATTTCCGCCCCTTCTGGCGCGGGCAAGAGCAGCCTGGTCAAGGCCCTGACCGATGCTGATCCGGAGATCCGCGTCTCGGTCTCCCACACCACCCGCGCGATGCGTCCCGGTGAAGTGAATGGCGTGAACTATCACTTCGTCGACCGCAGCGAGTTCGTGAAGATGATCGAGCACGGCGATTTCCTCGAGCGCGCCGAAGTATTCGGCAATCTCTACGGCACTTCGCAAAGCCATCTGCAGCAGACCCTGGACGAAGGCCACGACCTGATTCTGGAAATCGACTGGCAAGGCGCCGAGCAAGTGCGCAAGCTGATGCCCCAGGCCCGCTCGATCTTCATTCTGCCGCCTTCATTGCAGGCCTTGCACCAGCGCCTGACCAATCGTGGCCAGGACAGTGACGAGATCATTGACGGCCGGATGCGTGAAGCCGTCAGCGAAATGAGCCACTACGTCGACTACGACTACCTGGTCATCAACGACGATTTCGCCCACGCGCTGCACGACCTGAAGGCGATTTTCCGCGCCAATCAGCTGCAGCAGAAACGCCAACAGCAACGTTTTGGCAAATTGCTGGCTGAATTGCTCGGTTAATCAGCACTTCCCAAAACAGCTGCAAGGGCTTTACATTGGCACTTGCAGCGCGTTGAAGGGTCTGGTCAAAAAATCAGCGCTTCCCTAATCGCTGGTGATTTTTTAAACTGTTGAGTCCGCTCGCCCATCCGGGCAGCGCGCATATTGCATTTGCTACGAGGAAGACCATGGCCCGCGTAACCGTTGAAGACTGCCTAGAACACGTGGATAACCGCTTTGAGCTGGTCATGCTCTCTACCAAGCGTGCCCGTCAACTGGCCACCGGCGGCAAAGAGCCGAAAGTAGCATGGGAAAACGACAAGCCTACCGTCGTCGCCCTGCGTGAAATCGCTGAAGGCCTGATCGACTACGCAGCTATCGCCGAAGCCGAAATCGTTGAAGATGAACCGCTTTTCGCTGCATTCGAGGACGAGTCCAACGAGGCCGTCTAAGCCTATGCCTGGTCGACGTAGCACGGCGCGGGATAAAAGCTTACGGCAGGAGACATCATGCCGAGCATAGACGCCCTCGCCGATCGCTTATCGACCTACCTCGGCAAAGACCAGGTCAACCTGGTCCGCCGAGCGTATTTCTACGCCGAACAAGCCCACGACGGCCAACGCCGCCGTAGCGGCGAGGCGTACGTCACGCACCCCCTTGCGGTGGCGAATATTCTTGCCGACATGCACATGGACCATCAGAGCCTGATGGCGGCGATGCTGCATGACGTGATCGAAGACACCGGCATTGCCAAGGAAGCGCTGCAAGCGCAATTTGGCGAAACCGTGGCCGAACTGGTCGACGGGGTCAGCAAACTGACCCAGATGAACTTCGAGACCAAGGCCGAAGCCCAGGCTGAAAACTTCCAGAAAATGGCCATGGCCATGGCACGCGACATCCGCGTGATCCTGGTCAAGCTGGCCGACCGCTTGCACAACATGCGCACGCTGGAAGTGCTGTCCGGCGAAAAACGCCGGCGAATCGCCAAGGAAACCCTGGAAATCTATGCACCCATCGCCAACCGGCTGGGCATGCACGCCATCCGCATAGAATTCGAAGACCTCGGCTTCAAGGCCATGCACCCGATGCGTTCCGCGCGGATCTACCAGGCGGTCAAGCGCGCCCGGGGCAACCGCAAGGAAATCGTCAACAAGATCGAAGAGTCCTTAAGCCACTGCCTGGCCATCGATGGCATCCAGGGCGAGGTCAGCGGTCGCCAGAAACACCTCTACGGCATCTACAAGAAGATGCGCGGCAAGCGCCGGGCCTTCAACGAGATCATGGACGTCTACGCATTCCGGATCATCGTCGACAAGGTCGATACCTGCTACCGCGTGTTGGGCGCAGTACACAATTTGTACAAACCGTTGCCGGGGCGCTTCAAGGATTACATCGCGATCCCCAAGGCCAACGGCTATCAGTCGCTGCACACCACGCTGTTCGGCATGCACGGTGTTCCGATCGAAATCCAGATCCGCACCCGTGAAATGGAAGAAATGGCCAACAACGGCATCGCTGCCCATTGGCTGTACAAGTCCAGCGGCGACGAGCAGCCCAAAGGCACACACGCCCGCGCCCGCCAGTGGGTCAAAGGCGTGCTGGAAATGCAGCAACGGGCCGGCAACTCGCTGGAATTCATCGAGAGCGTGAAGATCGACCTGTTCCCGGACGAGGTCTACGTGTTCACGCCCAAAGGCCGGATCATGGAGCTGCCAAAAGGCTCCACCGCCGTGGACTTCGCCTACGCGGTGCACACCGACGTCGGCAACAGTTGCATCGCCTGCCGGATCAACCGTCGCCTCGCGCCGCTGTCCGAACCGCTGCAAAGCGGCTCCACGGTCGAGATCGTCAGCGCTCCCGGTGCGCGGCCGAACCCGGCGTGGCTCAACTTCGTGGTGACCGGCAAGGCGCGCACCCACATCCGCCATGCGCTGAAACTGCAACGCCGCTCCGAATCCATCAGCCTGGGCGAACGCCTGCTGAACAAGGTGCTCAACGGCTTCGACAGCTCGCTGGAGAAAATCCCGCTCGAGCGCGTCAAGGCGATGCTCGCCGAGTACCGCCTCGAACTGATCGAAGATCTGCTCGAAGACATCGGCCTGGGCAATCGCATGGCCTATGTGGTGGCCCGCCGGCTGCTGGGCGAAGGTGAGCAGTTGCCAAGTCCGGAAGGACCGCTGGCGATTCGCGGCACCGAAGGCCTGGTCCTCAGCTACGCCAAATGCTGCACGCCGATCCCGGGCGACCCGATTGTCGGCCACCTGTCCGCCGGCAAAGGCATGGTCGTGCACCTGGACAACTGCCGCAACATCAGCGAAATCCGCCACAACCCGGAAAAATGCATCCAGCTCTCGTGGGCCAAGGATGTCACCGGCGAATTCAACGTCGAACTGCGCGTCGAGCTGGAACACCAGCGCGGCCTGATCGCCCTGCTGGCCAGCAGCGTCAACGCGGCCGACGGCAACATCGAGAAAATCAGCATGGATGAACGCGATGGTCGCATCAGCGTGGTCCAACTGGTGGTCAGCGTACACGACCGCGTGCACCTGGCCCGCGTGATCAAGAAACTGCGCGCCCTGACCGGGGTGATTCGCATCACCCGCATGCGCGCATAGCTCGTCAACCTAGCCACCCTCTTACAAGGAGTCATTCATGACCAAAACTGTTATCACCAGCGACAAAGCCCCGGCCGCCATTGGCACTTACTCCCAGGCGATCAAGGCTGGCAACACCGTCTACATGTCGGGCCAGATTCCACTGGACCCAAAAACCATGGAACTGGTGGAAGGCTTCGAAGCCCAGACCGTCCAGGTGTTCGAGAACCTCAAGGCCGTGGCTGAAGCCGCTGGCGGTTCGTTCAAGGACATCGTCAAGCTGAACATCTTCCTCACCGACCTGAGCCACTTCGCCAAGGTCAACGAGATCATGGGCAAGTACTTCGACCAGCCTTACCCAGCCCGCGCCGCCATCGGCGTAGCAGCCCTGCCAAAGGGTTCGCAGGTTGAAATGGATGCCATCCTGGTCATCGAGTAATACGTCCGGCGCAGCCCTTTGAAGGCTGCGCCGCTGCCGTATGTATAAAAAGCGTTTTGAAAGGATTCCACCATGCGCGCTGCGCTAGCCCTCTCGCTGGTCGCCCTGTTCCTGGGCGGTTGTGCCAGCAACCCTGCCGACCGTGACATCAGTGGCACCTGGATCAACCAGGCGGCGATCGATGCTGCAGCCAAAGGCGGCCCCCTGCGTGAAGCCCTCCAGGCCTATGGTCCGAACCTGGAGTGGGACGTCAACACCAAGGCCAACCAGGCCCGCTACACCAATGGTTTTGAAAATGTCGAAGGCAAGTTGCTGGGCGAGCAGTCCGGCGCCTGGAAAGTCGACTTTTATGGCAGCTCTGCCAGCGAGCTCAAGCGCGACGGCAAGCAACTAAGCCAGGCCGCCAGCGACAACGAACCTGAACAGGTCTTCGACCGGGCGCTGACTCCGGTTCCGGAAGGCGCACCGATAGGCGCCAGCTTCGAACGCGCGCTGTATTCGGCATATATGGGCGGCAGCTGGAGGGTCGTCAGTGGCCCCGGCGAAGGCAATAGCGTGCAGTTCCAGGCCGACGGCCAGGTCATCGGACTGCCGGAAGCCGATCGCTATGCCCTGTGCCTGGCGGGTGACTGCGCGTCGATGAGCGGTGGCAACGACAACATGTGGTTGCAACTCAATGGCCAGGGAAACCCCTGGATCTTTTCCCGCAAAGGCAAGGAACTGGAGATTTTCCAGGCCGTGAATGCTGCCCTGGCAGACGAAATGCCCCAGTACACTCCGGGCAATCGCAAGTGGTTGCTGGAAAAGCAGTAAGCAACACATAACTCCTGTAGGAGCGAGCTTGCTCGCGAAGAGGCCATAACATTCAACATATTTGTTGCCTGTTAGGCCGCTTTCGCGAGCAAGCTCGCTCCTACAAGGGGTTTGTGGCGTTTACAAATCAGCAACGCCCTTCAATGATCGCTGCATACCCCTCACGAAAGCTCGGATACGTCGGCACCCAACCCAACGCCCGCGCCCGCGCATTGCTGCAACGCTTGCTCCCGGTGCGGCGCACAGTGGCGTCCTCCGCCCACTCGGTCACCCCCAGATACTCGCGCAACCAGCCCACCACATCCGCCAGCGCCGCGGGCGCGTCATCAACGCCTATATAGACGTCATCCAGCGCCACGCCACGCCGATCCGCCTCGAGCAGACAGGCCATCAATCCGGCGGCGTCGTCGGCATGAATTCGATTGGCATACAACGGCGGATCGACCGCCACGCGATACCCCCGGCGAACCTGCGTCAGCAACCACTCGCGCCCCGGGCCATAGATACCGGTGAGTCGCACGATACTGGCCGGGATGCCGCTGCCCCGGGCTATCTGCTCCGCCTCGAGCATCACCCGCCCTGAATAACCCGCCGCCACGGTGGGCGAAGTCTCGTCAATCCACTCGCCCTGCTGCTGGCCATACACACTGCTGCTGGAAACGAACAGCAAGCGATTGGGCACCTGCCCATAGTCGCCCAGCCACTCCAGCACATGCCGCAGGCCCTGGACATAGGCAGCGCGGTAACCGGCCTCATCGTGATCGGTGGCGGCCGCGCAGTACACCAGATAATCCACCGCACCGATGGGCCAGGTCCCTGGACACTCTTTGTCGAACAAGTCGCCGGCCACCCCGACAACCCCGTCGGGCAGGCGTGAAACGTCGCGGCGCAGGCCATGGACCTCCCACCCGCCAACCAGCAATTGGGTGGCCAGGCGACTGCCGACATCACCGCAACCGGCGATCAATACAGAGGGTGCGGACATCAGAAAACTCTCCTCAAAAAGGGACAAACCAGCGCTGGCAATGGACGAGCGGCTAGCAATGCAGGAAAAAAAGAGACTCTATTACTTCTGTTAACAAGAATTACTTGCAATAATGCGGACCACTTTGTTCTCGGCCTCACGAGGCCTGGAAGAACATTAACTGTCTTTTTCTCTCAGGTCCGGCCCAGCATGACACGTAATCCACTCTCCGCTTCGCCAACCAAACGACCTCGCGCCTGGAGCGCGGCGGCCGCCCTGCTACTCAGCCTGATGCTGGCGCCGACCGCCGCCTTTGCTGATGCACAAGCACCCGCCACCCCGGCTGCCGCCGCTGCACCTGCTCCGACCGACCACGCCGCCCCGGCAGTGGCTCCGGCCGCGACCGATCCTGCCCAGGCAGTACCGGCAGACACTCTCGGTGAAGACGCCCCCGAAGTCCTCGAAGCCGACAACTCCTTGGGCATGGCCCATGACCTGTCGCCATGGGGCATGTACCAGAACGCCGACATCATCGTGAAAATCGTGATGATCGGCCTGGCCATCGCTTCGATCATCACCTGGACTATCTGGATCGCCAAAGGCTTCGAGCTGATGGGCGCCAAGCGTCGTCTGCGCACTGAAATCGTACACCTGAAAAAAGCCTCCACGCTCAAGGAAGCCAGTGCATCGGCAACCAAGCCAGGCACCCTTGCCAACCTGCTGGTCCATGACGCCCTGGAAGAAATGCATTTGTCGGCCAGCAGCCGCGAGAAAGAAGGCATCAAGGAACGCGTCAGCTTCCGTCTTGAGCGCCTGGTAGCTGCCTGCGGTCGTAACATGAGCAGCGGCACCGGCGTCCTTGCCACCATCGGTTCCACCGCGCCGTTCGTCGGCCTGTTCGGTACCGTATGGGGCATCATGAACAGCTTCATCGGCATCGCCAAGACCCAGACCACCAACCTCGCCGTCGTTGCCCCCGGCATCGCCGAAGCCCTGCTGGCGACGGCTCTGGGCCTGGTTGCAGCGATCCCCGCGGTGGTGATCTACAACGTGTTCGCCCGCTCCATCGCCGGTTACAAGGCGCAGGTCTCCGATGCGTCGGCAGAAGTCCTGCTGCTGGTCAGCCGCGACCTCGACCACCAGCCTGAGCGCAGCTCGCAACCGCACATGGTGAAAGTGGGGTAATCGGCCATGGGCCTGCATTTGAAAGAAGGGGCAGACGACGATCTGTCCGAAAACCACGAAATCAACGTCACGCCGTTCATCGACGTAATGCTGGTGTTGCTGATCATCTTCATGGTGGCAGCCCCGCTGGCCACCGTGGACATCAAGGTCGACCTGCCCGCATCCACCGCCAAACCGGCGCCGCGGCCCGAGAAACCGGTGTTCCTCAGCGTCAAGGCTGACCAGCGCCTGTTCCTTGGTGAAGACGAAGTGAAGGCCGAAGCACTGGGCGCCACGCTCGACGCCAGGACCCAGGGCAAGAAAGACACCACGATCTTCTTCCAGGCCGATAAAGGCGTGGATTACGGCGACCTGATGAGCGTGATGGACAATCTGCGTGCCGCCGGTTACCTGAAGGTGGGCCTGGTCGGACTTGAGACGGCAGCCAAGAAATGATCACTACGCGCCATAAGCTGACGCGTTACAGCGGTAGCCTGGCAATCGTGCTGGGCGTTCACGCGTTAGCGATCGCGCTGGCCGTGAACTGGACCGCCCACCCGCCCATCGAATTGCCGCCCCAGGCAATGATGGTCGAGCTGGCACCGGTTCCCGCCCCGCCACCGCCTGCACCGCCGAAGGTCGTCACGCCACCGCAGCCGCCCGCTCCGGTCGAAGAACTGCCGATACCCAAGCTTGCCGAAGCGCCGAAGGCCGAGATTGCCGTGCCCAAGCCGGTCAAACCCAAGCCGAAGCCGCAACCGCCCAAGCCGGTAGAGAAAAAGCCCGAGCCGCCAAAGGAAAAACCCTCGGAAGCCAAGCCGAGCGAGGCACAACCGACCCAGGCCCCGACGGAGAAATCCGCCCAGCCTGCGCCGGGTCCGTCCCCTGCTCAACAGGCCGCCAAGGCCAGCTGGCAAGGCACCCTGCTCGCCCACCTGGCCAAGTACAAGAAGTACCCGGCCAGTGCACAGGCACGGGGCAAGGAAGGCATGAACCGGCTGCGTTTCGTGGTGGACGGGGAAGGCAACGTGCTGTCGTTTGAATTGGTGGGTGCGTCCGGCACTGCGGATCTGGACCGGGCGACCCTGGAAATGATCCGGCGGGCGCAACCGCTGCCCAAGCCACCGGCAGATATGCTGACCAATGGCTCCATCGAAATTGTTGCACCGTTTGTTTATTCGCTGGAAAAACGTCGGCGGTAATGTGTAGGAGCAGCCGGTCGACGCTCGATTGCTCGCGAAGGAATCGAACGATAACGCTTGAAGCCTGATACCCGCGACGGTCTCAGGTTTTTCGCGATCAAGCTCGCTCCTACATATACGTCCAGTCTGATAACGTGCGTCTATCGATTGCAGCCGGTATGCTTGGCCCGCAACTTCATGGACGCTTGCTATGACCCTCACAGAATTACGCTACATCGTTACCCTCGCCCAAGAACAGCACTTCGGCCATGCCGCCGAGCGCTGTCACGTCAGCCAGCCAACCCTGTCGGTGGGCGTGAAAAAGCTTGAAGACGAACTCGGTGTGCTGATTTTCGAGCGCAGCAAAAGCGCCGTGCGCTTGACCCCGGTCGGCGAAGGTATCGTCGCCCAGGCGCAAAAGGTGCTTGAGCAGGCCCAAGGCATCCGCGAACTGGCCCAGGCCGGCAAGAACCAGCTGACCGCGCCATTGAAAGTCGGTGCGATCTATACCGTCGGCCCGTACCTGTTCCCCCACCTGATTCCGCAACTGCACCGGGTTGCCCCGCAGATGCCGTTGTACATCGAAGAAAACTTCACCCACGTGCTGCGCGACAAACTGCGCAATGGCGAGCTCGACGCGATCATCATCGCCCTGCCGTTCAACGAAGCCGACGTGCTGACCTTGCAACTCTATGACGAGCCGTTCTATGTCCTGATGCCGGCCCAGCACCCGTGGACACAGAAAGAAACCATCGACGCCAGCCTGCTCAACGACAAGAGCCTGCTGCTGCTCGGCGAAGGCCATTGCTTCCGCGACCAGGTACTCGAAGCCTGCCCGACCCTGACCAAGGGCAACGACGGTGCCAAGCACACCACGGTGGAGTCCAGCTCCCTGGAAACCATCCGCCACATGGTGGCTTCCGGCCTCGGCATTTCGATCCTGCCGCTGTCGGCAGTCGACAGCCATCACTACGCCCCCGGCGTGATCGAAGTTCGCCCGCTGTCGCCGCCAACGCCCTATCGCACCGTGGCCATTGCCTGGCGTGCGAGTTTCCCGCGGCCGAAGGCCATTGAAATCCTCGCTGACTCCATTCGCCTGTGCTCGGTGGCCAAACCCGCGGCACCGGTAACAGCGGGTTAAGCAACGCCATGACCGAGTTGTCGCAAGTGTCGGTGACGGCACTCAAGGGTGTCGGCGAAGCCATGGCCGAGAAACTGGCCAAGGTTGGCCTGGAGAACCTCCAGGACGTGCTGTTTCACCTGCCGCTGCGTTATCAGGATCGCACCCGCGTGGTGCCGATCGGCCACTTGCGACCGGGACAGGATGCCGTGGTCGAAGGCACCGTCAGCGGCGCCGACGTGGTCATGGGCCGGCGCCGCAGCCTCGTCGTGCGCATGCAGGACGGTACCGGCGGTCTGAGCCTGCGCTTTTATCATTTCAGCAATGCACAGAAGGAAGGCCTCAAGCGCGGCACGCGGATTCGCTGCTACGGCGAAGTGCGGCCCGGTGCCTCGGGGCTGGAAATCTACCACCCGGAATACCGCGCCATCACCGGCGACGAACCGCCGCCCGTGGATGAAACCCTGACCCCGGTGTACCCGCTCACCGAAGGCCTGACCCAACAGCGCCTGCGCCAGCTGTGCATGCAAACCCTGACCCTGCTCGGTCCCAGCAGCCTGCCCGACTGGCTGCCAAAGGAACTGGCCCGCGATTACCAACTGGCGCCCCTGGCCGATGCGATCCGCTACCTGCACAACCCGCCTGCCGATGCCGACGTCGACGAACTCGCTTTGGGTCATCACTGGGCCCAGCACCGCCTGGCCTTCGAAGAGCTGCTGACCCATCAACTGTCCCAGCAACGCCTGCGCGAGAGCATGCGTTCGCTGCGCGCACCGGCGATGCCCAAGGCCACCCGGCTGCCGGGCAAGTACCTGGCCAATCTCGGCTTCAGCCCAACGGGCGCGCAGCAGCGGGTCGGCAACGAAATCGCCTACGACCTCAGTCAGCACGAGCCGATGCTGCGCCTGATTCAAGGTGACGTCGGCGCCGGCAAGACCGTGGTCGCCGCCCTCGCCGCACTGCAGGCCCTGGAAGCGGGTTATCAGGTCGCGCTGATGGCGCCGACCGAGATACTCGCCGAACAGCACTACATCACCTTCAAGCGCTGGCTCGAACCGCTGGGCATCGAAGTCGCCTGGCTGGCCGGCAAGCTCAAGGGCAAGAACCGCGTCGCTGCGCTGGAACAGATCGCCAGCGGCACACCCATGGTGGTCGGCACCCACGCGCTGTTTCAGGACGAAGTGCAGTTCAAGAATCTCGCGCTGGTGATCATCGATGAACAGCACCGCTTCGGCGTGCAACAACGTCTGGCATTGCGTCAGAAAGGCGTCGGCGGGCGCATGTGCCCGCATCAACTGATCATGACTGCCACGCCAATTCCACGCACTCTGGCGATGAGCGCCTACGCCGACCTCGACACGTCGATCCTCGACGAATTGCCACCCGGTCGCACCCCAGTCAATACCGTACTGGTCACCGACACCCGGCGCGTCGAAGTCATCGAGCGGGTCCGGGGGGCGTGCGCCGAAGGGCGTCAGGCCTACTGGGTATGCACGCTGATCGAAGAGTCGGAAGAGCTGACCTGCCAGGCCGCGCAAACCACCTACGAGGACCTCACCGCGGCCCTCGGCGAGTTGAAAGTAGGGCTGATTCACGGCCGCATGAAACCTGCCGAAAAAGCCGAGGTGATGGCCCAATTCAAGGCTGGCAACCTGCAGCTACTGGTCGCCACCACCGTGATCGAAGTTGGCGTGGACGTGCCCAACGCCAGCCTGATGATCATCGAAAACCCCGAGCGCCTGGGCCTGGCGCAACTGCACCAGTTGCGCGGCCGCGTCGGAAGGGGCAGCGCGGTCAGCCATTGCGTGCTGCTTTATCACCCGCCGTTGTCACAGATCGGACGCCAGCGGCTGGGTATCATGCGCGAAACCAACGATGGCTTCGTGATCGCCGAAAAAGACCTCGAGCTGCGCGGTCCCGGCGAAATGCTCGGTACGCGCCAAACCGGCCTGCTCCAATTCAAGGTCGCCGACCTGATGCGCGATGCCGATCTACTGCCCGCCGTTCGCGACGCCGCCCAAGCATTGCTGGAACGCTGGCCTGACCATGTCAGCCCGCTACTGGACCGCTGGTTGCGCCATGGGCAGCAATACGGCCAAGTGTGAGCACCGCCTCAGTTTCCAGACCATGGTTTTGAGCAAGCTGGTTATACTCCTGAATTGTTTTGGAACGGATACAGACCATGACCGAAGTTGCCCTCGCACCCGCTACCCCGCACAGTCCGTCGGTCATTCGGCTGCTGCTGGGCAAAATGGGCATTGCCTTCGAAGAAGTGCTCGACCATCACGGCCTGAACGCCGCGCGCAAAGTCCAGGCCGTGCTGCTCGATGACAGTGTCGGCGCGCTGATGGTGCTGTATCCGCAGAGTCAATTACTGGACCTCAATCGCCTGACCGAACTCACAGGCCGGCGCCTTGCGGCCGTATCGACCGAACGCCTGGAGAAAATGCTCGGCAAACACAACCTGAGCCTGCTGCCGGGCCTGCCATCGCTGACGAGCTCGCCCTGCCTGTATGAAGAAAGCCTGTTGCGCGAGCCCATGGTGCTGGTCAACTCGGGTGAGCCGGGCGTACTGCTGGAGATCACCAGTGAAGCCTTCAGGTCCATGCTGGCCAAGGCCAGCGCCGCCAACTTCGGCGAGAACCTGAGCAGCATCCGTCCCAATCTCAATCGCCCTGACGATGACCGCGAGGAGATTTCCCAGGCCGTCCAGGCGTTCACCGCGCGACGTATCCAGCAGCGACTGGAAGCGACCATCGAGATCCCACCGCTGGCTGAAACGGCACAGAAGATCATCAAGCTGCGCGTCGACCCCAACGCCACCATCGACGACATTACCGGTGTGGTCGAAACCGACCCGGCGCTGGCCGCGCAGGTGATGAGTTGGGCTGCATCGCCGTACTACGCCTCACCGGGCAAGATTCGTTCAGTCGAAGACGCGATCGTCCGGGTACTGGGCTTCGACCTGGTGATCAACCTTGCGCTGGGCCTGGCCCTGGGTAAAACCCTGAGCCTGCCCAAGGACCGCCCGCAGCACAGCACACCGTACTGGCAGCTATCGATCTACACGGCCGCGGTCATCGAAGGCCTCACCCGCGCCATGCCCCGCGCCCAGCGCCCGGAAGCGGGCCTGACCTACCTTGCGGGCCTGCTGCACAACTTCGGCTACCTGTTGCTGGCCCATGTGTTCCCGCCGCACTTCTCGCTGATCTGCCGCCACCTGGAGGTCAATCCGCACCTGTGTCACAGCTTTGTGGAGCAACACCTGCTCGGCATCAGCCGTGAACAGATCGGCTCATGGCTGATGCGCTACTGGGACATGCCGGAAGAACTCACCACTGCGCTGCGCTTCCAGCACGACCCAACCTACGACGGCACCTTCGCCGAGTACCCGAACCTGGTGTGCCTGGCCGTGCGCCTGCTGCGCAGCCGGGGCATCGGATCCGGACCGGACGAAGACATCCCCGATGCGCTACTGGAGCGCCTCGGTTTGAGCCGCGCCAAGGCCGAAGAAGTCGTCAGCAAAGTCCTCGAAGCTGAAGTGCTGTTGCGCGAACTCGCCTCGCAATTCAGCCAAGCATAAAAGCTTCGCGACCAGGCTCACTCCCACAGGAATCACCGCCCCCCTGTAGGAGCGAGCTTGCTCGCGAAAAACGCAAGCACGTCGCGTTTTTCCAAGATGCACGCGTTATCGTTGGCGATCTTCGTCGGAACGCCGCCCGGAGCAAGCTCGCTCCTAGACCTTCTTAGGCTTCAAATACTTGGTCAACCCCTGGAACCAGATCACCAGCGCCGGGTTGCCCTTGATCTGGATCGACTTGTCCTGAATCCCCGTCATGAACGCCAACTGCTTGTTCTTCGCCTGCATCGTGGCAAAACCATACGCGGCGTCCTTGAAGGCAATCGCAAATGCCGGTTCGGCGTGCACACCCGCCTTGCTGGTAATGCGCTGATCCTTCACCCGGAAGTGCCGCGCCACTTTCCCGTCCAGGGTCTGCAGCTGAAACACCAACGCCTTGTCACCCAGCTGCTGCTGGAACGCAGGATTGGAGCGACTGGCCCGGCTCATCAATACACCCATCATCCACAGCAGAAAACGAAATTTCATGCGCACAGCCTCAAAAGAAAATGAACGGCCGGCGCAGTGTAGCGATTACAAGCCAAAATGCCACCTTTGCGATACGTTAGAAGGAGATGCCTGTTTTTTTGACGCCGATGACTACCAAGTCACTGACAAAGCGCGCCTGCGCGGGCTCAGACAGGCTGCGACGGGGCGACGTTATCCAGCACCCGATTCACCGCCAACTCACCGAGCATGATCACCTGCTGCAGCGCCAGCATCGTGCTGCGGTGCGCCCCTTCCAGCATCGCGGCGATTTCACTCGCCATGACATTCGCCGACGCCAACGACTCACAGGCGTGGGCCAATAGCGTTTCGTTGTCGATGTCAGGCGCCACGACAAAGATCGTGCTGGGCGTATGGGCGCCGGTCATGACCAGTGCATTGGGTTTCAGGTAATGGTCCAGGGCGCGATTGGCGGCCTGGTGCAACTTTCTTGAAGTGGCGGACATGTACGGGGTGATGCTTTCGGTTTCTGGTCCGGCGGGCACATCGTTGACCTTGGGCATGGTGAATCTCCGAGGAATATTGGGAGTGACCACGCTAACTCTCGCGCTTCCGAAGGCCAACCTTAAAAAAGCGTCGGATGCTTCCTCGATTTTGTAAGCGATTTCATCATTTTCCAGCCCTGTTTAAAAATTTAAAACCCGCCGTTTGCACGCACACTCACCTCCCCGCGCGCCGATCCTACACCCGCTTCAAACTCAAGGACCCGTCCGCTTGGTGATGGCCACGTATTGCTTCCAGTTGTATGTTGCCTGACACCCCGCTTTCGCTGGCAAGCCAGCTCCTACAAGGGCCGGCGTCGTGATAAAAAAATGGGCACCCAACCTGGTTGGCGTGCCCATTTTTTTCAGCAACCCCGCAACGGGGGAGGCGAATTACGGATTAACGCTGTCTTTCAACGACTTACCCGGTTTGAACGCAACAGTGTTGCTGGCCTTGATTTTGACGGGCTCACCAGTTTGCGGGTTTTTGCCGGTGCGGGCACCGCGGTGGCGTTGCAGGAAGGTGCCGAAACCTACCAGCGTCACGCTGTCCTTGCGGTGCAGGGCGCCGGTGATTTCTTCGAGAACGGCGTTGAGGACGCGGTTGGCCTGCTCTTTGGTGAGATCTGCTTTTTCAGCAATGGCTGCGGCGAGTTCTGGTTTACGCATATGAGTGAAGCCCCTTTGACGGTTTGTTGTTGTTATGTCCGTGCTGCTCTCTGCGGAGCAGCGCCCAAAGCGCCGCAGGTGCTCTACTCTGCGGCAGACGGGAGTGAGGATGGCACGCAGCGAGGAGCCGCGCCAGTGTCGGCGCGGCCAATGTATGGGCAAAAGGGGGGTGATTCCGACAGAACGACCGGTATTTACGCCAGCAGTGCCGGAAGCTCTTTATTGAGGGCCAGTTTTTCCATCACCGCCGCGCCTGTGAGGGCATATCCGAGCAGTTTGCCGTTGCTGTCGCGGCATAAAACCTTGATGTCAGCCCCCTGCCCTTCGACCGTCCAAACGCCCTCCGAGCCCCGTGGCGGCGGGGATACCACCAATGGGCAGACCGGGGTTTTCACGGTAATGGGCATCGGGCCATAGTTGACCACCGTCGGGTTACCGGCGAGGGTCTGAGCCAGCGCCCTCGCACAGCTCATCAGGGGCATCACGTACAACAGGTTTAGCCCATCGACCTCGGCGCAGTCGCCCAGGGCGTAGATGTTGACGTGGGAGGTTTGCAGGTGACGGTCGACCACCACACCACGATTGACCTGCAAACCGGCAGCCGCCGCCAGGTCGATACGTGGTCGCAGGCCAATGGCCGACACCACCACGTCGCACGGGATGACCTGACCGTCGGACAGATGGGCTTCCAGGCCGTCAGCGACGCGTTGCAGGCGATTGAGCACCGGCCCGAGATGGAAGCGTGCGCCCAGGCTTTCCAGCCCGGCCTGGACCGCTGCGGCCGCCGCCGGGTGCAACAGGGTCGGCATGACCTGCTCGCATGGCGCCACCAGTTGCACTTCGTAGCCACCCAGGGTCAGGTCGTTGGCGAATTCGCAGCCGATCAGGCCGGCGCCCAGCAACAATACCCGACGCTTGCCGGCCGCTGCCGCGCGAAAGCGCGCGTAGTCTTCCAGGTCGTTGATCGGGAACACGCAATCCGCTGCGTCGCCTTCGATGGGCACGCGCACGGTTTCGGCGCCCCAGGCCAACACCAGGTCACGGTAGATCACCGCTTCCTCGCCGATCCACAGGCGCTTGTGGCCCGGGTCGATGCCACTGATGCGGGTATGCGTACGCACCTCGGCCTTCAACTGCTCGGCCATGGCGCCCGGTTCGGCCATGCTCAGGCCGTCGGCATCCTTGTTCTTGCCGAATCCGGTGGAGAGCATGGGTTTGGAGTAGGAGCGCCCGTCATCGGCGGTAATCAGCAGCAGGGGAGTTTCGCTGTCGAGTTTGCGAAACTCGCGAGCGACGTTGTAGCCCGCCAGCCCGGTACCAACGATTACGACAGGTGCGTTCATGCATCACTCCTCAGTTATTCAGGCGGCGATTTCGATCATTTCGAAATCCATCTTGCCCACACCGCAGTCCGGGCACAGCCAGTCTGCCGGGACGTCTTCCCAACGGGTGCCCGGCGCGATGCCGTCATCGGGCCAACCGTCGGCTTCGTTATAGATCAGGCCGCAGACGATACATTGCCACTTTTTCATTCAGGTATTTCCTCGAAATTCAGGCTATTGCCGGCGCGGACGGTCGATGGTTACTGCACTGCCATCGCGCTCAAAGCGTTTTTTACTGATCGAGCCCAACAGATGCAAGCCTGTTCGGCGCAACGGGCGGCCGGATCAATCAAAATCCGTGGCTGACATGGTAAGCTCGCGACCTCCTTTGCTGCCAATAATGACTCATTGTGCAACACACAGAATCCCCATGCCCGCCCCCACTCTGGCTCACTCAAAGCCAACTGACGCCTCTGCCCGACACGTCTATCCTCGACTGGTTGTTCGATCATGGCTCGCTGACCAGGCGCCTCATTCACCTGACGAATAATGCGTTCAGCGTCACGCCGTTGTCCGAAGGCTGGCAGACCCTGCGCGCTGACGAATGCGCCGCGCTCGACCTGGCCGAAGGCAGTGAAGGCTGGGTGCGCGAGGTGTATTTGCGGGGTCACGGGCAAGCCCTGGTGTTTGCCCGAAGTGTCGCGGCACGCAGTGCGCTGCAGGGCGACGGCTTGCACATGGACGAGTTGGGCAGCCGCTCCCTGGGCGAATTGCTGTTTTGCGATCACGCCTTTCAGCGCCGGGCCATCGAGGTTTGTCACTATCCCCAGGCGTGGCTGCCGACCGAAGTACGAGCGCCTGAGTTATGGGGCCGCCGCTCACGCTTCGACCGTGGTGCCTTGAGTGTGCTGGTGGCCGAGATCTTCCTGCCGACCCTGTGGAGCGCCGCCGGCGCCCATCCGGAGAATTGCTGATGTACCAGAGCCTGCTCAAGTCCTTGAACCGCTTGAATCCCCGGGCCTGGGACTTCATTCAGCTGACGCGCATGGACAAGCCTATCGGCATCTACCTGCTGCTGTGGCCCACGTTGTGGGCGTTGTGGATTGCCGGCAAGGGCTCGCCGTCCCTGGCCAATATCGTGATTTTCGTGCTTGGCGTGGTGCTGACCCGCGCGGGCGGCTGCGTGATCAATGATTGGGCGGACCGCAAGGTCGACGGCCATGTGAAACGCACCGAACAACGACCGCTGGTGAGCGGCAAGATCAGCTCCAGGGAAGCCCTGGTGTTCTTTGCGCTGCTGATGGGCGTGAGTTTCCTGCTGGTGCTGTGCACCAATGCCGCCACCATCTGGTTGTCACTCGGCGGCCTGGCGCTGGCATTCAGTTACCCGTTCATGAAGCGCTACACCTATTACCCGCAGGTGGTGCTGGGCGCGGCGTTCTCCTGGGGGATGCCGATGGCGTTCACCGCCGAAACCGGAGCACTGCCGGCGGCGGCCTGGCTGCTGTACATCGCCAACCTGATGTGGACGGTGGGCTACGACACCTATTACGCAATGACCGACCGCGACGACGACTTGAAGATCGGCGTGAAATCCACGGCGATCCTTTTTGGCGAGGCCGACCGGGTGATCATCCTGACCCTGCAGGGGTTGGCGTTGGGTTGCCTGTTGCTGGCCGGGTCGAAATTCGAGCTGGGGGGCTGGTTCCACCTGGGTCTGGCGGTGGCGGCAGGCTGTTTTGCCTGGGAGTTCTGGTACACCCGTGGCAAGGACCGGATGCGCTGTTTCAAGGCGTTTTTGCACAACCATTGGGCCGGGCTGGCGATTTTTGTCGGGATTGTGCTCGATTACGGGTTGCGTTGAGGATTTAAAAGATCGCAGCCTGCGGCAGCTACAGGCGGCTGCGATCTTTTTTTGGATTACGGTTACTTCTGCGACTCATGCATGACGTGCCAGACGTCCTTCATGTTGTCGCCTACCATGTCACCGGGTTTCTTGTCCTTCACGAACGTATACAGCGGCTTGCCGTCGTAAGCGTACTGACTCGTTCCGTCATCGCGCTTGATGACGCTCCATTTGCCTGAAGCCGTGGCACCCGCCGGCGCCATCATCGGTGGCCAGTTCTTGGCGCACTCGTCATTACACATCGACTTGCCGCCCGAGTCCTTGTCGAACGTGTACAGGGTCATGCCCTTATGGTCGACCATCATGCCGTCTTTCATCATCGCCGGATCGGCGGCGAAGGCCATGGTCGGCAGCGTTAGCGCAGCAGTCACCAGCAAAGCCTTCCAGGATTGAGCAATGTGTTTCATGGAAACCTTCCGTTTGTGGTAGTCAGGATTCGGACTTAGAGCTTAGTCCAGGTTCATGACAATCGCCGGGGGACTAAAATACTGTCACACGACTGCAATAATTCCGTTATCTAATGCGGCGCAAGACAGTTAAATGACAAGAGGATTAAGGCATGGTTGGCAGGAGCATTCTGATCGTCGACGACGAAGCGCCCATTCGCGAAATGATCGCCGTTGCGTTGGAAATGGCCGGCTATGACTGCATGGAGGCGGAGAACTCCCAGCAGGCCCACGCCATTATCGTCGACCGCAAGCCGGACCTGATCCTGCTCGACTGGATGCTGCCCGGCACGTCCGGCATCGAGCTGGCCCGCCGCCTCAAGCGCGATGAGCTGACCGGGGACATCCCGATCATCATGCTCACCGCCAAGGGTGAAGAGGACAACAAGATCCAGGGCCTGGAAGTCGGCGCCGACGATTACATCACCAAGCCGTTTTCCCCACGCGAGCTGGTCGCGCGCCTCAAGGCCGTGCTGCGTCGCGCCGGACCTAGCGACGGCGAGGCGCCGATCGAAGTCGGCGGACTGCTGCTCGACCCGATCGGCCACCGCGTGACCATCGACGGCAAACCGGCGGAAATGGGGCCGACCGAATACCGTCTGCTGCAGTTCTTCATGACCCACCAGGAACGCGCCTACACCCGTGGCCAGTTGCTGGACCAGGTCTGGGGCGGCAACGTGTATGTCGAGGAGCGCACCGTCGACGTGCACATCCGGCGCCTGCGCAAAGCCCTCGGCGATGCCTACGAAAACCTGGTACAAACCGTGCGCGGCACCGGTTATCGTTTTTCTACCAAAGCCTGATCCGGACGTTCACCGCCCGACAAGCTGACAAGGACGCGCTTTAAAGTGAACCAAAACTGGCATGGCACCCTGATTCGCCACATGCTGCTGCTGGTCACCGCCTGCCTGGTGATCGGCCTGATCACCGGCTACTACGGCTGGAGCCTCGCCGCGGGACTTGGTGTTTACCTGGCCTGGACCCTCAAGCAACTGCTGCGCCTGCACGAATGGCTGCGCCTGCACAAACCCGATGAAGCGCCACCCGATGGCTACGGCCTGTGGGGCGAAGTGTTCGACAGCATCTACCACCTGCAACGTCGCGACCAACGCGTTCGCGGGCGCCTGCAGGCGGTCATCGACCGGGTCCAGGAGTCCACCGCCGCCTTGAAGGACGCGGTGGTCATGCTCGACACCGACGGCAACCTGGAATGGTGGAACCGCGCCGCCGAAACCCTGCTGGGCCTCAAGACGCCACAGGATAGCGGCCAGCCGGTGACCAACCTGGTACGCCATCCGCGCTTCAAGGAGTACTTCGAGCAGGACAGCTACGCCGAACCGCTGGAAATCCCTTCGCCGACCAACGACCGGATGCGCATCCAGCTGTACATCACCCGCTACGGTAACAATGAACACCTGATGCTGGTGCGCGACGTGACGCGTATCCATCAGCTGGAGCAGATGCGCAAAGACTTCATCGCCAACGTTTCCCACGAACTGCGCACGCCGCTGACGGTGATCTGTGGCTATCTGGAAACCCTGCTCGATAACGTCGAGGAAGTGAACCCGCGCTGGACCCGTGCCCTGCAGCAAATGCACCAGCAAGGTGGGCGCATGCAGACCTTGCTCAACGACCTGCTGTTGCTGGCCAAGCTGGAAGCCACCGATTATCCGTCGGACAACCAGCCGGTGGCCATCGACAGCTTGCTGCAATCGATCAAGGGTGACGCCCAGCAGCTGTCCGGCCAGAAAAACCAGAAAATCACCCTGGAAGCCGACCCGACGATCCTGCTCAAGGGCAGTGAAGCGGAATTGCGCAGTGCGTTTTCCAACCTGGTGTTCAACGCGGTGAAATATACCCAGGCCGAAGGCAACATCCGCATTCGCTGGTGGGGCGATGAGCAAGGCGCGCACCTGAGCGTGCAGGACTCCGGGATCGGCATCGACAGCAAACATCTGCCGCGCCTGACCGAACGTTTCTACCGCGTCGACTCCAGCCGCAATTCCAACACCGGTGGCACCGGGCTGGGCCTGGCGATCGTCAAGCATGTGCTGTTGCGCCACCGCGCGCGTATGGAAATCAGCAGCGTGCCGGGTCACGGCAGCACCTTCACCTGCCATTTCGCCCCTGCCCAGGTCAGCCAATCCAGAGTGATCAGCACCGCCGATTGATACCGGCCAGCACGTGCCACTAGGCAATTATCCAGTCAGCCGCTACATTGGCTGACTTGTGCCTGCACTTCAGGCACACATTTTTCTTCCCTTTCGAATACACGGAACCCGCAAAACTCCATCATGGACCCTTCCCCTGGCTTGACCCTCGCAACAATATTCGCCGACTTCGGCATGATTCTTTTTGCTCTGATCCTGGTGTTGCTCAACGGCTTTTTCGTTGCGGCGGAATTCGCCATGGTCAAATTGCGCTCGACCCGGGTCGAGGCCATCGCTGAACAACACGGCTGGCGCGGGCACATCCTGCGCACTGTGCACAGTCAGCTCGATGCCTACCTGTCGGCGTGCCAATTGGGTATCACCCTCGCCTCCCTGGGCCTGGGCTGGGTCGGCGAGCCGGCGTTCGCGCACATTCTCGAGCCGTTGCTCGAGACCGTCGGCGTTCAGTCGGCGGAAGTGGTCAAGGCCGTGTCGTTCTTCACCGCGTTCTTCATCATTTCGTACCTGCACATCGTGGTCGGCGAGCTCGCTCCGAAATCCTGGGCCATCCGCAAACCCGAATTGCTGTCGCTGTGGACTGCCGTGCCGCTGTACCTGTTCTACTGGGCCATGTACCCGGCTATTTACCTGCTCAACGCCAGTGCCAACCAGATCCTGCGCATCGCAGGACAGGGCGAACCCGGCCCGCATCACGAGCACCATTACAGCCGCGAAGAACTGAAGCTGATCCTGCACTCCAGCCGAGGCCAGGACCCGAGCGACCAGGGCATGCGCGTACTGGCCTCGGCCGTGGAAATGGGCGAACTGGAAGTGGTCGACTGGGCCAACTCCCGCGAAGACCTGGTGACCCTGGAGTTCAATGCGCCGCTCAAGGAAATCCTGGCGATGTTCCGTCGCCACAAGTTCAGCCGGTACCCGGTGTATGACAGCGAGCGCCAGGAGTTCGTCGGCCTGCTGCACATCAAGGACCTGCTGCTTGAACTGGCGGCGCTGGACCACATTCCCGAGTCGTTCAACCTGGCCGAACTGACCCGCCCGCTGGAGCGTGTGTCGCGGCACATGCCGTTGTCGCAGTTGCTGGAGCAGTTCCGCAAGGGCGGCTCGCACTTCGCCGTGGTCGAGGAAGCCGATGGCAACATCATCGGCTACCTGACCATGGAGGACGTGCTGGAAGTGCTGGTGGGCGATATCCAGGATGAACACCGCAAGGCCGAGCGCGGCATCCTCGCCTATCAGCCGGGCAAGCTGCTGGTACGGGGCGATACGCCGCTGTTCAAGGTCGAGCGGCTGTTGGGCATCGACCTGGACCACGTAGAAGCGGAAACCCTCGCAGGGTTGGTCTACGAAAGCCTCAAGCGCGTACCGGAAGAGGAAGAAGTGCTGGAAGTCGAAGGCCTGCGCATCATCATCAAGAAGATGAAAGGGCCGAAGATTGTGCTGGCCAAGGTGTTGATGCTCGATTGATGGGCTGATCTGGAACCGAGTCGAACCCTTCGCGAGCAAGCCCGCTCCCACAGGTACCGTGTAAACCTTGTGGGAGCGGGCTTGCTCGCGAAGACGTCAGGTCAGTCAACGCATTATTGTTTGCCCAACGCAAAGTTGGGCAGCGCCCCCATCGGTTGCTTGAACTGGTACGGGATCGATACCAGCCCCATCCCGGTATTGCGCTGCACCACGAAGTGCAGATGCGGCCCGCTGCTGTTGCCGGTATTGCCCGATAGCGCCAGCGGGCTGCCCACCCCCACCCGCTGTCCTTCGCGAACGCTGACCGAACCTTTTTGCAGGTGCAGGTACACACCCATCGTCCCGTCATCGTGCAGCACCCGCACGAAATTGCCTGATGGATCGGTACCGCGCCCGGTCTGCCCGTTTTCGGTCTTCACCACCATCCCGCCACGCGCTGCAATGATCGGCGTGCCCTCCGGCATGGCGATGTCAATTGCATAGCGATTCCTCGGGCCGAAATGGCTGTACTGGCCTTCGGCACCCTGACTCACGCGAAACGGCCCGCCACGCCAGGGGTAGGGATATCGGTAGGCCAAGGCAGCGCCTGCGGGGTCGCCCAGGGAATATTCGAACTTGGGAAGATAGGCGATTGGCTGACCGGCCTTGCTCGCCGTGAGCTGCGCCAGGCGAATGCTGCTGCGCAAAGGCATCACCCGACGAATGGGCCGACTCGGCGCACCGCTGACGTTCTTCAACCCGGTGAAACTCAATTCGATTTCGACCGGCGCATACAGGTCATTGCGCACGTAGACGCTGTCCACGCCGTCCTTTTTCATGATGACCAGGTACACCTGACGCTCGAGGTTTTCGACCATGCGATCGCGGAACGTGAACACGCTGGAGCCTTTCGTGGGGTGGTCGCTGTAGGAGACCACGCCATTGGCGTCGGTGGACTTGTAGATGGTCATGGCCATGGCCGAAGTCGAGGCGATGAAAAGACCACAGAAAAACAGCAGGCGCGCGAACATGGGCGGGATTCTGTCGAGTCAGGTTTGGGATTGAGCCTAGCAGGCGCAATGGACCTGTGAAGTCGGCAGATGTTCAGATGGATGTACGGTGATTTCGAGGGCCTCTTCGCGGGCAAGTCGGATCGCCGCACCGCCGCTCCCACATTTGGAACGCATTCCAAAGTGTAGGAGCGCGCTTGCTCGCGAAGGCGGTCTTAAGCGCCAGGAATAAAGTGCTTCTGCGCGGTCCCGCGAGCAATCAATCGCGAAATGTAGTCGAGCTTTTGCGCGTCCTGATCGACGAAGCGGAAGGTCAACTGCAGCCAGTCGCTGTCGGGCTTGGGTTCATGGGCCACCACGGCGTGCAGGTAGCCATTGAGGCGGGCCACTTCGGCACTGTCGCCTTGCTCCAGATCCAGTACGGCGCTGTCGAGAACCTGCGGCAGGCTGTCGGTGCGCTTGACCACCAGCAGCGCTTCCTTGAGGCTCAGCGCCTTGATCACACACTGCTGGATGCCATTGGGCAGTCGCAGCTGACCCTGGCCACGCCCACCGCCGCCGGCAGCCACCGGCGCCTTGACTGGCGGGCTGTTGAGTAATCCTGGGGACGCTGCAGCGGCCGCCGGAGCGCTCACGACAGGCTTGCCGCTGGTCAATGCGTTAAGGGTGTCGTTACCGAAGGCCGAGATCGTCTTGGTCGCCGCCACGCTCATCAGGCTGTCGAGTTTGCCGACCTTGTGCAGCGCCTGCTTGACCTTGGTGATCAGTTGCTCGTTGGTGAAGGGTTTGCTGACATAGCCGGAAACGCCGGCCTGGATCGCCTGGACGACGTTCTCCTTGTCGCCACGGCTGGTCACCATCACGAATGGCATGCCTTTGAGGCTGTCTTGCTCGCGGCACCAGCTCAGCAGTTCCAGGCCGGACATCTCTGGCATTTCCCAGTCGCACAGCACCAGGTCGAATGCCTCCCTTGCCAGCAGCGACTGAGCCTTGCGGCCGTTGACCGCGTCTTCGATGCGCATGCCCGGGAAATAGTTGCGCAGGCATTTCTTCACCAGGTCACGAATGAACGCAGCATCGTCCACGACCAACACACTGACCTTACTCATCCATAACCCCTTTAAAAAATCCCGGTGACCCCCAAACGAAAACGCCCGGCCAATAGGCCGGGCGCTTTAGTTGGGCAATCTTACTTATCGTCAGATTTGCCCGGAACATTAGCGGTTTCGCCACCGGTCCCTTCAACTTCTTCTTTCATGCGCTTGAGACCCAGGTGACGGACATCAGTGCCGCGCACCAGGTAAATCACCAGCTCCGAGATATTGCGCGCGTGGTCGCCGATACGCTCCAGCGAACGCAAGACCCAGATGATGCTCAAGACCCGCGAGATAGAGCGCGGGTCTTCCATCATGTAGGTTGCCAGCTCACGCAGGGCGGTCTTGTACTCGCGGTCGATGATCTTGTCGTACTGCGCCACCGACAACGCCAGGTCGGCGTCGAAACGGGCAAACGCATCCAACGCATCACGGACCATGTTGCGCACCTGGTCGCCGATGTGGCGCACCTCGACGTAACCGCGCGGCGCTTCGCCCTCTTCGCACAGCTGGATGGCGCGACGGGCGATCTTGGTCGCTTCGTCACCGATGCGCTCCAGGTCGATCACCGACTTGGAGATGCTGATGATCAGGCGCAAGTCGGACGCCGCCGGCTGGCGACGGGCCAGGATGCGCAGGCATTCTTCGTCGATGTTGCGTTCCATCTGGTTGATCTGGTCGTCGATCTCGCGCACCTGCTGGGCCAGGCCGGAGTCGGCCTCGATCAGCGCCGTGACCGCGTCGTTGACCTGCTTCTCAACCAGCCCGCCCATGGCCAGGAGGTGGCTGCGCACTTCCTCCAGTTCGGCGTTGAATTGCGCGGAAATGTGGTGGGTAAGGCCTTCTTTACTAATCATGTTGGCGTCCTTGGAGCGTCCGGTAAGGTGCGGTGGGCCGCAGCGTCAGTTCAGTGAGCAACCACAGCTTTCCTAGCCGTAACGACCGGTGATGTAGTCTTCGGTCTGCTTCTTCGCCGGATTGGTGAACAGGGTATCGGTGTCGCCGAATTCCACCAGTTTGCCCATGTACATGAACGCCGTGTAGTCGGAAACCCGCGCGGCCTGTTGCATGTTGTGGGTCACGATGACGATGGTGAACTTCGATTTCAGTTCGTAGATCAGCTCTTCTACTTTCAGCGTCGAGATCGGGTCGAGTGCCGAGCACGGTTCGTCGAGCAGCAGCACTTCCGGCTCCACGGCGATGGTGCGGGCGATCACCAGACGTTGTTGCTGACCACCGGACAGGCCCAGTGCCGACTCGTGCAGGCGGTCCTTGACCTCATCCCACAGCGCCGCGCCTTTCAATGCCCACTCAACGGCTTCGTCCAGTACGCGCTTCTTGTTGATGCCTTGGATGCGCAGGCCGTAGACCACGTTTTCGTAGATGGTTTTCGGGAACGGGTTCGGCTTCTGGAACACCATGCCGACGCGACGACGCAGTTCAGCCACGTCTTCACCCTTGCGGTAGATGTTGTTGCCGTACAGGTTGATCGCGCCTTCGACGCGGCAACCGTCGACCAGGTCGTTCATGCGGTTGAAGGTTCGCAGCAGTGTGGACTTGCCGCAGCCGGACGGGCCGATGAAGGCGGTCACGCGCTGTTTCGGGATGTTCATGCTGACGTCGTACAGCGCTTGTTTGTCGCCGTAGAACAGGCTCAGGCCCGGCACTTCGATGGCTACGGTTTCCTGCTCGAGGCTCAGGCTCTGTTTGTCGCGACCCAGTGCCGACATGTTGATGCCGTGGGTATGTGCTTCGTGCTGCATGGGAGGCTCCCTGTGCTAACAAATTCGGTTCATTTTTTGTGGGAGCCAGCCTGCTGGCGATGCTGGCGACGCGGTTTGACTCTGAAACCGCGGTGATGCCATCGCCAGCAGGCTGGCTCCCACATAGAAATCATTGATGCTGCAAATCAGCTATCCAGCGCCTTGTACTTCTCGCGCAGGTGGTTACGGATGTACACCGCCGACAGGTTCAACGTGGCGATCACCAGCACCAGCAACAGTGCCGTGGCGTACACCAGCGGCCGCGCGGCTTCGACGTTCGGGCTCTGGAAGCCGACGTCATAGATGTGGAAGCCCAGGTGCATGATCTTCTGGTCCAGGTGCAGGTACGGGTAGTTACCATCCACCGGCAGCGACGGCGCCAGTTTCACCACACCCACCAGCATCAGCGGCGCCACTTCACCCGCGGCGCGGGCCACGGCGAGGATCATGCCGGTCATCATCGCCGGGCTGGCCATTGGCAATACGATCTTCCACAAGGTTTCCGCCTTGGTCGCGCCGAGGGCCAACGAGCCTTCACGCACGGTGCGAGGAATCCGCGCCAGGCCTTCTTCGGTGGCCACGATCACCACCGGCACCGCCAGCAGCGCCAGGGTCAACGAAGCCCACATCAAGCCCGGCGTACCGAAGGTCGGTGCCGGCAAGGCTTCAGGGAAGAACAACCGGTCGAGCGAGCCACCCAGCACATAGACGAAGAAGCCCAGGCCGAACACGCCGTAGACGATGGCCGGAACACCCGCCAGGTTGTTCACCGCAATACGGATCACCCGGGTCAGTGCGTTCTGCTTGGCGTATTCACGCAGGTACACCGCCGCCAGCACGCCGAACGGAGTGACGATCATCGCCATGATCAAAGTCATCATCACGGTGCCGAAGATCGCCGGGAAAATCCCGCCTTCGGTGTTCGCTTCACGCGGGTCGTCGCTCAGGAATTCCCAGACCTTGCTGAAGTAGAAGCCGATCTTGGTGAAGGTGCCCATGGCGTTCGGCTGGTAGGCGTGAACCACTTTGCCGATGCCGATTTCGATTTCCTTGCCGTTGGCATCGCGCGCCGTCAGGCTGTCGCGGTTGAACTGCGCATGCAGATCGGCCAGGCGGGCTTCGATGTCCTGATAACGAGCGTTGAGCTCGGCGCGCTCGGATTCCATGTCCGCTTGCGCGGCAGCATCGAGTTTGCCATCCAGCTCCAGCTTGCGACCGTGCAGACGGATGCGCTCGAGACCGGCGTTGATCGCGCCGATATCGGTTTTTTCCAGGGTCTTGAGCTGAGCGGCCAGCTGATTGACGCGGTCTACACGAGCCTGCAGTTCCGGCCATGCAGCCTCGCCTTCGGCGATGACCTTGCCGTCCTGTTTCACGTTGACCAGGTAGCCGTAGAAATTGCCCCACTCGCGACGCTCGATCGCCATCAGCTCTGGAGGCGTCTTCTGGTTGGTCAACCACTCGCCGACGATCCACGTGAAGTCGTTGCCGTTCAGGTCACGGTTGCCGACCTTGATCAGTTCACGGGTCATGAACTCCGGGCCTTGCTCAGGCACCGGCAGGCCGGCGCTCTTCAAACGCGCACGCGGCACTTCTTCCTTCTGCACCACTTCGCCAATGACCAGGTGATTGGCCTGGCCCGGCACGTCGTAGCTGGCGTGGATCAGGTCCGCCGGCCAGAAATGACCCAGGCCGCGCACGGCAATCACTGCCAGCAGGCCAATGGTCATGATGACCGCGATGGACACCGCGCCACCGCTGATCCAGACGCCGGGGGCGCCGCTCTTGAACCATCCTTTCAGGGAGTTCTGTTTCACAGACTTCTACCTTTGCTTAAAGCGACGAGTATTTCTTGCGCAGACGCTGACGAATCAGTTCTGCGAGGGTGTTCATGACGAAGGTGAACAGCAGCAGCACCAGCGCCGAGAGGAACAGCACGCGGTAGTGGCTGCCGCCGACTTCCGACTCCGGCATTTCCACCGCCACGTTGGCAGCCAGGGTGCGCAGGCCTTCGAACAGGTTCATTTCCATGACCGGGGTGTTACCGGTGGCCATCAACACGATCATGGTTTCACCGACCGCACGGCCCATGCCGATCATCAGCGCCGAGAAGATGCCCGGGCTGGCGGTGAGGATGACCACGCGGGTCATGGTCTGCCACGGCGTTGCACCAAGAGCCAGGGAGCCCAGGGTCAGGCCGCGAGGCACGCTGAACACGGCGTCTTCGGCGATGGAGTAAATGTTCGGGATGACCGCGAAGCCCATGGCCAGGCCGACCACCAGGGCGTTACGCTGGTCGTAGGTAATCCCTAAGTCGTGGGAGATCCACATGCGCATGTCGCCACCGAAGAACCAGTTCTCCATGAACGGGCTCATGTACAGCGACAGCCAGCCCACAAACAGGATCACCGGAATCAGCAGCGCACTTTCCCAGCCATCCGGGACTTTCAGGCGGATCGACTCAGGCAGGCGGCTGAAGGTGAAACCGGCGACCAGGATGCCGATCGGCAGCAACATCAGCAGGCTGAAGATGCCCGGCAAGTGCCCTTCCACATACGGCGCGAGGAACAGGCCGGCGAAGAAACCGAGGATCACCGTCGGCATCGCTTCCATCAACTCGATCACCGGCTTGACCTTGCGGCGCATGCCCGGGGCCATGAAGTACGCAGTGTAGATCGCAGCGGCCACGGCCAGAGGAGCGGCCAGCAGCATGGCGTAGAACGCGGCTTTCAGGGTACCAAAGGTCAGCGGCGACAGGCTCAGCTTGGGTTCGAAGTCGGTGTTGGCGGCGGTCGATTGCCAGACGTATTTAGGCTCGTCGTAGTTTTCGTACCAGACCTTGCTCCACAACGCGCTCCATGAGACTTCCGGGTGCGGGTTGTCGAGCAGCAGCGGTTGCAGCTTGCCACCGGCTTCGACGATCACACGGTTGGCCCGTGGCGACAGACCGAAAACGCCCTGGCCTTCGACCACCTGGTCGACCAGCAAGGTACGGTGCGCGGTGCTGTGGAACACGCCGAGCTTGCCGGAGGCATCAAGGGCAGCGAAACCCTTGCGGCGCTCTTCGGCGGTGATTTCAACGATCGGCGTGGTGCCCATCTGGAAGGTACGGATCTGCTTCAGGCGCTGCTCGCCATCCGGGTCGCGGGCCATGAACCACTGGGCCAGGCCACCTTTGGAGTCGCCGAGGATCAGCGAGATGCCACCCACCAGCTGCGTACTGGCGGTGATTTGCGCGTCGCCATCTTCCAGCAGTTTGTAACGACCGTTGAGGCTCTTGTCGCGCAGGCTGAATACATCGGCCTGGGCACGACCGTTAATCACGTACAACCATTGCTGGCGCGGGTCGACGAAGATGTTCTTCACCGGCTCGTTCATCTGTGGCAGGTCAATACGCTTCTGCTCGTTGGTGATTTCACCGGTCATCATGTTTTCTTCGCTGGTCAGCGACAAAACATTGAGTTGCGAACCGGTGGCACCGACCAGCATCAGGGTCGTATCGTTGGCGTTGAGGCTGACGTGCTCCAGGGCGCCGCCGGCTTCATTCAGCGCGATTGGCGTTTCGCCGTACGGATACTCGATGGCCGGCGTAATGGTTTTCTTGCCGTCCGGGTAGCTGACTTTGTAGGTGTGACGGAACACCAGAGCCTGACCGTTGGACAAGCCCACCGCCACCAGTGGCTGGCCCGGCTGGTCTTCGCCGAGGGAGGTCACGGTGACACCGGCCGGGATCGGCAGATCGACGCGCTTGAGTTCGGCGCCACTGTCGATATCGAAGAACAGTGCCTGGCCCTTGTCTGAAACCCGCATGGCGACCTGGTTCTGCTCTTCCAGGGAGATCAGCAACGGCTTGCCGGCATCTTGCATCCAGGCTGGAGTGATGGCGTCCTTGGACGTCAGGCTGGCACCCTGGAACAGGGGCGCAACGACGTAGGCGAGGAAGAAAAAGATCAGGGTGATCGCACCGAGAACGGCAAGGCCGCCCACGAGGACGTACCAGCGGGTCAGGCGATCCTTGAGCGCGCGGATGCGGCGCTTGCGTTGCAGCTCAGGCGTATTGAAATCAATTCGCTTGGGGGGATTTGTAGTCATTGTGGAATTGGCCAGATCATTCATTCGCACACCCTAGCGATCCTGTATGACAGAAAGATGACAGTGCAGTGACGCAACAAATCCGCCACCCGGTGGAACCGGCAGCGGAGCGAGAATTTGGGGGTTTGTGTAGGAGCGAGCTTGCTCGCGAAAATGGTACATCCGACACATTTTCTGTGACTGACCTACCTTCGCGAGCAAGCTCGCTCCTACACAGGTCCGGGGCGTGCCCCGGACCTAGGGTTTTACTTTTTTGCGACTTCGGTACCGCCTTCCTGCAGGCCCAGGTCAGCCAGTGCTTTGGCAGCAACCTTGGCCGGCAGTGGGATGTAGCCGTCTTTCACCACGACTTCCTGGCCCTGTTTGGACAGAACCAGCTTCACGAACTCGGCTTCCAGCGGGGCCAGAGGCTTGTTCGGGGCTTTGTTGACGTATACGTACAGGAAGCGCGACAGCGGGTACTTGCCGTTCAGGGCGTTTTCTTCGGTGTCTTCGATGAACTCGGTGCCGCCTTTCTTCGCCAGGGCCACGGTCTTCACGCTAGCGGTCTTGTAGCCGATGCCCGAGTAACCGATGCCGTTCAGCGAGGAGCTGATCGACTGCACGACCGAAGCCGAGCCTGGTTGTTCGTTGACGTTTGGCTTGTAGTCGCCTTTGCACAGGGCTTCTTCCTTGAAGTAGCCGTAGGTGCCGGATACCGAGTTACGACCGAACAGCTGCACTGGCTTGTTGGCCAGGTCGCCGGTCACGCCCAGGTCGCCCCAGGTTTTAACGTCGGTTTTAGCGCCGCACAGACGAGTGGACGAGAAGATCGCGTCAACTTGTTCCATGGTCAGGTGCTGGATCGGGTTGTCCTTGTGTACGAAGACGGCCAGGGCGTCCACGGCAACCGGGATGGCGGTTGGCTTGTAGCCGTACTTCTGCTCGAAGGCAGCCAGTTCGGTGTCCTTCATCTTGCGGCTCATCGGGCCCAGGTTGGAGGTGCCTTCAGTCAGCGCAGGTGGCGCGGTGGCGGAGCCAGCGGCCTGAATCTGGATGTTTACGTTCGGGTATTCTTTTTTGTAGTTCTCAGCCCAGAGGGTCATGAGGTTGGCCAGGGTATCGGAACCGACGCTGGACAGGTTGCCCGACACACCAGTGGTCTTGGTGTAGCTCGGGATAGCAGGGTCAACAGCGGCAACCGCGTTGGCAGTCGCAACGCCAGCAGCGACAAAAGTCATTGCCGCCATCAAACGCTTCAGTTTCATGCCTTACTCCTAGCAGATAGGGTGTGTTATTCGGGGCCAAGTATCAGCAGGCCGTGTGAACACTCTATGGCTGAAATATGACAATTGGATGAAAGGCCAGTATTGAGTTCTTACAGGATGATTCATGGCGCCCCAATCGCCAGCAGGCTGGCTCCCACATTGGAATGCATTTCCATGTGAGAGCCAGCCTGCTGGCGATTGGGCCGGTACAGACGATAGAAAGTCGAAATCAGCGACCCTTCTTCCAGAGATACGCCCCCACCAGAATCCCGACCCCGCACAGCACAGCCACATAATAGGCCGGCCCCATCGGGCTCTCCTTGAGCAACAGGCTGACGATCATCGGCGTCAACCCACCGAAAATCGCATAGGCCACGTTATAGGAGAACGACAGACCGCTGAAGCGCACCACCGGCGGGAACGCCTTGACCATCACGTACGGCACCGCACCGATGGTGCCCACCAGCAGACCGGTCAGGGCGTACAGCGGGAACAACCAGTCGGGATGGTCGGCCAGGCTGTGGTAGAAGGTCCAGGAACTGGCCAGCAGTGCCGTGCAACCGACCACGAACACGCGCCCCGCACCAAAGCGATCCGCCAGGGCACCGGCAATGATGCAGCCAATGCTCAGGAACACGATGGCCACACTGTTGGACTGCAGCGCGGTGGTCGGCGAAAAGTGGTAGACCGTCTGCAGCACGGTCGGGGTCATCAGGATCAACACCACGATGCCGGCGGACAATAGCCAGGTCAGCAGCATCGAAATGGCAATCGCGCCACGATGGTCACGCAGCACTGCACGCAAAGGCACTTCTTCGGCCAGGGCCTTGCGCTGTTGCAGCTCGGCGAACACTGGGGTTTCGTGCAGCCAGCGGCGCAGGTACACCGAAAACAGGCCAAACACGCCGCCCAACAGGAACGGGATCCGCCACGCGTAATCCGCCACTTCACCCGGGGTGTAGAGACTGTTGATCGCCGTGGCGACCAGCGAACCCAGGAGGATGCCTGCCGTCAGGCCACTGGTCAGGGTGCCGCAGGCATAGCCCACATGCCGCTGCGGTACGTGTTCAGAAACGAAGACCCAGGCACCCGGCACTTCACCGCCGATCGCCGCGCCCTGGATCACCCGCATCAACAACAACAGGATCGGCGCCCACATGCCGATCTGCGCATAGGTCGGCAGCAGGCCCATGATCAGGGTCGGCACCGCCATCATGAAGATGCTCAGGGTGAACATCTTCTTGCGCCCCAGCAGGTCGCCGAAGTGCGCCATCACGATGCCGCCCAGTGGCCGAGCCAGGTAGCCGGCGGCGAAGATGCCGAAGGTCTGCATCAGGCGCAGCCACTCGGGCATGTCCGCCGGGAAGAACAGCTTGCCTACCACCGTAGCGAAGAACACGAAGATGATGAAATCGTAGAATTCCAGCGCGCCGCCCAGGGCCGACAGCGATAGTGTCTTGTAATCGTTGCGGGTCAGCGGACGTGCGGATTGGGAAGGTTGCGCGATACTCGAGGGCGCTGTGGTCATGGCAAGGGCTTCTCTTATAGTCAGGTCTGCCGCCCCAACAACGCTGGCAAGGGCTCGGGCAGGACCGGCACCATAGCAAATTGTTCGAAAAAGCACATAGAGGCGCGTTTTTGATGGTCAAAATGAGAACCCGACGGTCGTATCGGAGTCTACCGACCGATATACTCGCAACTGTGCGATAGCTTGCAAGGGTTGCTGTGCGAAAACGCCTCAGGTTCATAGGCGATTTCGCAGAGTTTCCCTTTAGGCGCCTACGAAAAACGTGACGAACGCAGTATGTTCGGGGATGAATCGTTTTTCCGAGACGGCTATTCACCCGCTATACCTACGAAGAGTCACGGGTCAGAGGCACCCCCGGCATGATAGAGCTCGAACAAGAAGATCCGATCCCGCAAGGCGACCTGGCCCTGCAAATTACCGCGCTTCCTCGCGAAACCAACGGCTTTGGCGATATTTTCGGCGGCTGGCTGGTGGCGCAGATGGACTTGGCCGGTACCGCGATGGCCAGCAAGGTCGCGGGCGGTCGCGTGGCCACTGTCGCGATCGACCGCATGGCCTTCCTGGTTCCGGTCGCCGTGGGCGCTCAGCTCTCCTTCTACACCCAGGCCCTGGAAATCGGCCGCAGCTCGATCCAGATGATGGTCGAGGTCTGGAGCGACGATCCACTGTCCAGTGAATGGCGCAAAGTCACTGAAGCGGTGTTCGTGTTCGTCGCCATCGATGGCAGCGGCCGCACTCGTTCGGTTCCACCCCGGGCACGTTAAAACCGGGCTGCGTTAAACCCGACATGCGTTTTGCGGTCCATTGCAGTCATTGTTACTGATCGAGAGCTGTCCCATGAGTACGCCCAACGTTGAAGCCGTCAAACTGGATGAACTGAACTGCTGGCGCATCCGCCACGGCCAGGCCGAACTGCTGGTAGCCCAGCAAGGTGCGCACATCCTCAGCTATCAATTGGCTGGCCAACCGCCGCTGATCTGGCTCAACGACGAGGCCGTGTTCAAGGCCGGCAAAAGCATCCGCGCCGGTGTGCCGGTGTGCTGGCCGTGGTTCGGCAACCTGGCGCGCAACCCACGGAGCGTCCAGGCGATGCGCGTCAGTAATGAGCCCGCCACCGCCCATGGGCTGGTGCGGACGATGGACTGGGAGCTGGGCGGCATCGAGGCCGAGGGCGAAAGCCTGAAGATCGAATTCCTCCTGCCCTGCCCCGAAGACGGCTTGCCTGGCTGGCCGCACAAGGTCGACCTGAAGTTGGGCATTCGTCTGGATGAACAGCTGCATATCAACCTGACCAGCCACAACCAGGGCACCGACACCGTAACGATCAGCCAGGCGCTGCACAGCTACTTCGCAGTCAGCGATGTGCGCCATGTGCATGTCGAAGGACTGGACGGCCTGAGTTACATCGAGACGCTGGACGACTGGAAAACCGTGACCCAGACCGGTGACTTGCACTTTACCGGCGAAACCGATCGCATCTACCTCGATACGCCGGGCCAGCTGAGCATTGTCGATCCGACCTGGGAGCGGCGTATCGAGCTGACCAGCACCGGTTCACGTTCGGCAGTGATCTGGAACCCGTGGACCGAACGCGCCGCGGCGTTCAGCGACATGGCCGACGATGGCTGGCAGCGCATGCTGTGCATTGAAACGGCAAATGTCTTGGGGGATGTGGTGACTTTGGCACCGGGTGCTAGCCACACCCTGGGCGTAAGCATCGGCAGTAAGTCTCTGTAGCACCACGAAACCAATGTGGGAGCGGGCTTGCTCGCGAAGAGGGAGTGTCAGTTGACATAAATGTTGCCTGACATATCGCCTTCGCGAGCAAGCCCGCTCCCACATTTGGTTGTGCCATGCCAACCGGCGAGTTACAAATCCGACTCCTGCACCACCCTCACCTTCGCCGCATCCAGCGCATAGGCCGCATCGGCCAGGTCATTGCTGACCTTCTCGATCTTCAGCGTGCCGGTCACCCACAGCGGCGTGTAGATATCATCCAGCTTCAAACCCTTGGGATAACGCACCAGCACCAGTTGATTGGGTGGCGGCGGCGGTACGTGGATGCAGGCGCCCGGGTAAGGCACCAGGAAGAACAGCGTGCTGCGACCCTTGGCGTCGGACTCCAACGGCACCGGGTAACCACCGATACGAATGTCCTTGTCGTTCATCGACGCTACGGTCTTGGTCGAATACATCACCGCGGGCAAACCCTTGCTCTGCTTCATGCCACCTTTTTCAGTGAAGGTGCCATTGGCTTCCGGGGAGTCGTGGTCGATTTCGGGCATGGCCTCGAGGGCTTTCTGGTCCGACTTGGGCATCAGTTCGAGCCAGTCGGTTTCCGGTAGCTCGCCGGCGTGGGCTAGGCCTGCGCCCAAAAAAAGAAGGGTGAAGACAAGACGGCGCATGAAAGTGCTCGGTAAAAGAGAGGACGGTAGAAAGCCGAGCATTCTAGCCCTCCCGACCCGTGCAGCCGAGAGGACTTTGTCGCTTCAATCAGTTCTTTTTGATCATGCCGTAGATCACCAGCAAGATGACGGCGCCCACCAGCGCCCCGAGGAAGCCGGCGCCTTGGCCCGCCTGGTAGAGGCCAAGGGCCTGGCCGCCGTAAGTGGCCGCCAACGAACCGCCGATACCGAGCAGGATGGTCATGATCCAGCCCATGCTGTCATCGCCCGGTTTGAGGAAGCGTGCCAGCAGGCCGACGATCAAGCCGATAAAGATGGTTCCGATGATTCCCATGGCATTTCCCTCTGATTTGGTAGTTATGCCAAAGCCTAGTCAGACTTTGGCATCCTGCCATGAGAGAACGGCGGCTCCTGAATGGTTCCGCCGCTGCCACATGAAACTGTGTTTACTCGGCGATGAGCGCTTCGACCTTGAGGATCTGCGCGGCCAGCGTTTCGCGGTCTGCGCAACGCAGGTTGGCGTGACCGACCTTGCGGCCGACCTTGAACGCCTTGCCGTAGTGGTGCAGATGGCAATCGGCGATGGCCAGGACTTTTTCAGTCTCCGGCACTTTACCGATGAAGTTGAGCATCGCGCTTTCACCGACCTTGGCGGTCGAACCCAGCGGCAGACCGGCGACCGCCCGCAGGTGGTTTTCGAACTGGCTGCACTCGGCGCCTTCGGTGGTCCAGTGCCCGGAGTTGTGCACACGCGGGGCGATTTCGTTGGCTTTCAGGCCGCCGTCGACTTCAAAGAATTCGAACGCCATCACGCCCACGTAATTCAGCTGCTTGAGCACTCGGCTGGAGTAATCTTCGGCCAAGGCTTGCAACGGGTGGTCGGTGCTGGCCACGGACAGCTTGAGGATGCCGCTATCGTGCGTGTTGTGTACCAGCGGATAGAACCGGGTTTCGCCATCGCGAGCACGCACGGCGATCAGCGAGACTTCGCCAGTGAAGGGTACGAAGCCCTCCAGCAGGCAAGCCACGCTACCCAGCTCGGCGAAAGTGCCGACGACATCTTCCGGCGTGCGCAGGACCTTCTGGCCCTTGCCGTCGTAACCCAGGGTGCGGGTTTTCAGCACGGCAGGCAGACCGATGGAAGCCACGGCGGCGTCGAGGTCAGCCTGGGACTGGATGTCGGCAAATGCCGGCGTCGGAATCCCCAGGTCCTTGAACATGCTCTTTTCGAACCAGCGATCACGCGCGATGCGCAGGGCTTCGGCGCTCGGGTAAACCGGCACGAACTGCGACAGGAACGCCACGGTTTCCGCCGGGACGCTCTCGAACTCGAAGGTCACCAGATCGACTTCATCGGCCAGCTGACGCAGGTGATCCTGATCGCCGTAATCGGCCCGCAGGTGTTCGCCCAACGCGGCGGCGCAAGCGTCCGGCGCCGGGTCGAGGAAAGCGAAGTTCATGCCCAGCGGAGTACCCGCCAGCGCCAACATGCGACCCAACTGGCCGCCACCGATTACACCGATCTTCATCGTCAACAACCTCAGGCGATGCGTGGGTCTGGATTTTCCAGGACGCTGTCTGTCTGCTCAGCACGGAAGGTTTTCAGCACCGAGTGGAACTGCGGGTGCTTGGCGCCCAGGATACTCGCCGACAGCAGGGCTGCGTTGATCGCACCGGCCTTGCCGATGGCCAGGGTAGCGACCGGAATGCCGGCTGGCATCTGTACGATCGAGAGCAGCGAATCGACACCCGAGAGCATCGCCGACTGCACCGGCACGCCGAGCACCGGCAGGTGGGTCTTGGCCGCACACATGCCAGGCAAGTGGGCTGCGCCACCGGCACCGGCGATGATCACCTCGATGCCACGCGCCTCGGCTTCTTCAGCGTACTGGAACAGCAGGTCCGGGGTGCGGTGGGCAGAGACCACTTTAACCTCGTAAGGGATGCCGAGCTTTTCCAGCATATCGGCGGTGTGGCTAAGGGTGGACCAATCGGACTTGGAGCCCATGATCACGCCAACCAATGCACTCATCGTCGTGCCTCTTCTCTCTGGGCGCCCGCAGGCGCATCAAAAAACAACAAGCCACGCAAAATGCGTGGCTTGATTGTACGAATTATGGCCGGGCGAACCGGCCGAAGGCCGCGCAGTATACCTCAATGAAGAGGATAAACAGCCCCCGTTGCGACCATCTGTCATGAAAACGCCAGAAGCTGCATTTGTTGACTGAGCAGTCAACCAATTAATACCTGCATGAGCTATTCGATTCAACTAGCAGTAGCGCGTTTTATGATTCATTAACTTAAGTACGTTTTCAGAACATAATATCCTAAAACATCTTCAAGCTCGATAATAAAACAAACAAGAGGTAATTTCCCAAAACAAAAAAACGAACATGGAGTTCAACTATGAAAAAACCCATCTCGATCATGGTCATTATCCACAACGACCTTCAAGATTATTCCCGGGAAAGATTAAACGAGGAATACTTTGCCTGGCTGAAACCTGAGCTCGAAGAAATCTCCGGTCGTCCGGTGTTTATTCAAATGTCCGACAATCAAGATGTTCCTGAACTCACCGATTACAACTATAGGAATGATGATACGACCGCCTCGGTGGCGGGCTGGAAAGAAAGAGTAACAAACCTGCACTCTGTATTGTCGAAACAGGAAAACTTTGATCGGAACCTGATAAAAATACTCTTGTTGACCCGTTACAACATCAGTGAGGTTTTATGGGGGCTGGGTGGAGCAGTAGGCGGCATAGCCTATTCAAAAAGCTATGCCGGTATTTCTGCAATTACTTCTCGCCGTGCCCCTGCACATGAAATAGGACATATGCTGGGGGCCACCCATGAAGACAGTGAAGTAGTCTATGATGGCTGGTGGCACGACTCAATAATGCTAAGCGATGCCGGCTCCCAATACCGGGGTAATAATTACAGATTCAGTGACAAGAACAGGCAAAACATTCGCAACTATCTTAAAAAGTTTCCGTAAAGCGCGGGTATACGGCTATATCAAGCCGAGCCCGCCGCACCACCCTCAAGCTTGCGCCACAGCAACCGCACGTTGGCCTTACGCACCAGCGCACAGCGATACAAACGAATCTCCAACGGCACATGCCATTGCGGGCCACCGCAGACCACCAATTCACCGCGCGCCAATTCGGCGCGCACACTCAGTTGCGGTACCCAGGCAATCCCCAGCCCTTCCAGCGCCATGCTTTTCAAACTATCGGCCATGGCGGTTTCATACACCGTGGTAAAGCGCAACGCGCGTTGGCGCAGCAACCCATTGACCGAACGCCCCAGAAACGCTCCCGCGCTGTAGGCCAGCAACGGCACGCTGGCCTCGCCTTCCAGATCGAACAGGGGCTTGCCCTGCTCATCCGCTGCACAGACCGGGAGCATTTCGGTATGCCCAAGGTGCAAGGAAGGAAAGATCTCAGGGTCCATCTGCATGGCGGCGTCCGGGTCGTAGAACGCCAGCATCAGGTCGCATCCACCTTCACGCAGCGCGTGCACGGCGTCGCCGACGTTGGTCGCTACCAACCGTGTAGCGATGTTCAACCCTTCATTGCGCAGTTGCGCGATCCAGCGCGGAAAGAAACCCAGCGCCAACGAGTGCGCCGCCGCGACTTGCATCACTTCGCCCTGCCCGCCCTCCAGATGATGCAGGTGTCGCAGCACTTCACCGAGCTGCTCGACCACGGTGCGCGCGGTGACCAGGAATAACTGGCCCGCTGCCGTCAGCTCCACCGGCGTGCGTGAGCGGTTGACCAGGGTGAGTCCCAACGCAGCTTCGAGGCTGCGGATTCGGCGGCTGAAAGCCGGTTGAGTCACGAAGCGTCTTTCCGCTGCCTGGGAGAAGCTGCGGGTGGCGGCCAGGGCACTGAAGTCCTCCAGCCATTTACTTTCCAGATTCATCACGTCCTCCCGGACACGCACCAATTTAGGTCACACGCTCGCCGCCTATACGGCGTCACACCGGCATTATGCCGAATATGCATAGGCCAGTGTTTAACAGCATTGGCCCAAATTTCTCCACAAGCCTAGCATTTGCAGTGTTCCGGCACAGACCGGGTTCATATCGAGATGATTTCTATCATGTCCTCCGCTGCATCATTCCGCACAGAAAAAGACCTGCTTGGCGTACTCGAAGTACCGGCTCAAGCGTATTACGGCATCCAGACCCTGCGAGCGGTGAACAACTTCCGTCTCTCCGGCGTTCCGATTTCGCATTACCCGAAGCTGGTCGTCGGCCTGGCCATGGTCAAACAAGCTGCCGCTGACGCCAACCGCGAGCTGGGTCACCTGAGCGAAGCCAAGCACGCCGCCATCAGCGAAGCCTGTGCCCGTCTGATCCGCGGCGATTTCCACGAAGAATTCGTGGTGGACATGATTCAAGGCGGCGCTGGCACTTCGACCAACATGAATGCCAACGAAGTCATCGCCAACATCGCGCTGGAGGCCATGGGTCACCAGAAGGGCGAATACCAGTACCTGCACCCGAACAACGACGTGAATATGGCGCAGTCGACCAACGACGCCTACCCGACGGCGATCCGCCTGGGTCTGCTGTTGGGTCACGACGCGCTGCTGGCCAGCCTCGACAGCCTCATCCAGTCGTTCGCCGCCAAAGGTGAAGAATTCAGCCACGTCCTGAAAATGGGTCGTACCCAGCTGCAAGACGCCGTGCCGATGACCCTCGGCCAGGAATTCCGCGCCTTCGCCACCACCCTGGGCGAAGACCTGGCACGCCTGAAGACGCTGGCACCCGAACTGCTGACCGAAGTGAACCTGGGCGGCACCGCGATCGGCACCGGCATCAACGCCGACCCGCGTTACCAGCACCTGGCCGTTCAGCGCCTGGCCACCATCAGCGGTCACCCGCTGGTACCGGCGGCCGACCTGATCGAAGCCACCTCCGACATGGGCGCCTTCGTGCTGTTCTCCGGCATGCTCAAGCGCACCGCGGTCAAGCTGTCGAAGATTTGCAACGACCTGCGCCTGCTGTCCAGCGGCCCACGCACCGGCATCAACGAAATCAACCTGCCGGCGCGCCAGCCAGGCAGCTCGATCATGCCAGGCAAGGTCAACCCGGTTATCCCGGAAGCCGTGAACCAGGTGGCATTCCAGATCATCGGCAACGACCTGGCCCTGACCATCGCGGCCGAAGGCGGCCAGCTGCAATTGAACGTGATGGAGCCGCTGATCGCCTTCAAGATCTTCGACTCGATCCGCCTGCTGCAACGCGCCATGGACATGCTGCGCGAGCATTGCATCACCGGCATCACCGCCAACGAAGAACGCTGCCGTGAACTGGTCGAGCATTCGATCGGCCTGGTCACCGCGCTGAACCCGTACATCGGCTATGAAAACGCCACCCGCATCGCCCGCATCGCCCTCGAAAGCGGCCGCGGCGTGCTGGAACTGGTGCGCGAAGAAGGTCTGCTCGACGACGCCATGCTCGCCGACATCCTGCGCCCGGAAAACATGATTGCCCCGCGTCTGGTCCCGCTTAAAGCCTGACCGACGTTGTAGTACCGCTCACCAGGTCGAGGGACTAGACACCTCTCACCTTTTGAGGGCTTGGAGATCATTCTCCAGGCCCTTTTTTTTACTCGGAACTTGTGGTGTTTTTGCTGGCCTCTTCGCTGGCAAGCCAGCTCCTACAAGGACAGGGTGAACACCAACCACCTGTAGGAGCTGGCTTGCCAGCGAAGAGGCCCTAAAGTCCCCTGAAAACCCTTTCGCTTCACCGCATGCACCACAACCGTGCAGACGGACGGCACTCTCATCGGTATAGTGCCGCCCCTCTTCGCGTGAGCGGTCGTCGGTAGCGAGATCACAACCCATGCGAAACCCGAACTAATAACAAACCCGCGATATGAAACCGGGACGAACATCGACCCACCTGTTGTGCCGTGCGCCAGCTGGTGTAACGCGATGTTTCTGTCCGGCCAGCATTTGCCTAAACAAAAAACAGCGAGGAATAATCCATGCTCGAAGTCATCAACGACTTCCTCTCAGGGAAAGTACTGATCGTGCTCATTGTCGGGCTCGGTAGCTACTTCACGATCCGCTCGCGTTTCGTTCAATTGCGTCACTTCTTCCACATGTTCGCGGTCTTCGGCGACAGCCTCAAAAGCAGCGCCGGCCAACTCAGTTCCTTCCAGGCGTTGATGCTCAGCCTGGCCGGGCGTGTCGGTGCAGGCAACATCGCCGGCGTCGGCATTGCCGTGACACTGGGCGGCCCCGGCGCCGTGTTCTGGATGTGGGTGACCGCGCTGGTCGGCATGTCGAGCAGCTTCTTCGAATGCTCCCTGGGCCAGCTCTACAAGCGCTGCGACAGCGAAGGCCAGTTCCGTGGCGGCCCTTCCTATTACATCCAGCACGGCCTGCAAAAGCGCTGGCTGGGGATGATCATGGCGTTCCTGCTGCTGATCACCTTCGGCTTCGCCTTCAACGGCCTGCAATCCCATGCCGTGACCCACTCGCTGAACAACGCGTTCGGCCTCGACACCACCTGGACCGGCCTTGGCCTGGCCGTGCTGCTGGGCATGGTGTTCATCGGCGGGATCAAGCGCATCGCCAAGGTCGCTGACCTGCTGGTGCCGGTCAAGACCCTGGTGTACATCGGCGTGACCATCTACGTGATCGTGCTGCAGTTCGATCAGGTGCCTGGCATGCTGATGACCATCGTCAAGAGCGCCTTCGGCCTGGACCAGGCGTTTGGTGGCCTGATCGGCAGCGCCATCATCATGGGGGTCAAGCGCGGCGTGTTCGCCAACGAAGCGGGCCTTGGCAGCGCACCGAACGTGGCCGCGGTGGCCGCGGTCGAGCACCCGGTCGCACAAGGCGTGGTCCAGGCGTTCAGCGTGTTCCTCGACACCTTCGTGATCTGCACCTGCACGGCCTTGCTGATTTTGCTTTCGGGCTTCTACACCCCGGGTTTCGAAGGCGACGGCATTGCCCTGACCCAGAACTCCCTGGCCGCCGTGGTCGGTGACTGGGGCCGGATGTTCATTTCCGTGGCGCTGGCGTTGTTCGTGTTCACCTCGATCCTCTACAACTACTACCTGGGCGAGAGCAACCTGCGCTTCCTGATCGGTGAAAACCGCAAGGCGCTGATGGGCTACCGCGCGCTGGTGCTGGTCCTGATTTTCTGGGGTGCCATCGAAAACCTTGGCACCGTGTTCGCCTTTGCCGACATCACCATGACCCTGCTGGCGTTCGTCAACCTGATCGCGCTGTTTCTGCTGTTCAAGGTCGGCATGCGCATCCTGCGCGACTACGACGACCAGCGCGCGGCCGGGATCAAGACGCCGGTGTTCGACTCGAGCAAGTTCCCCGACCTGGACCTGGATCGCCAGGCCTGGCCAGCCAATCCGCCAGCCGCCATGACCCAAGCTCAAACCGAGCCGCAGGGCGTACCCGCAGCGCAACGCTGATCGGTTAAAGTGCAAAATCCCTTGCAGGAGCGAGCTTGCTCGCTCCTACAGGACGTCATTGTCTCGGAGCACCCCCATGAATTCCTCGACCTACCCTGCCGCCCAGCACGTCATGGTGCTCTACACCGGCGGCACCATTGGCATGCAAGCCAGCGAACACGGCCTGGCGCCGGCATCCGGTTTCCAAGCGCGGATGCGCGATTACCTGCACAGCCAGCCTGATCTGGTGGTACCGCAATGGCGCTTTCGCGAGATGTCGCCGCTGATCGACAGCGCCAACATGACCCCGGCGTATTGGCAGCAATTGCATGAAGCGGTGGTCAACGCCGTGGACGTGCAAGGTTGCGACAGCGTGCTGATCCTGCACGGCACCGACACCCTCGCCTACAGCGCCGCCGCCATGAGTTTTCAGTTGCTCGGCCTGCAGGCCCGCGTGTGCTTTACCGGCTCGATGCTGCCGGCCGGGGTGGCCGACAGCGATGCCTGGGAAAACCTGGGCGGCGCGCTGGTGGCGTTGGGCCAAGGCCTGGCGCCGGGCGTGCACCTGTACTTCCACGGTGAACTGCTGGACCCGACCCGTTGCGCCAAAGTGCGCAGTTTCGGCCGGCATCCGTTCAAACGACTGGAACGCCAGGTTGGTGGCGTGAAGGTTACCTCCCTACCGCAACAGCTGAATTACAACCAGGGCAAGCAATTGGCGAAAGTCGGCGTGCTGCCGTTGTTTCCCGGCATCGGCGCAGAAATACTGGACGGCCTGATCGACAGCGGCATTCGGGGCCTGGTGCTGGAGTGTTATGGCAGCGGAACCGGCCCGAGCGACAATCCGGGCTTTCTCGCCAGTCTGGAACGGGCACGGGACACAGGCGTGGTTGTGGTGGCAGTCACGCAATGCCACGAAGGCGGCGTAGAGCTGGACGTCTATGAGGCGGGTAGCCGTTTGCGGATGGCCGGTGTGCTTTCAGGTGGGGGCATGACCCGTGAAGCGGCATTCGGCAAACTGCATGGCTTGCTAGGTGCAGGACTTGAACCTTCTGAGGTTCGGCGACTTGTCGAACTGGACCTGTGCGGCGAGCTGGCTTGATATATTCACCCCACTAAATTGATGCGCTCAAGTTCTTTTCGAGAACTTGAGCTGCCACTTCGAACATACAACCTTACAAATACACTGCAATTATAACTCCCACAATAAAGTCAAGTTAGATACCTTTGACCAGGCAGGACGCAACTCAACTTGATTACAGGAGTTATATATCATGAGCATTACAACCAAAGACTGGACCGCACAAATCGACCGGATGTCGGGCGCAGCTTCTTTCCGCACCTATGGCACCGTAACGGTAGCCAATAGTGGCATTACACCAAAGTTGGTCTTGAGTGCACGGCAAGACAAGTCCACTGATCTGCGCCTGGACCTGCTACTTGAAAAATCCAGCGACATGTCGATGCAGGTTCTAACAGACAAGTTTGTCGAGTACAAAGAAATGGGCAACTCAAACGTCACCGGCGTCAGCATTTTCCATGAAGGAAAATTACTGCACCGTATCGATGAAGTACTGATTACCCATTAAGCATTTTCCCAAATTGTTGAACTTCCCGCCAGACACGCCAAGTGCCCGGCGGGAATCTTAGTCGTTAACTGTTGCATTGGGCTCGTAGCAACCCCGCCAGAGCCTCGGCCTCAACCGGCCGGCTGATCAGATAGCCCTGCACTTCATCACAGCGCTCAGCCCTCAAAAACTCCAGCTGCTCCAGCCGTTCCACACCTTCAGCCACCACTTTCAATTTCAGGCCGTGCGCCATGGCAATGATCGCCCGGGTGATCGCCGCGTCTTCCGTGCCCTCTCCCAGACCGCGAATGAATGCCTGATCGATCTTCACGTAATCCACCGGGATGCGTTTGAGGTAGCTCAGGGACGAATACCCGGTGCCGAAATCGTCGATTGCCAGCTTCACCCCCAAGTCACGCAGTTGCTGGAAGGTCGCAATAATGTGTTCGACGCTGTCGAGCAACTGGCTTTCGGTGAGTTCCAGCTCCAGGTAATGCGGCGCCAGTCCGGTTTCTTCCAGGACCTGACGAACCAGGCTGACCAACTTGCCCTGGCGCAATTGATGCACCGACAAATTGACCGACACCCGAATCACCTCCAGCCCCTGCCGCTGCCACTCACAGGCTTGCCAGCAGGCCTGGCGCAAGACGAACTCGCCGATCGGGCCGATCAGCCCGGTTTCCTCCGCCAGCCCGATGAAATCCCCCGGCGGTACACGCCCCATGGTCGGGTGGTCCCAGCGCACCAGGGCCTCAGCGGCGTTGAGTCTGCCCGTGGCGAGGCACAGTTTCGGTTGATAAAACACCTTCAGCTGCTTCTCTTCGACCGCCTTACGCAGATGATTTTCCAGCTGCAAGCGCTCAAGGGTGCTGGTTTGCAAGCTGTCGGTGTAGAACTGGAAATTGTTGCCGCCCAAGTGCTTGGCGTGCTGCATGGCCATGTTCGCCTGATTGACCAATGCGGAGATTTCCCGGGCGTTATCCGGCAACAGGCTGATGCCCATGGAGGCACTGACCACCAGCTCATGCCCCTCGACGGTCACCGGCAAACGCAATTTGGCCGACAGGCGCGTGGCCACCCGCGCCAGACTGGAGAGGTTGCCGTAGGCATTGAACAGCACGGCGAATTCATCGCCGGACAAGCGCGCGATGGTGTCTGCCTCAGGTAATGCGTTGACCAGGCGCCGGGCCATTTTCTGCAACAGCTGATCGGCCACTTCGTGACCCAGGCTGTCGTTGAGCTGCTTGAAACGATCCAGATTGATGTGCAGCAATGCCAGGCTGCGATAACCGCCCTGACGCACCCGTTGATGCGCCTCGCCCAGCCGTTCGCGGAACATCGAGCGATTGGCCAGCCCCGTGAGTTCATCGTAGTGGGTCAGGTAGCGCATGCGTTCTTCGGATTCTCGCCGTGCCGAGAGATCCGCGAAGAAGCCGACGATATGGCTGACATTTCCCCGCACATCGCGTACGGCATTCAATTGCAAAAATTGTGGATACATCTCGCCGTTCTTGCGGGTTTCCACCAATTCACCCTGCCAACTGCCGTGTTGCTCCAGAGCTTGATGGATCGCCCCGTAATGCCGGCGCGCGTCGCGACTGCAGGGCAACTCGACCACGTTGCGCCCGAGCATCTCCTCGATTTCATAGCCGGTGACCCGGCTGAAGGCTTGATTGACCGCAAGCAGGGCATAACCCGGATCGAAAATAACGATACCTTCGCTGGCGGCCTCGAACACGGTCGCCGCCAACTGCCGTTGCTCCTCCTGGGCCTTGCTGGCACTGATATCGCGCCGCGTGCCCACCATGCGAATCACTCGACCGTTTTCGGCGCGCTCGACCGCCCGCCCGCGGTCCTCGATCCACACCCAGTGGCCATCGCCATGCCGCACGCGGTACTCGATCTGGTAATCCTCGGTGCGGCCTTTCAAATGCTCGACCAGCGCCCTTTTCAATGCAGGCAGATCGTCGGGGTGCAGGCGCGGCTTGAGGTGGCGCAGGATGGCCGTCACCTGTTCCGGCTCCAGGCCAAACAGTTCCTGGATCTGCGTGTGATGGACTTCGTCGGTTTGCAGGTTCCAGTCCCACAGCCCAAGTTCGCTGGCCTTCAATGCGAGCGCCAGGCGCGCCTCGCTCTTGCTCAGCGCCTGGTTGGCCGCATCCAGCTCCAGGCTGCGCTGGACGACGCGGCTTTCCAGGTCGACCTGGATTTCGCGCAGTTCGTCTTCGGCACGCCGGCGCTGGTCGATTTCCCGGGTCAGCTTCTGATTGAGCTGGTCGCTGCAGTTCTGCACTTGTTGCAGGTGCTCGATCAGCGCCTGATTCTGAAAGCGTCGCAACAGGCCGCGATCGATCAGCCGATTCACTTGCCAGGCAACTACACTCAAAGCGCCCAGCAAAATCAGGCCGAACCAGCCCCAACCGTGGTCCTGCTCGTCCCCACCCCAGAACATATATGCGATGGCCGGCAACAGGCAGGGCAAGGTGAAGGACAGGAACGCAGGCAAACTCACCGCGTAGGCCACGCTGGCCGACAGCGCCGCGGCACCGATCAGGCCGAAGACCCACGCTTGTTGAATGAAGTTATCGGCGGGAACCAGCGCAATACCGGCACCGGCCAGGGTCAGGCCAGTGAGACCTGAGCCCAGTAGAAACATACGTCGCCAGATCGGATGCGCCTGGCGGTTGGGAATCGCCGAATCGAAGGCCGCCACCTGGATCACCCGCAATGCCACCAGCGACAGTAACCACACCAGCCAGACACTGACCAGGAAGTAGCGCTGCGGACTCCAGAGCAAACCGGCGCACACCAGGCCATTGATCAGCATGAACAGCGTGGGCAGCAAGGAACCCTGGTACAACAGACGCGTGCGTTCGACCGCCATTTCCATGGCGTATTGTTTTCGAATAACCCGGGGCTCCACAGTAGGGCCCGACAGGTCGAAGCTGAGGGTCATAGGCAATGTTCTTGTTCTTATAATGATGAGCATGAGCCCGAAACGTCGACGGAGCATACACAACGCAATGCCCGGACCAAACCGCTACCGATCAAAAAACAGACAAAAAATGTCGAACTCCAAAAGTGGCAGAATGCCTTCAGACGAGGCCAGCCAACGCTTGCAGGCGATGACCGACCGGTCGTCCATGGGTAACTTTCATCGGCTAAAGCAAAGCGGGGTTTGCCCGGGGTGACGCGGCCCCCTAGAATGCCCCGATGCGCGATGATCTCTCCCTTCTGCTGAACTCCCTCAACGATGCCCAACGTCAGGCCGTAGCTGCCTCCGTGGGTCGTCAGTTGGTCCTGGCCGGTGCTGGTTCCGGTAAAACCCGAGTGCTGGTGCACCGTATCGCCTGGTTGATCCAGGTCGAAAACGCCTCGCCCCACTCCATCCTGTCGGTGACCTTCACCAACAAGGCTGCTGCCGAGATGCGCCATCGCATCGAGCAGCTGATGGGTATCAACCCGGCCGGCATGTGGGTCGGCACCTTCCACGGCCTGGCGCACCGCTTGCTGCGGGCGCACTGGCAGGAAGCGGGCTTGAGCCAGACTTTCCAGATTCTCGACAGCGACGACCAGCAGCGCCTGGTCAAGCGGGTGATCCGCGAGCTTGGCCTGGACGAACAGCGCTGGCCCGCCCGTCAGGCCCAATGGTTCATCAACGGGCAGAAAGACGAAGGCCTGCGCCCACAACACATTCAAGCCAGCGGCGATCTGTTCCTGGCCACCATGCGCAGCATCTATGAAGCCTACGAGGCTGCCTGCCTGCGCGCCGGTGTGATCGACTTCTCCGAATTACTGCTGCGTGCCCTCGACCTGTGGCGCGATCACCCTGGCCTGCTGGCGCATTATCAAAAGCGCTTCCGGCACATCCTGGTGGACGAGTTCCAGGACACCAACGCCGTGCAGTACGCCTGGTTGCGCCTGCTGGCCAAGGGTGGCGACAGCCTGATGGTGGTCGGCGACGACGACCAGTCGATCTATGGCTGGCGTGGCGCGAAAATCGAGAACATCTACCAATACTCCGAAGATTTCCCGGACGCTGAAACCATTCGTCTGGAACAGAACTACCGCTCCACCGCCGGCATCCTCAAGGCCGCCAACGCCTTGATCGCGAACAACACCGGGCGCCTGGGCAAGGAGTTGTGGACCGATGGTGGCGACGGCGAAGCCATCAACCTGTACGCCGCATTCAACGAACACGATGAAGCTCGTTATGTTGTCGAAACCATCGAAAGTGCGCTGAAAACTGGCTTGGCTCGCAGCGATATCGCGATTCTGTACCGTTCCAACGCCCAATCGCGCGTATTGGAAGAAGCCTTGCTGCGCGAGCGCATTCCATACCGCATCTATGGCGGCCAGCGCTTCTTCGAACGCGCTGAAATCAAGAACGCCATGGCCTACCTGCGCTTGCTCGAAGGCCGTGGCAACGATGCCGCGCTGGAACGGGTGATCAACGTTCCGGCCCGGGGCATCGGCGAGAAAACCGTCGAAGCGATCCGCGACCATGCCCGCCACAGCGATGTGTCGATGTGGGAAGCCATGCGTCAACTGGTGGCCAACAAAGGCGTTACCGGCCGCGCAGCCAGCGCGCTGGGGGCGTTTGTCGAGTTGATCGAGAATCTCGCCGCCAAGTGCATGGAAATGCCGCTGCACCTGATGACCCAGACCGTCATCGAGCAGTCGGGACTGATCGCCTACCACGAAGCGGAAAAAGGCGAGAAAGGCCAGGCCCGGGTGGAGAACCTTGAGGAACTGGTCAGCGCCGCGCGTAACTTCGAAAACAGCGAAGAGGACGAGGACCTGACGCCACTGGCGGCTTTCCTCGGTCACGCCTCGCTGGAAGCTGGCGATACCCAGGCCGACGAACACGAAGACAGTATTCAGCTGATGACCTTGCACAGCGCCAAGGGCCTGGAATTCCCCTACGTGTTCCTGGTGGGCATGGAAGAAGGCCTGTTCCCGCACAAGATGAGCCTGGAAGAGCCCGGCCGTCTTGAGGAGGAGCGTCGCCTGGCCTATGTCGGTATCACGCGGGCCATGCAGAACCTGGTGATGACCTATGCTGAAACCCGACGCCTTTATGGCAGCGAGACCTACAACAAGGTGTCGCGCTTCGTACGTGAAGTTCCGAAAGGCCTGATCCAGGAAGTTCGACTGTCCAACAGCGTCAGCCGACCGTTCGGTGGCAACCAGTCGATGAGTGGCAGCAACCTGTTCAGCGGCAGCGAGATTCCGCAGACCGGCTTCAGCCTGGGCCAGACGGTACGCCACTCGATCTTCGGTGACGGCGTGATCCTCAACTTCGAAGGCGCCGGGGCGGCGGCTCGGGTGCAGGTGAACTTCAGCGAAGGCAGCAAGTGGCTGATGCTGGGGTACGCAAAGCTGGAAGCGATCTAAAGCCTGAAGGCTTCTGTAGGAGTTGCCGAAGGCTGCGATCTTTTGGCTGGCCACGCTGGTCTAAAAAGGATGATCACCCATGGGCTCAGGCTTCTTTTCTTCCTGGACATTCTGGGCCCTGTTATCCGCCGCTTTCGCGGCAATGACCGCCATTTTTGCGAAGATCGGTGTCGAAAACCTCAATCCAGACTTCGCCACGCTGTTACGCACCGTGGTAGTACTGGTCAGCCTGGCCTTGATTTTGTACGCCACGGGCCAATATCAGTCATTAGGATCGATCTCTCCCAGGAGCTACCTTTTCCTCTTGTTGTCAGGCCTGGCTACCGGTGCATCGTGGATCTGTTATTTCCGCGCACTCAAGGTCGGCCCGGTCTCGCTGGTCGCTCCCGTGGACAAACTCAGCGTGGTGCTGGTGGCCGTGCTCGGTGTGGTCCTGCTGGGCGAAAAGCTCGATCTGCGCCAATGGAGTGGCATAGGCCTGATAACGGCGGGAGTCATCCTGCTCGTGCTGCGACGTTAGGCATCCCTTCCTACAGAACTTAACCACTTATCCTACAGACCAAAGTTAACAGGCCCTATTGCGCTGATTGAAGCTGAATGCAACCTGTCAGGCAAAAGCCCGAAACACTCTGCCGCTAGCCAGTAACACTTCAGCTGTGCAACATGGCGCGCGTGCCTTCCACAAATGGGAATTCCCTTTATGAAACGTTTTCTTAGCATCGCCATGGCGTTGTGCATCGGCCTGACGATGAGCCTCGACGCCAATGCCGCCAAGCGCTTTGGTGGTGGCAAAAGCGCAGGCGCTGCGCCGACACATCAAACCAGCCAGATGGCTCCTTCTTCTCCAGGCATGGGCGGCGCAGCAGCGACCGCTGGTGCAGCCGGTGCCGCTGGCGCCGCCGCCAAGGCCGGTGGCGCTTCGCGCTGGCTCGGCCCTCTGGCTGGCATCGCCGCCGGTGGCCTGCTGGCGTCCATGTTCATGGGCGACGGTTTCCAGGGCATGCAGATCTTCGACATCCTGATCATGGCGGTCATCGCGTTCCTGGTCTTCCGGTTCATCGCCGCTCGTCGTCGCAAGCAGCAGGAGCACATGGCTCCGGCAGGCTACGCGCCCCCAATGCAGCGTGAAGCATTCGAGCACAAACCTGCTGGTGGTTCGATCTTCGGCGGTTCGGCTGCCCCGGTTGCCGCTCGTCCGGTCATCAACGCCCCGTCCTGGTTCAATGAAAAGAACTTCATTGAAGCGGCCCGTAACCACTTCCAGTCCCTGCAACAGCACTGGGACGCCAACGAAATGGACAAGATCGCCGAGTTCGTGACCCCACAAATGCTGGAGTTCCTCAAGCGCGAACGTGCTGATCTGGGTGACGGCTTCCAGTCCACCTACATTGATAACCTCAATGTGCAACTGGACGGTGTGGATGACCGTGCCGACAAGACCATCGCCACCCTGACCTTCAGCGGCGTGTCGAAAACCTCGCGTTTCGACCAGGGTGAAGTGTTCAGCGAAAGCTGGAACATGGAACGTCCACAGGGCGAGAACCAGCCTTGGCTGGTGGCCGGTATCCGCCAGAACGGCTGACACCCCTCCGCGCTTCACCTGCTGTAATAAAAACCCCAGCCTCGGCTGGGGTTTTCTATTTCGCGGTTGCATCTATAGCGAGCTACTGTATAAACCGCCCCATATAAACCGCGCCATACATGCAAGAGGATCCCGGACGTGGAAGAAATCATCGAACAACTGCGTGAAGCCAACGAACCGGTACCGGTCCCCTTGGAGTTACCCGACGAAGACCTGCTGGTCGAGATCGAAGAACAACTGTTCATCGACATTCCATTCGTCTTCAGAGAGTTCCTGCTGACCGTCAGCGACGTGGTCTATGGCAGCCTGGAACCGGTCACCGTGACTGACCCGCAATCCCACACCTACCTGCCGGACGTTGCCGCCAACGCCTGGGATGCAGGTGTTGATCGCAGCCTCATTCCGATCTGCCAGGACGGCGACGACTACTACTGCGTCGAAGAAGACGGCACCGTGGTGCTTTGGCAGGCCGAAGAAGAGCTGATCGCCGAAGAGACCTGGGAATCGGTATGGCACTGGGCGCGGGACGTCTGGCTGGAAAGCTGAGGCAGTCGACGCCCCACCGGCTCAATGTCCCGGCGAATCCTTGTGGTTTTCCAGGGTATCGAGCAACGCCACCTGCATCCGCGTGTGCACGCGGATGAACCAGCGCCACAGCAGTGCCGCCACAGCGGCAGCGACCACGGCGATCAGGACCAGCAACTTGTTGGTCGGCAGAATACTGGCCGACAAGGCTGCCAGCAGCAGGAAAATCACCAGCAGCGAGAGGATCGGGATCACTTCGGAGATCACCCGGCGCACTCGCTGCGTGTGACGGCCCGCCATCTCCGGTTTGACGCCCATTTCCGCCAGCAACATCGACAATGCCTTGAGCTTGCGATACGCGGCAATCAGGAATGGCAGCGACAGCAGTAGCGCCCCGCCCCAGATCAACGCTTTCTGCCAGCTCGGGTCGCTGATCCAGCCTTGCAGATAAGTGGATATGCCTTCGGCGAAGTACGCGCCGGAAAAGAAGATCGCAATGACCAGCGCCAGATTGACCCCCACCTGCAGCAAGATCCGGCGAATCATCGAGGCCAGCAATGCGCCCTGGCCTTGCGGTTGGATGCTGCGCAGCCATTCGCCATACATGCCCAACACTCGGCCCAGGCGCTGCGGCATCACGGCCGCCAGTTTGATCGACAACGGGTCCGCTGCCCGGATCAGGTACGGCGTCATCAACGTAGTGAGCACTGACACCGCCACGGCTACCGGATAGAGGAAGTTGCTGGTGACCTGCAGGGTCATGCCCAGCGAAGCGATGATGAACGAAAATTCGCCAATCTGCGAAAGACCCATGCCGACGCGCAGTGAGGTGCGTCCGTCGTTGCCGGCGATAAAGGCGCCAAGACCGCAGGACAGCATCTTGCCGAGCACCACCGCCACGGTAATCACCGCAATGGGCCAGGCGTATTGCAGCAGGATCATCGGATCGAGCATCAGACCGATGGCAACAAAAAATATCGCACTGAACAGGTCGCGGACCGGCTCGATCAGGCGCTCGATTTTCAGCAACTGCCGCGACTCAGCCATGATCGCGCCAATCAGGAATGCGCCGAGCACCATGCTGTACTCAAGCTTGACCACCAGCAGGCAGAAGCCAAAACACAGGCCCAGCACTGTGATCAGCAGCATTTCATTGCTTTCGAATTTGGCCACGTAGGCCAGCAGGCGCGGCACCAGCAGGATGCCGATGACCAGCGCGACGATCATGAACAGCGACAGCTTGCCGACCGTGGAAAACACCTCACCCGAACTGACCGTGCCGCTGACCGCGATACTCGACAGCAAGGCAATGATGCCGATGCCCAGGATGTCCTCGACGATCAGCACGCCAAAGATCAACTGCGCAAAGCGCTGGTTCTTCATCTTCAGGTCATTGAGCGCCTTGACGATGATGGTGGTCGAGGAAATAGCCAGGATCGCCCCGAGGAACAGCGAGTCCATGGTGTTCCAATCGAACCAGCGGCCGATTTCGTAGCCGATCCAGATCATCAGTACGATTTCCAGGAACGCCGCGATAAACGCCGTGGCACCGACCTTGAACAGCTTGCGCAGGCTGAATTCCAGGCCCAGGCAGAACATCAGGAAAATCACCCCCAGCTCAGCCAGGGTCTTGATGGTCTCTTCGTCGTGGATCAGGCCGAACGGCGGCGTGTGCGGGCCAATGATGAAGCCGGCCACGATGTAACCCAGCACCACCGGTTGCTTCAGTCGATGGAACAGTACGGTCACCACGCCTGCGACCAACATGATCACTGCCAGATCCTGAATAAAACTGATGGCATGCATGGCGTGGGGCTCCTTGGGGTGACATGGCGCTTTTCGTGTAGGACTTTTCCCTTGGGTCTGGGCTTTTGCAGGGTAACACCGCGACTACGGGCGCAAAGGCGGTGCAATATATGGAAACAGATCGATTGGGCGTGACGGCGGCTGCCCGCGCGGCGTCCCGATAACTGTCGGTTTGAAAAAACCCGCTGAAGCGCCCGCAGAGGTGCGTCCCTCAAACCTAGCCTTGACCCGTGAGAACGCTATGGAACCCGGAAACGCCCAGCTGTCGATGACAGTATTGATGACCCCCGACATGGCCAACTTCTCTGGCAATGTCCATGGCGGCACCCTGCTCAAATATCTCGACGAAGTGGCCTACGCCTGCGCCAGCCGCTATGCCGGCCGCTACGTGGTGACCTTGTCGGTGGACCAGGTAATTTTCCGCGAGCCGATCCATGTCGGTGAACTGGTGACCTTCCTTGCATCGGTCAACTACACCGGCAACACCTCCATGGAGGTGGGCATCAAGGTGGTGACCGAGAATATCCGTGAGCGCTCGGTACGCCATACCAACAGCTGCTTCTTCACCATGGTCGCCGTGGATGATCAGCGCAAACCCGCCCCCGTGCCGCCGCTGCAACCTGAAAACAGCGAAGACAAGCGCCGTTACATGCAGGCCCAGCAACGTCGTCAGATTCGTCAGGAGCTGGAAAAGCGTTACCAGGAAATCAAGGGCGACGCCTAAAGCAAAAGATCGCAGCCAGTAGGAGTTGCCGCAGGCTGCGATCTTTTTGGGTTACAAACTGATCGAAGTCGCCTCGAACCGTACTCGCGGATGCGCAATCCGGTCCTGAGCCCGAACCAGTTCCAGTTCATAACTGGAGCAGGCCTGGGTTTCCAGTAACACCTCATGCACCGCCGACGCGGCGAATTCGAACGCCGCCACCAGGCTATCGCCCAGCAGAACGCGAGCCAGAAACAACCCGGAGGTCAGGTCGCCCACACCCACCGGCTGACGCGGAAACGCCAGCAGCGGACGCTGCAGATGCCAGCTGCCTTCAGCCGTCACCAGCAACATCTCAAAGACATCGGCCTTTTTGCCGGGATAGTCCAGGTGCTTGACCAACACTGCCTTCGGTCCGCGTGCGAGCAGCGCACGTGCCATCGCCAGACAGTCGAACAGTGACTGCGGCTTGCGCCCCGAGAAACTGTCGAGTTCCAGTTGATTGGGGCACATGAAGTCGGCCACGCTGGCGGCCTCCTCCAGCAGGAAATCACTGACCTCCCCCGGCACGCTGCAACCCTTCTCCGGATGGCCCATCACCGGGTCACACAGGTAAAGCGCCTTGGGATTGAACGACTTGATTCTCGCCACCGCCGTCAGAATCGCCCTGCCCTGGGCCGCACTGCCAAGGTAACCGGACAGCACCGCATCGCAATTGCCCAGCTCGCCAATGGCCGCGATACCTTCGACCAGATCGGGAATCTGGTGCGGTGCCAGTACGTCACCGGCCCATTGGCCGTACTGGGTGTGATTGGAGAACTGCACGGTGTTGAGCGGCCAGACATTCACCCCGACGCGCTGCATCGGGAAGACCGCGGCACTGTTGCCGGCGTGACCGAACACCACGTGGGACTGGATAGCGAGCAGATGGGGCGTACGTTTCATGCGGTGAGTTATCCGTAAAACGATTGAAATTCGAGCCACGCAGTATGCGACTAAACGCAGCCTGTACGACAGACCGGCGACACAGTTAAGCTGACACTATCTTGTTGGAGCACCCTGTTGATGCTGACCCTTGGAAATATTTTAGTGCTGATGCTTTTCGCCACTGCGGGTGCCTGGCTGTGGCACAACCATGGCTTGCGCGAACACGCACTGGAACGGGTCAAGCAGCATTGCGCCAAGCTCGGGATCGAGCTGCTGGATGGCAACGTGGCGTTGAAAAGAATCGCGTTCATCAAGGATGCCAATGGTCGGCGACGATTGGCCCGTGTGTACAACTTCGAATTCACCGTGACCGGCGAAACCCGCCACAACGGTACCATCACCCAGTTCGGCCCACACAGCGTACAGATCGAGCTGGCGCCTTATCCCATGCCATTCGACGACACACCCACGGTGGCGGACGTGGTCAAGCCGCGAGCCGAGGTGATCGAGTTGAGCCAGTGGCGACAGGAACACACCAAGTGGCGGCCTTGAAGATCCCACAATCCCCTGGAGCTGCCGCAGGCTGCGATCTTTTGATCCTCACCCCAATCGACACCCATCCAGAGCCCGTTGCAGCACATCAACATCCTGCAACCCATCAAAAATCAGCTCAATCCGCGAATCCTGCCGCCATTCGCTGGGCTGCCACGCCAGCACCGCGTTATCCAACGCATTCGCCGACACCCACCCCCCAGCGCTGTGGATAACCATCTTCGCCCGCCGCCATTCAAGGCCAATAAGCCAGCGAACAATCCTGTCAGCATCAAACACCTGGCTCGGATGCCAGCGCCAGCCAATACTCCAGCCGCCCTCCTGTTCCTGACTCAGGCAAATCGGCCGCTCCGGATCAGTCCAGATCGCCGGCAACTGCGCCAGCCCCCGGGGCGCCACGAAGTTATCCACACCCGCCACAGCCCGAGCGTCCAGGCCCGGCAATTGGCTCAATGGCATCGCTGCATGGTGCGCCCAGTACAACGGGCGCCTCGGCAACAGCGCGGCAAGTTGCTGACGAACGATTTCATCGAGGTGTTCCGACTTGTTCATCAGCAACAGGCCGGCACTCTCCAGCGCGTCCTGCTGCGCCGCCGGTAGCGGCTTGCCAGCCGCAAGTGCCTGGGCGTCCAGCACCAGAACACAGGGTTGGACGCTCAGGACACCTTGCCACGGCGCTTCCCGCAACTGCCTGAGCAATTGCGCCGGATGCCCCAGCCCGGAAGGCTCGATGAACAATCGATCCGGTCGCGCCTTGCGCAGCAAACGACCGAGACCAATCTGGAACGGTGCACCGTTGACACAACACAAGCAGCCCCCGGCCACTTCACCCAGTGCGATACCATCGGCATCACGGGTCAACAACGCGGCATCGATACCGATCTGACCGAATTCGTTGATCAGCACCGCCCAGCGTTCGCCAGCGGGACGTTGTGCCAGCAGGTGCTTGATCAGGCTGGTCTTGCCGGCCCCCAAGGGTCCGGCGATGACATGGGTGGGTATGTTCTGCAACATGATCGAAGGTGTCTGAGGAGGTAAGAATGCGGTGGATTGGATGGTCATTGCTGCTGGTGCTCAATTGCAGCGAGGCGTTGGCCCAGGCCTGCGTGGTCCACAGTCAGGCGGAACGGCTCGACGTGAAAGTCTGCCAGCAGAACCGCAACATTCCAGAAAAACTCTTCGCCGACGGATTCTGTCAGCCAAACCTTGCGGGGCAGAAAGTCGAGGTGCAGTACGTCGACCAATGCCCTGGTGGGGAGTTCGGCGTGTGCAGCAACGCCCAAGTCGCCAATATGCCCTACCGGCAGGATATTCACTATTACGGCGTTGCCACGGATGCGGCGTATCTGAAGCCGTTTTGCGAAGCCCAGAGCCAGGGAACCTGGCTCACGCCTTGAAGATCAAGCGGCGTCCTCGTGCCAGGGGCCGAACGGATCAGGCAACAAGCACCAGCCCTCTGCGCCCAGCAGCATTTCCTCATCGCTCAACAGGCAATCGTCGAGCTCGGCGGTGAGTCGCGCGAAATCGATATTCTGGCCGATGAACACAAGTTCCTGCCGGCAATCGCCACTGGCAGCCTCCCAGTTCTTCAGGATGGCAACGCTGCTTTCCGGGTCCTGTGGCCACTGGTCCTTCTGCACGAATCGCCACCAGCGCCCGGCAAAACCATAACGCATCATCCCACCGGCCTGGGACCAGCTACCGGCGTCCGTATGTTTGCTCGCCAGCCAGAAGAACCCCTTGGAGCGCAGCAGCCTGCCATTGAGCCATGGACCGTCGATGAAGTTGAAGAACCGCTGCGGATGGAAAGGTCGACGTGCGCGATAGGCACAGGTCGCGATGCCGTACTCATCGGTTTCCGCTACGTGTTCGCCGCGCAATTCCTGCAACCAGCCCGGCGCTTGTGCCGCCTTCTCGAAGTTGAAGCGACTGGTGTCGAGGATCGTCTCCAGCGGCACCTCGCCCATCACCATCGGGAGGATTTGCGCCTGGGCGTTGAGTCGTTCGAGGATCGCCATCAGTTCCTCGCGCTCACGGCGGCTGATCAAGTCGATCTTGCTGATCAGGATAACGTCGGCGAACTCGATCTGCTCGATCAACAGATCGGTGATCGCGCGTTCATCCCCCTCACCCAGCGTTTCGCCACGGGAAGCCAGGCTTTCGGCGGCCTGGAAGTCGACCAGGAAATTCATGCCATCCACCACGGTGACCATGGTGTCGAGCCGGGCGATGTCGGAGAGGCTCTGGCCGTGTTCGTCGCGGAAAGTAAAGGTCTCCGCCACGGGCAGCGGTTCTGAAATGCCGGTTGATTCGATCAACAGGTAATCGAAACGACCGTCCCGGGCGAGCGCGCCGACTTCCTCCAGCAAGTCTTCGCGCAACGTGCAGCAGATGCAGCCGTTGCTCATTTCCACGAGTTTCTCTTCTGCACGATTGAGAGTGACATCGCGCTGGACCACGCTGCCGTCTATGTTGATTTCACTCATGTCATTGACGATTACAGCGACTCGCAAGCCATTTCTATTACGTAATATGTAATTAAGAAGTGTACTTTTTCCTGCACCAAGAAAGCCCGACAGGACTGTTACGGGAAGGCGATTGGGCATCGGAAGCTCCTCACAGGGTCATTCATAAAAATCTATCGCTTGCTGAATGTTATCATATAACATTACGCAAACACTTCCACGATGGATTTCCCCATGAACGCGCTGACTCTGCCGGACATCGCCGCGCAGGCTTCAAGCCAAGCCCTGCCACTGGAGTGGGTGGGCATGTGCGGCATTGCTCTTCCTGTTTTGCTCGACGGCAAGATGTTGCCTGCAACGGCCGATGCCGGTGTGAGCCTCAATAACGGCGAGGCGCGAGGTATTCATATGTCGCGGCTGTACCTGGCGCTGGAAAAACTTGAGCACGAAACGCTCTCGCCCGATCTGCTGCGGCGTATTTTGCGAAGTTTCCTCGACAGTCACGAGGGACTGGCCAACAGCGCTTATCTGAACATTCACCTCGATCTGCTGCTGAAACGACCGGCACTGATCAGTCCATTGGCTGGCTGGAAAAGCTATCCCGTGAGCATCGAAGCGCGTTTGAAAAGTGCGATGTTCCACGTGGAACTAAAAATTGCCCTGCCTTATTCCTCAACCTGTCCCTGTTCAGCCGCGCTCTCTCGACAGCTTATTCAGCAGAAATTTGTCGATGACTTTGCCAACCGCGCTTTGCATCACACCGAAGTACTGGCTTGGCTTGGCTCGAGTGAAGGCATAGTCGCCACTCCCCACAGTCAACGCAGCACCGCGCAATTGAGTCTGCGTCTGTACGAGTATGTGGATGAGCTGCCACTGATCGCGGTCATCAACGACGCTGAAGCAGCCCTCGGCACCGCCGTACAAACCGCCGTCAAGCGCGCGGATGAACAGGCGTTCGCCTTGGCCAACGGACAGAACCTGATGTTCTGTGAAGACGCCGCCCGGCGCTTGAACCTGGCCTTGAAACGCTCACCTGGCATCGGCGGCTTTCAGGTACGGGTTATCCACTCTGAAAGTTTGCATGCCCACGATGCCGTCGCCGAAAGCCGCTGGAACTGGGAGGCCGCCTGATGCGTTTATGGGCGTTTCTTTAAGCTATTTACCGAGAATGTGGTGTATGCCCATATCGGCCTGGTGCGCGACTACAAGGGCCTTGCAGCGTGAGGTTCGAATGGACGCGACAAACGTCTAGATGACAGCGACCGGGGATGGATCTAAGGTTTATCCGCTACGCATGTGATCGAAGCATTCGAGAACAACAATCATGATCCAGATCACCTTGCCCGATGGTTCAATGCGTGAATACGATCAACCGCTGTCCGTGCATGAGGTTGCCGCAAGTATTGGCCCCGGGCTGGCCAACGCGGCGGTAGCGGGTCGGGTGGATGGCCTGTTGGTGGACTGTGAGTTCATGATCCGGGCCAATGCCCGGGTCAGTGTCGTGACGCCGCAGGAACCGGACGGCCTGGAGATCCTCCGGCGCTCCTGCTCGCTGATGCTGGCGATGGCGGTCAAGCAGTTGCATGCCCATGCTCAGCTGCGAACCAGTTCGGCGCTGGGTGACGGGTTCTATTGCGAGTTCACTGTCGAGCGCCCAATGATGGGCACCGATCTGCCGCTGATCGAAGCGCGCATGCAGTCATTGGCGGCGACTAACCATTCTATCCGCCGCAGTCCGAACCTCTCCCCGTCTTCCCCCAATCTGTCGCTGTACCGCCTCGGGGACTCCGACTATTTGACCAGCGGCCCGCATGTCCCCACCACCCGGGTCTTGCAGGCCTTTGCCCTCGATCACATCAACGGCACCTTGCAGCAACGCATCTATGGCACCTGTTGGTCCAGTCACCAGGAATTACAGGATTGGCGCCTTCCGGCCCATGTGGTGGTGGTCAGCATGGATGACCGGCAGACGAGCTATGCCCATGCAGTCACCGAACGCCTGCGCCGCAGTGGCGTGCGCGCCCTGGCGGATCTGCGTAACGAAAAAGTGCGCCACAAGATTCGCCATCACAGTCAGACAGTGCCGTACCTGGTGGTGGTAGGCGAAAAGGAGAAGGCTGGCGGGTATGTCAGCGTGCGCAATCGCAACGGGGAGGATTTTGGCAGGATGAAGGTTGAGGCGGTGTGTGAGTGGCTGGGCCAGCCGGGGAGTTCAGGTGTCTGAACGGATTTCGCGGGCAAGCCCTACAGGCTTGCCCGCGAAGTTAACGTTCAGGCTCGTGGCTTGACGGTTCCGCAATCCTGCCCCAACCAGACGGCACGGGTATCCAGGCTACCCTTCTGCTGGATACCGGTGGCGTTGAACGTACCGTTGACCTTGGTGGTGAACTCGCGATCACTGAGGAACGTGGCAACACCCGCGCCTTGCGCTTTCGGGCAACTGAAACGGAATTTCCACTGGTTGCCGGTCCGCTCGGTGATTTGCTGGGTGCAGCCCGATTGCGGGTCGGTCAGCGGAATATTGTCGCTCTTGACCTGCTCTGGCGTCAGGCACGCCCGAATCCCTTTGCCGCCCATGGTGATGCCCTGTTTCTCCAGCTGTGCGCGCTGTTCAGGGGTCATCTGACTTTGAATCTGGCCAAGGAGCAGTTGCAGATCCGGCAGGTTCTGGTCATCGACTTTCATGTTGCTCGAGGTCAATTCCCACAAACCTGGCTGCAGCATTTGCGCCTGAGCCGCCACAGGAAGTACCACACCAAATGCCATGGCCAAACCCAGCAGACGAACGTTCATCGAGTAACTCCTGATCAGTAGTGGCCGTTAGACGTCGCCGGCAGGCTTCGGTTCATGGGCCAATTAAATAGCGACATTCTGCACGGAACATGGTCTGTTAAGCATTGAATCTTCAGGAGCAAGGCAGCCCCCATGGATTATTTTGGACCGCATGTTTTTGGCTACGTCATCGCACTGCTGCACTCATTGGGCCTGATTGCGGCAATCCACGCCGTGCTGACCGTCCGCACGGCCCAAGGCTCGATTGCCTGGGCCTTGTCATTGTTGTTCATGCCCTACCTGACACTCATCCCCTATCTGGTCTTCGGCCGCAGCTCCTTCGACGCTTATATCAAGGCGCGGCGCCAGGCCAACGAGGAGATGCGCAAGGCTGTCTCAGAGCTCAACTGGCGCCCCTGGGTGGAGGAAGCCCTCACCGCCCGAGCGTCCAGCGCCTACGCGTCATTAAGGGCGATGCCGAAGCTCGGGCGCATGCCTTGCCTGGCAAACAATGAAGTGCAGTTGCTGATCAATGGCCAGGCGACCTTCGAGGCGATTTTCCACGCTATCAGCCAGGCCCGGGAAGCCGTACTGGTGCAGTTCTTCATCATCCACGACGACCGCCTGGGCCGACGCCTGCGTGACCTGTTGCTGCAAAAAGCCAGCGAAGGCGTGGCGATCTACCTGCTCTACGACCGCATCGGCAGCCACTCCCTGCCCCATGCTTACGTCCAGTCGCTGCGCGATGGCGGTGTCGCGGTCAAAGCCTTTGCCACTCGCAGCGGCTGGCTCAATCGCTTCCAGGTCAACTTTCGCAACCACCGCAAGATCGTGGTCGTCGACGGTATTCTGGGCTTCGTCGGTGGCCACAACGTCGGCGACGAATACATGGGCGAGAAACCACCCCTGGCCCCCTGGCGCGATACCCATGTGCAAGTACGTGGACCAGTGGTGGCCTGCATGCAGGAGTCCTTCGCCGAAGACTGGTTCTGGGCGGCCCGGGAACTACCACAGCTGATTCTGCCGCAGGTGTATCCAGATGACGGGGTACTTTGCCAGATGCTCGCCAGTGGCCCGGCGGACGCCTACGAAACCTGTTCACTGTTCTTCGTCGAAGCGATCCATGCATCCACACAACGCGTGTGGATCACCAGCCCCTATTTCATCCCTGACGAAGCGGTCCTCGCGGCGTTGCGCCTGGCGGTCCTGCGCGGGGTGGATGTGCGGATTCTGCTGCCGTCGCGGCCCGACCACCGCATCGTCTACGCCGCTTCCAGCCTCTATGCCTTTGAAGCCGTGCGCGCCGGTGTGCGGGTATTCCGCTATGAGCCCGGGTTCCTGCATCAGAAAGTAGTGTTGATCGACAGCGAAATCAGCGCCATTGGCAGCGCCAACATGGACAACCGTTCGTTTCGTTTGAATTTCGAAGTGATGCTGCTGACGGTCGACAGCGCGTTTGCCGCCCAGGTGGAGCAAATGCTCAACGATGACTTCGACCAGGCCCACGAAATCGCCAAGTACGAAGGCCGGGAGACCCACCGCTTGCAGCAGGTCGGCATGCGGATCGCCCGGCTTATTTCACCCATCCTCTAGGGATTGTAGATGTCGTCTCGTGTCCACGGCAGCTCATGGCTGCCATCGGCGTGGGCCTTCACCGCGAGAATCTGGTGCAGGTTGATCCAGCCACGGGCAAACGCGTAGGCGCAGCCGGCCAGGTACAGGCGCCAGATACGCAGGGCTTGCTCCGGCACCAGTTTCGAGGCGGCCTCAAGGTTGTCTTCCAGACGTTCGCTCCAGTGATCCAGGGTCCGTGCGTAATGCAGGCGCAGACTCTCGACGTCGACGATCTCCAGCCCTGCCTCACTGATCTCGGCAGAAATCATCGACAGGTGCGGCAGTTCGCCGTTGGGGAACACATACTTCTCGATGAACTCCCCGGCACCTCGTCCAACCGGGCGGCCATCCGTATGTTTGGCGGTAATCCCGTGGTTCATCACCAGGCCGCCCTCTTTCACCGCACCGAACAGGGTTTTACAGTATTCGGCCAGGTTCGCGTGACCAACGTGTTCGAACATGCCGACGCTGACCACTTTATCGAAGCGCCCGTCCTGAGGCAGGTCGCGGTAGTCGAGTAATTGCAGCTCGACCAATTCCTCCAGGCCTTCCTCTTTAACACGCTCACGAGCCAGGTCCAATTGCGCTTTACTGAGGGTAATCCCGAATACTTTCGCACCGAATTCACGGGCCGCATACCGCGCCAATCCGCCCCAACCGCAGCCGACGTCCAGCAAATACTCACCGGGTTGCAACCGCAACTTGCGACACAGGTGGCGGAATTTTGCTTGCTGGGCTTGCTCAAGGGTTTCGCTGCCGGTCTCGAAATAGGCGCAGGAATAGGCCATGTCGCTGTCGAGCCACAGCTGATAAAACGCGTTGGACAGGTCGTAGTGGTAGGAAATCGCCTTGGCATCGGTCTCCTTGTCGTGGGCGGTGCGCACAGGCTGACTGTCAAGGTCACCGAGCAATGCCTGGCTCCACTCATCACAGACACGGATCACATCGCTGATGGAACCTTCCAGCTCCAGTTTGCCCTCGACGAACGCCGCCCCGAGCGCGTCCAGGCTCGGATGCGTGAACTGGGAAACCATTTGTGGGTCCTTGACCACAATTGTGACACTGGGCGTCGGCCCCAGATTGAATTCATGGCCGTCCCAGAGTCGCAGGCGTAGCGGTAGCTGCAGATTCTGTAAGGCCGGTGGAAGATGCGCGAGCATGGAAAATCCCCCTTGTTTCAGACGTCTGCTGAGAGGTTAGACCATCCTTGAAAAATAGCTGGCTATCGATTTGATAGCGATCCCCTAAGAGTCCAGGACTGCCCTGAATTCACAGAAATGACCGCTCTCACCTAGAGGACTGCAAATTCGGCGGACAGTTCTGTATTTTTAAAGCCTGCTCATTACTCGTCCTTGACCTTGAGTAACGGCTCTTGAAAGCGCAATAAACGCCCGGCATTACCCAACACCAGTAACGTACTGAGGTTATGCAGCAACGCCGCGATCATCGCACCGGCTGCCCCAAGCCAGCCAAACGCCGCGAAAGCAACGATCGCCAAGGTCCAACCCAGGCCGATGATCACGTTGACCTGCAGGGTCTGACGGCACTGTCGACTCAAACGCACGCAGGTGCCGAGGCGACGCAGGTCGCTGCCAATCAGCACGATATCCGCTGAAGCCAGTGCGATGTCTGCCCCGCCCGCGCCCATCGCCACACCGACAACGCCAGCCTTGAGCGCCAGGGAATCGTTGATGCCATCGCCCACCACCATAGGTCGAAACCCGTTTCCGATTTCTTTCAGCACGCGATTCAGTTTGTCCTCGGGCAAGGCCTGCGCCTCGACATCACTGATGCCGACATCCCGGGCGAGCGCGTGAGCGACACTCTGCCGGTCGCCGGTAAGTAAAAGCTGCCTGCCCAACCCAAGGTCCCTCAGCTCGCTCAAGGCAAACCTCGCTTCCGGTTTGACGCTGTCGGCCAACAACAGCCAGGCGAGAAACTCACCGTTGAGCGCCAGCCCGGCAATGGGGCCGTCGTGGACGGGAACGTCTGAGGTCGTTATACCCAATTGGTCGAACAACTCCGGCCGCCCAAGCGCGGCCTCGCCCTGCTCCGTCATGGCCACCACACCCAGACCCTGACGCTCGTGAATGTCCGCCAGCAACAGAAAATGCTCTGGTGTCACCAGCCCAGCCAGCGCCCGGCTAACCGGATGACTGCTGGCGGACCCGAGGCTCGCGGCGAGTTTCAGGACATGGTCGCGTTCCGCCAACGGGCTGTCGATGGATTGCAGGCGCAAGGTGCCGAAGGTCAGGGTTCCAGTCTTGTCGACCACCAGGGATGTCAGGTCTGCCAGCTCCTCAAGAAACGCCGAGCTGCGAATCAGAATGCCGTGGCGCGCTGCCACCGCTACCCCGGCAATGGCCGTTGCGGGTGCCGACAACACCAACGCACAAGGACAGGCTGCCACCAATACCGCGAGCATCGCCTGGGCATCGTGGGTGATGAACCAGGTGACAGCGGCCAGCAGCAACACCAGCACCAGGTAGCTACCGGCGTAACGTTCCAGCAACCGGGTGATCGGCGGCTTGGAACGCTCAGCGTTCTGCATCAGCGCGATCACTTTGCCGAGGGTCGATTCGTCGCCGGTCCGGGTCACTTCAATGCGCAGCAGGCCATCGAGATTGATCGCACCACCAAATACGGCCATGCCGACGCCTGCCTCGATCGGCACTGACTCGCCGGTAATGGATGCGGTGTCCAGACTCGCCTGCCCGGACAACACCCGACCGTCCGCCGGCACACGATCACCCGCTCGAACTTCCACCCGATCGCCCGCCCTGAGCGTGGCGTTGTCGACCTCGACGACCGAGCCGTCAGCCTGAATCTTGCGCGCGTGGCTGCGTGTCAATTTGCCGAGGGCATGAATGGCTTCCTGCGAACCGATCACGCTGCGCTCTTCCAGCACATGGCCGAAGATCATGATGATCGGCAGCAACGCAGCAGTCAGCAAATCGCCTGTCGCCCACGCGCCGAGCATGGCCAAGGCGATCAGTTGATCGGTGATGCCATGCAGACTCGGGTACCGCAGGCTGTACCAGGCCGAACGCATCACGGGCACGGCCACCAGCACGCAAGCAAAACCCAGCAGCAACTGGCTCACGCCGGTCTGTTCCGGCGACCACCAGCGCCATACAAGGCCCAGCGTGAGCAAGCCGAGTGCGAGCATGGCCAGAGCCAGTTGGCGGGCGGCGCTGCGTTGTTCGGCCGAGGACAACATGCTCGGTGCAGCGGCGGATTGAGCGGTCATTGTGCAGCTCCCTGAATGATCAGGCGGGAATCGTCTTTCGGATCAACCGTGGTGACTGAGCCGGCCTGACCGAGAATTTTAGGCATCCGCTCGCGGTAGATTCGCAGCAGCATTTGCGGGTCCACACCCTGTTGTTGCGTGCTGGCCAGACTCATCACGGTGGCGGTATCGGCAGACGCTTTCGCCAACCGCTCACTCGCCTGGGCGTGAGCGACTTGCAGCGTGCGGTCGGCGTGTTCGTTGGCGGCCTGGATCAGCTTCTCGGCTTCAGTGCGCGCGTTGGCCACGGCCTTGTCGGCTTGCTGGCTGGCGGTCAGTACGGCATTGAAGGCGTTGACTGCAGGACCCGGCAGACTCGATTGCACATCGACCCGCGCCACTTCGATCCCCAGCCCCTGCCCCGTCGCAGCCAATTGTGCGAGGCGTTGGTTGATGCCTTGCACCAAGTCACCCCGCAAACGCTCGCGCCTTTCGGCTGCCTGGTTATCTGCACCGATCAGCTCCGGGCGCGCGACCAGGATAGTGTCCAAATCCCGTGACGCAGTGAGTGCCACGGCACTGCGGGTCACCAAACGATCCAGGGCCGGCAGCACATGCTCGCCTTGAAGCACGAACGCATAGGGCTGCGTGACCTTGTAGAAAACCCGTACATCCAGTTGCACCACGCCGGCATCCCCCGTCAGCAGGTAACCGGAACCCGCCAGCGCATCACTGATTGGCGTTGCAAAACTGGCCACGCGATCAGCCTGCAATGCGGCGTCAGTGCGCAACAGATTGTCCACTCGACGCTCGATTATCCGGTCCGCCGCCGGCAGCAAAATCACCTGTTCAAACGGTTGCGGCCAAGCCGAAAGCAATCCGGCATTCTGCATGCGATCCAGCGCGCCGAAGTGCAAAACCACCGCGCGATTCTGTGGATCAATCTGCCGCACATTGGAGAACGCCCACACCAAAGCGGCCAACACCGTCACCGCATACAGGGCGAGAAACGCCAAGCGCCCGGCCTGAATCCACGGGCTGCTCAACTCATTTGTTCCACGTGGAACCAAATTCATGGCCGCGACCCGGGTTGGTTTTCGAGTGTCGGCGGACCGTCAACCAACACCCGGAACGGCGCGGCATCGGTCCGCAGGATCAACTTCGTCCCCGGCGTGACCACCGTGCCCAAGGTGTCTAGCGAGCGCAGCAGGTTGTAAAGCTGAGGTGAGCTGGCGTAGGCGCGACCATAAATCTGCGCGGCTTCGACCCGGGACTGCGCCTCGATGTCTGCTGCTTTCACTGTGGCATCGGCCTGGACGATTCGCGCATCACGTTCAGCGGCCGAGCGAATTTGCGCCGCTTCGCGCTTGCCGATGGCGGTGCGTTCGGTGGCGATGGTTTCGCGCTCGGCACGCATGCGATCGACTGTCGCAGTGAGCGTGACCGACGGCAAGGTCAATCGCTCGATGCCGACTTGCAGCACTCGCACGCCATAGGTGGTCAGCAACTGCTGATCAATTTGCTTACGCAACTGCGCTTCGAAATCGGCGATGTGCACCTGATTGGCATCGGTGTTCACCAGGTTGGCCAAATCGAAACTACTGGCCGTCGTTTCGAGGGCCGAGCCAACGAAGGTGCGAATCTGCCGTGCTGCTTCGTCCGGCTGGTTTTGCACGGCGCGCATGAAGCGCTGCACATTGTCCGGATCACCCTGCACCTGCCAGGCCACGTAAGCCTGAACGATGATGCGCAAGCCATCGCGCGTCCCCACATCCTGCAAACCACTGGATGTGGTACGCAACCGCAGATCCACCGGGATCGCTGCTTCGAACGGCGCTGGCCAGCGCCAGCCAAGCCCCGGTTCCAACAATACCCGCGATGGATTGCCAAAACGCGTGATGACCGTGGCTTCGCCCGACCGCACCTGGACAAGGCTCGCGGCCGCTACGGCAAACGCCACCAATAAAGCCGCCCAGACCATGCGTCGCCAAGGGAATGGGCCGGCTTCTTGTGGATCCCCGTGGTCGTGATGGTGATGATGTCCGCCATGGCCGTGATTGTGGCCACTGTGGTCAGCGTGGTCGTGAGTATGTAACTGGCTCAATTGGCGGCTCCAGGCTGGGCAGTTTTACGCGACGGCGCAGGGTCAACCGGCGACGTGAATGTACGCAGATCGATGGTCGGCGCATTGTTGTTGCCGCCCAGGCGATGATCGAGGACCAGCAGCCTGGCATTGGCCAGGCCCTGGGAAAGTTGGCTGAGGTATTGCTCCAGCACGAAGGCCTGGCCGGCACTCGCATACGCCTGTTGTTCGGCGGTAAATTTCAGGTCGGCGGCCTTGGCCGTCGCGTTGATTTCATGGGCAGTTGCCATGGCCTGGTCGCGGGCAATGCTCGCTTGCAACTGCGCCTGGTTGGTGGCTTCGGCGGCGGCTCCACGTTCTCGGGCAATCAAGGCCTGAGCGCCGATCTGCGCTGCTTGCACACCGTGATAGGCATTTGCGGCACCCGCCGGTGGATGAATGGCTTCGACCACCGTGGCGAGAATCTCCACGCCGCTGTCGAGTTTTTCCAAGTCGGCCTGCACGGCACGGCCGATCTCTTCAGCTAGCCCTACCCGATCCTCACCGAGCAAACCGTCGAGGGTTCGTGAGGCAAAATCGTGGACCAGGATGCGACTGGCGGTACTGCGGATCAGCGTCGGCACATCTGCGCTGTTGTAGGTCGCCGCCAATGCCGCCTGATCGCTCAAACCAATGCGGTAAACAAAACGCACGTCCATGTTGACGATCTGGAAGCTCTGCTTGTCGGCACGGCTGCTGGCGATCACCTGGGATTTGTCATTCACATGGCTGGCGTCCCACAACCGGTTGGCGGTCATCGGTGCCGGCCCGTCGGCGGGGTCTACGTGCATCGGTGCTGACGTTTCGCCGACACTGGTGGCCAACTCGTGAACCACTCCGTTTTCAACGGCTAACACACGGCCCAACGGCCACGGTAAACCTGCGTGCAGACCAGGCCCCAACACTGTCACCGGCTTGCCGAAGCGCTCGTAGATACCCCGCCCTTGCAACGGTATTTCGTGGACACCGGTCAGCGACCAACCGACGAGGACTACAACGCCCAGCACAGGCAAAAATGCCCGGCGCATGTAAGTGAGAGCCCAGATCTGCCGAAGGTCGATGCCGAAGCGGTTGTGCAATTCGTGTTGCAACACCAGCAATGGCTGCGGCGGCCAGCGCAACAGGTCGGCGCCAAAACTACGCGCCAGCACTGCAGGTTCCAATTGTTCGCGGCGAGGGCTGAACAATGACAGGACAGCGCGCAGCAGTAATTCCAAGGCAACGAACCCCGGCAGCAAGCCGATCAGTACTGCCAGGCGCACCGGCCAGACCGAATTTTCATTGCCGAAAAACAGGCATGCCGCGCCCAGTACCAGGCTGATGATGACCATGCGGATCAGCTGCGCCAAGGCGCCTGCCTCGGGCCATTCAGTGCTGTTTTGCTGCGCAAGCTGACGCTCCAGAACCAGCAAACCAAAGGCCAGCAATAACGCCACGGTCGCACCGATAGCCGCCGACATTCCCAGCGCTGATGGCGGTAAAGCAAGGTCCCAGGCCTGTTCAACGCACAGCAACGCCAGCAGCGCCCAACCACCCAGCCACAGCGTCGGGGCACCGATTTGCCTGAGTAGCTTCAGCCAGCGCTGACTGATTCGCTCCAGCAACCGTTCGTACCAACCCTCCGGGCCTTCAGCCTCATCAGCGTCGACCAGCGGTGCCAAGGGATTCATCGCCCGCGCACGCCAATGCGTCACCCACCAGGCGGATTGCAAGCCAGCAACCAGCACCAGCAACGCGGCGCTCTGATTGAACAACAGAGCAGGCCAAAGGGAATGCGGCGCAAACAACTCGACAAAAAAACCCAGCACAAGGCCCAGTGCTGCGAGCGCACCCAGGCCGATGGCGAACTGACGCAATCGTCGCCCTTGAAAAATCGCCTGCTGAAAGCGCGGCAGCCTGGCTACTTGCGCTCCATCCTCACCCTCTTCGAGATCGACTTGCATACCACCCCTGTGTTTAGCTTTGCCCACGCTGCATTCGTTACGATATAACGGTACTGGTGAAATTTTCGTACTCAATCGTCCTATCTAAAGATCCGCTACCTGTCGCTAGGCTGAAGCCTTGACCGAAATGCATGGAAACATTCATATTACGTTCGTAATTTTATTCAAAGACTACTTTTACCCTCCCGATCCGCTTTTAAACCAGGAGTAAATCCATGAGCACTTATGACGTCGTGATACTCGGCGGTGGCCCCGGTGGCTACAACGCAGCGATTCGTGCAGGCCAACTGGGATTGAAGGCGGCGTGCGTTGAAGGGCGCGCCACGCTCGGCGGCACCTGCCTGAACGTCGGTTGCATGCCCTCCAAGGCATTGCTGCACGCGTCTGAACTCTACGACGCGGCCATGGGTGCGGAATTCGCCAACTTGGGTATCGAGGTCAAACCCACGCTCAACCTCACCCAGATGATGAAACAGAAAGACGACAGCGTGACCGGGCTGACCAAGGGCATCGAGTTTCTCTTTCGAAAAAACAAGGTCGACTGGATCAAGGGTTGGGGTCACATCGACGGGCCAGGCAAAGTCACCGTGACGGATAGCGCCGGGGGCAAGACGGAACTGAGTTGCAAAGACATCATCATTGCCACGGGTTCCGAACCCACTCCCCTGCCCGGCGTGGACATCGATAACCAACGCATCCTCGACTCCACCGGCGCACTGTCACTGACCGAAGTGCCGAAACACCTGGTGGTGATCGGCGCCGGGGTGATTGGCCTGGAGCTGGGTTCGGTCTGGCGGCGCCTGGGGGCGCAAGTGACGGTGGTCGAATACCTTGACCGGATCTGCCCGGGGGTAGACGCCGAAGCAGGCAAAACCCTGCAACGTTCATTGAGCAAGCAAGGCATCAGTTTCAAATTGAGTTCAAAAGTCACCAGCGCCACAACCTCCGCCACCGGTGTCCAGCTCAGCATCGAGCCGGCCGCGGGCGGCACCGCCGAGTCGCTGGAAGCCGATTACGTACTGGTGGCGATCGGACGCCGGCCTTACACCCAAGGCCTGGGGCTGGAGAACGTTGGCCTCGCCACGGATAAACGCGGCATGCTCGACAACAAGGGGCATCGCACCGAAGCCGCGGGCGTCTGGGTGATTGGCGACGTGACGTCCGGCCCGATGCTCGCGCACAAGGCCGAAGACGAAGCCATGGCCTGCGTCGAGCAGATCGTCGGCAAGGCTGGCGAGGTCAATTACGATTTGATCCCTAACGTCATCTACACCAAACCCGAGCTGGCCAGTGTCGGCAAGACCGAGGAGCAATTGAAGGCCGAAGGTCGTGCGTTCAAGGTTGGCAAGTTTCCCTTTACCGCCAACAGCCGGGCAAAGATCAATCACGAAACCGAAGGCTTCGCCAAGGTACTGGCCGATGAGCGCACCGACGAAATCCTCGGTGTGCATCTCGTGGGGCCGAGCGTCAGTGAAATGATTGGCGAGTATTGCGTGGCCATGGAGTTCAGCGCGTCCGCCGAAGACATTGCCCTGACCTGTCATCCCCACCCGACCCGCTCCGAAGCCTTGCGCCAGGCGGCGATGAATGTGGAGGGGATGGCGACACAAATGTAAGCCGATTTTTCGCCATCGCGAGCAAGCTCGCCCCTACAGTGTTTTGTGACCGCCACAGATCGATTGTAGGAGCGAGCCCATGCAGTCTAAAGCGGTAGATGCCCCAACGGCAAAGCCCCCGGTGTTTTAACCGTGTGAATCGCAAAGTTGCTGCGGATATCGCTCACACCCGGCAGTTTCAACAAACACCCAGTGAGAAATCGGTCGTAAGCACGTAGATCCGGCACCACCACTTGCAACAGAAAATCCGATTCTCCTGACACCAGAAACGCCGAAACCACTTCCGGCAATGCGGTCACCGCCAGGCGAAAGGCTTCAGCCTGTTCATCGTTATGACGCTCGACTTTCACCCCGACGAACACGGTCAGCCCGAGCCCGACTTCATCTCGATCCAGACTGGCCTGATAACCACGAATCACTCCGGCCTCTTCCAGCATCCGCACCCGACGCAAACAGGGCGAGGCAGACAGACCGATTTCCTCAGCCAATTGCACATTGCTCAGGCGCCCATCCCGTTGCAGCGCGGCGAGAATTTTGCGGTCGTAAGCGTCCAGTTTCATGGTTTGGCAGATCCTGCTAACTGAGCTGAGATTTATTGGCAGGTTATGCCAAAATCGGCCGCTATAGAAGCGAACTACGCAAGCACATGCCCTGCCCTCCGCCCCTAGACTGGCCGTACTGAATCGACAACGAACAGGGGTAAGACATGGCGGGACTGTGGTTGTTTTTCATGGCGCTGGCAGTGGTCTATCTGTTACCGGGCCCGGACATGATCCTGCTGCTGCAAACAGGCGCCCGCCAGGGCAAAGGTGCGGCGTTGGCCACGGCGGTCGGCCTCGGTATCGCCCGCGGTTGTCATGTGGTGCTGGCGGCGTTGGGGTTGGCGGCATTGTTCAAGGCAGCGCCCTGGACCTTCGACGTGGTACGCCTGGTCGGTGCGGCCTATCTGCTGTGGATCGGTATCCAGTGTCTGCGCACAACGATGTTGCCGAGCTTGAACGGTCCAGGTGCGACAGATGAAAAACCACGCTGGGGCGAAGCGATCCGCCGCGGTCTACTGACCAATCTGCTTAACCCCAAGGCGCTACTGTTTTGCTCGGTGTTGCTGCCGCAGTTCATCGATCCACACAACGGACCGGTGCTTGCCCAATTTGCGTTGCTGGGAACGGTGTTGGTCGGTGTCGGTTTGCTGTTCGACAGTGCCTACGCCTTGAGCGGCGCCGCGCTGGGTCGTTGGCTGAAACGCAGCCCCGGCGCCCAGCGCCTGCAGCAATGGCTGTTCGGTAGCCTGTTGATCGGATTCGCCGTGCGGCTGACCTTTGTTCAACAGGCTTGAATCTTATCGCGTCTTGCGGCGGCGGTTGATCAGCAGCAGCGCCACTGCCGTTACCCCGATGACGCCAGCGTATTGCAAAGTTGTTTTGTAGGGACGCAGCGCCGCACGCACAGAATCCGTCGCTTGCGTGACGTAACGCTTGTCCGCGTTCTGAAAGTCGGGATAAGGGCAATGATGACCGAAACCAGCCGCCCAGCTCACGTAGGGGCCTTCCTTCACATAACGTTGATAGATGGCTCGCTGTTCTTCCGGGCTGGAGTTCCACGACGACCCAGCGCACAGCACGGCGGCAAAAGCCTGGCTGGTATGAGGAAGGTGGTCGGCGGCGCGACTGGCCAATGCCGTGGCAACAAATCGATAGTGGTAGCGTTGATCGGGCTGGGCAGCACTGGCTTGCTGGCGATGGATTTCATCCTCGCTGACTACAGGCCCGACCTTCAGCTCACTGCTGGCGAGACTGTAGTTGCCGTCGAACGTCGCATAATCAGGCGCCATCTCGTAGCCCAGCAGCGCCATGCCATCGTAGCGAGCCAACGTCGCTGCCTGGAAGTACGCGAATGCCCTTTTACTCGGCCACCATCTGGATTCGGCATCGTTGCGTAGCTGCCCGTACCATGCGGCCTTCCTTTGCAATTCGACGCTGTCGAAGTAAGGCGTTGCTTCGTCATAACGTTCTTCGCGCAACAATCGTCGCCCAAGCAGATTGCGCAGCTTCGCCGCCACCGACAACGGCACGTAGTTATCGCGGTCCTGCTGGCTCAGCGCTGGCGGTGCCGGTACCTGGTTGTCGACGTATTGCTTGAGCTCATCCACCGTCAGCACTCTCTCGGCAACGGTGGCCGCGTCCAGCCAATAGATGTCCTGGCTGCGATACAACTGATCGAACGCTTGAAGGTATTCCCCGCGTTGCAGCGCAAGAATTGCGCTTTCACCTTCGACGCGGCACTTGGGCTGCAGTGTTTCGTAATCGAAGTCCGGCGTTCTGCGGTCGCCCCAGGATTCATTCTGCGCGAACGCCTGGGCAGCCTTGGCATATGCCGCGGCCGCAGCGGCTTTATCGCCTGCGCGCACCGCCAGTTTTGCTCGCAGCCACCAAGCCAGACCGCCATCGCCTGCATGTTCCAGGAAGGCCTGGGCGCTTGCGTAATCACCCTGTTGATAGTTCATTGCCGCCAGGCGATCCGCGTTATCGAGGCTACCGCGCGTGCTGTTTTGCAGCAGCTTGATCAGTTTCAGCTCGTTCGGCGGTTGATCACCGAATGACCATCCGAGTCGGCTGATCAACGACGCCGTCACCAGCTGTTGCACTGGTTTGCCCTTGAGCAAACCGGCCAGTTGCTCCTCCGGCATCGCCGCCAGATCGGCCATCAATAGCTTCAACGAGGTGTAACCCACTGCCGAACCCTGAAGGTTTTGCGTGGCATAGAGTTCGATGGCGCGGTTCCAGTCGCCGGCCGAGCGAGCCACGCGGGCTTCTTCACCGAGGCTGGCGACGCCCAGTTCCAGCGGGTCGCTGAAGCCGTCGATGCTCAACTGACGCGTTTGCTCAAAGGCTTTTCGCGATTGCTCCAGCAGGTCGGGAGCGGCATCGGCTTGTGTACTCATGGCGAACAACGCGCGACCCAGTGAGTAGGCCGCCCAGGTACTGCGCAATGCCCGTTGATCGGCGGGCAGCGCCAGCACCTTGCGAAAGTATTCGGCGGCCAGCGTTTGATCGCCGGCATTGAAGGCCACCGCGCCCGCCAGATAGAACTTGAGCTCGGCGGGCAGGCTCGCGCCCTGTGCTTCAACTTCACGGGGATCGGTTAAGCCACGCAACTTTTTCACCAGCGCCTGCTGTTCATCGGTTAAACCCGCCTGCTCGGCCTGATCCCGTTGTTCGGCATGTTCGGAGACTTCAGCATAAGACTGGCCAGGGACAAGGGTGGCTGCCGTGGCAGCCTTGAGACCGGCAATCGCCTGACCGAGGCGACTCACCTCGAAACTGAAATTGCCCTCCGGCAACTCCGCCAGAGAGTGATCTCGATTGTCCAGCAGCCGCATGGGGAAGTCCGGCCCGCACGCCATGGCCGCCATTGGCAGGCTGAGGCTCAGGCAGAGCAGATGACGGGGCCAGTTACGGGTGGACATTCGAAGCTCCTTGATCAATTTTTTCGCAGCGTGCCCAACCAATGGCGCGCTGTCCGCCGGCCACTATCCGACCTTCGCGCAGGCGGGTGAAGGTAAGCAGATTCGGATTTTGTTGCAACGTATAACCGGCCAGCGCATCGGCCCCCTCGCAGCCTTGTACTGCCAGGGTCACGCGCTCGGGCCAGGCGTTGTCGAGGTTGCCCTGATTGCTGATACCGATGTCAAACAGGCCTTCGTGCTGCGTGAGGTTCAGCGCCAGATGACTGCGAAGGACCTCGCCACGGGACACCGCGCGCAAGGTCGACAGGCTCCAGGCTCGACGGTCGTTCGCCAAAGGCAGGCGGAACCAGATCAGACCCGCCAGGTGCGCCGGCGGATCCGCGCGTAACCGTGTAGCAAGCTTGCTCAACTGCAGTGGATCAGCCAATAACTCCCGCCGCTTACCGCTACTTTGAATCGCTACTTCGCTTTCCACGACGGGCGCACCATCGACACTTGGCAACAACGCCACCCCATAAGCCGGCAGGGCCAGTAAGAACGGTTTCGACGTGATGCGGCTCCAGGCCATTGCCCATTTTCGAGCGAGGTCGGGATCAAACAAGCCGAGTCGGGGATCGCTTACGGCATGGGCCTGCAACACGCTGCTATCGACGGAGGCTAACAAGGCAGGCAGCTCTGGACTATCGAGCCATGCCGGCAATGCAGTGATGCTCAAGGCCAAGGACGCCGGCAGCACAGTACGCAAGTGGGCAAGAAATTCACGGTACGCGGGCAACCGAGCGTTGCCCGCATCGTGGTCGATTTCCACGCCGGTGAGGCTCAGACCCTGTCCCTGCCAATCGCTGATCAGTTGCTGGATCTGCAGCGTGACCTCGTCCTGCTTCAGCGACTGAAGCTGGCCATCAAGGCGAATCACCGCGATCAACGACCGGCCATCCCGCTTGAGCAGCGCCGGCTCAATCCGCGCCCGACTCCACCCCGCCCCGGGGAAGGCCTGTAATGCCAGCACGCGCAAAGTGGAAAAATCGGCTCGACTGTCCCGCAACGCGGCTTCGTGGGCGGGGGTCCATTGGCGTTGCCAAACATAGAGTTGCTGATCGAGTGGCGGCGCGTCCTGCTGTTCGCAACCATTGAGCAGCGCCAGCGTAATCAGCCAGATGATCACGCGAGTAAGAAAAACCATAAGTAAACGCTTGTCCCTGAAATGCACAAAGGGCCTCCTCGGCCCTTTTCGATATGCTCCTACCCTACCCAGCCATCCACCGTCGGGCAATGGCTCCCGCGACTGTGACTCAAAGGTCCAGCACCAAAGGTTGCGTGCCCTGACCCGGTACTGCACAACATATCAGCACCTGACCTTCATCCGGCACCTCTGCTGGCGGAAATGGATAATTGACTTGGCCACTGATCAATCGAGTCTTGCAAGTCCCGCAAGAACCCCCACGGCAACTGAATTCCGGGTGCAATCCGCGGCTTTCCGCAAGCTCCAGCAAACTGCCGCCGTCGGGCTGCCAGCGAGCCTCCTTGGCTGAACGCTGGAACACCACAGGCACCGAGGTGGTCGCCGCCGGCGGTTGTTCGATGATCACTGCGTCGGGGTCGAGACGTCGGACTAACGTCGAGGGGCCGAAGGTTTCGGCGAAAATCCGCGCGTCGCGAATATCCAGTTCGCGCAGGGCGTCGTACATCGCCTGGGTAAAACTGCCGGGGCCACAAAGAACAAAATCCAGCTGATCGTAGTCGTCGGCCTCAAGCAATTCCGAGAGCCGTGGAACATCGATCCGCCCGGTCAAATCAAAATCTTCGCCCTCCCGAGCCTCGGGCTCCGGTTGACTGAGCAGGCGCACCACCCTGACTGCGTCCCCGGCATCCTCGAGCAAGCGATTCACCTCGGGACGAAACGGCTGATCGGCCAAGGTGCGCGAACTCTGGAAGAACCAGGTCGGCCGGATACGGCGGGTGCGCAAGCCTTGATAGACCACCTCACGTAACATCGACAGCAGCGGCGTGATACCCACGCCGGCAGCCAACAACACCAGCGGCCGACGTTCATGGGGCGCCACCGTGAAATGCCCCTGGGGTGCTCGGGCCTCCAGCAGATCGCCAACGCGAACCTGTTCATGCAGGTGTGAAGACACCCGACCGTCACGTTTCACACTGATACGGAAAAAGTCATCCGAGGGTGCACTCGACAGGCTGTAGGTGCGGATATGCGTTTCGCCATCGATGTTGAAGCGCAACGGTAAATGCTGCCCGGCGTGGAACAACGGCAACCCGGCGCCGTCGGCTGGCGCCATGTAGATCGAGCGGATGTGCTGGCTTTCCGCCTCGATCCGCACCACCCGCAGCGGCCGCCATTGATCGCCCAAAGCCTTGGCTTGCAGGCGCGCCGCAGCTTGCTCCCAGGTTCCCGTGAGCAAGCTGGTGGGTGAAACACCGTCAAAGCGCCAACGCAAAGCAAGGGCGGCGGGACGACGCACAATCTGTTCCACGTGGAACATCCACAAACGCTCGGCGCCTTGAAACGCTTCAACCTGTGGGCCTTCGAGAATAATTTCGGTGCGCCCGCTAAGGTGCAGCAGCTCACCGGAATTGAAATCGATGAACAGCAAACCGGCCTTGGGATTGATCAGAAGATTGCCCAACGTATTGAAAAACAGGTTGCCGGCGAAGTCCGGGATGGTCAGGCAATTGCTTTCCACCCGCACGAATCCAGACTGGCCGCCACGGTGGGAAACATCCACCGAACGCACGCCCTCGACGTCCACATAACTGGCGACAAAGAAGGTGTCCGCCTCGGCGATCGTGGCCTTGGCCGCATCATCCAGTTCGTTGAAGTGCTGTGCAGGACGTGTTGCAGGATCCTCCAGGGGCACCGAACGAAACTGCCTCAGTTGGATGTACTGCGGGCAGTTGCCATAGGACTGATCCACCGTCACGGCAAATCCGCTCGCGGTCATCGCGCCGATATGGCCATTGATGCGATTGCGCCGGCGGGTATGCAGCTCAATGCCCAACAAGCCGATCGCCGCACCAACGCTCAACTGCGCAGGATCATCCGCAGCCGGCAAGCTGCTGAACTGCAATAATCCCGGTTCCGGTGAATGGGCGAAACCCGGTTCACCTTCAAGCACGCTGGCCCAGGGATGACCTTCAGCATCGACCGCGCCGTACAACATGAACGGCAGTTGCTGATAGAAGGTGCGGTGTTGGTCCGGCATATGGTCGCGAATCACCCTGCGACCGAGTACGTCCATTCGCTCGCTGACGCCTACATGCGCCTGCAACTCTCTTTCGCCAGCATGCCAAGGTGAATGGTCCATTGCGGCGTCTCCCCTGCGCCATTGGCACAGCGTGAAGGGCCCGACAAGGTCGGGCGAAAAACATCAGGCAGTTTTTTGCAGGCCGGCGACAGTACGCGGCATGCCGACAAAACCGGGCAAGGCTTCGACCCGTGCCAGCCAGGCGCGGATGTTGGCGTAATCGTCCAGCGACACATTGCCTTCCGGGGCATGGGCGATGTAGCTGTAGGCAGCCACGTCGGCGATGGTGGCCTCGCTGCCGACCAGGAAAGGCGTGTTGGCCAGTTCCTGATCGATCACCTTGAGTACGCTGTGGGCGTAAGGAATCACTTCGTCAGGGTTGTAGGGCGCGCCAAACACCGTGATCAGTCGTGCCCGAGCGGGGCCGAAAGCGATTGGCCCGGCAGCGACCGACAACCAGCGCTGCACTTTGGCGGCGCCAACCGGATCGGCTGGCAGCCAGCGACCTGCGCCGTATTTTTGCGCCAGGTACACCAGGATCGCGTTGGAGTCCGCCAGCACCACGCCTTGGTCGTCCAGCACCGGCACCTGGCCAAACGCGTTGAGGGCCAGATACTCCGGTTTTTTATGTTCACCCTTGGCCAAGTCGACGAAAATCAACTCGGTCGGCAATTGCAGCAGCGACAGCATCAGTTCCACACGATGAGCGTGGCCGGAACGTGGAAAGTTGTAGAGCTTGATGGCTTGCATGGTCGACTCCGCAGGTCAGTGGCGCTATCAGGAGAGGTCAGCACCGATCGCGGTCATCTTCTACCAGTCACCAAAACAACAGAATAACCAGCAAACGCAATCCATTATTTCGCCGGGTGAAACAAAGCACTCAGTCCTGCAGCGCCGGATGCTCTCGAAGTGCCTTCACCGTAAAGTCAACAAAACTCCGAACTCGAGCCGCAGCCTTGCGCCCGCCCTGATAGAGCACATGGATGGGCAATGCCGGCATTTCGAACTCCGCCAGAACGATCTCCAGTTCCCCGGCTGCCACTTTGCTCGCCGACTGATAGGACAGAACTCGAGTGAAGCCCAGCCCGAGCGCTGCGGCAGTAATAGCTGCCTGATTCGCCGTTACTGTCAGGCGCGGTTCAGCTCGGACACTCAATGGCTCGCCACGCTCGAGGAATGGCCAGTGTTTTAACTGGCCAATCGCGGACGTCGCAATAATCGGTGCCTGGGCCAACTCTTGCGGATGTTTTGGCCGACCATGGGCGGCCAGAAACTTCGGCGATGCACAGATCACCCGCCGCACTTCACCCACCCGAATCGCGTGCTGGTTGCTGTCAGGCAACTCACCGATGCGTATGGCCACATCGACGCCCTCCTCCACGATACTCACCACCCGATCTACCAGCAGGGCATTGATCGACACGTCGGGAAACTGCGTGAGAAATCTCACCATCAGCGGCGTGACGAACAATTCACCGAACAAAACCGGTGCCGTAATCGTCAGTTGCCCACGGGGCTGGGCGTGACTGCCCGCCGCCGAGTCCTCGGCTTCCTGCACCTCGGCGAGAATTCTCCGACAATCCTCCAAGTACCGCTGACCCGCCTCGCTCAAATAAACCGTGCGCGTCGTGCGCGTTAGCAACTGCGTACCAATGCGCTTCTCCAGCGCTGCTACCGCCCTGGTGACGCTGGCGGCGGACATGCCCAAACGCCGGGCCGCCGCCGAAAAGCCCTGGTCCTGGGCAACGGCGGCGAAGACCTGCATTTCCTGGAAGCGGTCCATGGGCGTGTCCTCGATTCAGATAAAAAAATCGCAACCAGATGGCTGCGATTTTTCAAGATTCGATCAGCTGTGGATAACTTATTCCACAGTCACCGATTTCGCCAGGTTGCGTGGCTGGTCAACGTCGGTGCCTTTGAGCACGGCAACGTAGTACGACAGCAATTGCAGCGGGATGGTGTAGAGGATCGGCGACAGGATGTCGTGGATGTGCGGCATGTGCACAACGTGCGTGCCTTCACCATTGGTCATGCCGGCTTTCTCGTCAGCGAAGACGACCAGTTGACCACCACGTGCGCGGACTTCCTGGAGGTTGGACTTCAGTTTCTCCAGCAGTTCGTTGTTCGGCGCCACGGTTACCACTGGCATGTCGTTATCCACAAGCGCCAACGGGCCGTGTTTCAGCTCGCCCGCCGGGTAGGCTTCGGCGTGGATGTAGGAGATTTCCTTGAGCTTGAGCGCCCCTTCCATTGCTACCGGGAATTGCGCGCCGCGGCCCAGGAACAGGGTGTGATTCTTCTCGGCGAACAGCTCAGCGATTTTCTCCACGGTGCTGTCCATCGCCAGTGCTTCACCCAGACGGGTTGGCAAGCGTCGCAATTCTTCAACCAGTGTTGCTTCAACGCCTTTGGCCAACGAGCCGCGAACCTGGCCCAGGGACAGGGTCAGCAACAGCAGTCCGACCAGTTGCGTGGTGAAGGCTTTGGTAGAGGCCACGCCGATTTCGCGACCGGCCTGGGTCAGCAGGGTCAGGTCGGATTCACGCACCAGCGAGCTGATGCCGACGTTGCAGATGGCCAGGCTGGCGAGGAAACCCAGTTCCTTGGCATTGCGCAGCGCAGCCAGGGTGTCCGCGGTTTCCCCGGACTGGGAGATGGTCACGAACAGGGTATCGGGTTGCACCACGACCTTTCGGTAGCGGAACTCGCTGGCGACTTCGACCTGGCACGGGATACCGGCCAGTTCTTCCAGCCAGTAACGGGCAACCATGCCGGCGTGGTAGCTGGTGCCGCAGGCAACGATCTGCACATTGCGCACCTTGGCGAACAGCTCGGCGGCCTGTGGGCCGAAAGCCTGTACCAGCACACCGTTCGGGCTCAATCGACCTTCCAGGGTGCGCTGCACAACGGTCGGTTGTTCGTGGATTTCCTTGAGCATGAAATGGCGGAACTCGCCTTTCTCAGCCGCTTCGGCGCCGTCGCGATACTGCACAGTCTCACGCTTGACAGCCTTGCCGCTGACATCCCAGATCTGCACGCTATCGCGGCAAATTTCGGCGATATCGCCCTCTTCCAGGTACATGAAACGGTCAGTCACCTGACGCAGCGCCAATTGATCGGACGCCAGGAAGTTCTCCCCCAGGCCCAGGCCGATTACCAGCGGGCTGCCGCTACGGGCTGCCACCAGGCGATCCGGTTGTTGCGCGCTGATGACTGCCAGACCGTAAGCACCGTGCAGCTCCTTGACCGTTGCCTTGAGCGCTTCGGCCAGGTCAGGAAGATCCTTGAGTTTGTGATTCAGCAGGTGAGCGATGACTTCGGTGTCAGTGTCCGAAGTGAACACATAACCCAGGGCCTTGAGTTGTTCACGCAGGGCTTCATGGTTTTCGATGATCCCGTTGTGCACAACGGCCAGATCGCCAGAGAAGTGCGGATGCGCGTTGCGTTCGCACGGCGCACCGTGAGTCGCCCAGCGAGTGTGGGCAATGCCCAGTCGACCGACCAGTGCTTCTTCGGCCAGTGCCTGCTCGAGTTCGCTGACCTTGCCAGGGCGACGTACGCGCTCGAGTTTCTGATCGTTGGTGTACACCGCCACACCCGCGCTGTCATACCCACGGTATTCCAGACGCTTGAGACCCTCGACCAGGATGGCGGTGATGTTACGTTCTGCGACTGCGCCGACAATTCCACACATGTTATTTCTCCTGACTGACAGCCGCGCAAATCAAAGTGATACCGCGGGCTTGAATCTGATCCCGCGCTTCGAGCGGCAGGCGATCATCGGTAATAAGGGTATGGACACTGCTCCACGGCAGCTCCAGGTTGGGAATCTTGCGACCGATCTTGTCGGCCTCCACCATCACGACCACTTCACGCGCGACTTCGGCCATGACCCGGCTCAGTCCCAGCAATTCGTTGAAGGTGGTTGTACCGCGCACCAGATCAATACCATCGGCACCGATGAATAATTGATCGAAGTCGTAGGAGCGCAGGACCTGCTCGGCGACCTGCCCCTGAAACGATTCCGAATGCGGATCCCAGGTGCCGCCGGTCATTAACAGCACCGGTTCGTGCTCGAGTTCGCTCAGGGCGTTAGCGACGTGCAGGGAGTTGGTCATTACCACCAGGCCCGGTTGCTGGCCCAATTCCGGAATCATCGAGGCAGTCGTACTGCCACTGTCTATGATGATGCGTGCATGTTCGCGAATCCGCGCGACAGCTGCACGGGCGATGGCCTGCTTATATCTGGAGATTGGTTGACTGAGATCCGCCACCAATTCCTGAGGCAGGGTGATCGCGCCGCCATAACGACGCAGTAGCAGACCGTTGCTTTCGAGAGCAGCGAGATCCTTGCGAATCGTAACTTCGGAGGTTTCGAAACGCTTGGCCAACTCATCCACACTGACTTCGCCCCGCTCATTGAGCAAGGCAAGAATGTTGTGGCGTCTCTGAGGCGTGTTGCGCTTCGACATAATTTGGTAAGTTTCGATTCGAAAGATAACGAAAGCATAAAAACCTATCGCGGAAACTTCGTCAAGCGGGTAACGATAAAAAGACCTGTGGATAAAAACATAAACGGCAAGCCTCCTGAGGAAGCGAGACTCGCCGATTAATATAATTGACAGCCTGTGAATAACTGCTGCCAATCAAAAGGATGTGGATAACTTAGCTCTTCTTGAGCTTCTCCGGGCGTTTCCAACCGTCGATGTTCTTCTGGCGGGCCCGGGCAACCGCCAGCTGTGATTTATCCACAGTGGAGGTAATAGTCGATCCGGCGGCCGTGGTGGCACCGTCCAAGATATCCACAGGTGCCACCAACGAGTTGTTGGAACCGATAAACACGTCTTCTCCCAGCACGGTTTTCCACTTGTTCGCGCCATCGTAGTTGCACGTGATGGTGCCAGCGCCGATGTTGGTGCGCGCGCCCACGTCGGCATCACCCAAATAGGTCAGATGGCCGGCCTTGGCACCTTCGCCCAGGTGAGCGTTTTTCAATTCGACAAAGTTACCCACATGCGCCCGCGCTTCGAGCACTGTGCCTGGACGCAAACGCGCGAACGGACCGGCATCGCTGCCTTCGCCGAGAATCGCACCTTCGATATGGCTGTTGGCTTTGATCACCACGCCTTTACGCAAGGTGCTGTCCTTGATCACGCAGTTCGGGCCAATGACTACATCGTCTTCGATGACGACCTTGCCTTCGAGGATCACGTTGATATCGATCAGCACGTCGCGACCCACGCTGATTTCACCGCGAACATCGAAACGGGCCGGGTCACGCAGGGTCACGCCCTGGGCCATCAAGCGACGACCGGCGCGCAGTTGATAATGGCGCTCCAGATCGGAAAGCTGCTTGCGGTCATTGGCGCCCTGCACTTCCATCGCGTCGTGAGGTTGTTCGGTGGCCACCACCAGACCGTCGTTGACGGCCATTTCGATCACGTCGGTCAGGTAGTACTCGCCCTGCGCGTTGTTGTTCGACAGGCGACCGGTCCAGTCGGACAAGCGATCAGCAGGCACCGCGAGGATGCCGGTGTTGCCTTCGTTGATGGCCCGCTGAGCTTCGTTGGCGTCCTTGTGCTCGACGATGGCAGCAACCTCGCCGTCAGCACCACGAACAATTCGGCCGTAACCGGTTGCGTCATCCAGTTCGACGGTGAGCAGGCCCATCTGCCCTGGTATTACCAGCTTGAGCAGGCGCTGCAGGGTTTCGACCTCAATCAACGGCACATCACCGTACAGCACCAGCACGGTGTCGGCCGTGATGAAAGGAACAGCCTGGGCCACAGCATGACCGGTACCCAATTGTTTGTCCTGAAGGACGAAGTTCAGATCGTCAGCGGCCAGGCGCTCGCGCACCACGTCGGCACCATGGCCGATCACCACGTGAATGCGCTGTGGATCAAGTTGTCGGGCGCTGTGGATAACATGGCCGAGCATCGAATTGCCGGCAATCGGGTGCAAGACTTTCGGCAGGGCCGAGCGCATGCGCGTGCCTTGGCCAGCAGCGAGAATAACAATTTCAAGAGACATGACTGGCTACCAATCCTGGGTGGTCGGCGGCTGCGACCAACGTGATGAATTTCGGAAAAGAAAAAAGGGTAGCCGAGGCTACCCTTTTTAATCAATCACACAACAAGCTCTGACTTAGTGGCCGAACTTCTTGCGGATCTGCTGGACGGTACGCAGCTGGGCTGCGGCCTCGGCCAGACGTGCGGCGGCAGAACCGTAATCGAATTCTGCACCACGTTCATGCAAGGCCTTCTCGGCAGCCTTTACGGCTTCCTGAGCGGAGGCTTCATCCAGGTCGGCAGCACGTTGCACGGTGTCGGCAAGAACCTTGACCATGTTCGGCTGAACCTCGAGGAAACCACCAGAGATGTAATACACCTCCTCTTCCCCGCCCTGCTTGACCAGGCGGATCGGACCTGGCTTGAGATTAGTGATCAGTGGCGCGTGACCCAGAGCGATACCAAGATCACCCAGTGCACCGTGCGCAATCACCATCTCGACCAGACCGGAAAAGATTTCTCCTTCCGCGCTGACGATATCGCAATGGACTGTCATAGCCATCTGATTGCCTCAACCTAAATTAGCGCCCGTTTCCGGGCGCCGGGATTACAGTTTCTTGGCTTTCTCGATCGCTTCTTCGATGCCGCCAACCATGTAGAACGCTTGTTCTGGCAGGTGGTCGTAGTCACCGTTGAGGATGCCTTTGAAGCCAGCAATGGTGTCTTTCAGGGAAACGTATTTACCCGATGCACCGGTGAAGACTTCAGCCACGAAGAACGGCTGCGACAAGAAACGCTGGATCTTACGAGCACGGTTTACCAACTGCTTGTCGGCTTCCGACAGCTCGTCCATACCCAGGATCGCAATGATGTCCTTCAGTTCTTTGTAACGCTGCAGAACGTACTGAACGCCGCGAGCGGTGTCGTAGTGGTCCTGGCCGATCACGTTCGGGTCCAGCTGGCGCGAAGTCGAGTCCAGTGGGTCTACCGCTGGGTAGATACCCAGGGAAGCGATGTCACGGGACAGAACGACGGTGGCGTCCAAGTGGGCGAAGGTGGTCGCTGGCGACGGGTCGGTCAAGTCGTCCGCAGGTACGTATACCGCTTGGATCGAGGTGATCGAACCTTCCTTGGTCGAAGTGATACGTTCTTGCAGAACGCCCATCTCTTCAGCCAGGGTCGGCTGGTAACCTACTGCCGAAGGCATACGGCCCAGCAGTGCGGATACTTCAGTACCGGCCAAGGTGTAACGATAGATGTTGTCGACGAACAGCAGAACGTCGTTACCTTCGTCACGGAACTTCTCGGCCATGGTCAGGCCGGTCAGTGCTACGCGCAGACGGTTACCCGGCGGCTCGTTCATCTGACCGTAAACCAGTGCCACTTTGTCCAGAACGTTGGAATCCTTCATCTCGTGGTAGAAGTCGTTACCCTCACGAGTACGCTCACCCACACCTGCGAACACGGAATAACCGCTGTGCTCGATGGCGATGTTACGGATCAGTTCCATCATGTTTACGGTTTTGCCTACACCGGCACCACCGAACAGACCAACTTTACCCCCCTTGGCGAACGGGCAAACCAGGTCGATAACCTTGATGCCGGTTTCCAGCAGGTCGTTGCCGCCCGCTTGTTCAGCGAACGAAGGCGCTGCACGGTGGATACCCCAACGCTCGTCGGTGGCGATTGGGCCAGCTTCGTCGATCGGGTTGCCCAGCACGTCCATGATCCGGCCCAGGGTCGCTTTACCGACCGGTACGGAGATGGCTGCGCCAGAATCGGTAACTTCCAGACCGCGCTTCAAGCCCTCGGTGGAACCCATCGCAATGGTGCGAACCACGCCGTCGCCCAGCTGCTGCTGAACTTCCAGGGTGGTTTCGGCCGCGCTCACTACTTTCAGCGCGTTGTAGATGCTCGGTACGCTGTCGCGTGGAAATTCCACGTCGATAACGGCGCCGATGATTTGAACGATACGTCCGCTACTCATAGCTGGATCCTCTGAATATTTGAACCGTTAAACCGCGGCAGCGCCGCCGACGATTTCCGAGATCTCTTGGGTGATCGCAGCCTGACGCGCCTTGTTGTAGACCAGCTGCAAATCGCTGATCAAATCACCGGCGTTGTCGGTAGCGTTCTTCATCGCGATCATCCGCGCAGCTTGTTCAGCCGCGTTGTTCTCGACCACCGCCTGGTAGACCTGCGACTCAACGTAGCGGACCATCAAGCCGTCAAGCAGCTCTTTGGCATCCGGTTCGTAGAGATAGTCCCAGTGGTGCTTGAGGTCCTGATCCGGGGTAGCCACCAGTGGAATCAATTGCTCCACGGTAGGCTGTTGCGTCATGGTGTTGATGAACTTGTTGGACACCACGGACAGGCGGTCAATACGGCCGTCCAGGTAGGCATCCAGCATCACTTTGACGCTACCGATCAAGTCGTTGATCGACGGCTCTTCACCCAGGTGGCTGATAGCTGCTACGACGTTGCCGCCGAAGTTGCGGAAAAAGGCCGCACCCTTGCTACCCACTACACACAGATCAATCTCGACGCCTTTCTCGCGGTTTACCGCCATGTCCTTGACCAGGGCCTTGAACAGGTTGGTATTCAAGCCACCGCACAGACCACGGTCACTGCTCACTACGACATAACCAACACGCTTGATTTCGCGGTCGATCATGAACGGGTGGCGGTATTCCGGGTTGGCGTTGGCCAGATGCCCAATAACCTGGCGGATGCGCTCCGCATAAGGACGGCTAGCTGCCATGCGCATTTGTGCCTTGCGCATTTTGCTGACCGCCACTTTTTCCATGGCGCTGGTAATTTTTTGCGTGCTTTTGATGCTCGCAATCTTACTGCGAATCTCTTTTGCGCCTGCCATGTAACACCTATCAGGTTAGCAAGCGGGAGCCTTGCGGCTCCCGCTGCGGCTTACCAGGTTTGGGTGGCCTTGAACTTCTCGATACCGGCTTTCATGCCAGCGTCGATCTCGTCATTGAAGTCACCTTTAACGTTGATCTTCGCCATCAAATCGGCGTGATCGCGGTTGAAGTAAGCAATCAGCGCTTGTTCAAAGCTGCCGACCTTGGTGATTTCGACGTCAGTCAGGAACCCACGCTCAGCGGCATACAGCGACAACGCCATGTCAGCGATCGACATTGGGGCGTATTGCTTCTGCTTCATCAGCTCGGTAACGCGCTGACCATGCTCAAGTTGCTTACGGGTCGCTTCGTCCAGGTCAGAAGCGAACTGGGCGAATGCCGCCAGTTCACGGTACTGAGCCAGAGCGGTACGGATACCACCGGACAGCTTCTTGATGATCTTGGTCTGAGCGGCACCACCCACACGGGATACCGAAACACCGGCGTTCACTGCAGGACGGATGCCCGAGTTGAACATGGCCGATTCCAGGAAGATCTGACCGTCGGTGATGGAAATCACGTTGGTCGGAACGAACGCGGAAACGTCGCCAGCCTGGGTTTCGATGATCGGCAGTGCGGTCAGGGAACCGGTTTTGCCGGTCACTGCGCCGTTGGTGAACTTCTCTACGTACTCTTCCGAAACGCGGGATGCGCGCTCCAGCAGACGGGAGTGGAGATAGAACACGTCGCCTGGGTAAGCTTCACGGCCTGGTGGACGGCGCAGCAGCAGGGAAATCTGGCGGTAAGCCACTGCTTGCTTGGACAGATCGTCATAAACGATCAGCGCGTCTTCACCGCGGTCGCGGAAGTATTCGCCCATGGTGCAACCGGAGTACGGTGCCAGGAATTGCAGTGCAGGAGATTCCGAAGCACTGGCAGCCACGATGATCGTGTTGGCCAGGGCGCCGTTTTCTTCCAGCTTGCGAACCACGTTGGCGATGGTCGATTGTTTCTGACCGATGGCTACGTAGACGCAGAAAATGCCGCTGTCTTTCTGGTTGATGATCGCGTCGATCGCCAGAGCGGTTTTACCGATCTGACGGTCACCGATGATCAGCTCACGCTGGCCACGGCCGACAGGGATCATGGCATCGACAGCCTTGTAGCCAGTCTGTACAGGCTGGTCTACCGACTTACGCCAGATCACGCCTGGAGCAACTTTCTCGACCGCGTCGGTCTCGGTGTTGCCCAGTGGACCTTTGCCGTCAACAGGGTTACCCAGTGCGTCGACTACGCGACCCAGCAGTTCCTTACCAACCGGAACTTCCAGGATGCGGCCGGTGCACTTGGCGCTCATGCCTTCAGCCAGAGACTGGTAAGCGCCCAATACTACGGCACCTACGGAGTCTTGCTCCAGGTTGAGGGCCATGCCGAAGACGCCGCCCGGAAACTCGATCATCTCGCCGTACATTACGTCGGCCAGACCGTGAATCCGCACGATACCGTCAGATACGCTGACGACAGTGCCTTCGTTACGGGCTTGGGAGGTCACATCGAGCTTGTCGATGCGGCCCTTGATAATTTCACTTATTTCGGAAGGATTGAGTTGCTGCATTGCTCTGCTGCCCCTTCAAACTCAAGATTTCAATGCTTCGGCAAGTTTCGCGATTTTGCCGCGAATCGAGCCATCGATAACCAGGTCGCCGGCGCGGATTACGACACCACCTATCAGGGCGGCATCCTCCGCAACTTGCAGGCGCACTTCCCGGTTGAGTCGTGCACTGAGAACCTTGGCGAGTTTGTCTTGCTGTTCTTGGTTCAATGCAAAAGCACTGGTTACTTCAACGTCTACCGACTTCTCTTGTTCGGCCTTGTACAGGTCGAACAGAGCGGAGATCTCCGGCAACAGCGGGAGACGGTCGTTTTCGGCAACGACATTGATGAAATTCTGTGCCTTGGCATCGAACTTGTCGCCGCACACGTCAATGAACGTGGCGGCCTTTTCTGCGCTCGTCAGTCGCGGGGCCTTGAGCACGCGCAGCATGGTGTCGTCTTGCGACACCGCTGCTGCCAGGCCGAGCATGGCTGACCAATTGGCCAGTTGCTGGTGGGCCTGAGCGTGCTCGAAGGCCGCCTTAGCGTAAGGTCGGGCCAACGTGGTCAGTTCTGCCATGATCGCCCTCGCTTAGATTTCAGCAGCCAGTTGGTTAACCAGCTCTGCGTGCGCGTTTTGATCGATTGTGGCACCCAGGATCTTCTCGGCGCCGCCGACTGCCAGCAAGCCCACTTGGGCACGCAGCGCGTCTTTGACACTGTTCAGTTCCTGTTCGATCTCGGCCTGAGCCTGAACCTTCACACGGTCAGCGTCGATACGGGCTTTTTCAACAGCCTCTTCAACGATCTGGTTACCGCGTTTCTTGGCTTGCTCGATGATTTCAGCTGCCTGAGCTTTCGCTTCGCGCAGTTGCTGACCCGCTTTTTCTTGGGCCAACTCCAGGTCGCGAGCTGCACGGCTGGCAGCGTCCAGACCATCAGCGATCTTCTTTTGACGTTCGTGCAGAGCCGCGATGACCGGAGGCCATACGAACTTCATGCAGAACAGTACAAAAATCAGGAACGCAACGGACTGGCCAATCAGGGTCGCATTAATGTTCACGCCAACACCTCGCAGTTACGTTGTCCATCACACCAAATTACCCGGAATATCCGAGTAATCAGCCAGCGATCTGACCAACGAACGGGTTCGCAAAGGTGAAGAACAGAGCGATACCAACACCGATCATGGTTACGGCGTCGAGCAGACCGGCAACGATGAACATTTTGACTTGCAGCATTGGAACCATTTCTGGCTGACGCGCTGCGCCTTCCAGGAACTTGCCGCCCAACAGGCCGAAACCAATTGCGGTACCCAGTGCGCCCAGGCCGATCAACAGTGCAACAGCGATAGCGGTTAGACCAACTACAGTTTCCATCTTTCCTCCCGACTTTTACGTCGTATGGTTTAGGTTTTTTTAATTTAAAGCGGTAAAACAAATCGTTTCAGATGCCCCGTGAGGAGCCCCCTCCCGTTTGACCGGGAGGGACATCAGACTAGTCGAGACTGGTCTTAATGGTTTTCTTCGTGCGCCATCGACAGGTAGACGATGGTCAGCATCATGAAGATGAACGCCTGCAGGGTGATGATCAGGATGTGGAACACCGCCCACGCCCACTGCAGCACGACGCCCAGGCCACTAAGCCAGAGCAGACCGCTGCCGAACATCACAGCGATCAGAATGAAGACCAGCTCGCCGGCATACATGTTGCCGAACAGACGCAGAGCCAGGGAGATCGGCTTGGCGATCAGGGTCACGAATTCCAGCAGGAAGTTCACCGGGATCAGCAGGGCTTGAACAAAGATGTTCTTGCTGCCGAACGGGTGCAGGGTCAGCTCGCCGATGAAGCCGCCGAGGCCCTTGACCTTGATGCTGTAGAAAATGATCAGTGCGAAAACCGAGAACGCCATGCCCAGGGTCGCGTTCGGGTCGGTAGTCGACACGGCGCGGAACGGGATGTGGTGGTCGCCGGAGATCAGGATGGCCAGCTGAGGAATCCAGTCGACCGGTACCAGGTCGACGGCGTTCATCAGGAACACCCAGACGAAGATGGTCAGTGCCAGCGGTGCAATCACCGGGCTACGGCCATGGAAGCTGTCTTTCACGCTGCCATCGACGAATTCGACCAATACTTCAACGAAGTTCTGCAAAGCACCAGGTACACCTGTAGTCGCTTTCTTCGCCGCCATGCGGAAAAGAAGAACGAAGATCAGACCCAATGCGACCGACCAGCCGAGGGTATCGACGTGGAAAGCCCAGAAGCCCATTTCCTTGGCTTCTGCTGCGGTGTGGGCAAAGCCCCAGCCGCCGGTAGGGTGCTGACCGAAGGTCAGGTTCTGCAAGTGGTGCTGGATATAGCCCGAAGCGGTTGTTTCTGCCATGGTTGCCTCAAACGCCCTAAGGTCTCGAAAGTCTTGTTCTCATCAGCAGGGGAGCGAACCAGCTGACCGACTGAGTCAGCACGAAGACACCGAATACAGCAATCGGTGCCAATGGCTTCACACCTGCGAACACCAGTGCAAACAGCACTGCCGTCAAAATCAGTTTGCCTGCCTCGCCGGCATAAAAAGACCGGACGATGGACTGGGCTGCTCGGGCGCCGGAAAACCGAAATGCCCTGTGAGCGAAATAAACATTGGGCAGCAAGGCTATCAGGCCTCCGCAAAGTCCCGAGTACCCGGCAACGACTCCGTGCCATTGCCAGAGCGCCAAAGCAGCGATCAGCAAAACGACAAATTGAGCCATTAACACCGGAAAAACTGCCAGGCGATGGAAGGGCAAGCGGTTTGGCGTGCGGGTTTCCATCACTTTTGCTCTCCAATGGTCGGCTGCCAGAATTCAATAACTTGGCATAATTTGTGCCGACAAAATGCGCGCAGAGTATAGGGGCGGTTCTGCCCCTATTCAACTGTCAGGTAGTGATTTCCGACTGCGCGCTACATGAGGAAATGTTTCAGCGAATGTGTGCGAGCACACCCTGAAGTTCATCCAGGGAGTTGTAGCCGATGACCAGTTGCCCTTTACCCTTCTTTCCGTGGCGGATCTGCACCGCAGAGCCTAGGCGCTCGGCCAGGCGCTGTTCCAGGCGGGCAATATCCGGGTCCGGTTTTGGGGTTTCCACAGGCTCCGGTTTGCCACTCAACCACTGGCGAACCAGTGCTTCAGTCTGGCGCACCGTCAGCCCGCGTGCGACAACATGTCGCGCCCCTTCAACCTGTTGATTTTCCGGCAAACCGAGCAATGCACGGGCATGCCCCATTTCCAGGTCGCCATGGGAAAGCATGGTCTTGATGACTTCCGGCAGCGAAATCAGGCGCAGCAGGTTGGCCACGGTGACCCGGGACTTGCCCACGGCTTCGGCGACTTGTTGCTGGGTCAGCTGGAATTCAGTCTGCAGGCGCTGCAAGGCCACCGCTTCTTCGATCGGATTGAGGTCTTCGCGCTGGATGTTCTCGATCAGCGCGATGGCGATCGCGGTTTCATCCGGTACATCGCGCACCATCGCCGGAATGGTTTCCTGGCCAGCTTGCTGGCTGGCGCGCCAGCGGCGTTCGCCGGCAATGATTTCGTAGCGGCCGCTACCGATCGGGCGCACCACGATCGGCTGCATCACGCCCTGGGCCTTGATCGATTGCGCCAGCTCTTCGAGCGCCTGCGGATCCATGTCGCGACGCGGCTGGTATTTGCCGCGCTGCAGCAGGTCCAGTGGCAGGTGTTGCAGCTCACGCGAATCGGCTTGCACCGCCTGTTCTTCCAGCGCGCTGACACTCGGACCACTCAGCAGTGCATCCAGTCCACGTCCGAGACCTCGTTTCTTGACGGCCATGGGGATTCCTTAAGTTGCCTGAGCAGCGGCGATGCGTGAGTTTTTGCGTTGACGACGGACCATTTCGCCCGCCAGGGCCAGATAGGCCACGGCACCGCGCGATGATTTGTCGTACGCCAGCGCCGGCATGCCATAGCTCGGGGCTTCGGCCAGGCGAATGTTGCGCGGAATGACCGTGTCGTACAGCTGGTCGCCGAAGTGTTCCTTGAGCTGAGCCGATACGTCGTTCATCAGGCTCAGGCGCGGGTCATACATCGTCCGCAACAGGCCTTCGACCTTGAGGTTCGGATTGAGCAGCTCGGCGATGCGTTTGATGTTATCCACAAGGTCGCTCAAGCCTTCGAGCGCGAAGTACTCGCACTGCATGGGGATAATTACCCCGTCGGCGGCAACCAGTGCATTCAAGGTCAGCATCGACAGTGACGGCGGGCAGTCGATCAAGATGTAGTCGTAGTTTTCCCGGATCGGCGCCAACGCACTGCGCAGGCGGCTTTCCTTCATCTGCATTTCCAGCAGAACCACTTCGGCCGCGGTCAGGTCCCGGTTGGCTGGCAACAGTTGGTAACCACCGTGTTCGGAGAAATGCATGGCCTGGGCCAGGTCGCATTCCCCGATCAGCAGGTCATAGACCGAGTTTTCCAGGCCGTGTTTATCCACACCGCTACCCATGGTGGCGTTGCCCTGTGGATCGAGATCGATCAGCAATACCCGACGCTTGGTCGCGACCAGGGATGCTGCGAGGTTGATGCAGGTGGTGGTCTTGCCCACACCACCCTTTTGGTTCGCTATTGCGAATACCTTAGCCATTCTTGCTTGTGTTCCCAATCATGCCGTGCGGCGCAGTATCAGCAGATGGCGTTGGCCTTGGCAACCAGGTACGGCCAGGGCGTGTTCGCTATCGAGGTGGAAGTCTGTCGGCAATGCTACCAGCTCATCGGCGGGATGAACGCCCTTCATTGCCAGCCAGCGCGTATCGGTGTCGCCGAGGTGGCGCGTCCAGTTGCTGAAGTTCTCCATGCTGCTGAAGGCCCGGGAGATGATCCCGTTGAATGGCTGTGCAGGCTGGAACGCTTCGACGCGACTGTGGATAACTTGCAGGTTATCCAGTTTCAACTCGAGTTTGACCTGGGTCAGGAAGCGGGTCTTCTTGCCGTTGCTGTCCAGGCAAGTCACTTGCGACTCGGGAAACAGGATGGCCAGGGGAATCCCCGGCATGCCACCGCCGCTGCCCACATCGAGCCAGCGACCGTTTTCGACAAACGACATCACGCTCAGGCTATCGAGCAAATGACGCGAGACCATTTCGTCGGGATCGCGCACGGCCGTGAGGTTGTAGGCCTTGTTCCATTTTATCAACAGGGCCAGATAACCCAGCAGTTGTGCGTGCTGGGTTTCACTCAGAGCCACACCGAGCTCGCGAGCACCTGTGGATAACTCTTCTGCGTGTTGCGGGGTGACCAACGAACTCAAGCGCTTTGCTCCAACTGACGGCCCGCGCCGCGTTTTTTCAAATGAATCATCAACAGGGAAATGGCTGCCGGCGTCACGCCCGGGATACGTGACGCCTGACCCAATGTCTCAGGACGGGTCGCGCCGAGCTTGCTCTGGATCTCCTTGGAGAGTCCGGAAATGTTCGTGTAATCGATGTCCACAGGCAGTTTGGTGTCTTCGCTGGCCCGCAGACGCGCGATTTCGTCCTGTTGACGATCGATGTAGCCGGCGTACTTGGTCTTGATTTCGACTTGTTCGGCAACCTGTAGATCTTCCGCGCCCCCACCGGTAACGGCGATTAGTCCAGCGTAGTCAATTTCCGGACGGCTCAGCAGATTGAGCAGGTTGTATTCGTGAGTCAGTGGCGTGCCGAATTTTTCTGCAATCGCATCGCCCTGCTCGGTACCCGGGCGTACCCAGGTGCTTTTCAGACGCTGCTCTTCCAGCTCGATGCTTTCGCGTTTTTTGCAGAACGCTGCCCAGCGCACGTCATCGACCAGACCCAATTCGCGACCTTTTTCGGTCAAGCGCAGGTCGGCGTTGTCTTCGCGCAGGATCAGGCGGTATTCGGCACGGGATGTGAACATCCGGTACGGCTCCTGGGTGCCGAGGGTAATCAGGTCGTCTACCAAAACGCCGATGTAGGCTTCGTCGCGACGTGGACACCAGGCATCTTTGCCTTGGGCACGCAGTGCAGCGTTGGTTCCGGCCAGCAAACCCTGGGCGCCGGCTTCTTCGTAACCGGTAGTGCCGTTGATCTGTCCGGCAAAGAACAACCCGCCGATGACTTTGGTTTCCAGGCTGTACTTCAGGTCACGCGGGTCGAAGTAGTCGTATTCGATGGCGTAGCCCGGCCGCACGATGTGGGCGTTTTCCATGCCGCGGATCGATTGCACGATCTGCAGTTGCACATCGAACGGCAAGGAAGTGGAGATTCCGTTCGGGTAAAGCTCGTTGGTGGTCAAGCCTTCCGGTTCGATGAAGACCTGATGGCTTTGCTTGTCGGCAAAACGATGGATCTTGTCTTCGATCGACGGGCAGTAACGCGGGCCGATGCCTTCGATTTCACCCGCAGCGGAATACATCGGCGAACGGTCGAGGTTCGCGGCAATGATTTCGTGGGTGCGGGCGTTTGTGTGGGTAATCCAGCAACTGACCTGTTGGGGGTGCTGCTCTTTGGAGCCCATGAACGACATCACTGGAATCGGTGTATCGCCTGCCTGCTCGGTCATCACCGAGAAATCCACAGACCGGGCGTCGATACGGGGTGGCGTTCCGGTTTTCAGGCGACCGACACGCAGCGGCAACTCACGCAGGCGTTGTGCCAGGGCAATCGATGGCGGATCACCCGCGCGCCCGCCGGAAAAATTCTGCAAACCAATGTGGATAAGTCCACCGAGGAACGTACCGGTGGTTAACACCACTGAATCGGCGAGGAAACGCAGGCCCATTTGCGTGACAACACCGCGCACTTGCTCCTGCTCGACGATCAGATCGTCTGCAGCCTGTTGAAATATCCACAGGTTCGGCTGGTTTTCCAGGATTTCGCGGACAGCGGCCTTGTATAGAACCCGGTCGGCCTGCGCACGGGTCGCCCGTACAGCGGGGCCTTTGCGGCTGTTCAACACGCGAAACTGGATGCCGCCTTTATCGGTAGCAATGGCCATCGCGCCGCCGAGGGCGTCGATTTCCTTGACCAGATGGCTTTTGCCGATCCCGCCAATGGCCGGGTTGCAACTCATGGCACCGAGGGTTTCCACGTTATGCGTCAGCAACAGGGTCTTGACCCCCATACGTGCTGAGGCCAGTGCTGCCTCGGTACCGGCATGACCGCCGCCGATGACGATCACTTCAAAACGGGAAGGGAAATCCACCACGCACCTCGTGCCTGCTTAAGTAGGTAATTCAGGAATAGTTTGAGCTCAGGTTTTCGGACCTGGTCGACAAGTATAGGGACTTCGCCCTTCCTAAAGAACCCTTTGCACAAAATTTAACCAGCTGTGGAAAAGTGGCGGTTATAGAAATTAAAAAGAGAGAAATTTATTAAATCTTTGTTTTTATGTTTATTTCTACTGACCGCTATTTCTGTGGATAGATTCATACAGGCCTTTAAATTCAATGTGTACAGAGATTCAAAACCCTGTGTTCATGTGCCAATGAGGCCCTTGGATAACCGGTTTAAGCCTGTGGATGAATGGGGTGCTTATCCACAGGGACGGTTATCTTCAGTTTTGAGGCCCTGTTATCAACTGCCCTTAGCCGGGGTTATTAACAGGGCTTAATCCACAGAAATGTGCTGATCGACGGAAATCCGGGCAGGAAAAATCCGCTCAAGCAGAAAAAATCTGCTCGGCACTCGAGATTGTTTTGCAAAAGGAGGGAGCAGACAGGCACGAACGGCCTGTCTGTGGACAGCAGTAGGTCTATTTTCCGATGCAGAAGCTGGAGAAGATTCGACCCAACAGGTCATCGGAGCTGAATGCACCGGTGATTTCTCCCAGCGACTGCTGAGCCTGGCGCAGATCCTCGGCCAGCAATTCTCCGGCACCCGCCAAGGTCAGTTGTGCCCGGCCGTGCTCAAGGGATGCACTGGCATGACGCAATGCTTCAAGGTGGCGCCTGCGAGCACTGAAGCTGCTTTCAGAGGTCTGTTCATAGCCCATGCAAGCCTTCAGGTGGTCGCGCAGCAACTCCAGGCCGAGCCCTGCAGACTTGGCGCTGAGGCTAATGGAGACGTGACCGTCATCGCTGACTTCCAGGGCCATGGCCTCACCTGTGAGGTCGCCCTTGTTCCGGATCAGCGTGACTTTCGCCGGATCGGGGCGGGTTTCAAGGAACTCAGGCCATAACGCAAAAGGATCGAGGGCTTCCGGTGCGGTCGCATCGACAACCAGCAGGACCCGATCTGCCTCGCCGATGGCTTTCAACGCCCGTTCCACACCGATCTTTTCCACATGGTCATCGGTGTCGCGTAGACCGGCGGTATCCACCACATGCAGCGGCATGCCATCAATGTGGATATGTTCACGCAGGACGTCCCGCGTGGTGCCGGCGATCTCGGTGACGATGGCCGCTTCGCGCCCGGCGAGGGCATTGAGCAGGCTGGATTTGCCAGCATTCGGACGACCGGCAATAACCACCGTCATGCCATCACGCAACAAGGCGCCCTGCCCAGCTTCGCGCATCACGGTGGATAACTCATCGCGCACTTTATCGAGCATGCTCAATACGTGGCCATCGGCCAGGAAGTCGATTTCTTCCTCCGGAAAGTCGATTGCCGCTTCGACGTAAATCCGCAGGCCGATCAATTGTTCGGTGAGGTTATGCACACGGGCCGAAAAGGCGCCTTGTAGTGAGCGCAATGCATTGCGCGCTGCCTGTGCAGAACTGGCTTCGATCAGGTCGGCGATAGCTTCGGCCTGGGCGAGGTCGAGCTTGTCGTTAAGGAATGCCCGTTCACTGAATTCACCCGGTCGGGCCAGGCGGCAACCCAATTCCAGGCACCGCTGCAGCAGCATATCCAGAACGACCGGGCCACCGTGGCCCTGCAATTCCAATACATCTTCGCCGGTGAACGAATTCGGTCCGGGAAAATACAGTGCGATTCCCTGATCGAGCACCTCGTCCTTTTCTCCCAGGAATGGACCGTAGTGAGCGAACCGCGGCTTGAGCTCACGACCGCTGAAGGCCTCGGCCGCAACGCTGGCCAACGGCCCGGAAATACGCACGATGCCGACACCGCCACGACCTTGGGCGGTGGCGACGGCGGCAATGGTTTCACGAGGAACGCTCATAAACCGTTATCCAGACAAAAGTGACAGATAGCAAAACGCCCCACTAGGGGGCGTTTTGAGTGGTTATCCACAGTGTAAATCAGGCAGCTGCTTTGGTAGCTGCTTCGATCTTACGAGTGATGTACCACTGTTGGGCGATCGACAGGCAGTTGTTCACTACCCAGTACAGCACCAGACCCGCCGGGAACCACAGGAAGAAGAAGGTGAAGATGATTGGCATCAGCTTCATCACCTTGGCCTGCATCGGATCCGGTGGAGTCGGATTCAACTGCTGCTGGATGAACATGGTTGCACCCATGATGATCGGCAGAATGAAGAACGGATCCTTGATCGACAGGTCGGTAATCCACAGCATGAACGGCGCTTGGCGCATTTCAACGCTTTCCAGCAGAACCCAGTACAACGAAAGGAATACCGGCATCTGCACGAGGATTGGCAAGCAACCACCCAGCGGATTGATCTTCTCTTTCTTGTACAGCTCCATCATGGCTTGCGACATTTTCTGCCGGTCATCGCCATGTTGCTCTTTCAGCGCAGCCAGTTTCGGTGCCACTGCACGCATGCGCGCCATGGATTTGTAGCTGGCAGCCGACAACGGGAAGAAGATCCCCTTGATCAGCATGGTCAGGAAGATGATCGACCAGCCCCAGTTACCCACAATGGCGTGGATGTGTTGCAGCAACCAGAAGATCGGTTGAGCGATGAACCACAGGATGCCGTAGTCGACGGTCAGTTCCAGACCTGGGGACAACTCTTTCAGGACAGCCTGGCTTTTCGGACCAGCGTACAGAATAGCGCTGGTTTCAGCCTTGGCACCCGGTGCAACGGTCAACGAAGGACCGGTGTAACCGATGATGTAGTTGCCTTTGCTGTCTTTACGGGTCTGGACGACGTTGTTTTCGCCCTTCGCCGGAATCCACGCGGTCACGAAGTAGTGTTGCAACCAGGCAACCCAGCCGCCGGTGACGGTTTCTTTCAGCTGCGCCTTGTCCATGTCCTTCATGGACACTTTCTTGTACGGCTCCGAACTTGTCCACAGGGCGGCGCCCAGGTAAGTCGCGGTACCGGTGGCGGTGCTGGAAGACGGATCGGAACTGGCGTCACGCTTCAATTGCGCGAACATCGCACCGGACCAGGGCTGTGCGCTCTGGTTGTCGATCAGGTAGGAAACGGTTACGTCATACAGGCCGCGTTTCAGAGTGAAACGCTTGATGTAGTTGACGCCGTCCTTGCTGAACTTCAGGTCCACGACCAATTGGTCCTGACCGTCCGCCAGCTGGTAAACCTTCTTCTCTGCCGAGTAAATCGGACGACCGGCAGGACTTGCATCCGGGCCGTTGCTGCCAATCAGGCCACTTTGCGCCAGATAAGTCCGTTCGTTGCCGTTGTCGAACAGCTGGAATGGAATTTCCGGATGGTCCTGACGGCGTGGATACAGCGGCAATTTCAGTTGGGCAACATCACCACCTTGTGGATCGATGGCCAGGTCGAGCACATCCGTTTTGATCTGGATGAGGTCGGTGCTCGCCGCTACCGGAGTTTCGGCAGGTGCGCTGGTATCGTTTGCGGCGTGCGGAATGTCGTCACTGACGGACGCTTTATTGCCAGTGGCCGTATCCGGGAGGCCCGGTGCGGTCGTACTGGAAGCAACATTCTGAGTCGGCAAGGCAGCCTGGCCATAGTCCTGGTTCCATTTAAGAACCATAACGTAGGACACGATTGCCAGGGCGACGATCAGGATCGTGCGTTTGATATCCATGATTACTCGGCCATCGAAGAAGAACGGGAGGTAGGGATAGATGGAACCGGGTCATAACCACCGGGATTCCACGGATGACAGCGACCTAAACGACGAAAGGTCAGCCAGCCACCGCGAAGAAGGCCATGATTTTCAATGGCTTCTAACGCGTAGCAGGAACAACTGGGGTAGAAACGACAGTGACTGGCCATCAGGGGACTAATGGCGTAGCGGTAAAACTGGATCGGAACGAGTGCCAGTTTACGCATCGGGACTGTCTACCCCTACAGTTTCGGTTTTGACTGCTGGTACCGGCGTGCTGCGTGCCAGACGCTTCCAGAGTTTGCCGAAATGCTGAATCAATTCGGGGTTTTCTACGTCACCCAAACCTTTGCGCGCGACGATAACGATGTCCCAGCCGACCAGTGAATCCTGGTTCAGGCGAAACGATTCGCGCATCAGACGTTTGAGGCGATTGCGCTCGACGGAGAGCTTTACGCTCTTTTTCCCGATAACCAGCCCGAGACGGGGGTGATCAAGATCGTTTTTGCGCGCAAGGAGCAGGAGATTTTTCCCCGGAACCTTGCCGGTAGGGGAGTCAAAGACCGCCTTGAAATGCCGGGGGGTAAGCAGACGCTTTTCCCGACTGAAGTCCTGACTCACCTCCAGTGCCGGATTATCAAACTGCCAGACGCGCACGACCTTTGGCGCGACGACGCGACAGGACGGCACGACCGTTCTTGGTAGCCATGCGAGCACGGAAACCGTGGGTACGAGCGCGTTTGATAGTGCTTGGTTGGAAAGTACGTTTCATTGTCGTGTTACCTGGTTCGTCCACAACGGGCCGGAATGGCCCCCGTTTTAAGAGACCGGGGATTCTAGAGAAAGCAAGCCTCTAGGTCAATTTCCAACCAACGTTTCCTTATAAATAGATCTCCAGAGGTTTTGCCTGGCCAGGATCCTCAGCCAAATATAAAAATAAAGAAGGAAAGTATTTAAAGCTTTTCTGTAAAGCTTATAAAAGCTTAGGCAGCAGGTATCTGTGGATAAGTGCCTTGAGCCCTTGTTTCATCGCATGTACAGCGAATGACAACTACAGTGGAAAACCGTGTTCAGCCTGTGCTGAGCTGTCGGATAACCTGTGTGTGGAAAGCGCTGTTATCCACAGGCAGGTTATCCACCGAGTTTAGCCCCCACTTGTGCAACGAGCTTAGAGGGGGTTATCCACAGAGCTTATTCACAGACCATTGGTCGCCTTTTTTGCGTATAAAACCCTGATTGTTCTCGGTCCATGGCCCACCTACGTGTGGATAAGTCGGCGTCTGGCCGTTACAATGGCCGCTTGTTTTTGCCTCACCGGCTTTCAACTTAGGGGATATCCGTGTCAGTGGAACTTTGGCAGCAGTGCGTGGAGCTTTTGCGCGATGAGCTGCCTGCCCAACAATTCAACACTTGGATCCGTCCACTACAGGTCGAAGCCGAAGGCGACGAGTTGCGTGTCTACGCACCCAACCGTTTTGTCCTGGACTGGGTCAACGAGAAATACCTGAGCCGCGTGCTGGAATTGCTCGATGAGCACGGCAACGGCATGGCGCCTGCGCTTTCCTTATTAATAGGCAGCAAACGCAGCTCAGCTCCGCGTGCTGCACCGAATGCGCCGCTGGCTGCCGCCGCGGCGTCCCAGGTTCAGGCGGCTGCAGCGGCTGCCGCGCCTGCGGCCCCCGCCCCATCACCGGCCAAGCGTGCGACGCAAAAAACCGCTGAAGTGGCTGAGCAAGAGCCTTCGCGTGACAGCTTCGACCCCATGGCCGGCGCGAGTTCGCAACAGGCACCGGTGCGCGCCGAGCAACGCACTGTTCAGGTTGAAGGCGCCCTCAAGCACACCAGCTACCTGAACCGCACCTTTACCTTTGAAAACTTCGTTGAGGGCAAGTCCAACCAACTGGCCCGGGCCGCGGCCTGGCAAGTGGCGGACAACCCCAAGCACGGATACAACCCGCTCTTCCTTTATGGTGGTGTAGGCCTGGGTAAAACCCACTTGATGCATGCTGTGGGTAACCATCTATTAAAGAAGAACCCGAATGCCAAGGTAGTGTACCTGCATTCCGAGCGCTTCGTGGCCGACATGGTCAAGGCCTTGCAGCTGAACGCGATCAACGAATTCAAGCGCTTCTACCGTTCGGTGGATGCATTGCTGATCGACGATATTCAGTTTTTCGCTCGCAAGGAGCGCTCCCAGGAAGAGTTTTTCCACACCTTCAACGCCCTGCTTGAAGGTGGCCAGCAGGTCATTCTCACCAGTGACCGCTATCCGAAAGAAATCGAAGGCCTTGAAGAACGCCTCAAGTCCCGCTTCGGCTGGGGCCTCACGGTGGCCGTTGAGCCGCCGGAACTGGAAACCCGTGTCGCGATCCTGATGAAGAAGGCCGACCAGGCGAAGGTCGAACTGCCACACGATGCGGCATTCTTCATTGCCCAACGCATACGCTCCAATGTCCGCGAACTGGAAGGCGCGCTCAAACGCGTGATCGCCCATTCGCACTTCATGGGTCGCGATATCACCATCGAGTTGATTCGTGAGTCCCTGAAGGACCTGTTGGCGCTGCAAGACAAACTGGTCTCTGTGGATAACATTCAGCGCACCGTCGCCGAGTACTACAAGATCAAGATCTCGGATTTGTTGTCCAAACGTCGTTCGCGTTCGGTTGCCCGTCCGCGTCAGGTCGCCATGGCATTGTCCAAGGAGCTGACTAACCACAGCCTGCCGGAAATCGGTGATGTGTTTGGTGGCCGTGACCACACGACTGTTTTGCACGCCTGCCGCAAGATAAACGAACTTAAGGAATCCGACGCGGACATCCGCGAGGACTACAAGAACCTGCTGCGTACACTGACCACTTGATGAACACCAGCGCAGCTTTTAAGGCAAGGGACTAGACCATGCATTTCACCATTCAACGCGAAGCCCTGTTGAAACCCCTGCAACTGGTCGCAGGCGTCGTCGAGCGCCGACAGACCTTGCCGGTGCTCTCCAACGTGCTGCTGGTTGTCGAAGGCCAGCAACTGTCGCTGACCGGTACCGACCTGGAAGTCGAACTGGTCGGTCGCGTGCAGCTCGAAGAGCCTGCGGAAACAGGCTCCATCACCGTGCCTGCACGTAAGCTGATGGATATCTGCAAAAGCCTGCCGAACGATGCGCTGATCGATATCAAGGTTGATGAGCAGAAGCTGGTGGTGAAGGCTGGCCGTAGCCGCTTCACCCTCTCGACCTTGCCGGCCAACGATTTCCCGACCGTGGAAGAAGGCCCGGGCTCGCTGACGTGCAGCCTCGAGCAAAGCAAGCTGCGTCGCCTGATCGAGCGCACCAGTTTCGCCATGGCCCAGCAGGACGTGCGTTACTACCTCAACGGCATGTTGCTGGAAGTCTCGGCAGGCGTCATTCGTGCCGTGGCCACCGACGGCCACCGTTTGGCGATGTGCTCGATGCAGGCTGATATCGGCCAGCCGGATCGCCACCAGGTCATCGTGCCGCGCAAGGGCATCCTTGAACTCGCACGTTTGCTGACTGAGCCGGACGGTATCGTCAGCATCGTCCTGGGCCAGCACCACATTCGCGCTACCACCGGCGAGTTCACCTTCACCTCGAAGCTGGTCGACGGCAAATTCCCGGACTACGAGCGCGTTCTGCCAAAAGGCGGCGACAAGCTGGTGCTCGGTGACCGTCAGGCCCTGCGTGAGGCCTTCAGCCGTACGGCGATTCTTTCCAACGAGAAGTACCGCGGTATCCGTCTGCAACTGGCTCCTGGCCAGCTGAAGATCCAGGCGAACAACCCGGAGCAGGAGGAAGCGGAAGAAGAGGTTGGCGTTGAGTACAACGGCGGTTCCCTGGAAATCGGCTTCAACGTCAGCTACCTGCTCGACGTACTGGGCGTGATGACCACCGAGCAGGTGCGCCTGATCCTGTCCGACTCCAACAGCAGCGCGCTGGTGCAAGAGTCTGACAACGACGACTCGGCCTACGTCGTCATGCCGATGCGTCTGTAATCATGTTCAGCAGAAGCTAGATGTCCTTAAGTCGCGTCTCGGTCACCGCGGTGCGCAATCTGCACCCGGTGACCTTCTCCCCCTCCCCCCGAATCAATATTCTTTACGGCGCCAACGGCAGCGGCAAAACCAGTGTCCTGGAAGCCATTCACCTGCTGGGGCTTGCGCGTTCGTTTCGTAGTACCCGGTTGTTGCCGGTCATTCAGTACGAGCAGTTGGCCTGCACGGTCTTTGGCCAGGTCGAGTTGGCTGAAGGCGGACACAGCGCCCTGGGCATCTCCCGGGACCGCCAGGGGGAGTTCCAGATCCGCATCGACGGGCAGAACGCGCGCAGTGCCGCGCAGCTGGCCGAGATCCTGCCGCTGCAGTTGATCAACCCGGACAGCTTTCGCTTGCTGGAAGGCGCGCCGAAGATTCGCCGACAGTTTCTCGACTGGGGCGTGTTCCACGTGGAACCCCGATTCATGTCCACCTGGCAACGCCTGCAGAAGGCCCTGCGCCAGAGAAACTCTTGGCTGCGGCATGGTACACTTGACGCCGTTTCGCAAGCGGTTTGGGACAGGGAACTGTGCCAGGCCAGCGCTGAAATAGATGAATACCGCCGCGCCTATATCAAAGCCTTGAAACCGGTGTTTGAGCAGACCTTGGGTGAGCTGGTTGAGCTCGAGGGCCTAACGCTCAGCTATTACCGGGGCTGGGACAAAGACCGTGAACTGAGCGCTGTGCTCGCCGGATCCCTTCAGCGGGATCAGCAGATGGGGCATACCCAGGCAGGACCGCAACGTGCTGATTTGCGCCTCAAATTGGGCGCTCACAATGCCGCGGACATCTTGTCCCGAGGACAGCAGAAGTTGGTGGTCTGTGCATTGCGGATCGCCCAGGGTCACCTGGTCAGCCAGGCCCGACGCGGTCAGTGTATTTATCTGGTGGATGACTTGCCGTCCGAACTGGACGAGCAGCACCGCCGTGCGCTTTGCCGCTTGCTGGAAGACTTACGCTGCCAGGTGTTCATCACCTGTGTAGACCACGAATTATTGAGGGAAGGCTGGCAGACGGAAACGCCAGTCGCCCTGTTCCACGTGGAACAGGGCCGTATCACCCAGACCCACGACCATCGGGAGTGAAGGCATTGAGCGAAGAAAATACGTACGACTCAACGAGCATTAAAGTGCTGAAAGGCCTGGATGCCGTACGCAAACGTCCCGGTATGTACATTGGTGACACCGACGATGGCAGCGGTCTGCACCACATGGTGTTCGAGGTGGTCGATAACTCGATCGACGAAGCGCTCGCCGGCCACTGCGACGACATCAGCATCATCATCCACCCGGACGAATCCATCACCGTTAAAGACAACGGCCGTGGCATCCCGGTAGATGTGCACAAGGAAGAAGGCGTTTCGGCAGCCGAGGTCATCATGACCGTACTGCACGCCGGCGGTAAGTTCGATGACAACTCCTACAAGGTATCCGGCGGCCTGCACGGCGTGGGCGTGTCTGTAGTGAACGCACTGTCTGAAGAGCTTGTTCTGACGGTGCGCCGTAGCGGCAAGATCTGGGAACAGACCTATGTACACGGTGTTCCCCAGGAACCGATGAAGATCGTTGGCGACAGCGAAACCACCGGTACCCAGATCCACTTCAAGGCTTCCAGCGAAACCTTCAAGAACATCCACTTCAGCTGGGACATCCTGGCCAAGCGGATTCGTGAACTGTCCTTCCTCAACTCGGGTGTCGGCATCGTCCTCAAGGATGAGCGCAGCGGCAAGGAAGAGTTGTTCAAGTACGAAGGTGGCCTGCGCGCGTTCGTTGAATACCTGAACACCAACAAGACCCCGGTCAACCAGGTGTTTCACTTCAACATCCAGCGTGAGGACGGCATCGGCGTGGAAATCGCCCTGCAGTGGAACGACAGCTTCAACGAGAACCTGTTGTGCTTCACCAACAACATTCCGCAGCGCGACGGCGGTACTCACCTGGTGGGCTTCCGTTCCGCCCTGACGCGTAACCTCAACACCTACATCGAAGCCGAAGGCCTGGCGAAGAAGCACAAGGTTGCCACCACCGGTGACGATGCCCGTGAAGGCCTGACCGCGATCATCTCGGTAAAAGTGCCGGATCCGAAGTTCAGCTCCCAGACCAAGGACAAGCTGGTCTCTTCCGAAGTGAAGACCGCTGTCGAACAGGAAATGGGCAAGTACTTCTCCGACTTCCTGCTGGAAAACCCGAACGAAGCCAAGCTGGTTGTCGGCAAGATGATCGACGCGGCTCGTGCTCGTGAAGCCGCGCGCAAGGCCCGTGAGATGACCCGCCGTAAAGGCGCGCTGGACATCGCCGGCCTGCCGGGCAAACTGGCTGACTGCCAGGAAAAGGACCCTGCCCTCTCCGAACTGTACCTCGTGGAAGGTGACTCCGCGGGCGGCTCTGCCAAGCAGGGACGTAACCGCAAGACCCAGGCGATTCTCCCGCTCAAGGGCAAGATCCTGAACGTCGAGAAAGCGCGTTTCGACAAGATGATCTCTTCCCAGGAAGTGGGCACCTTGATCACCGCGCTGGGCTGCGGCATCGGCCGCGAAGAGTACAACATCGACAAGTTGCGTTATCACAACATCATCATCATGACCGATGCTGACGTCGACGGTTCGCACATTCGTACCCTGCTGCTGACTTTCTTCTTCCGTCAATTGCCGGAGCTGATCGAGCGCGGCTACATCTACATCGCACAGCCACCGCTGTACAAGGTGAAGAAAGGCAAGCAAGAGCAATACATCAAAGACGACGACGCCATGGAAGAGTACATGACGCAGTCGGCCCTGGAAGATGCGAGCCTGCACCTGAACGAAGAGGCACCGGGTATCTCCGGCGAAGCCCTTGAACGTCTGGTGAATGACTTCCGCCTGGTGATGAAGACCCTCAAGCGCCTGTCGCGCCTGTACCCACAGGAACTGACCGAGCACTTCATCTACCTGCCTGCCGTCAGCCTGGAGCAACTGTCCGATCACGCTGCGATGCAGGATTGGTTGGCCCAGTACGAAGTTCGCCTGCGCACCGTAGAGAAGTCCGGCCTGGTCTACAAGGCCAGCCTGCGGGAAGACCGTGAGCGTAACGTCTGGCTGCCAGAGGTCGAACTGATCTCCCACGGCCTGTCGAACTACGTCACCTTCAACCGCGACTTCTTCGGCAGCAACGACTACAAGACCGTCGTGTCCCTGGGCGCTCAGCTGAGCACTCTGCTGGACGAAGGCGCGTACATCCAGCGTGGCGAGCGCAAGAAAGCGGTCACCGAGTTCAAGGAAGCCCTGGACTGGTTGATGGCCGAAAGCACCAAGCGCCACACCATCCAGCGATACAAAGGTCTGGGTGAAATGAACCCGGACCAGCTGTGGGAAACCACCATGGACCCAAGCGTTCGCCGGATGCTGAAAGTGACCATCGAAGACGCCATTGGCGCGGACCAGATCTTCAACACCCTGATGGGTGATGCGGTCGAGCCTCGCCGTGACTTCATCGAAAGCAATGCCCTGGCGGTTTCCAACCTGGACTTCTGATCCCGGTGTAGGTGGGCAAAGTTATTTGCCCTTTCGGCCAAAGTTAGTGGCCATAGACAAACCCCAGTAGATCTCGTATCTCCTGGGGTTTTCTTTTAGCTGCTCAAAGAGATACCTATTGATAGACTTGAAAAATTTAGCGCTCGATATTTGCGCTAGCAGTAATCAAAAGGAATTCTATATGTCCGCCCTCTGCTCCTTGCTCGACATCTATCGCGCCGCTTCAGCTTCAGAGCGCGAAAAAGGCACCTACTTCGAAGAGTTGATCTGCGCCTATCTGCGCAACGAGGCCACCTACCGCGACCTCTACGACCAGGTGTGGACGTATGCAGAGTGGGCAAAAGAACAGGGGCTGGACGGTCGCGACACGGGAATCGACTTGGTGGCGCGCACCCAGGGCACAGGCGAGTACCACGCCATCCAGTGCAAGCTGTACGCTGAGGACTATCGCGTCCAGAAAAAGGACATCGACAGCTTCTTCACCGCTTCGGGCAAAGCGCCGTTCACGCACAGAATCATCGTCACCACCACCAATAACTGGAGTGAGCACGCCGAAGATGCCTTGCAGGGCCAGCAGCCCCCTGTCAGCAAAATCGACCTGCAAGCACTGGAAGATAGTCAGATTGACTGGGCGAAGTATCAGCCCAAGCAAAAGATCGTGCTCAAGGCTAAGAAGCAATTACGGGAGCACCAGCAAACAGCACTTAATGCTGTGGCAGCGGGCCTCAAGAACGCCGAACGTGGCAAGCTGATCATGGCCTGCGGTACTGGCAAGACGTTCACCAGCCTGAAGATTGCCGAGCAGCAGGCTGGCAAGGGCAAGCGTGTGCTGTTTCTGGTGCCCAGCCTGTCGCTGTTGTCGCAGTCGCTTACGGAGTGGACGCAGGAAAGCGAAACCCCACTCCACAGCTTTGCCGTCTGCTCGGACAGCGATGTGGGTAAGAAGCGCAAAGCCGAGGAGGACACCGTACAGGTCTTCACTCACGAGCTGCGCTACCCAGCCACCACCAAAGCAGATCGCCTCGCGTCGGAGATGTTCAAACGGCACGATGCTGAGCACATGAGTGTAGTGTTTTCAACCTATCACTCCATCGATGTGATCAGCCGTGCCCAGCACGAACACGACCTAGCAGCGTTTGATCTGGTGATCTGCGACGAAGCGCACCGTACAACCGGCGCAACCTTTGACGATGATGACGAAAGCACCTTCGTGCGCATCCATGACGCCGATTACATCCGCGCCGCCAAGCGCATGTACATGACCGCCACGCCACGCATCTATGGCGACAATGCCAAGCTCAAAGCCGAGTCCGGCGAAGTCACCCTCTGCTCGATGGACGACGAGGCTTTATATGGCAAAGAGCTGTTCGTCATTAACTTCTCCGAGGCCGTCCAGCGCGGCCTGCTCACCGACTATAAGGTGCTGGTACTCACTGTCGAAGAGAGCGCCATCAGTCGCCGCTTACAAGACTTGCTGAAGGACGAAGACAACCAGCTCAAGGTGGACGACGCCGCCAAGATTGTCGGCTGCTGGAAGGCGCTGGCCAAACAGGGGTTGGCAGAAAACCTCGTGGGTGATGATCAGCCCATGAAGCGGGCTGTCGCGTTCTGTCAGGTCATCTCACCCAACTACAAAGGCACCAAGCACAAGGTCAGCTCAATCAACATCGCCAGCATGTTTAAGTCGGTGGTGGAGGCATACCAAGAGTCCGAAGAAATCGATGAGGCTTCACGTATCGTCTGTGAGGCTGAACACGTCGATGGCGGTATGAATGCCAGCCAGAAGGAAGCCAAGCTCAACTGGCTCAAGGAAGACGCGCCGGCCAACACCTGCCGAATCCTCAGCAACGTGCGCTGCTTGTCCGAAGGTGTGGACGTTCCAGCACTGGATGCGGTGCTCTTCCTCACCCCGCGTAACTCCCAAGTGGACGTGGTGCAATCCGTAGGTAGAGTCATGCGCAACGCGCCAGGCAAGAAGCGCGGCTATGTGGTGCTGCCGGTAGTCATCCCTGCCGGCATGGAGCCCCACGAAGCCCTTAATGACAATCAGACCTACAAGGTGGTCTGGCAAGTGCTTCAGGCGCTGCGTTCGCACGACGATAGTTTTGACGCCATGGTCAACAAGCTCGATCTGATCGGCTCAGACCCACGTAAAATGGAAGTCATCGCCATCACCGACAAGGCAGAAAAGAAGGCGAAAAAATCCAGCGGCACTAGCAACGGCAAGGCCGGAAAAGGCCAGTACGGCATTGGCGAAAAGCGTCGAAAACACGATGCCGAAGGCCAGATGACTCAGCAGGCCGAGCTAACCTACGAAGTGGGTGAAATCGAAAAGGCCATCTATGCCAAGATCGTCGATAAGTGCGGCAACCGCCATCACTGGGAAGACTGGGCCAACGACATAGCCAAAATCGCCCGTACACATATCGACCGCATCCAAGGCATCTTGGAGAACCCGGCCAACATCCAGGAAAAGGTCGCTTTCAACGCCTTTGCCGCTGAGCTGCGTGACGACCTTAACGACAGCATCAGCGATGGCGAGATTGTCGAAATGCTTGCCCAGCACCTGGTTACCAAGCCAGTGTTCGATGCGCTGTTCGACGAACACAGCTTTGCCAACCACAACCCCATGTCCAAGGCCATGCAGGGTGTGCTGGACGCGCTCCACGAACACCACCTGGCCAAGGAAGCCGACACGCTAGATAAGTTCTACGCCAGCGTGCGTCAACGCGCTGCCGGTATCAACAACGCCCAAGGCAAGCAGAAGATCATCGTCGAGCTTTACGACAAATTTTTCCGCAACGCATTCCCCAAAATGACCGAGCGCCTTGGCATTGTCTACACCCCGGTCGAGGTGGTGGACTTCATCCTTCACAGCGTCGATCACCTGCTGCAACGGGAATTCGGCCAGACCCTCGGCAGCAAGGGCGTTCACATCATCGACCCCTTTACCGGCACTGGCACCTTCATCACCCGCCTGATCCAGTCGGGCCTGATCAAGCCGGAAGAGCTGCCTCACAAGTACAAGCACGAAATCCACGCCAACGAGTTGGTACTGCTTGCCTACTACATTGCCGCCATCAATATCGAAGCGGCCTACCACGGCGAAGTGATCGGCGAATACACGCCCTTCGAAGGTATCTGCCTGACCGACACCTTTCAGATGTACGAAAAGGACGATTTGGTAGACGAGTTGCTGGAAGACAATAGCGCCCGCCGAAAGCGACAGAAGGAACTTGATATACGGGTTATCGTGGGGAATCCGCCGTACTCAGTTGGCCAAGGTAGTGCCAATGAAAATAACCAAAATATGCGCTATCCGAATCTTGAAAATCGGATACGAGAAACTTACGCTGCTCGTACTAAAATGACCAATAAGCGGGCGCTTTACGATAGTTATATTTTAGCCGTGCGCTGGGCGAGCGATAGAATTGGAGACGCTGGAGTAATAAGTTTTGTAAGCAACGCCAGCTTCTTAGAGGCCAATATAATGGATGGTCTCCGCAAATGTTTAGAGGAGGAATTCTCTTGTATTTATGTTTTTCATTTGCGGGGGCTTCGCGGTCAGAAAACTTCCGGTGAGCGTGCGAAGAAAGAAGGCGGACAAATCTTTGGGGTAGGCAGTTCGGCAGCTATAGCAATTTCCTTGCTTGTTAAGAATCCAAAATCAGATCACCACGGAAAAATTTACTTTCACGATATTGGTGAATACCTTTCTCGTGAAGAGAAGCTAGAAAAAATAGCTGGATATTCTAGTATTGCCGGCATAGATGAATGGCAATCTATTACCCCTGACGACCATGGGGACTGGCTTAAGCAGCGTAACGATAATTTTGAGTCATTGTCGTCGATGGCATTTAAAGGTAGCGCCGGAAGCCCGATTTTTTCCGTCTATTCGTCTGGAATGAAAACAAATCGTGATGCATGGTGTTACAACAGCTCTAAGACAGAGCTGTCCGCAACCATCAGTGAGTCAATAGACTATTACAACTCACTTCCTCGTGCTTATGTGCCTAGTAGCGATGAGGCAAAATTCAAGTGGTGCCAGAAAACACTGGGTGATTTAGCTGCGGGAAAAAAATACGAATTTAGCGAGTCCAATATGCGCAAGGCCAATTACCGACCCTTTTGCCGGCAGTGGCTATATATGGACTCAAGACTCAACTGGAGCAAGTACCTTACAGATCAATATTTTTCGGATACAACTGTAGAGAACCGCGTAATATGTCTTTCTGCTCCAGGATTCCGTGGCGGTTTTTCCGCATTTATTACTGATGTAATTCCCAGCATCCATTTCGGTGACATGGCGGGTTCTCAATGTTTCCCTCTATACGTCTATCCAAGGGCAGCTAAGACTCAGCGTGATGACCTGTTCAATGAGGCTATCCCGGCAAAGCACCAGCGGTTAGACGCTATCACCGGCGAAAGTTTGGCACACTTCCAGTCGTGCTACCCCTGCGAGCAGTTCGGCAAGGAGGACTTGTTCTACTACGTCTACGGAATTCTTCATTCGCCCGACTACCGCGAGCGCTTTGCCGACAACCTGAGCAAGGAGCTGCCGCGAATCCCAGCAGTGAAAAAAGCCGCCGATTTCTGGGCCTTCAGCAAAGCAGGCCGAGTCCTTGCCGAGCTCCACCTGAACTACGAAAGCGTCGAGCCGTACCCGCTGACCATCGAAGCCAAGAGCACGCTCACCGACGCCGATTACCGCGTAGAGAAGATGAAGTTCGCCAAGAAGGGCGACAAGACCACCGTCATCTACAACCACCGCATCACCCTTAAGGGCATCCCCGAGGTGGCCTGGGATTATGTGGTCAACGGCAAGGCCGCGCTGAACTGGGTAATGGAGCGCCAAGCCGTGCGTACCGATAAGACCAGCGGCATCGTCAACGACGCCAACGACTGGGCCACTGAAACCATGGACAATCCCAAGTACCCACTGGAGCTATTCCAGCGCGTGGTTTCGGTGAGCCTAGAAACAGTGAAAATCGTGAAGTCCCTCCCCCTACTCGACATCTGATTTGTATATGTCACCGGCCATTAGACATGGCCGGTAACATTTCTTCAGGTTGAAAACTTCCTCCCTGTTCTGTAGAACTGTTCTTGCTGGGTGTTACCGCCCAGGTGCTCTTTAAACATGGTTATGAATCGGGCTTGCAGTTGGTGGTCGGGAAACTGACCAGCTTTGGTGTTCTCCAGAGCTACCTTCGCCCCACACCTGTCGTCACCCCGATGTGCTCAGCGCTGAGGGTTTCGTGGCAATCGTCACGAGGCTGTCAGCGACGTTCCATCGGTTAATCGACAGAAATGCGGCGGACGGCTTATCAAGGATTTGATAAGCAGAACTGTGGTTTGTAGCGGCATCTTCAAAGTTCCATTCGGCCCGGAATACCTGGCGGCGGAGTAATCCACCGTAAGGAACTGTAACCATGAAGAAAGTAAAGAAAGCTGTCGGTACTCGTATCGATCAGCACATGCACAACACTGAAGATGCCCGCGTTAAAGTAGAAGCAGCCCCTCAGCAGAAAGATCACAAGTGGGGAAATCGTTTAAAAACTTTGTCTGTCCAGGCAGCCAAAGTGGCCAAACGTATTCCGTACTACATCTGGATTTGGGAAAAGGCTGTAATTGCTTGGGATTGGATCTGCGAAAATGCAGATACAATTTTTGAGGTAATCTCATGACGCAACAAACCACATCATTCGAATTCTAGTGAGGCCGATCCAGATGATCGGCCTCACGTCATTCTGAGACAGGAAATGGACGCTCCGCTCTATCCGTTCAAACCGATCCACAGCCTGAAAGCGCTGTCGCTGACACTAGGCGAGCCCACCGAACTCCTCGAAAGCTTGGCCACGCGCAGCTCCAACTTGTATCGTCATGTGCCGCAAACCAAAAAAGACGGCACCCCCCGTGATACCTACGATGCTTACGAGCCGTTGAAAAGAATCCAGCGGAAAATCGTAGATCGTTTGCTAGCGCGTGTTCGCTTCCCGGCATATCTCCATGGAGGGATCAAAGATCCGGTTAAACGCCGCAGTATTTACTCCAATGCACACATCCACGGTCGTGCCCAGTGCGTGGTGCTTCAGGACATTAAGGACTTTTTCCCTTCCATCAAGACGCAGCATGTTCAGCAATTGTTCGTGGGCTTGTTCGGGTTTTCCGAGGCGGTGGCAGGCATCTTGGCGCTGCTGACAACCCGTCATGGCGTCGTGCCGCAAGGTGCCAGCAGCAGTGGCTATATAGCCAACCTGGTGTTCTGGGATATCGAACCGGCATTGGTGGCCAAGTTGAATGCGCAGGGATTCAATTATTCTAGGTTCGCGGATGACATCACCATCACCTCCATTAAGCCCATCGATTCATCAGCGCTAACAAGCGTCGTCTCGGCGGTCACCCACATGCTGGCGCAGAAGGGCTGCTACCAGAAGCGTTCAAAGTTGCATATTCGCAAGCGCGGACAAACGGTGCTCTCCAAAAATGGATTCGAGCCTTTGACCGTTACCGGGCTGACGATCTTTAACGCAATCCCAGGCATACCCAAGGCCGAGCGTAAGGCGATTCGGGCGGTAGTAAAACAGTTGGAGGATCAGGCGACGCAGGGTACGGCGTGGACAGAGCTGGAGCCTTTGGTTCGCCGTGCAATGGGTCGTGTGGGGCGCTTGATTGCCTGTGCGCATCCCGATGGTGAACGATTGAAGCAACGACTGCATGCACTCAAAGCCCGCAGCCAGGTTGCGCTATTGGATCGCTACGCGGCGGCACTGTAAGACGCTGCGGTTACAGGTCAGTTACCTGGTTGATGAGACTTTCTTTAGAGTTCGACCGTCAGTACCTTGATGCCCACTCCTTCGCAGAACCGTCCCACGGCGGTCAGTGAGCGCCAGTAGCGCACCGGTTCACGCCGTGACCGCACCGGCAGCCACTTGGCGCCGAGGCGCAGTTCCAGGCGCCAGGCCTCGCCCTCGCGTAGCACGCGAAACTCCCGCGCCGCCCCAGTCTCGACCAGGGCCGCCAGGGTTTCCTGCGCAATGGCTTTCTTCATCAGCCGCCCCTTCGTTCCACTGCTACGCCATGCCCCACCCTTCTGGTATAGCGTATGACCGAGATCCGGTCTCCGGAGTGGTAGCGGCTGTCGACCGTGTCCGCCCCCCACGTGGGGGCTGATTGACCATAATCGCCAATTACGCGCAGCTCGGTCGATGAGCGGGTGGGTGGGCTTAGGTGTTGTCCTTCTTTTCTTGCGCCTTCCTGAAGGCAAGGGCCATCGTGGTCTTGGCAGGAGGTGGCGGGGGGAGGCGGTTTGGCTGACGGCTGAGGGCGCTCGGGCGTTTGTTCGACTGCGCCGCGACGGTGGAATGGGCGCCGCTGGTTTGGGCTTTCTTCACCTGAATCCGCTGATTCAGGTCACTTCGCGCATCCGCTAGCAGCAGGAAGGCGGTGAGGGTGATCGGCACACCCTGGGGCAGAAGGATCGACAGCTGCTGGCTGGTGTCGGGGTTGGCTTTAACCTGGGCCAGGCATTTCTCGGAAAATGCCTGAGTCTGTAGATGATGTTCGACTAGCCGCTGCATGTAGAGGCAAAGGGGCTGGTGATCCAGGATGCCCGTGATCCTGAGAAAATCTTTGTCAATGCCGGTGATCGTCTCGATGGCGAACGGCTGCCAGCTTGAACGTTGCCAAGCGTAGCTGGCCGTTTCGGTGCTGGCGCTCGGGGCAGAAGCGAGTCTTCCGGGGCGGCTGGTGTTGTCTGTACACGGGTGCTTGGGCCAAGGCGGGCCGAGTTCGTCGAAGAACACCCGGCCACCACTGGGCGATTGGTAAAAGAATACCGCCGCGCCGCACACAGGGCAGCTGGCATTGGGATTGACGTAACTGTCGTATGTGCTCGTCAGCGCACGTGGCCACCAGCTTTGCGCCGCGGGCACGAAATCGGAAAAGGTCGAATGCCCCGAATGCCCTTCCCCACCCCAGCCGCAGGTGCAGTTCAGTGGGTGATTCCATGCGTTGCACATAAACACCTCGTTGTGGCCGTGGTGGCTAAACGCCTTATCTTTCAGTACGTCTCAGCGTAGCAGCCCGTTGCGCGTTATTTGGTGCTCAGATTCGATCAATGATTGGGGGGAGTTGACGACTGCTTAGGAAAGTCCGGAACGCTGTGGTTCGCCTGATCCTGCTCCGTGAGCACCTGGCGCAGGACGGTGAGCGATCGGCGGTGCCTCAAGTGCATGTGAGTTTTGACAACCGTAGCGGGCGTAAAACTTGATCAAACTTGATTTTGACCAAGCGAGGTACTACATTGCCTACCATGCAAAATACCCTACATACCGAGTCGCTCCGCGCGGCCCTCGTTCAGCGTGGCTGGACACAAAAAGACCTGGCCGATCAGTTGGGAGTCTCGGCGCAGTCCGTCACTAACTGGTTCAAAGGTAAGGACTTTCCTCGTCCGGACAAACTGCTGAAGTTGGCCACGACGCTGCAGTTGCCGTTTTCGCAGTTGGTCGCACCACCTCCGGATCAGCCCGTAGTGGCGTTCCGCAAGAAGGCGGGCACCAAAACCACCGATGAACACATTCTGAAAGCGATGGGTATCGGCGGTTTGCTCAAGCCTCTCGTTGATTTTTTGCCTGAGCTGCCCACCTTACGCACTCAGATTTCGTCGCCTTCCACCAGCTATACGCGTTTGCAGAGTGATGCGTCCCAAGTACGCAATAAATTGGGATTGGGTGAGCGCAGTGTGCTGGGGTATGAAGCGCTGATCGCCGAATTCAAGGCGTGTGGAGCTGTGCTCGTGCCCGTCCTCTGGGGACACAAGCAGCAACACAAGAATGCCCTGCACATCCTATTGCCGGCGTCAGACGTCACTTTTGTGTTCGTCAATCTGGACACCAAGCTGGAAGACTTTAAGTTCTGGATGGCTCACGAGTTGGCGCATGTCTACACCCCTGAGCTGGCAGGGAGTGATGCAGGGGAAGATTTTGCGGATGCCTTTGCCGGTTCCCTGCTGTTTCCTGAGGCCTGTGCGCAACTCGCGTATTCCGAGGCGGCGCAAGTGTCCAGCGTAGCTGGGGAGGTGGATGTTCTTCAACAGCATGCCCGGCATCATCAAATTTCGCTGAACACGGTGTTCCAGCAGGCGCAGGGCTATGCGGCGGAAAACCAGCTGCCACCTTTGCGAGTACCGGAAAAGACAATCCACGCCGTACGCAACAGCTCCACCCCACAGCTGGTCAGTACGCTCTTGTTTGATCCGATTCCGCCCAGACCCGCGCAATACCTTGCCGCTGCGTCGAATGTGTTTCAATCGGAGTTCTTCCTGGCACTCAAGCGCATGATTCGCGAACATGGAACGGGCCCGTCGTATGTCCAGCAAATCATGGACGTGTCACTCAGTGATGCCTCCGCGCTGTATGGCGAGCTGGCGCGTTGAGTGCGGCGCCCACGCTCGTCTTGCTGGATACCAATGCGTATCTACGCCTCGCGAAGCGTGTGCGACCGATGTTGGGCGTTGCGTTTGGGCAGAAAAACTACGTTCTGACCATTCTGAAAGACGTTGAGGAAGAAGTGCATCGTAGTGGTGCACTGAAGTTCAAGTTTCCTTGGTTCGACGGTGCGGATCTCGCCGCTGAGCGAGTTGCGAAGCAGGTTCGCCTCAGCGCTGACGAGAAAGGCCAGTTGGAGGCTGCGCAAAGCGTGCTGCGGGGTTGGGTCTTAATGAATCCGACGGTCTATACCACGGCGGGCCGCTCGCCTCCTTCCTCGACGGACTGTCGAGTGCTTGCGTTTGGTCAAATCCGAAACGCCATAGTGGTCACGGATGACTTGGGCATGCACAAACTGGCTCAAGATTTCGGCATTGCTGTTTGGCACGGCCATGAGCTGCTCAAGAAAATGCTCACGGCAAAGCTCATCAGCAATGAGCAAGTCAAAAGCATTTTCGAAGCGCTGGAGCTAAATGGCGATCTGACTGAGACGTGGCGCCAAGCGAAGCACGTTGCCTTTGTGAAGCTGTTCGGTAAGGGCTGAAGATGATGCCCAACGTTGAATCCATTAGCTAAATTCCGCACACGTTCCGTTTCATGCGCTGGCGCTGACATGCAGAGAATCGATTGCTGAGCAAAGCTTCCGCCTTGATTACCATGCATAGAAGCCGTGAGCACGGGATGACAACTGATCAAAAAATGATCAATTATACGTCAGCCATAATTTCCAATAATTTTTGGCGTGCCCCCTATCAGTTGGGAAGGCTGCCCATTTCGGCTTAACTCGAAAGGGTAAAGCCCAAAGGAAACATACTTTATGCCTGCTAGGCTTACCGATTGGCTGAGGAGCCTAGTTTGCTTCGGTCGCTACCGTTGAAATGTGCAAAAAAATCGGAAAGTTTTTGGCAAACCTAGGCCCGTAACCTAGCTAGCATCCGAGCTCCAAGGATTCGTAAAATCCGCGAAACCCGTCGCCGTCGCCGTCTCTGTAGCGGCAGCCGGAAAACTTCCGACCATCGCGTAGATCCGGCTCAGTTATAGCGTCATTGAGACAGGTTCTCCAGGCAAACAACCGGACTACTGGGAGACTACAGGACGTGGATCCTGCGTTCTTTTTCTCGGGCCCACCCTAGGCGCAGTCAAGGTTCCAGAACCGGTAAGAACTCTCCATTTTTCTTGGCCCTATCTAGAACGGCAAAGCCTTCCCATTTGAGTGGGCTACCGCCAAACAGCTCTTCTGTGAAGGCGTGACCGAGGTTCCAGAATCTCTCTAGGGCCTGGTCTTCTTCGTTCACGGTGGCGAGGGACAGCCAGTTATCGAACGCTTTGATGGCATGCGCATGATACGCAAGCTCGTGGACGACCCCGGAGGGCTCCGGGAAAACGAACCAGATTTTTTCGAAATAGGGTCGGGCCATGCTAGCCAGTTTCAGGAGGTCGGCGGCGGCTTTTTCTTGCTTGCGGGAGGTGTCGCCAACTCGAATAAAGATGGCAGCCTTCTGCTGTCCGTTGAGCTGGATCATGAAAAATTGGCTAAAAAAATCGGAGTGAGTGACCTTGATGATCTCCCCACCCGGAAAGCCAAAAAAATCCGCGCCCGCGTCTAGGATGGCCGCCGACGCCAGACGCTCATGGTTAGCCACGCGGCTACGTGCTTTCGAACGGGCAGTGGTGGCCGGTGTACCGGCTACGGTGGCGTAGTGCGTTATGGTTTCGCGTAAGGTTTGTAAGGTGTGTTGGTTCGCCAGGGTCGCGGATAGCATGGAAGTTGCGACGACAGCGTCCAGCTGATGCAAGCGTTCCAAGAGCTCAATATGCGCATAGCCACACTTGACCTGTTCCGGGGCCAGCGTAGGCGCAAGGCTGACGAGAAAATTACCGGCCTTGAGCATGCGCGAGACGACTTTGGCGTCATAACCTGCCTCTTGCGCCAATTGTCGAATCAGTAAGTTGATGCTGTCAGTGCCTTGATAGGCATTGATACGAGTACGCACTGCTTGAAAAAGCATGTACCACGGCTGTTTAGCCTGTCTCCCCATTCCTCTTCCCCCACCAATACAAGGGTGCGCCTACCCTTTTGGGTACACCTCACCAAATATTGACAGTCTAACGAGTCGGGGTTATACCTGACAGCTCGAATATTTGGTGAAGTGTACCAATGAAACTTGATACCCAAAGCCCTTCTTTCAGCCGTGACGTCGCCAAGCGTACCAAGCGGGCGCGAAGGGCACATGTCATGTGCTCGCCGAAAAATGGGTTTGTCGAAATTCGGCTGGAGTCGCGACTGGAGCAATCGGTCGCGCAGGCATTAGAGCTAGATCCCCGGGTGCGGGCCTATCGCGCGCAGCCGTTTACGCTTGATTTAGCAACGGGCGAACGGCTGGCGGCAAAGCACCTGATAAAGCCATCGGGAGCGGTGTATTACACCCCGGATTTTGCCGTGGATCTGGACGACCTACAGGTCGTGGTCGAAGTTAAACCCCACGCATTCGTGCAGGAGCATAGGGTGCTGCTCGAGGAAGTACGCGAGGCTTTGCACCAGCAAGGTTTGCGTTTCATTGTCATCACGGAGGCCGATTTTACTGGCCACTACCTGAGAAACGCTCAACTCTTCATGCAGTACCTGGCGCAAGCTGCCCCTTCCCTCCCCATTTGGGCTGCTGCCTTGCAAGCGCGCGATCCTCAGGCGCTGACGGGGCCCGTCACCCAAGTGCTAACCGGCGATGTGCCGCCGAACTATCAGTTGGCCGCAGGAGTTTTGCTTGGACTCATAAAGTTCGACCTGGTACGTCATCTGTTTGAACACATGGATTTTGACATCGTTCCGGCGTTCGGCAGTTTGAGCGCATTCGAGGTCATTCGTTATGAACAGTAATCTGCAAGTGAGCCAAGCCGTGGTTTGGCAGGAGACTTGTTACGTCATCAAGGCGATCAAGCCGACATTGGGCGATATCGTCCTCGAGGCCAAGGGTGGAGTAGAGCGTGCTGTCGATATACGGGCTTTTTACAATCTCATTGCCTCGGGCGAGATTGAGCTGTCGCAACGGAAAATTGAAGCCACGCAGCGCTCCTGGACGGTCAGCGAACAACGCGAGGCTGACTTCCGTCAGCAACTGCTCGAGTTTCAGCGTTCGCTGGAAAAGCAAGGTCTCGACCCGTCGACGTGCGATGCACAGATTGATAGATACTGTCAGCGGCACGGTCATAAACGCCCGTCAAACAAGACCATTCAGCGCTATCGCAAAGACTTAAAACGCTTAGGTTTTGAAGGTCTCATTCCCAACTTCAGTCGTCGAGGGGGGACGGGCTGGGCCAAAAAAACCGCAGCGAAGGCGGTCGCCGAGAAGGTGTTGATTCAGACCTTTATGAAGGACGACAAAGTCAATTTGTCTTCCGTGGCATTGATGGTCAACGAGGAACTGAAGACGCACAATCAGGCCACCGGAGCCGATGAGAAAGTCGATCGCAAAACCATCGCGCGTATGCTCCTGCAGCTGCCGAAGTCACTGGTTAAAGAGGGGCGACTCGACCCGCGCACCTACAACTTGTGGAACCGGCAAGCCGTCCGTCGGTACGACGTCAAACTGCCTTTTGAACGGGTGGAGATTGATGCCAAGACGATTGATGTGTACTGCTGTGACGAGTACGGGCATCGCTACACGGAGCTGACCTTGTACGCCATGGTCTGCGCGCGTACCTCCTACCCCGTAGGTGTATTCGTCAGTGGCGGCAAGCCCAGCGAATACACCCTGCTCAAAGTGTTTGAGTTTTTTTTAATGCCGAAAGACCCGGCCTTCAACGCGCGGTTTGGCATCGAAACGAATTGGGTGCAGCCCTGTGGGATTGCCTTGGTAGTGCTCGACAACGCATCAGAGAATTTCTCGGATCTGGCTCTGGCTATCGTGCGCCGACTCGGTATTCAAATCGAGTATGCCCGTATCGGGCGCGGCGACGATAAACCGCATGTGGAATCCTTCTTCAAAGCGGCGGATGAGGGCCTGTTCAGCAAGATGCCGGGGGCGAAAAAAAGCCAGGACAAGCGCATCAAAAATCGGCATGCCAAAGCGGCGGCCGAAGCCTGTTACTCCATTGAAGAGATCTATCGTCACCTGGTGAGTTTTGTCGCGGATGTGTACATCCATCGACCGAATCAAAAGCTGGGGTTCCGCCATGGCAAGCCGATGACCATCAAGAGTGCCATGGATGAAGCGCTCACCAACTTCCTGCCCGTACCGCCACCGTCACTCGACCAACTCAAAAAATTGCTGTTAGAGGTCAACCGGGATAATCGCACAATCCATCATTACGGTATCGATTTTGAGGGGTTTCAGTTCCACAGTCAGGCGCTGGCAGTGCTGGCGCGTGAACGGAGCCTCAGTGACATCGACATCCTGTTCAATCCGGAAGACTGCACAGTGATTTATGCCGTGCACCCGGACGACGGCAGCCACATGCGGCTAGAGAACAAGACGGTTGGTATTCCGGAAGTATCCTTTGAGGTCGCTAAAGCCCTCAAAAAAGCCTACTCGGGCCATTCCGCCACTATGTCCGGCCATGACTATCAGCGTGTGTATGCTCAAATGCTGGCGCAGTTCACCGCTGACAGCCAGCGCCGCCCCAGCATCAAAGCCAACAACCAGGCATTGCGTGCGCGCGAGAAACAGGCGCAGAAGGCGGACATCGCCGCGCAGTTTGCACAGCACGCGCCGAAGCCGCGCCCTTTGCCTCCTACTCCGACCTTAGCCGATAGCGATGATGAGTTCCGTCCGGCGCCACGGAGGACGGTATGAGCACGATCGCCAACGAATTGGTGGGGCACGCTCGGTTCAACACCGTGCATGGTCATTTGGTGGAGGTCTTAACGCGGGCCAGAGCAGGTGATCCACAAATCCTTCCGATTGTCGGGCCGACACGGGTCGGTAAGACGTGTCTGTTGGACAATTTCAGGGCGATGAATTCGACGTCGGGGACGAGCCGCTCCCGCGAAATTATCAGTGTCGTCAGCCCCAAGCATTTGACCGGTCGGGCGCTGCCGGATGCTTGCTTGACGAGTATCGATATGAATCCAGCGCTGTTCAATAATCATGTCGCTGCGACAGACGCCTTTATCAAAGCGGTCAACAAGCACGGCGCACGACTGATCATCTTTGATGAAACGCAGCACATGCTTGAGCGCGGTAGCAGCACCACCGTGCGCGCGGCAGCGGACTTTCTCAAAGGCCTCTTCGACCAAGCCCAGGCCAGTATCGTGCTGGCAGGATTGCCAAGTTTAATGGGCCTGTTTTACGCCAATGAACAACTGGCGGATCGCGCGCGACGTCCAGTGGAGTACTTCCCGTATTACTGGCAAGGCAAGGATTACATCAGCTTTCGCAGCGCCTTGGGCAGTGCGCTCGATTACCTGGAGGACAGCGGCTGGGACACATTCGAATTCAACGACCGGGACTTTGCCCAACGCATGTACGTCGCGACGGCTGGCCGTTATGGCCTCATCAACAAGATTTTCATCGAGGTGCAGGCACTCGCTGGGACAGCGAAGATCGCCCGTTATGAGGCCTTTGCCAGGGCTTTTGAGCAAGCCGTGATGAACCGCCTGATCGAATTCAATCCGTTCGATGTCGATCAGACGATCCAGACCGAGCACATGGCTTTGGTGTATGCCAAGGTCATGCAAGAAGCCGGTGTGAAGGTCTAGGAGCAATAGCATGTTGGCATTTATTCCCGAGACCGACTTCGCTGACGAAAGTCTCAACGGTTACTTACTGCGGCTCGCCGAAGAGAATTTTCTTGGATCAACCACTGCCCTGTTGCGCCCAATAGGGATCAGGCTCAAGGCCCAGTATTCGCCCCGGGAACTGCAGGCGATTGCCGAGTATCACGGTCTGGAACTGCAGCAACTGCAACGGCTGGCCAGTTTTCCCACGATTAACGGGTCGCTGGTGACCGGCGCCTTTATGCGTAAGGCCGCGATCGCGGTCTGTCCCGAGTGCCTTGGGCAGGCAGACTACATCCGGCAGGCTTGGCACCATGAGTTGTTTACCGCCTGCCCAACACATCGAGTACTGCTGATGGAGCAATGCCCCGAGTGCGACGCGCCAGCAGAACTCAATCGCGGCGCGGTGTCTCGCTGTCGTTGCGGCTATGCGCTGAGCGAGGCTTGTGGACGCCCTGCCGACGCGGCGAATTTGTTCATCTCGTCGGTGTTGCTGGCGGAGCCCAGCCGTCCGTGCGTGCTGAGCGGTCTGAGCGATGAGCCGGGCGTGCCAGAGGATGTCGACAAGTTTCTCCTGTTCCTGGCGAACTTGACCCTGCCGACACCGCAGCGCAAAAACGCCGCGATCAGCTTTCACCGAGCGTTGGAGATTAATGAAGCATCCTTTGTGCTGGCAGAGGATCTACCGGAACGCTTTCGTGTCTATGTGCAGAACAAGGTACAGGCGGCTAACCAGCTGAAGTCCAGTCGCTTCGTCCACAACCTTGGCCCCTGGTACAAAGAACTGAATGCAACCTTCACGTCCGCCGCCTACAGCTCGGTTCGAGCCACGGTGTGCAGCGTGATGTTGGAACAGGCCGATGCTCCCATCAACCGCAAAATGAAGTACATCGCTGCCGAACTGTTGGGGCTGAAAAAAACCTTTACCGCCAGCGAGGCGGCGCGCTTGCTGGGCTCCTCCCCAGATCGAATCGTTTCCTTGGTGAAGACCGGTCAACTCTCGGGGGAAATCATGAGTGGCGCCGCCGTGGAATTCTGTGTGGTCGATCGGTCGGCGGTGGAAGCGCAGCAGCAGGCCGCCAAGGGCTTGGTCGCTGGCAAGGAACTGCTTAGCCTGCTCAACATCAGCCGCCGCGTGCGTGAACGCTTACTGGCGTCGGGTGTGCTGAACCGCGTGCCTGACAGCGATAAGCCGCTGTTCGCCAAAGGTGATTATCGCGTGGAGGACATCCAGTGCCTGATCGATACTTTGGCCGAAGGCTGTCGCCACGCCGCGTCTGCCTCTACCTTGGGGCTCGAGGACATCAGCGGCAAACGTTTTTCCAGCCAGCAAACCCATGAACTGTACCGGTTGATATTCAGCGGTCAGATCAAGCCCGTGGTGAGTGATGCCGGTATCCAGGGCTTAGCCGCGTTCGGGTTTGATCATGACGAACTGCTGGGTCACCTTCGGCTAGAGCCGACCCTGCCTGACCTGAGCATTACCGATCTGACCAAGATCACGCGCTGGAAACACGAAACCATTAAGGCGTGGATTGATAGGGGCTTGCTGCCTGCACGCATCGAGTTCGACGAGGGCAAGCACCGGGTGTTTGTTTCCGTGGCGAACCTGGTGACGTTTCTCTCGCGCTATGTGGTGGCGGCCGATGCCGCCGAGCGTTTGGGAAGCAAGTCGATTTGGTTGACCAAGTCGCTCAAAACCAAAGGCGTGTTGGCGCAAGGAGCGCACGCTACCCGCGAGGGCAGCCAGCGTGGCGTTCTGTTGTCCGCCGACGCCTTGATCAATGTCGCCTCCGGTCGGTCGTCCGACTGGGCCCGCCACCCATCACCGGCGTGGGCTGATCTGCAAATATCCGTGGTGGATGGACGGTGCGGGCCCGCGCTGTCCCACTTGGAGACCTAACCATGAGCGTCCCGGATACCTGGACTGAGCGGCGGTTGCAGGAAGCGCTACACAACCCGTTTGCGGCGCCGGTCACGGCCTACCTGACCAACGTGTTGATCAGCAGTTGTTGTGCGGTGGGGGTTATTTATCACGATGCGCGACCGGCTATGCGAAAGCGGTTTCGGGATGGCCAGCGCATTCGTACGTCTGACATCCACAGCGTCTCTCGGGAAGGGCGTTTTTGCGTCATCCGGACAGCCAGCCAAAGTCGCTATGTCGTCGTCACCTTTCATGCCGATGGCGGAAAAAGATCGTTTATCGATTTTTTGAAGATTCTGTCCAACGGTTTCTACGCCACTCCGGGCCGACTGCAATAACCGGGAGCTAGGCGGATGACAGCGTCGTTCGAGTTGGCGCAAGCCCTTGGTAACCGTGAGCTGTGGTTATCCATGACGGCCTTTCTGGTCAAGGTGCGGATCGAGTGTGATTGTGCCTGCGGGCGCGTGTATGCCGACGTGTTGGAACGGGTGGCCGACGGTACTGCGTTGTGTACCGCCGAGATCGATAGTCTGGTGATGCGCCAGGGCTATTGGACATTCAAGACTATTGAGGCTGAGTGGTATGTGATCGTCAGCTTCGATGGCCCAGCGGGGCGACGCTCGTTCTATGAGTTCGCCCGGTTGATGGCCGGTGGCCTTTTTCGCACCCCGACTGCGCTGCAATAACTGAGCACAGACCACTGCCTAGGCCGGTGCCCAGCGATGGTGCCCCGTAGCCAATATCAGGCCCAGGCGGCTGATCATTCAACGGAGGTAAGCGAGATGAGCGAATCGAATCCATTAGCGCAGATGGCCAACTTTCTTTATGGTGCCGGCACGCCGACGGCGGGCCTAGGCCTCAGCCCGGAGGAGGCGAGCCTTGAAGCGCAGCGCCGCTACCCGAACAAACCCTACTGTTTGGTCAGGCAGTGGATGTTGGTGGATCTGCTCGTGGTGGATCCGGCGCAGTGGGCTGCTGAGCATCCGGGCAAGGCGCCGCGCCTCGTGTTGGCGCATAACATTGTGTTCGACAGCGCTGGACGCTTTGCGCCGGGCTATTGGGTCAGAAGTACCTTTGAGGTCTCGTATACAACACAAGGCTTTTTCGAGACCGGTAATACTGTGTACGTACTTCTGGGCGAGGGCTGCAGCAAAGCCGAAACGCTGGAGGTGGTGTTCAGCCTGTATTAAGGCGCCGCCACGACAGTGCCGCGTTCTCTGGCGCTACCGCCATCGATTCACTTGGCCACCGGGTGCGAACAACTGGTCGATGCCACGTCCGGTGGTGGCAGGCGAATAGATTGGGCACGGCATCACCATGCCCCTTAGAGGATGAGACAGCGTGCCCACTCATCATGAGGTCGTACCATGCGTATCTACGTGCTCTCCGATTTGCATTTGGAGTTCACCCCCTTCGTGCCGCCCTGCGTGGACGCGGACGTGGTGATCTTGGCCGGTGATATCGATATCGGTACCCGAGGTTTAGTCTGGGCAGAGCGCACCTTCAACTGTCCCGTGCTGTATATCGTTGGTAATCATGAATACTACGGCGGACACCTCAGCCGCACGCTGGAAAAGTTGCGGGCGTTGCAAACCCCGCGCGTGCAAGTGCTCGAGCGCGATGAAGTGATCATCGATGGCGTGCGTTTTCTCGGCACGACGGCCTGGACGGACTACGCCGTGACGGGCAATGCCGCGCGCGCGCAACGACTGGCGCAGGCGCAGATGACGGATTTTCGCCGTATTCGCACCGCCGGTTACCGCCGGGTGCGCCCGGCCGATTTCATGGAACTGAACCATCAGGCGCTGACCTGGCTGCGAGAACGGTTGGCGGTGGCGTATGCCGGCCCCACGGTGGTGATCACGCACCATGCCCCGTCACTGCGTTCCCTGCAGAACAGTCCGTATGCCGGTACCGATCTCGACGCGGCGTATGCCAACGCGTGGGAACGGCTGATGGGGCCCACCATTAATCTGTGGGTGCACGGGCATGTGCATGAGGCCGAGGATTACGTCCTCGCGGGTACGCGGATGGTGTGCAACCCGCGCGGTTATCCCGGGGAAGCCACCGGCTTTGAGCCGGGGTTGCTCCTCACCGTCTGAGCCGGTCGGGGTGTGCCGGTGGCCATCAGGGGATTCGAACCGCCCTGCGCATAACCGGCAAAAGGTTAAACCCGGTTGGTGTGACCCAGCGGCGGGCATCCACTGGCGCCGATTGCACATTTTCGGAAGCCCTTACTGGCCGGCCCAGGCGATGTAACTCAGGTGCGCCCTTTTATGGCTCGCGGCTTTCCGTTGAAGGGTGAACCGGTGATATTGGCATGACGGTAAAACGGTGGAAATCAACGTGTGTTTTGCTAGCGGCTGAGCATTGAGGAGCCGATCATGGAGCAATATGATCGTGGTTTGCTGCTGGAGCAGGTCTGGACTGACCCCGTGTCAGTGGTCGCGCCCCAGTATGGGCTGTCTGACGTCGGACTCAAAAAGTTGTGTGCAAGACTGCAGATACCGACGCCCATGCGAGGGTATTGGGCAAAACGTAAAGCCGGTAAGCGCGTGCCGCCTCAACCCCCACTCCGGGATTACACCGGGCCTGCGCGCTACCTATGGCATCACGCTGTGGTGCCGGCCCCGCCATCCAAAGTGCCCGCCATCGAGTCGGTTGATCCCCGGCTGCAAACGGTCATCGAATATGAGCAACTGCCGACTCACCGGATACGCGTGGCAGAGCGGCTGACCAATCCCCATGTCTATGTCGTGCAGACGCGGGAGGCGTTGCGTCATCCCGTCTTGGATCAGCGTGGCATGCCCTTCCCCAGTCGTCGTCAGCGGGCACTGGATATGAAGGTTTCGGCTGCCATGCAGCCTCGGGCGCTTCGTATTGCTGACGCCTTGATCAAAGCCTTCGAGACCCGGGGGTATCCAGTGCTCATGGGTGATCGATGCAACGTCGAAATATTCGGGATACAGATTGGTCTGCGCTTTTTCGAGCCAACCAAGCGTTCTGAGGGCAGTCCACCGCCGCGTGCCTTGGCGCGAAATGAACGCATCCATTGGAGTTCGATATCGTCGCCGCAGTACGTTCCCACAGGCCAGCTTCATGTTCTGGGCGATGCAGGGTATGGCGGGAAAGTTATGGACTCCACCCATACGCCTGTTGAGCAGCAGCTCAACAAGCTGATCATCATGATGGTTCGGCGCGCCGTCGAGCTGTTGATCGGGCAGGAAGAGCGGGCCATTGCTGAAGTGGGGCGTCGGATACAACGCGATGAAGCCTTAGCCAAAAAGGCGGAGCAGGATGCCGAGCGAGAAAAACTACAGCGGCTTGAAGAGGACGCCCACTATTGGCGACGGGCCAATGCGCTTCGCGAGTATCTTGTCGAGTTAGAAAAAGTAACTTACGGTGCCGGAGCCCCGACGCAAGTGCAGTTTGCCTATTTACAGTGGGCTAAGGCCAAAGCGGATTGGCTTGATCCCCTTATCCATAAGTCGGACGGGCTGCTGGATCTGGAGATTACAATACCCAACCACTATGGCTGGTAGAGGGCGTTCTCCGTGGGGTGCCCGCGCATTTCACTCAGCACCGTCAGCCATTGTTTACGAGCGCCGCCACGTTTGGCTTAAAGGCCCACCACTCATAGCGTTGCTGGTCATGAACATCACTGTTTGGCCGCTGTAGACCATGGCGAAATTGGCTTCTCAGACCAACGTAGAAAATCGTGGAAGGACGAGACACGGGATTGAATAGAGACCCCATGACTGAATCTGATTCACTGGCACAGTTACAGGCAGAAAATGCCCGATTGATTGCTTTGCTGGAAGCCAATGCTATCGAGTGGCGTCTGCCAGTCGCCGTGTCCGTCGTGCCCATTTCAGTGATCGAGTTGCCCGCCCAGCATCTGGGAACCGAGGCCAAGCTCAAGCTGTTTCAGCGCTTGTTTCGAGGACGCACTGATGTGTACCCACAACGCTGGGAGAGCAAAGCCGGTAAGGCAGGATATTCACCGGCCTGTGCCAATGAATGGCGCCCAGGTGTTTGTCAGAAGCCGAAAATAAAGTGTGGTGACTGCAGCTTCCGCCAATTGGTACCGCTTAATGACCAGGTGCTTTATCGGCATTTGGCGGGCGAAATAGTCGCAGGCGTTTACCCCCTGCTAACCGATGACACCTGTTATTTCCTTGCCGTGGATTTTGACGAGGCCGACTGGCGTGAAGACTTGCTGGGCTTTGCCCAATCCTGTCACGAGCTGGGTGTACCCGTGGCTTTGGAAATCTCTCGCTCGGGCAATGGTGCTCATGCATGGATTTTTTTCGCCAAAGCGGTCACTGCCCAAGACGCTAGGCGGCTGGGCACGGCGATTATTAGCCATACCTGCGCTCGGACTCGACAACTAAAGCTGAGTTCGTATGACCGACTGTTCCCGAACCAGGACAGAATGCCGAAAGGCGGCTTCGGCAACCTGATCGCACTGCCCTTGCAAAAGAAAGCCCGCGAGCACGGATGCAGCGTCTTCGTGGACGATGAACTGAAACCGTATGCCGATCAGTGGGCATTCCTGGCCAGCATCCAGTCTATGGCTGTGGAGGATATCGATCCGGCCATCGTGTGTGCGACCGGTCATGCCCACCCTCTGGACGTAACGTTTGTCGCGGAGGAAGACCAGCCGGAGCCGTGGAAGACCCCCCGCGAACAACAGCTATCCTGCCCAATGCCGGCAACGTTGACCGTTACGTTGGCCAACCTGATCTACTTCGAAAAGACCGAGCTACCCCAGGCACTGGCTAATCGATTGATCAGGCTGGCCGCGTTTCAGAATCCAGAGTTTTATAAGGCGCAGGCGATGCGTCTGTCGGTCTGGAACAAGCCCCGTATCATCGGCTGTGCCGAGAACTTCCCCAAGCACATCGCGCTGCCTCGCGGTTGCCTGGATGCCGCGTTGGAGCTTCTGAACGATAACGGTATTGCCCCGATTGTTCAGGATGAGCGTTTTGCCGGAGAGCCGATCAACCTTAACTTCGCCGGTTCATTGCGGGAGGATCAGGAGACTGCTGTAGCGGCGATACTGCAACACGATGCAGGCATCCTGTGCGCCCCAACCGCATTTGGCAAAACCGTGGCAGCTGCCGCGCTGATTGCACGCCGGGGCGTTAACACGCTGGTGCTCGTCCATCGAACTGACCTGCTTCGACAATGGCAGGAGCGTTTGCAGATGTTTCTTGGCCTCGGCAAAGGTCTCGTCGGCACAATCGGCGGTGGTAAGGCCAAGCCGACTGGGGTCATCGATATAGCCGTGATGCAGTCGTTGTCACGGCAAGGAGAGGTGAGCGATCAGGTGAAAAATTATGGGCAGGTCATTGTTGATGAATGCCATCACCTGTCGGCATTTTCGTTTGAAGCGATCCTTAAAAGTGTTCGGGCAAAATACGTGCTTGGCCTGACAGCCACACCGGTACGCCGTGATGGACAGCACCCCATCATATTTATGCAGTGTGGGCCGATTCGACATACGGCAAGCAGGTCAACAAGTGCCCCGAGCGATTTGATGGTGGAAACTCGACTGTTGCCAGGCCAGATCCATGTGCCCGAGGGCGCGGGTATTCAGGAAGTATTCCGGCATCTGGCTGACAATATTGAGCGTACCCAGCGGGTCACGTTCGAAGTGGAAAAAGCCTTTAACGAAGGGCGTAAGGTGCTGGTGTTGACGGAACGAACTGATCACTTGAGCGCCATTGAAGCGGCACTCGTTGGTCGTGTGCAGAACCTGTTTACCTTGCACGGGCGAATGTCGAAAAAGCAGCGTTTGGCGCTAACGGATGAGTTGGCTGCTCTGTCTCCAGATGCCCCTCGGGTACTCTTGGCCACCGGTAAGCTGGTCGGGGAAGGCTTTGACCACCCTCCTTTGGATACCTTGGTGCTGGCGATGCCCATTTCTTGGAAGGGCACACTTCAGCAGTATGCTGGGCGTTTGCATCGGGAGCATGCGAGCAAAGCGGACGTGCGCATAATCGACTTCATCGATGCAGGGCATCCCGCGCTGATGCGAATGTGGGATAAGCGCCAAAGTGGGTACCGGGCGATGGGTTACCGACTTGAAGATACCTCCAGCTCAATGGAGCTGTTTCGAGCTTGAGCGATGAGTTCATGGCCTTCAAACGAGACTGCTCAAATCCTGAGCGTTCGGCTCAATCGATCTATTTTGTCGGTTCGGCAGCGGGATCCGGGAGAGCAGTTTCTAGTTCGTCACTTCCCCAAGGTAGTTCTGTCAGCTCGGCGATGGATTGGAATTCTTTCAGGTATTCAGGTTGGTGCTTGGCCAGCCACCGGACAACTGCAGCGTTGGCGAGAAGCTCGGTTAGATAGCCTTTGATGACCGTGAGATGAAGTACATCTGGCCCGTAGTCCTCCTCGACTGTTTTGATCTGCATTTGCAAGGCAGCAAGCTCACGCTCCAGACGAGCGATTGATTCCGCTGAAATTTGCTGATCTGGAAGGGACTTTCTTGGTACTGCCAGTTGGTCTGATGGCGTGGCAGCCAAAAGGGCTTTAGCAAGCAGGACTGAGAAATTTTTGTTTCCAATCATCAACTCCGCCGCTTCAATTTGTCTCAGTGGTTTCATCTGCCTTAGAAGATTGAATACGTTTGCTGGGCAGTCGGTGTCACCCAGAAGCATTATGGCTTCCGCACAAATGCCATTAAGCAGACGAAACTTCTGCTTGATTGTCTGTGGTGATAACCCAAGGGCTTTACCAAGTCGCTCCGCCGAGACCCCGCGCTCCATCGCGCGCACAATCATTTTGTTGCTTTGTACGGCAGAAAGTTTGTTCGTACGTTTGTTGTAGGAGTACGTGTCATCGTCAGTGGCCACGAGACAATCAACGTCTAACTCGCCCAAATCCTTTAGCGCCTCAATACGCAGATGGCCATCAAGTAAAAAATAATGCCCATTGCGGCCAGGAACTGGCGTAACAGCCGGAGGCTCGACCAATCCCACATCCTGGATCGAAGCGAGAATTTGTTGGTACTTGGTACTTTCTTTTACTGCTGGGCGGGAGATTTTAAGGGGTAGAATATTGGCCACTTTGACTCGAACGCACTCATCCAAAAAAGCATTGGTCGGAATGTGGTTCGGCTTGGGGTTAGTGGACTCGTGTGTTGGGTCAGGCATCACAACCCCCTTCCATTCCAAAGTCGGGCCTGTATCAGTTTCGGCAATGAGTTCAGATGCTCTGTATAAAGCAGCTTTTCGAAATCACTGACGGATAAGAGATCTTTGATAGCCTGAATGGCGAAAACTACCCGGTCATGGGTAAACGCTGCCTTTTTCACCATCAGGCGTTGTCGTTCGGCCTCCCGTTCGAACAGGCGTCTCAGGTCTGCGGGCGTTATTCTTTTCTTTTTATTCTGGCTACCTGCGCCTAGCGAGCTCCCCCGAACGAGCTTGTCCCTCTTGGCCCGCAGCTCGAGAAGGTGTCGTAGTTTCGTAATTTTCTTTCCTTTTATTCCGCGCTCGTAGGCGTCAGTAAGTACATTTTGAATGTCGCTTTCAGTACTGCGGGCTATGTCTGTGGCCATGCTCAGAGGAATCAGCCCAGTTTCAACCGCCGACAGGAGCTTTTCTTCTCCCCGTTCGAGAAGCCCAACAATCATGCTGACCCATGATGCCGTGGTGCCGATTATTTTTGCGATGTCCGCATCTGACTTGCCCCGCTCCTTCAAACGACCGACCTCGTTCATCAGATCTATCGGGCGGTGATGCCTTCGAGCTACGTTCTCCACCAAACTCATCACAAGACAGTCTTCTTCCACAGCATCAATCACAAATGCTGGAATCTCTTTGGCTTCCAGAGCGAGGAACGCTTCGAGGCGACCTTGCCCGCACACGAGGTCATAGTTGAGTGGCCCTTGGGGCGAGGCTTTTCGGCTTAGGGTGATAGGGCGCTTGAGGCCCACTGTTTTGATATTCTCGATCAGCTCGCGGTGAACCTTCTTGTTTCTCGTGCGAGGGTTCAGGATGTGGATTTGTGAGATGGGAATGAGTGCAACATGGTCACGTACAGTTGATGGGACGGTCATTGGCAAGCCTCTTTCAGGGAGCAACGCGCAGCAAGCCCATCCAGTACATCCAGCGTTGCGAAACGGTAACTGTCTATTAAGGGGCTGTTTTCTTCGGCCATTCTTTTTGGCCATGTCCCCATGTCTATACTGGGAACCAGGTAATAGTCCCGTACTTTAAGGTTTGCTTGTTCCATGCGCACAGCAATTGTGATGTCAGGGGCCAGGCTATTATCGAGTCTGAGTTTCCAGCGAAGCGTTCCAGCCGGTGTGGGTTGGCAACGGGCAATGACCACGGATGCAGTCCATTGATTGTTAACGGTCAGCAGGTCATTCTGATCGCTGAGATCGACTCTTGCCCCAACGAACTTCAAGTGGTTTAGAACATCTTCAAGAACCTGCGGATGCAGCTGTCTTAGAGACCGATTGATCTCCAAATATCGATAATCTCGATCTGGTGTATAACCGATAAGGGTGTAGGCACGTAAAAGGCCGCCGAAGCGATTTATATAGATAGTGCTGGAGGGCATGTTGTCCTGCTCGTCGATGAGCATCCCAGACAATGAGCCCGCCCGCTCTAATAGGGTACGAAGCAGCTCTAGCAGTTGTGCGTCATCCAGGCGGTGCGAGCGCTGTAAGATGATTTCGCGTACGCCGGCAAACACCTCCAGTGAAACAATGCCTTGGAATGCGCCATCACAGCGAACCCACTTGTCGGGTGGGTTGCGACTGATGCGTTTGCGTAGCTTGGAGGATGTTTTGTTGTAGACGTTGTTACCAATATATTTCTCGTTGGTCAGCACCTGGTGCACGCTGCCCCGGCTCCAAGGGCGATCAAAGTCGGTGACCAAACCTTCAGCGTTCAGCGCATGGGCAATCTCTCGTTCGCTCATCCCGTTGTGGATGAATTGGTGGTAGATGCGTTGAACCACTTCGATTTCCGCTTCGGGCCCGGGAATTAGGATGACCCTGTCGGTCTGGATGCTCTTTTGTTGGCCCCGTGAGAGTTCTGCCTTGAACTCGCTTTTCTCATCGATCAATGCCCGGCGTAACCCATAGCCTGCTGGCCCACCTTGGTGAAAACCCTTTTCAACGAGACGGCACTGACCAGCGAAGACTTTTTGGGACAATTCACGGCTGTACTCGCCAGCCATGGATCGTTTGATGCCTTTATATATAGTTGCTAGTGGTGAGCCGTCGTTTTCGAAGGGTTCTGCGCAGTACACCACCCTGATGCCGCTGCTGGTGCATAGGTATTCGTAGTGAGCACTCTCATCTGTGTTCTGAAAACGTCCCCAACGGCTGACGTCATAGACCAGAATGACCTGGAATTGAGTCCTTCCGGTTTGAACATCGTCAAGCAGTGTGCGCAATGCATCCCGACCGCCAATATCTAGGCCACTTTTCCCTTCATCACGATAGGTGGTAACGATTTCCATGCCATGGCTCATGGCGTATGCATGAATAGCCGCCGACTGGTTTTCGGTGGAGTAGCGTTGATGATCCGTGGACATGCGAACGTATTCCGCAGCCGGCACAGGACTGTCGGAGGAGTTTTCTGAAAATATCCGCGTGCTTGGAGAGGGCAAGCAGGCCTCCTTTGGGTCAGGAAAATCCTGGCCCATTCGATTCAGCCTAGGGACGATTTGTGACGTAACAGTGACGAGGCATGACCATCAGTCAGGTCGTGGGGAGGGCTCTCGATATTTTAAAGACGCTAAAAGGCGATGCTCATCAACTTATCGTAGGTGTCTATACGTACAGTTGTTTAAGGTTGATGTTCTTTACGACAGATATTGAGGGTTTAGCGCTGACGTACCTGCAATTACCAGCGTGCAGTTCTACTTGAATACGCAAAAATTTTAGTTTAAATTGATTTCATGTTTTGACAATCTGTCAATTTTATACCGGCTGTAATAGTTGGAGGATTAACATTGGCCGAAGTTAGGTTTTAGACGAATAACTTTTCCCGAAGTGGAAATTAACTTTGTCCAATCTTGTTGTATACCGCTGATATTCCAATGTGTCAAAGTCGGTCAACTTTGCTCACCTACACCCGGTTAACCCGCTAAACAAAAAAGGCCAACGTCATGCGTTGGCCTTTTTTGTGTCCGCAACAACAGTGGAACAGGCATAAAAAAACCGGCTATATCAGCCGGTTTTTTTGCGCCCGAAAAAAACTTATGCACGTTTTTCGGTTTTTTAAGCGCTTAAGAAATATCTATATAAATCATTAAGTTAGGAGCGGAATTCGCCGCTTTTCTCACAAACGGTACACAGCTTATCCACAGAAGCTCAGACAACCGCCTGATCGCTGGCAGCCGGCGCCTGCGGAGCTGGTGGCAGAGAGCCCATTTCCCGTTGCATCTGCTCGTTCCAGGCCTGGACCCGGTCGTTCAAATCGGCGATGGCGCGTGGTCCGCTACCTTCGGCATACATCGGGGCGCCGATGATCACGGTGATGACACCGTGCTTCTTCTTCCAACCGGTTTTCGGCCAGAACTTGCCAGCGTTGTGCGCAATCGGCAGCACCGGCAGCTCGGCATTCACCGCCAGCGCCGTACCGCCGCGGGAGAATTTGCCGATGGTGCCGTAGGGAACGCGTGTGCCTTCAGGGAAGATCAGTACCCAGACGTTATCCTTGAGCAATTCATCGCCTTTCTTGGCGACGTGCTTGAGCGCCGCTTTCGGGTTGTCCCGGTCGATGGCGATCGGGCGCAGCATGGCCATGGCCCAGCCGAAGAACGGCACGTAGAGCAGCTCGCGCTTGAGCACCTGGCTCAATGGCGAGAAATAGGCCGAGAGAAAAAAGGTCTCCCAGGTGCTCTGGTGGTTCGACTGAATCACGCAAGGCTGTGCCGGTACGTTCTCGGCACCCTTCACTTCGTAGCGAATGCCCAGGAACACCTTGCTCAGCCACAAGGCGCAACGGCACCAATAGACGTTGATGAAGCGATAGCGCGCCTTGAACGGCAAAAAGGGCGCGATAAAAAAACTCAGGCTGCACCACAGCAGGGAGCTGGTGCCCAGCAGCAGGTAAAAGAGGAAGGTTCTGATGGCCTGCAGTATCGACATGGCGACGTTTACCGTAACGGTTCAAGCGCACTCCCGAACATTCCTTGGTCAGGATTTCGAAAGAGCTCTAATTGTGGATAAGTTCTGCGGCAATCGCCGCCAGATCGTCGAAAATCAATGTGCCTACCGGAAGGGTCTTGCCCAAAGTCTTTTCGCCTTTCCCGGTCTTTACCAAAACTGGCTGAGAATCGACGGCTTTGGCGGCTTCCAGGTCACCGAGACTATCGCCGACGAACCATAGATTTGTCAGCGATACGTTGTAATGTGCGGCGATGCTTTTCAACATCCCGGGTTTTGGCTTGCGGCAATCGCAGCCTTCGTCCGGCCCGTGCGGGCAGTAGACGATAAGCCCGACTTCCCCACCCTGCTCGGCCACCAGCGAGCGCAAGCGCTCGTGCATGGCGTCCAGGGTGGCGAGGTCGTAATAGCCGCGAGCGATGCCCGACTGGTTGGTGGCGACTGCCACTGTCCAGCCGGCCTTGCTCAACTGCGCGATGGCTTCGATTGATCCGGGGAGTGGAATCCACTCCTCCACCGACTTGATGTAAGCGTCGGAGTCGTAATTGATCACCCCGTCCCGATCGAGAATCAGCAGTTTCAAACAGTCTTACCCCAGCAGCGAAATATCGGCGACGCCGAGGAACAGCCCACGCAGACGCGCCAGCAGTGCATAACGGTTGGCGCGGACATTGGCGTCTTCCGCGTTGACCATCACCGCTTCGAAGAACGCATCCACCGGCTCGCGCAAGGCGGCCAGGCGTGCCAGCGATTCACTGTATTGACGCGCCGCAGCCATAGGCTGGACAGCCTGGTCAGCCTGCTGGATCGCCGAGTACAGGGAGAACTCGTTGGCATTGTCGAAGTACTTCGCTTCCACCACGGTCGGCACCGAGCCTTCGACCTTGCTCAGCAAGTTCGATACGCGCTTGTTCACCGCCGCCAGGGCCGCGGCTTCCGGCAACTTGCGAAAGGCCTGTACCGCTTGCACGCGCTGGTCGAAGTCCAGGGCCGAGCCTGGGTTCAGGGCGCGCACCGACAGGTAGGTTGCCACGTCGACGCCTTCATCCTCATAACGCGCACGCAGGCGGTCGAAGATGAATTCCAGCACGGCGTCGTTGAGGCCGGCAGACTTGACCTTGGTACCGAACGCATTCACGGCGAAGGCCACGGCATCGTTCAGGTCCAGATCCAGTTGCTTCTCGATCAGGATACGCAGCACACCCAATGCGGCACGGCGCAGTGCGTACGGGTCTTTGCTACCGGTTGGCAGCATGCCGATACCGAAGATACCCACCAGGGTATCGAGCTTGTCGGCGATGGCCACGGCCGCACCGGTCAGGGTGGCTGGCAGTTCGGCACCGGCACCGCGCGGCATGTACTGCTCGTTCAGGGCCAGTGCGACGTCTTGCGGCTCGCCGTCATTGAGGGCGTAGTAGTAACCGGCGACACCTTGCATCTCCGGGAACTCGCCGACCATTTCGGTCGCCAGGTCGCACTTGGACAGCAAGCCTGCGCGGGCGGCCCACGAAGCGTTGCCGCCAATGCGCGCAGCGATGTAGGCAGCGAGCTTGGAAACGCGCTCGGCCTTGTCGTAGACGCTGCCGAGTTTTTCCTGGAACACCACGTTTTGCAGGCGCTGGTTGAAGTCTTCGAGCTTCTGCTTCTTGTCTTGCTTGAAGAAGAACTCGGCGTCGGTCAGGCGTGGACGAACCACTTTCTCGTTACCGGCGATGATCTGTTGCGGGTCTTTGCTTTCGATGTTGGCCACGGTAATGAAACGTGGCAGCAACTTGCCTTCGGCATCCAGCAGGCAGAAGTACTTCTGGTTGTCCTGCATGGTGGTGATCAGTGCTTCTTGCGGCACGTCGAGGAAACGCTCCTCGAACGAGCACACCAGCGGTACTGGCCACTCGACCAGCGCGGTCACTTCGTCGAGCAGGGCTGGCGGTACGATCGCCGTGCCTTCCTGGCGGGTGGCCAGCTCTTCGGTGCGCTTGCTGATGATGTCGCGACGCTCGTTGGCGTCGGCCAGCACGTAGGCGGCACGCAGGTCGGCCAGGTAGCTGGACGGCGAACCGATGCGCACGTTTTCCGGATGGTGGAAGCGGTGACCACGGGAATCGCGGCCAGACTTCTGGGCGAGGATGGTGCAGTCGATGACCTGGTCACCGAACAGCATCACCAGCCATTGGGTCGGACGCACGAACTCTTCCTTGCGCGCACCCCAACGCATGCGTTTCGGGATCGGCAGGTCGTTCAGCGAATCTTCGACGATGGTTGGCAGCAGGCTCGAGGTCGGCTTGCCGGCGATGCTCTGGCTGTAGCGCAGTTTCGGACCGCTCTGATCGATTTCGCTCAGGTCGACGCCGCATTTCTTGGCAAAGCCCAGTGCCGCTTGGGTCGGGTTGCCTTCGGCATCGAACGCGGCCTGACGTGGCGGACCATCGAGGTTGATGCTGCGATCCGGCTGCTGGGTGGCCAGCGACGTGATCAGCACCGCCAGACGGCGCGGTGCGGCATAAACGGTTTTGGTCTCGTAGTTCAGGCCGGCAGCTTGCAGGCCCTTGTCGATACCGGCAAGGAACGCCTCGGCCAGGGTGTTCAGGGCCTTGGGTGGCAGTTCTTCAGTGCCCAGTTCAACCAGAAAATCCAGAGCACTCATTGTGCAGCCTCCAGCTTGGCCAGTACTTCGTCACGCAGGTCCGGGGTCGCCATCGGGAAGCCCAGCTTGGCGCGAGCCAGCAGGTAGGCTTGCGCAACGGAACGCGCCAGGGTGCGTACACGCAGGATGTATTGCTGACGCGCGGTCACGGAAATCGCCCGGCGCGCATCCAGCAGGTTGAAGGTATGGGACGCCTTCAACACCATTTCGTAGCTCGGCAACGGCAGCGGCTGGTCGAGTTCGATCAGGCGCTTGGCTTCGCTTTCGTAGAAATCGAACAATTCGAACAGCTTCTCGACGTTGGCGTGTTCGAAGTTGTAGGTCGACTGCTCCACTTCGTTCTGGTGGAACACATCGCCGTAGGTCACTTTGCCGAACGGACCGTCAGCCCAGACCAGGTCGTAGACCGAGTCCACGCCTTGCAGGTACATGGCCAGACGCTCGAGGCCGTAAGTGATCTCGCCGGTCACCGGGTAGCACTCGATGCCGCCCGCTTGCTGGAAGTAGGTGAACTGGGTCACTTCCATGCCGTTGAGCCAGACTTCCCAGCCCAGACCCCAGGCGCCGAGGGTCGGCGATTCCCAGTTGTCTTCGACGAAGCGGATGTCGTGGACCAGCGGGTCCAGGCCGACGTGCTTGAGGGAGCCCAGGTACAGTTCCTGGAAGTTGTCCGGGTTCGGCTTGAGCACCACCTGGAACTGGTAGTAGTGCTGCAGACGGTTCGGATTTTCGCCGTAGCGGCCGTCAGTCGGGCGACGACTTGGCTGCACATAAGCGGCGTTCCAGGTTTCCGGGCCAATGGCGCGCAGGAATGTTGCAGTGTGGAAAGTGCCGGCGCCTACTTCCATATCGTAGGGCTGAAGTACCACACAACCTTGCTCGGCCCAGTATTGCTGGAGGGCGAGGATCAAGTCTTGGAAGGTACGCACGGCTGGCGTAGGCTGGCTCACGAAATTCACCTGTTTCTTGGGCTGCGATTTAAAGAGCGGGAGTATACCCGATTCATTGCTGCGCACGCCCCCTGGAGCCTTATGCCACGCTGCTTTTGGTGTTCCGAAGATCCGCTGTACATGGCTTATCACGATCAGGAGTGGGGCACGCCGCTACGCGATGCGCAGGGACTGTTCGAGTTGCTTTTGCTCGAAGGGTTCCAGGCCGGCCTTTCCTGGATCACTGTGCTGCGCAAACGCGAGCACTATCGCCAGGTGATGTACGGCTTCGACGTGCAGCGCGTGGCGCAGATGAGCGACACGGAAATCGATGAATTGATGCTCGACCCGGGCATCATCCGTAATCGCCTCAAGCTCAACGCGGCCCGGCGCAATGCCCAGGCCTGGATGGCGCTGGAGGACCCGGTGGCATTTCTCTGGTCCTTTGTCGGCGGTGTGCCGAAGATCAATCATTTCAAGGATCGCACCGAAGTGCCGGCCATTACCCCCGAGGCGCTGGAGATGAGCAAGGGCTTGAAAAAAGCCGGGTTCACCTTCGTCGGCCCGACCATTTGTTACGCCCTGATGCAGGCTTCGGGCATGGTCATGGACCACACACTCGATTGCGATCGCTACGCGCTGCTGGCGAACGGCGGTTAGAATAGCCGCCTCGCGCACAGCACAAGATCAGGAGTGACCTGTGGATAAGTTGAAAGGCGCCTTGCTGGTAGGCGCTCTGCGGCTGTTTGCCCTGCTCCCGTGGCGGGCCGTTCAGGCCGTGGGCTCGGCGATAGGCTGGGTCATGTGGAAAACCCCGAACCGTTCCCGCGATGTGGTACGGATCAATCTGTCCAAGTGTTTTCCCGACATGGACCCCGCCGAGCGTGAGCGCCTGGTGGGCCAGAGCCTCAAAGACATCGGCAAGTCCCTGACCGAAAGCGCCTGTGCCTGGATCTGGCCGGCCCAGCGTTCCATTGACCTGGTCCGCGAAGTGGAAGGCCTCGACGTATTGAAAGACGCGCTCGCTTCCGGCAAGGGCGTAGTGGGCATCACCAGTCACCTGGGCAACTGGGAAGTGCTCAACCACTTCTATTGCAGCCAGTGCAAACCGATCATTTTCTATCGCCCGCCGAAATTGAAAGCGGTGGATGAATTGCTGCAAAAGCAAAGGGTGCAGCTGGGCAACAAGGTCGCCGCTTCCACCAAGGAAGGCATCCTCAGCGTGATCAAGGAAGTGCGCAAAGGGGGTGCAGTGGGTATTCCCGCCGACCCCGAACCGGCCGAATCCGCCGGGATCTTCGTGCCGTTTTTCGCCACCCAGGCGCTGACCAGCAAGTTCGTGCCGAACATGCTCGCTGGCGGCAAGGCGGTCGGCGTGTTCCTCCACGCCCTGCGACTGCCGGACGGTTCAGGCTACAAGGTGATCCTGGAAGCCGCGCCCGAAGCGATGTACAGCACCGATACCGCCACCTCCTGCGCAGCCATGAGCCAGGTCGTCGAGCGTTACGTGCGGGCGTATCCGAGCCAGTACATGTGGAGCATGAAGCGCTTCAAGAAGCGTCCACCGGGTGAAGAACGCTGGTATTGAGTCGATTGGCATGATCTGTGGATAACTGTGAACTGTATGCCGAAGGCATTGGCTTGCGTTATCTCTGATCAGTGCGCCTGACGGTCGAGCTTCTTCAGGAACACCGTCATTTCCTTTTCGGCCTGCTTGTCGCCATGGGCGATGGCGGCCTCGATGCCTTGTTCCCAAGCCTGCCGCGCGGCTGCAAAATCGGTCAGGGCCAGATGGGCCTTGCCCAATAGCTTCCAGGCCGCCGAATATTTCGGATCGAATTCGACGCAGCGCTGGAAATGCTCCACCGCCTTGGCGTTTTCGCCCAGATCCAGATAACCCTTGCCCAGGCCGAAGCGCAGCAGGGAGTTATCCACACCCTTGGCGAGCATTTTTTCCAGGGATTCGATCATGGTGGATTCCTTGTCTTAGGGGTGTCAGGCGTTCATCCGGATTAGTGAGGCCGCCTTCGCGAGCAAGCCCGCGAAGAGGCCAGCCTGATCACCGAAAAATTCTGATCAGAAGAAGCTCAAACCCACATGGAACAGCTTTTCCACATCGCGAATATGCTTTTTATCCACAAGGAACAGGATCACATGGTCGCCCGCTGCGATCACGGTGTCATCGTGCGCGATAATGACCTCTTCATCGCGGATAATGGCGCCAATCGTGGTGCCAGGGGGCAAGCCGATGTTCTCGATCGCCTTGCCGATCACCTTGCTCGATTTCGCATCGCCATGGGCGATGGCCTCGATGGCTTCCGCCGCGCCGCGCCGCAGTGAGTGCACGCTGACGATATCACCGCGCCGCACGTGCGCCAGCAAGGTGCCGATGGTCGCCAGTTGTGGGCTGATGGCGATGTCGATGTCGCCGCCCTGGATCAGGTCGACATAGGCCGGGTTGTTAATGATGGTCATCACCTTCTTCGCCCCCAGGCGCTTGGCCAGCAGCGAGGACATGATGTTGGCCTCGTCATCGTTGGTCAGGGCCAGGAAGATGTCCGCGTCGGCGATGTTCTCTTCCAGTAACAGGTCACGGTCCGAAGCGCTGCCCTGCAACACCACGGTACTGTCGAGGGTGTCTGAGAGATGGCGGCAGCGTGCCGGGTTCATCTCGATGATCTTCACCTGGTAACGGCTTTCGATGGCCTCGGCCAGACGCTCGCCGATCTGTCCGCCACCGGCGATGACGATGCGCTTGTAGGTCTCGTCGAGACGGCGCATTTCACTCATGACCGCACGAATGTTCGCCCGTGCGGCAATGAAAAACACCTCGTCGTCCGCTTCGATCACCGTATCGCCCTGGGGCAGGATCGGCCGGTCGCGACGGAAAATCGCCGCCACGCGGGTTTCGACGTTCGGCATGTGTTCGCGCAGCTGACGCAGTTGCTGACCCACCAGTGGCCCGCCGTAGTAGGCCCGCACCGCGACCAACTGTGCCTTGCCCTCGGCGAAGTCGATCACCTGCAAGGCGCCCGGATGCTGGATCAGGCGCTTGATGTAGTTAGTGACCACTTGCTCGGGGCTGATCAGCACGTCCACCGGGATCGCTTCGTTGTCGAACAGTTCGGTGCGGGTCAGGTACGCCGCTTCACGGACGCGGGCGATCTTGGTCGGTGTGTGGAACAGGGTGTGGGCAACCTGGCAGGCCACCATGTTGGTTTCATCGCTGCTGGTCACGGCGACCAGCATGTCGGCGTCGTCGGCACCGGCCTGGCGCAGGATGCTCGGCAGCGAACCGCGACCTTGCACCGTGCGGATGTCCAGCCGGTCACCGAGGTCACGCAGGCGTTCGCCGTCGGTGTCGACCACGGTGATGTCATTCGCTTCGCTTGCCAGGTGCTCCGCCAGCGAACCGCCGACCTGCCCCGCTCCGAGGATGATGATTTTCATCCAGTCACTCCGTTGAATCCGTTTAACCGCGTGCGGCGGCGATCTTGATCAGCTTGGCGTAGTAGAACCCGTCGTGGCCGCCTTCCTGGGCCAGCAATTGCCGCCCATGGGGCTGCTTGATCCCGGCCGTCGTGGCCAGGTCCAGTTCGCGGGCGCCCGGTGTGCGCGCGAGGAAGGCCTCGATCACTTCGGTGTTTTCGGTCGGCAGCGTGGAACAGGTGGCGTACAGCAGGATGCCGCCCACTTCCAGGGTGTGCCACAGGGCGTCGAGCAACTCGCCTTGCAGCACCGCCAGCGCGGCAATGTCATCGGGCTGGCGCGTCAGCTTGATGTCCGGGTGACGGCGAATTACGCCGGTGGCCGAGCACGGTGCATCGAGGAGGATGCGCTGGAAAGGCTTGCCGTCCCACCAGGTGGCGGTGTCTCGGCCGTCGGCGGCGATCAGTTCGGCGCTCAGTTTCAGACGTTCAAGGTTCTCGCGGACCCGCACCAGGCGCTTGGCTTCGAGGTCTACCGCGACGACGCCGGCCAGTTTCGGTTCGGCTTCGAGGATGTGGCAGGTCTTGCCGCCTGGGGCACAGCACGCGTCGAGCACGCGCTGGCCCGGCGCCAGGTCGAGCAAATCGGCGGCCAATTGGGCCGCTTCGTCTTGCACGCTGATCCAGCCTTCTGCGAAGCCTGGCAGGCTGCGCACGTCGGCGGCTGCCTCGAGGATAATGCCGTCGCGGCTGTAGACGCAGGCGCTGGCGGCGATTCCAGCTCCTGTGAGCAGCCCAAGGTAGGCATCACGGCTGTGATGGCGGCGGTTGACCCGCAGGATCATCGGCGGGTGTGCGTTGTTCGCCGTGCAGATGGATTCCCACTGCTCGGGCCAGAAGGCTTTGAGCGATTTTTGCAGCCAGCGCGGGTGAGCCGTACGCACCACCGGGTCGTGTTCCAGCTCGCTCAGCAGGCTTTCGCTTTCCCGCTGCGCACGGCGCAGCACGGCATTGAGCAAGGCCTTGGCCCAAGGCTTTTTCAGCTTGTCGGCGCAACCCACGGTTTCGCCAATCGCAGCGTGTGGCGGGACGCGGGTATAGAGCAGTTGGTACAGACCGACCAGCAACAGCGCCTCGACATCGGCGTCGGCCGCCTTGAACGGTTTCTGCAGCAGCTTGGCCGCCAACGCCGACAAGCGCGGCTGCCAGCGAGCGGTGCCGAACGCCAGGTCCTGGGTGAAGCCGCGATCACGGTCCTCGACCTTGTCCAGTTGCGTCGGCAGAGAACTGTTGAGCGAGGCTTTTCCGTTCAGGACAGCGGCGAGTGCCTTGGCGGCGGCCAGACGCGGGTTCATTGAGCGTCCACCACTTGACCGAGCACGGTACCGAGGGCGAATTTCTCACGGCGGCTGTTGAACAGGTCGCTGAAGTTCAGCGCCTTGCCACCGGGCAATTGCAGGCGGGTCAGGCACAGTGCCTCCTCACCGCAGGCGACGATCAGCCCATCCTTGCTGGCGCCGAGAATTTCACCCGGTGCGCCCTGCCCTTCGGCAAGGGTCGCCGCCAGCACCTTCAACGCTTCGCCGTTGAGTGTGCTGTGGGTGATCGGCCAGGGGTTGAAAGCGCGAACCAGGCGCTCCAGCTCGACCGCCGGACGCGTCCAGTCGATGCGCGCCTCGTCCTTGTTCAATTTATGAGCGTAGGTGGCGAGGCTGTCGTCCTGCACTTCACCTTCCAGGGTGCCGGCGGCGAGGCCGGCAATTGCCTGGACCACGGCAGGCGGACCCATTTCGGCCAGACGGTCGTGCAGGCTGCCACCGGTGTCCTGGGCGCTGATCGGTGTGATGACCTTGAGCAGCATCGGCCCGGTGTCGAGGCCGGCTTCCATGCGCATCACCGTCACGCCGCTTTCGCTGTCACCGGCTTCGACGGCGCGCTGGATCGGCGCCGCACCGCGCCAGCGCGGCAGCAAGGATGCGTGGCTGTTGATGCAACCCAGGCGCGGAATATCCAGCACCACCTGCGGCAGGATCAGGCCGTAGGCAACCACCACCATCAGGTCCGGCTTCAGCGCGGCCAATTCAGCCTGGGCGTCTGCGTTGCGCAAGGTCGGCGGTTGCAACACCGCAATATTGTTCTCCAGGGCCAGTTGCTTGACCGGGCTCGGCATCAGCTTTTGCCCGCGGCCCGCCGGACGATCCGGTTGGGTGTAGACCGCAACGATCTCGTAAGGACTGTCGAGCAGGGCCTTGAGGTGTTCGGCGGCGAATTCCGGGGTGCCGGCAAAGACAATGCGCAGTGGCTCAGTCATGAAAGCTCTCGATTACAAAGCATCTTGAAAAGAAAAAGGCTTGCCGCGGCAAGCCTTTGAAGAGGGCATCAAGCGTTCTGGCGGTGAAGCTTTTCCAGTTTCTTCTTGATGCGGTCGCGTTTGAGCGTGGACAGGTAGTCGACGAACAATTTGCCGTTCAGGTGGTCGCATTCGTGCTGGATGCAAACGGCGAGCAGGCCTTCGGCGATCAGTTCGTAAGGCTGGCCGTCGCGGTCCAGGGCCTTGACCTTGACCTTTTGCGGGCGATCGACGTTTTCGTAGAAGCCCGGTACCGAGAGGCAGCCTTCCTGGTATTGCTCCATCTCGTCGGTCAGGGACTCGAACTCGGGGTTGATGAACACCCGTGGTTCGCTGCGGTCTTCGGAGAGGTCCATCACGACGATACGTTTGTGCACGTTGACCTGGGTCGCGGCGAGGCCGATGCCTGGCGCTTCATACATTGTTTCAAACATATCATCGACCAGCTGACGCACTTCGTCGTCCACTACGGTCACTGTCTTGGCGATCGTACGCAGGCGCGGGTCAGGGAATTCGAGGATGTTTAAAATGGCCATAAGCTTTGATTACTGCACGTGTGAAGTAAGGTCGGATCGATGGCCTGGCCGCTCCGAAGATGCAGGCTACCGGTGTAAAACGTAGCTCCCTTCTTTTCATCAGCAAGCCGGGAGCGAGCCACCGAGGGCTCTGCGTTTCACGCGAATGCACATAATAAAGGGATTCATCGCATGAGGAAATCACTACTCGCCCTGCTGCTCCTGGCCTCGGCCGGTTTTGCGCACGGGCAAGTGCAACTCAGGGAGGGTTTTGCACAGCAGTACACCGTGGCAACGGGCGACACACTCTGGGACATATCGGGAAAATATCTCCGTGAACCGTGGCAGTGGCCGCAACTCTGGCAGGCCAATCCACAGATTGAAAATCCAAATCTCATCTACCCCGGTGACACGCTATCGCTCGTCTACGTCAACGGTCAGCCGCGACTGACCCTCAATCGCGGCGCCTCGCGGGGCACCATCAAGCTTTCACCTCGGGTGCGCAGCCGCCCGGTGGCCGATGCCATCCCGAGCATCCCGCTGAAATCGATCAACAGCTTTTTGCTGAGCAACCGCATCGTCGACAAGGCCGAGGAATTCGACCAGGCGCCCTATATCGTTGCCGGTGATGCCGAGCGCGTACTCAGCGGCACCGGCGACCGTATCTTCGCCCGCGGCCACTTCGACCCGGCTCAATCGGTATACGGCATCTTCCGCCAGGGCAAGGTCTACACCGATCCGCAGACCCAGGAGTTCCTCGGTATCAACGCCGATGACATTGGCGGTGGCGAGATCGTCGCTACCGAAGGCGATGTCGCGACGCTGGCGCTGCAACGCACGACCCAGGAGGTGCGTCTCGGCGACCGCCTGTTCAGCGGCGAAGAACGCTCGATCAATTCGACCTTCATGCCCAGCGCTCCCGAGACCCAGGTCAATGGCCTGATCATCGATGTGCCACGTGGGGTCACGCAGATCGGTGCGCTGGACGTGGTCACCCTGAACAAGGGGCAACGCGACGGCCTGGCCGAAGGGAATGTGTTGGCGGTGATGAAAACCGGCGAAACCGTGCGCGACCGGATCACCGGCCAGCCACTGAAAATTCCGGATGAGCGCGCCGGCCTGCTGATGGTTTTCCGCACCTACGACAAGCTCAGTTATGGGCTGGTGCTCAATGCGTCACGTTCCTTGGCAGTGCTGGACAAGGTGCAAAATCCTTAGCTCGCTTCACAAGTTACCAACAGAGTTATCCACAGCTTATTCCCGTTTCGACGGGGGCTCATAACGATCAAGGATGATCCATGTCGATACCCGCTGTTACACCGGTTTCCCCTGCGGAACTGGAAGCCCGTTTACGCCTGCACCGTCTGCCCGAACTTGGCCCGGCACGTTTCAGGAAATTGCTGGAAGCCTTTGGTTCGGCGTCCAAAGCCATCAGTGCACCGGCCAGTGCGTGGCGAGCACTGGGCTTGCCGTTGGTGTGTTGCGAGGCCCGGCGCGCCCCGGAAATTCGTGACGGCGCCAGCCATGCATTGGCCTGGCTAGAGCGTCAGGGCCAGCATTTGCTGATGTGGGACCAGCCTGAGTACCCGGCGCTGCTGGCGCAAATCAGCGATGCGCCACCGCTGCTGTTCGTCGCGGGCGATCCGCAGATCCTGGAAAAACCGCAACTGGCGATGGTCGGCAGCCGGCGTGCTTCACGGCCAGGCATGGACACCGCCGCCGCGTTTTCCCGCAGCCTGGCCGGTGCCGGATTCGTCATCACCAGCGGCCTGGCTCTGGGGATCGATGCTGCGGCGCATCAGGCGGCACTGGACGTTGGCGGGCGAACGGTCGGGGTACTTGGCACGGGTCTTGAAAATTTTTATCCACAGCGCAATCGGCGCCTGGCGGACGCCATGATCGCGTCGGGCAGCGCGGTGCTTTCGGAGTTTCCGCTGGACGCCGCTCCCAGCGCCAGCAACTTCCCCCGACGCAACCGGATCATCAGCGGATTGTCCCTGGGCGTGCTGGTGGTTGAAGCCAGTGTTGCCAGTGGTTCATTAATCACGGCCCGGCTGGCGGCGGAGCAAGGGCGCGAAGTTTTTGCGATTCCAGGGTCGATTCATCATCCCGGCGCTCGCGGTTGCCATCAGCTGATCCGCGACGGCGCCGTGCTGGTGGAAACCATCGAGCATATCCTCGAGGCCTTGCGTGGCTGGCAGCAGCTGCCGTTTTCAATGGAAACACCGGCGGCGGCAACGAGCCATCCGCTGCTGACGCTGCTCCACGCCGCCCCCCACACCAGTGAAGCGCTGGCCGATGCCAGTGGCTGGACTTTGCCCAAGGTCCTGGCGACGTTGACGGAACTGGAAATGGACGGCCGCGCTGTCTGTGAAAACGGGCGCTGGTTTGCGCGGGTAAGCTAGGTTTTACAACGAAGAACGGTAAACTGCGCAGAGCCTTATTCTGGAGAGTTTTTCATGGTCAACAGTTGGCGTGTGCAGCAAGCCGCACGAGCAATTCGCGCAGGGGCGGTGATTGCCTACCCAACCGAAGCAGTCTGGGGGCTGGGTTGCGACCCGTGGGATGAAGAGGCAGTGGATCGTTTGCTGCTGATCAAGGGGCGGTCCGTGGAGAAGGGCCTGATCCTGGTCGCCGACAATATCCGCCAGTTCGACTTCCTTTTTGAAGACTTCCCCGAGCTATGGATGGACCGCATGGCCAGTACCTGGCCGGGGCCGAACACCTGGCTGGTGCCGCATCAGAACATGTTGCCGGAATGGATCACCGGTGTGCATGAAACGGTGGCGTTGCGGGTCAGCGATCACCCTCAGGTGCGGGATTTGTGCGCGTTGGTCGGGCCGCTGGTGTCGACGTCCGCCAACCCACAGGGCCGGCCGGCGGCGCGCACGCGGATTCGCGTCGAGCAGTACTTCCGGGGGCAGGTTGACCTGGTGTTGGGCGGGAACCTGGGGGGGCGCAAGAATCCGAGTGTTATCCGGGATCTGGCGACCGGGCATGTGGTGCGCCCGGATTGAGACCGAGGTGCGCCCATCGCCAGCAGGGCTAGCTCCCACACAGATCCAATGTGGGAGCTGGCCCTGCTGGCGATGGCGTCAGTCAAGGCAACAAAACAACCGACCCGGTCGTACGCCGCGCCGACAACTCGGTCTGCGCCTTCGCTGCGTCCGCCAATGCATAACGCTGGCTGATGTCCACTGTCAGCTTGCCGCTGATGATCATCTCGAACAGCTCATCGGCCATGCGCTGCAGGTTCTCGGCATTGTTGGCGTAGGTCGCCAGTGTCGGCCGGGTGACGTACAACGAGCCTTTGCCCGCCAGGATCCCCAGATTCACCCCGTCCACCGCCCCGGACGCATTACCGAAGCTCACCACCAGCCCACGAGGCGCTGCGCTGTCGAGCGAGGTCAGCCAGGTGTCCTTGCCGACGCCGTCGTACACCACCGGGACCTTTTTGCCGTCAGTCAATTCCAGTACGCGTTGCGCGACGTTTTCATGGCTGTAGTCGATGGTCGCCCAGGCACCATTGCCCTTGGCCAGCGCGGCTTTCTCTGCCGAACTCACCGTACCGATCAACTTCACGCCCAGGGCCTTGGCCCATTGGCAGGCAAGGGAGCCGACGCCACCGGCAGCGGCGTGGAACAGGATGGTTTCGCCACCCTTGAGTTCGTAGGTCTGGCGCAGCAGGTACTGCACGGTCAGGCCCTTGAGCATCACACCGGCGGCCTGCTCGAAACTGATGGCGTCCGGCAGGCGCACCAGGTTGGCCTCGGGCAACACGTGAACCTCGCTGTAGGCGCCCAACGGGCCGCTGCCGTAAGCCACGCGATCGCCGACCTTGAACCGGGTCACTTCGCTGCCAACCGCCTCGACCACGCCCGCGCCTTCCGAGCCGAGACCCGATGGCAGGGCCGGTGGCGGATAGAGGCCGCTGCGGTAATAAGTGTCGATGAAGTTCAGGCCGATGGCCTTGTTGCTCACGCGGACCTGCTGCGGGCCGGGCTCGGCAGGTTGGTAGTCCACATACTCAAGTACTTCGGGGCCACCGTGGGCACGGAACTGGATACGCTTTGCCATCTGCACTCTCCTGAGATCGTTGTACCAAGTGCGCTATCTGGCTCCGAAGCGTGATCTTCGTCAACTGCGACGAGCGCATTGGCGGTGTTATGCTACGCGCCCATTTGCGCAGGCTCAGCTCCGCTGGAGCGCCGCGTAGCTTTGCCCGATCCAAGGTGATGCCATGACTACCCGCACCGAGGCCGTAAAAGCCTACCTGCTCGATCTGCAAGACCGTATTTGCGCTGCCCTGGAGGCCGAAGACGGCGGCACGCGCTTCGTCGAAGATGCCTGGACCCGGCCTGCCGGCGGTGGCGGACGCACACGAGTGGTCGAAAATGGCACGGTGATCGAAAAGGGCGGCGTCAACTTTTCCCACGTCTTCGGCAGCGGTTTGCCGCCGTCGGCCAGCGCCCATCGGCCGGAACTGGCCGGGCGTGGCTTCGAGGCCCTCGGCGTGTCGCTCGTGATCCACCCGCACAACCCGCATGTACCGACTTCCCACGCCAACGTGCGGTTTTTCATCGCCGAGAAAGAAGGTGAAGAGGCGGTCTGGTGGTTTGGCGGCGGCTTCGACCTGACGCCGTACTACGGCAATGAAGAAGACTGCGTGCACTGGCACCGCGTCGCCGAGCAGGCCTGTGCGCCGTTCGGTGCGGACGTCTACTCGCGTTACAAGGCCTGGTGCGACAGTTATTTCCACATCAAGCATCGCCACGAGCCCCGGGGCATCGGCGGCCTGTTTTTCGATGACCTGAACGAGTGGGACTTCGACACCAGCTTCGCGTTCATGCGGGCCATCGGTGACGCCTACATCGACGCGTACCTGCCGATCGTGCAGCGCCGCAAGAACGCTGCCTACACCGCCAAACAGCGGGAGTTCCAGGAGTTCCGCCGTGGGCGCTACGTCGAGTTCAACCTGGTCTACGACCGTGGCACCCTGTTCGGCCTGCAATCGGGTGGCCGCACCGAGTCGATCCTCATGTCGCTGCCACCGCAGGTACGCTGGGGTTATGACTGGAAAGCCGAGCCGGGTAGCGAAGAAGCGCGCCTGACCGAGTACTTCCTGCAAGACCGCGATTGGTTGGCCCAGGCCTGAAGAGGAATGTTGATGGACCGTTATGTCGTTTTCGGTAACCCGATTGGCCACAGCAAATCGCCGCTGATTCATCGCCTGTTCGCCGCGCAGACCGGGCAAAAACTCGACTACAGCACTTCGCTGGCGCCCCTCGATGATTTTTCCGGCTGTGCCCGGGCGTTTTTCCTCGAAGGTCGTGGCGCGAATGTGACGGTGCCGTTCAAGGAAGACGCCTTTCGCCTCGCGGACAGCCTGACGGCTCGGGCGCAACGGGCCGGTGCCGTGAACACCCTGAGCAAGCTGGACGACGGCACCTTGTTGGGCGACAACACCGATGGCGCCGGGCTGGTGCGGGATTTGACGGTCAACGCCGGGTTCAGCCTCAAGGGCAAACGCATCCTGCTGCTGGGGGCCGGTGGCGCTGTGCGCGGTGCGCTGGAGCCGTTGCTGGCCGAGCAGCCGGCTTCGGTGATCATCGCCAACCGTACGGTGGACAAGGCCGAGTTGCTGGCGGAACTGTTCTGCGATCTGGGCCCGGTAGCGGCCAGTGGTTATGACTGGCTGCAGGAGTCGGTGGACCTGATCATCAATGCGACGTCCGCGAGCCTGACGGGCGATGTGCCGCCGATTGCGCCAAGCCTGATCGAGCCGGGCAAGACGCTGTGCTACGACATGATGTACGGCAAGGAGCCGACTTCGTTCTGCCGCTGGGCCAGCGAACACGGCGCGGCAGTGTCGATGGATGGGCTGGGGATGTTGGCCGAGCAGGCGGCGGAGGCGTTCTTCCTGTGGCGTGGAGTGCGCCCGGATACGGCGCCGGTGTTGGCGGAGCTTCGTCGGCAATTGACACAATCCCTGTAGGAGCGGGCTTGCCCGCGAAGCTTTTGGCGTACTCAAGGACGCCTTCGCTGGCAAGCCAGCTCCTACAAGGGTTTCAATCCTCAAAGCGGATCGGGCATTTTTCTGCCCCTTCCAGCTTTCTCAGCTCCTCCACCACCTGCGGCCGGGCCCGGCGCAGGGTCAGGCTGCGGTCCTGGCGCAATAGCCGCCGCGCTTCCTGGTGCAGCATCTCCACCCCTGAATAGTCGATGAAGTTGATCTGCTGCGCCTCGATCACCACGCGTGCCCCGTGCATGCGTTGCAGGCGTACTTGCAGGTAATGGCTGGCGCCGAAAAAGATCGAGCCGCCGACCCGCAGAATGTCTTCATCGCCGTCGCGTAAATGCTGCACCCGTGGTTGCGAGGTGCGTTTGAGGTAAAAGAACAGCGACGCCAACACCCCGGCATAGATCGCCGTCTGCAGTTCCAGCAGCAGCGTGGCGATACACGTCAGGCCCATCACCACGAACTCGGCGCGGCTGACCCGCAGCAACGCACGAATACCCCGATGGTCCACCAGGCCCCAGGCGATCAGTAAAATGCTGCCGGCCATGGCCGGAATGGGAATGTGGGCGATCAGGCTCGCGCCAAAAATCGCAAACAGCGCCACCCACAAGGCTGAAAAGATCCCCGCCAATGGCGAACAGGCTCCCGCTTCGTAGCTCAGGCCCGAACGGGTGAACGAGCCGGCCGAGAGCGACCCGGAAAAAAACGCACCGACGACGTTCGAAAGGCCTTGGGCGCGAACTTCCTGGTTGGCGTCGAGTAGTTGCTGCGAACGTGCCGATATCGAGCGGGCAATCGACAAACTGGTGACCAGCCCCAGCATGCCGACCGCCACGGCGCTGGGCAGCAGGCGCAGGATCAGGTCGAGGTCCAGTGGCAGCGAACTCAAAGGCGGCAACTGGCCGGTGAAGGCGCTGACCAACTGCACATGACCGAACATCGATGGCCAGAGCCAGACCAGCACGGCAGCCAGTACCAGGGTTATCAACAGGGTCGGCCAGCGCGGCAGGCACAGCTTGAGGATCACGCCTACCACGACGGTGGCCAATCCGAGCATGAGCGAGGGTTTATCCACTTCCCCCAGGTGTCTGAACAAGGTGATGAAGCTGTCCAGGGCGGTGGCCTGGCTGGGCAGGTCCAGACCCAGCAGGTTGGGCAACTGGCCGACGGCAATCACCACCGCCGCGCCGAGGGTGAAGCCAAGCACCACCGAATGCGAGACGAAATTGACCAGCGCACCAAAGCGCAGCAATCCCAGCAGCCACTGGAAAATCCCGGCCAGGAAGGTCAGCAACAGGATCAGGGTAACGTAGTCCTGGGTCGCCGGAACGGCCAGGGGACTGACGCTGGCGTACAGGACGATGGAGATGGCCGCCGTAGGACCGCAGATCAAATGCCAAGACGAGCCCCAGAGGCAAGCGATCAACACCGGGATAATCGCCGCATACAAGCCGTACTCCGGTGGAAGGCCGGCAATCAGTGCGTAGGCGATGGATTGCGGTAACGCGAGAATTGCGCCACTAAGGCCGACGACCAGGTCACGACCGACGCTGGCGCGGGTTTGCCGGGGTAACCATGATAGGAATGGGAAGAGTGAATGGCGGCTGGGAAGGGCCATGGGTCCTCTCGGGTTGGGTTTTGCATAAGGGTATCAGCACCAGACACTGTAGGAGCGAGCTTGCTCGCGATGGAGGTTAACGATAACGCAGGTTGTCCAGAGCCCCGCGTTGTCCTCAGGTTTTTCGCGAGCAAGCTCGCTCCTACAGGGTTCAAAGCCTGGCTTTTACAGCAGGCAACGCATCCTTGCCATCCACGGTCTTCACCCCATCGAGCCACTTGTCCAGCACGGCGGGATTGGCCTTTATCCACGCCTTGGCCGCATCCGCGTTGCTGACTTTTTTGTTCACCACCTCGGCCATGATGCTGTTCTCCATTTCCTGGGTGAAGCTCAGGTTGGTGAGCAGCTTGCCGACGTTCGGGCAGGCTTGTGCATAACCTTTGCGGGTCAGCGTATGGACGCTTCCGGTATCACCGAAGTATTTCTCGCCACCCTTCAGGTAATGCATTTTCAGTTGTACGTTCATCGGGTGCGGCGTCCAGCCGAGGAAGGTCACGAACTTCTGCTTCTTCACCGCCCGGGACACTTCCGCCAGCATGGCCTGCTCGCTGGATTCCACCAGTTTCCATTGACCCATGTCGAAATCATTTTTCTTGATGATCTCTTGCAGTGAGATGTTGGCCGGTGCGCCAGAGCCGATGCCATAGATCTTGTGGTCGAACTTGTCGGCGTACTTGTTCAGGTCGGCAAAGTTATGCACACCCGCGTCCCAGACGTAATCCGGTACAGCGAGGGTGAACTCGGTGCCATCGAGGTTCTTCGCCAGTTGCGTGACGTCACCGGTGGCGACGAACTTGTCGTAGAAGCCCTGCTGCGCCGGCATCCAGTTACCAAGGAAAACATCCACCTGGCCATCCTTGAGCCCGCCAAAGGTGATCGGCACAGCTAGGGTGTCGACCTTGGCCTTGTAGCCCATGCCGTCCAGCAGAAACCCGGTGATGGCATTGGTCGCGGCGATGTCGCTCCAGCCCGGATCGGCCATCTTCACCGTCTCGCAACTCTGATCGGCATACACCGAGGCACTGCCCAGAGCCAGGAGCCCGACCGTCAGTACTGTGGATAACCTTTGCATGGACTTCCCCTTGAGATTATTGGTTTTGGCAGGGTTGTGGATAACGTGCTTTACGCTCCAGATCGTCGAGGTCGATGTGGTTGCGCATGTACTGCTGACTGGCATCCACCAGCGGCTGGTGATCCCAGCTCTTCAGCTTGCCGATGGTCAGGGCATCGGCGACGAAACGCCGACGCCGCTGGCTCGCGAGCACCTGTTGGTGGATCGCCGGAATGTCCCATTTAGCCCGTGCTTCGGCGAGAAAATCGTCGAACAGCTGGCGATATGGCGGCGACTGGCTGAGTTCTTCCAGCTCCCGCGGGTCATTGTTCACATCGAAGAGTAGGCAAGGGTCGTCTTCGCTGTAGATGAATTTGTAGGCGCCACGGCGAATCATCATCAGCGGGCCGACGGTGCCTTCGGCCATGTATTCACCGAATACTTCGTCGTGACCGCCCTGCCCTTGCAGGTGCGGCACCAGCGAACGGCCATCGAGCGGCAAGCCCGGTTCGAGGGCGCCGCCAGCCAGTTCGACAAAAGTCGGCAACAGGTCGGCGGTGGAGACCGACGCGCTGACCCGGCCTGCGTCGAACTGCCCGGGGGCACTTATCAATAGCGGCACACGAGCGGCCATTTCGTACCAGTGCATTTTGTACCAGAGGCCACGTTCGCCGAGCATGTCGCCGTGGTCGCCGGAGAATACGATGATGGTGTCATCGATCAACCCGGTATCCTCGAGCGTTTGCAGGAGTTTGCCGACGTTGCTGTCGATATAGCTGCAGGCACCGAAATAGGCACGGCGCGCGTCGCGAATTTTATCCACAGGCAATGGCTTGTCCCACAAGTCATAGACCTTGAGCAAGCGCTGTGCGTGCGGATCGAGTCCGGCTTGGTCCGGTGTAACAGGCAACGGGATGTCGGCGTCGTCGTACAGGTCCCAGAACGCCTTGGGAATGGTGTACGGGTCGTGGGGGTGAGTCATCGAGACAGTCAGGCAAAACGGCTGGTCGCCATCCTCGCGGATGTGGTCGAACAGGTACTGCTGGGCCTTGAACACCACTTCTTCGTCGAAATCCAGTTGATTGGTGCGCACGCAGGGGCCTGCCTGCAGTACCGACGACATGTTGTGGTACCAGGTTGGACGCACGTCCGGTTCATCCCAGTTCACCGCCCAGCCATAGTCGGCCGGGTAGATATCGCTGGTCAGACGTTCTTCATAACCGTGCAACTGGTCCGGGCCACAGAAATGCATCTTGCCCGACAGCGCGGTGCGGTAGCCGAGGCGGCGCAGGTAGTGGGCATAGGTCGGCACATCGGCAGGAAAATCCGCTGCGTTGTCATAGGCGCCGATCTTGCTCGGCATCTGACCGCTGACCAGGGTAAAGCGCGAGGGCGCGCACAGCGGGCTATTGCAGTAAGCGCTGTCGAACACCACCCCGCCGGCGGCGAGGCGGCTCAGATTGGGCAGCTTGATGGGCGATGGGCCGTAGATGGGCAACATTGGCGCGGCCATTTGATCGGCCATGATGAAAAGAATGTTCTTGCGCTTCATGTGTTCGCGGCATTCCATAGTGGATGTTTATGCGAGAGTGCTGGGATCGAGGATGTAACCCGCACACTTTGCGGTAAAGCCCATGGCCGGCAATGACTAGGATAAGCACAGCTTATGTATGACGCACTTGGTGACCTTTCTCTGGATTTGCTCCGCGCTTTTGAATCGGCGTCCCGTCAGCGCAGCTTCACGGCGGCGGCGGTCGAGCTGGGCACCACGCAGCCGGCGATCAGCCAACAGATCAAGCGCCTGGAAGAGCAACTGGCGACACGATTGTTCGACCGCATTTATCGCGGCATCGAACTGACTGAGGCCGGGACCATCCTGTTCGAGCAGGTTCAGCTGGGTTTGCAGAATATTGCCGCGGGATTGGCGGCGATCAGCGCCCAGCATCAGCATGAAGTGTTGCAGGTCGCCACCGATTTCGCCTTCGCCGCCTACTGGCTGATGCCCCGGTTACACCGCTTTCATGCGGCCAATCCACAGGTCGACGTCAGCCTGGTGACCAGTGAACGCAGCCATAACATGCTGCGCAGCGACATCGACGTGGCGGTTCTTTTCGGTGATGGCCGCTTCAAGCAGGGCGAGAGCCATTGGCTGTTCAGCGAGGAGGTATTCCCGGTGTGCAGCCCGCAGTTGTTGATTGATCGTGCCCTGCCCTTGCCCGCCCAATCGTTGCTGGAGTTTCCACTCCTGCACCTGCGGGGCGAGAACAGCAGTCACTGGTTCGACTGGAGCGGTGTCTTTCGCGAGTTGGGAATCACCTCGCCCCCGGCTCCCGGCCAATTGCGTTTCGACAATTACACCTTGCTGATTCAGGCCGCCATTGGCGGTCAGGGCGTGGCCATTGGCTGGCGGCACCTTGTGGATAACTTGCTGGCCCAAGGTTTGTTGTGCCGGCCGATTGCCGAAACGGTGATTTCCAGGTTGGGTTACTACGTGGTGTTGCCACAGCGCAAACGGCGTGGGGCGTTGATTAAGCAGTTTGTCGATTGGTTGATGGCTGAGCAGGCCAGCAGTGCGCAATCCTTGAATGGCGTGGCGCTGCCCTCCATTGCCGTTTAGCTGTCGGTCGCGATGAAATTGACGTGCTCGCCGATATGCAGGTTTAGCTGCAACTCATCGGCGATCCCTACCGCCGTGCGGGCCAGGCGTGCGAGCGGCTCCGCCAGCCCCGGCTCAAGGCTGCTGCTGACCTGGCTGAAATGCTCGATAGTCAACCCCGGCACCCCGCGCGGGGCGTTCACCAGCGTCCAGTGCAAGGCACTGCTTTGCAGTGCTTCGCGGATTTCTTCGGCGGCGTGGAGCTGCAACCCGTCCTCGAACTCCGGATCGTCCAGAATCTCGAAATCACCCACCAGAAACAACCGCGCAATGCCCGCCGCCTGCATGCTATCGATCAGCGCATCCACCGCCAGCACCTGCTCGACCGGGCCGGGCACTATGGTTTTTTCCACGTGCTCACTGTTGAATGGCAGCCCCGGTGCGTCTAATAAACAGACGACCGCCGAACTGCCAGCCACACTTTGCTTCACGCGCTCGGCATCGAACAGGTCACCCGACTTGGTGCGCAAACCCGGACGCGGCGCCAGCGCCGTCAGGTCATCGAGAATGGCGATCACTTCATGCTGGCGCCGCAGCATTTCAGCCATCAGCGCACTGCCCAGGCTACTCATGGCACCATAAAGCACCACTTTCACTACTGGGGTTTCGGCATTTTTCATGGCTGAGCTCCGTTGATTCCGGGGTATATGGCGTGTGACCTGCTGGAAACGGTGAGGGTTCGACTCGATATAGAGGGATTCAGATGCAACGGATCAAGGGCTATCACGCCCATGTGTATTTCGACGCCAGCACCATCGACCAGGCGCGGGCCCTATGTGAGCAAGCCGCGCAGTTGTTCCCGTTGAAGATGGGCCGCGTTCATGAGCGCCCCGTCGGCCCGCACCCGGACTGGAGCTGCCAGTTGGCGTTCGGCCCCGAGCTGATTGGCGATGTGCTGCCTTGGCTGGCGCTCAACCGCAAGGGGCTGGTGGTGTTCCTGCACCCGGACACCGGCAACGACTTGCTGGATCACCGCGATCACGCGATCTGGATGGGCGCGGTCCGGCCGCTGGACCTGACTATTTTTTGATCAGAGCGTTTCTTCGGCTTCGCCCGGCAAATGCTCGTCCAGGCGCAGCCACGGCAGGCGGCTGTCAGTCCAGATGTGCCGTTCGGCCGGGGCCTGTTCCGGGTGGTCGAGGGTGGCGATGGTCACGTCGATGCTGTCCGGGCTCAGGTGGGTCACCAAGGCCAGTTGCGCCCCGCAGTGGCCGCAGAAATAGCGCGCGCAGGTGGGCGAAGAGACGTACCGCGCGGGTGTCCCGGCCAGCCATTGAAAGGCAGCCGCCGGGACGGTGATCCACGTAGTCACGATCCCGCCGCTGACTCGTCGGCAAATCGAGCAATGGCAATGGGCGATATCGTGCAATGGCCCGCTGAATTGATAGCGCAGTTGCCCGCAGTGGCAGCCGCCGGTATGACAGACCTTCATCTTGTTTTCCTCCCGAGTCCATATCGATGTGCCAGAATCCCGTCCGACGACCGGTTGCACATCCGGTCAATGCTTTCATCGGCGAAAGCTGGCTGAAAGCTTCCCCGATTAGGATCGCCCTCACTGCCGGCAACAGACCGGTTGGCTATAGCGAATGTTCGATTGTTCGCCCGGCCCATTTAACAACAACAATGGTGACCCTGATGTCCTCTTCTATCCGCCGCTTTGCTGCAACTCCGCCCGTACGCCTCGTGCTTCCCGTTCTGCGCTGATCCCGCCGGATCCGCCCATTCCCTAGCCGCGCTACGCCTGGAGTATTCCCATGCTGACTTTCCTTGGCTTCGCCATGGTCATCACGTTCATGTTCCTGATCATGACCAAGCGCCTGTCCGCGTTGATCGCCCTGATCATCATCCCGATCGTTTTCGCCCTGTTCGGCGGTTTCGGCCCGAAAATCGGCCCGATGATGCTCGAAGGCATTACCAAGCTCGCGCCTACCGGCGTGATGCTGATGTTCGCGATCCTGTATTTCGCCCTGATGATCGACTCCGGCCTGTTCGACCCTGCCGTGCGCAAGATCCTCAAGATGGTCAAGGGCGACCCGTTGAAAGTGTCGGTCGGTACCGCGGTACTGGCGCTGGTCGTTTCCCTCGACGGTGACGGGGCGACCACCTACATGATCTGCGTGGCCGCCATGCTGCCGCTCTACAGCCGCATCGGCATGAGCCCGCGGATCATGGCCGGCTTGATCATCCTCGCCGGTGGCGTGATGAACATGACCCCCTGGGGAGGCCCGACCGCCCGTGCCGCCAGTGCGCTGCACGTGGACCCGTCGGCCATCTTCGTACCGATGGTTCCAGCGATGGCCGCCGGTGTCCTGGCCATCCTCGCCATTGCCTACTTCTACGGCAAGCGTGAGCGTGCGCGTTTGGGGGAATTGCACCTGGTGGGCGACGAGATCGACCACAGCGAAATCACCGTTTCGCAATTCCCGGATGCCCGTCGTCCAAATCTGATCTGGTTCAACGGCGCCCTGACCCTGGCCCTGATGTGCACCCTGATCGCCGGCCTGTTGCCGCTGCCGGTGCTGTTCATGGTGGCGTTCAGTATTGCCATGATCGTCAACTACCCTTGCCTGCAACAGCAAAAAGATCGCGTCGCGGCCCACGCCGGTAGCGTGTTGGCGGTGGTCGGGCTAATCTTTGCCGCGGGTATCTTCACCGGTATCCTGTCGGGCACCGGCATGGTCGATGCCATGTCGAAGAGCCTGCTGGCGGTGATTCCGGACTTCCTCGGCCCGTACCTGGCGGTAATCACGGCGTTGGTGAGCATGCCGTTCACCTTCTTCATGTCCAATGATGCTTTTTATTACGGTGTTTTGCCGGTACTGGCCGAAGCCGCCAGCCATTACGGTATTACTGCGGTGGAAATGGCACGTGCCTCGATCGTCGGTCAGCCCGTCCACCTGTTGAGCCCGCTGGTACCATCGACTTATCTGTTGGTGGCCCTGGCCGGCATCGATTTTGGTGATCACCAGCGTTTCACCCTGAAATGGGCAGTGCTTGTTTGCATGTGCATACTGGTTGCTGCATTGCTGATGGGGATTTTTCCGCTGTTCAGCACTCTATAAGCCCAAGACTCACCATTTCGGGTCCAGGCTTCGCGGTTTGAAGTCGGGGCCCTTTTTGGTTTAACAATCGCTCAAAGGAATACACATGGAATGGCTGACCAACCCTGAAATCTGGGTTGCCTTCTTTACCCTGACCGCCCTGGAAATCGTCCTGGGTATCGATAACATCATCATGATTTCGATCCTGGTCAGCCGCATGCCCAAGCACATGCAACAGCGCACCCGGATTTTCGGCCTGGCGCTGGCCATGGTCACGCGGATTCTGTTGCTGCTGTCGATCACCTGGGTCATGCGCCTTACCGCCGACCTGTTCGAAGTGTTCGGCCAGGGTATCTCCGGGCGTGACCTGATCCTGTTCTTCGGTGGCCTGTTCCTGCTGTGGAAGAGCTCGCAAGAGATGTACCACGCGCTGGAAGGTGAGGACGAAACCGACGACGAGCCAAACCTCAAGGGCGGCAACTTCCTCTACACCATCATCCAGATCGCGATCATCGACATCGTGTTCTCCCTGGACTCGGTGATCACCGCCGTCGGCATGGTCTCCCACGTACCGGTCATGATTGCGGCAATCGTCGTGGCGGTGCTGGTGATGATGCTGGCTTCGGGCACTATCAGCGCGTTCATCGACAAGCACCCTTCGCTGAAGATGCTGGCGCTGTCGTTCCTGTTGATCGTCGGTATGGTGCTGATTGCCGAATCCCTGGACGTGCACGTGCCAAAAGGATACGTCTACTTCGCCATGGCGTTCTCGCTGGCCGTGGAAGCGATCAACATCAAGATGCGCACCGCGATTGCGAAAAAGAAGAAGCAGCAGGACCCGGTGAAACTGCGCAAGGACATTCCGGGGCAGTAACCCGAACCCTGTAGCTGCGCAACACCTGTGGGAGCGGGCTTGCTCGCGAAGACGGAGTGTCAGTCGACATCATTGTTGCCTGATACACCGCTTTCGCGAGCAAGCTCGCTCCCACATTGGTTTTCGCTGATCCTTTTTCATGACAGTTTTGTTTCAATCGTTTCTTTAGCTATGCGATGCTGGCGCCCAGACCGTTAGCCAACTACAGCTTAAGTACAGAACCTAGAACGTAGAACGTCGCGCGGCACCGCTAACTTGCCCCTTTGGGGCGCTACCACCACAGGGGGCCTGCATGCTCACCCTGCTCAATTTGCTCTCAGCCGTGGCCTTGCTGATCTGGGGCACGCACATCGTCCGAACCGGCATCCTGCGGGTTTACGGCTCCAACCTGCGCCACGTCATCGGCCAGAACATGTCCAAGCGCTGGCTGGCGTTCATCTCGGGAATCGTCGTGACCGCGATGGTCCAGAGCAGTAACGCCACGGCCATGCTCGTCACCTCGTTTGTCGGCCAGGGCCTGATGGCGCTGACCCCTGCCCTGGCAACCATGCTTGGGGCCGATGTCGGTACGGCCTTGATGGCACGGGTGCTGACTTTCGACTTGTCATGGCTCTCGCCACTGCTGATTTTTGTCGGGGTGATTTTCTTCCTGTCGCGCAAACAGACGCGGCTAGGGCAAATGGGCCGTGTCAGCATTGGCCTGGGCTTGATCATCCTGGCGCTGCAACTGATCGTCGAGGCGGCCGCACCGATCACTCACGCCCAAGGGGTGAAGGTGATTTTCGCCTCGCTGACCGGCGATATCCTGCTCGACGCCCTGGTCGGCGCATTGTTCGCGATGATTTCCTACTCCAGCCTGGCGGCGGTCCTGCTGACCGCGACCCTGGCTGGCGCCAGCGTGATTAGCCTGCCGGTGGCCATCGGCCTGGTGATCGGGGCCAACATCGGCAGCGGCGTTCTCGCGTTCCTCAGCACCAGCATGCAGAACGCCGCCGGTCGCCAGGTGGCGTTGGGCAGCCTGTTGTACAAGCTGATCGGCCTGTTGCTGATCATTCCGGTGCTCGACCCCCTGGTGCACTGGATCGACAGCCTCGACTACAGCTCCCAGGAGATGGTCATCGGCTTCCACCTGCTCTACAACACGGCGCGCTGCCTGATCCTGCTGCCCAGCGTCGGGCCGATGGCCAGGTTCTGCGCGTGGATACTACCGGAGCGCCCGCAAACCAACGGCATGGCCAAGCCCCGGCACCTGGACCCGACAGCCTTGGTCACGCCAAGCCTGGCGCTGGCCAACGCCGCCCGGGAAACCCTGCGCATGGGCGATCTGATCGACAACATGCTCGAGGCCATGCTCGATGTGCTGCACGGCAAGCAAACCGCCGTGACCCAGGAAATGCGTCGGCTGACCGATGATGTCGAGGCGCTCTACAGCGCGATCAAGCTGTATCTGGCGCAAATGCCCCGGGAAGACCTCAGTGACCAGGACAGCCGGCGCTGGGCGGAAATCATCGAACTGGCGATCAACCTCAAGCTCGCCAGCGACCTGATCGAGCGCATGCTGCGCAAGGTTCAGCAGCAGAAAACCTCGCAGCGCCGGTCGTTTTCCGAGGTGGGCCTGGAAGAGTTGGCCGGGCTGCACAGCCAGTTGATTTCCAACCTGCGCCTGGGCCTGTCGGTCTTTCTCAGCGCCGACAAGGAAAGTGCCCGCCAGTTGTTGCGTGAGAAACGTCGTTTTCGCGCACAGGAACGCCGCCTGGCCCACGCGCATGTCAGCCGTTTGCAACGTAAGATCGTGCAGAGTATCGAGACCAGCTCTCTGCACCTGGAGTTGATTGCCGACATGAAGCGTCTGAATTCGCTGTTTTGCAGCAGTGCTTACGTAGTATTGGAAACGTCCGACACCGGAGCGCTGGCGGTGGATGATTTGGCTGACATCACGCATTCGCCTTGAACGTCTGGCAAAGTGATTAGTCAGTAACATTGATTCAGCCTCTAGGCCGTCATTGCGGGCAAGCCCGCTCCCACAGGTTTCGAGTTGATCACAGTGGATGGATCAACCCGCTTCAGTGTGGGAGCGGGCTTGCCCGCGATAGCGGATTGAAGGACGAAACGGATCTCCGATTGGTTGCCGGGAAGCTCGTTATGCGTTGTCTGTTGTTCGCCTGTCTGTTGCTTGGTTCACTCCCTTCGTTCGCCCTGGATCGCTTCCAGGTCGAGGGCTACACCCTGCGCAACGGTTTGCAGATGTTGCTCAAGCCCGGCACCGAGCGCGGGCACGTGGCGATCCGGTTGGTGGTCGGGGTCGGCCTGGATGATTTCGGCTGTGCCGAGAAAGAACTGCCGCACCTGCTCGAACACTTGCTGTTCAGCGGCATCGACGCCAGCGGCGAAGGCGGCCTGGAGGAGCGCATGCAGGAGTTGGGTGGCGAGTGGAACGCTTTCACCAGCAACGCCGACACCACCTTCGTGATCGAAGCCCCGGCGAAAAACCAGCGCAAAGTCCTGGATTTGCTGCTGGCGCTGCTGACCCAGACCCATTTCGACGAGGACGCGATCAACGCCGCCAAGCAAGTGGTCGAGCGTGAAGACGGCGGGCACTACACGCACCTTCAACGCTGGCTGGATCGCCAGGACCTGGGCCATACCGCCAGCAATCAACTGGCCGTGGAACTGGGCCTGAAATGCCCGGAGCGCGCGGAAGTCGATCACCTGACCCGCGAACAGCTGGAGAACGTGCGCAAGGACTGGTACGCGCCCAACAACATGACGCTGATCGTGGTCGGCGACCTCGACCGTTTACTGCCGGCCTATCTGGATCGCACTTATGGCGAGCTTGCCCCTATCACCCCGACAGAGCACCCACCCCTGCCCCAGATCCAGGCCAGTGCCGCCCATGAACGCAGCCTGATCCATGGTTTCGTCGGTGGCGGGGCCAAGCTGCACTGGCTGGTACCGGAGCCGGTGCTGGACGATCAGCACGACGAAACCTTCGACCTGCTCAAGGACTACCTGGACTGGGCGCTCTATCGCCAGCTGCGCCTGGCGCACGGTTTGTCCTATGGCCCATGGGCCGAGCGCGAGGTGTTTGGCGGCGTTGGCTTCATGAGTCTGAATGCCGACCTGGAACGCGATGACGTGCCCGAAGCGTTGGAGGTGCTGGATGAATTGAAGGCCGGTTTGCTCAAGGACGGTCTCAACGCCGAGACCTTCAATCGCCTCAAACAGGCCGCCATCGCCCGCCAGTCCTGGGCGGTGCAAGGTAACAGCGCACTGGCCGATTACTACTGGAGTGCCCTGGGCGACTACGAAGACGGCCGTTTCGCCAACCCGGTAAAAGAGTTGCAAGCGGTCACGCTGGCGGAGGCGAACAAGGCCATGCGCGAACTGCTCCTGCAACCGGGCTATGTGCGGATCGAAAAACCCTTGGTCAGTTATGACCAATTGATGTGGGCGATTGCCGGGCTGTCGGGGTTGTTGCTGTTGAGCCTGGCGGCATGGCGTTTTCATCGCAGAAAGTAAGCACTTTCGCTGATGAGGCGGTAACCTGTCAGGGATTTTTCCTACGACTACTGTGAACCGCCGAATGCCGACCCTGACCCTTTTCGTCCAGCGCATCCTCGAATTGATGAAGCGCTACCCCGGGGTCATTGCGCTCGGTGGTTTTGTCTCCGGGATCGGCAGCTTCATCCTGGTGGATCGCCAGCAGGGCCTGGCGAGCTGGATCACCACCATCATGCTGATCAGCTGGGTCTGGCTGATGCTGGAAAACAGCCTGACCAAGCTGTTCACCCGAATTTTCAAGCGGGAAATTCCCCAGCCCCTGCTGCGTTATGCGACGCAGATGATTCACCAGGAGAGCCTGTTCTTCGTCCTGCCGTTCTTTTTCATCACCACGACCTGGAACAGCGGCCAGTTGTTCTTCACCGGGTTGCTGGGCATCGCGGCGCTGATTTCCATCATCGACCCGCTCTACTACAAGTGGCTGGCGCCGCGGCGCTGGGCGTTCCTGGCGCTGCACACCCTGACCCTGTTCGCCGCCCTGCTCACCGCGCTGCCGGTGATCATGCACCTGACCACCGCGCAAAGTTTCAAGTGGGCACTGGGCATCGCCGTGCTGTTGTCGTTTCCGAGCCTGGCGTCGATCTTTCCGATCCGCACCGTGCGCAACGCCCTGGCGATCCTGAGCATTACCCTGGGTATCGGCGGTGTCGGTTGGGTGCTGCGCTCGTGGGTGCCGCCGGCCACCCTGTGGATGACCGACGTGGCCATCAGCACGCAGATGCAGGATCGCACCCCCGGCGCCAGCCTCGACGAAGTCAGCGCCGAGCAGATCCGCGGCGGCGGCCTCTATGCCTACACGGCGATCAACGCGCCGCGCGGCCTGGATGAACGCATCTATCACGTCTGGCAATTCAACGGCAAAGAGGTCGATCGCATCCCGCTCGATATCCACGGCGGGCGCAAGGAAGGCTACCGGGCCTGGACCCATAAGCAGAATTTCCCGGGCAACCCGGCAGGCAAATGGCAGGTTCGGGTGCTGACCGAAGACGGCCAATTGATCGGTGTATTGCGCTTCAAGGTGGCTGAGAGCACACCGGTCAAAGAAAAGTAAGGCAGTTCGTGTTATTACGTAGCTCTGCGTAACAGCCGAAAAAGCACGGAGCTTATGACCAGCAGCACAGTGGCCGGCAATGCCCAATTGGACACCTCGCACTCCCCGCCGCAGATTCGGGTGACGGGAGACTGGACGCTCGCCCATTACGCCGACCTCAAGCACCTGAGCGAAAAGCTCGAAGGCCAGTACGACGACAGCACCCGCATCGATCTCAACGGTCTCGGCGCCCTTGATACGGCCGGCGCCTCGCTGCTGGTGGAGCTGCTGGGTTCAGAGCGCCTGGGCCGATCCGCCCAACATCCCGATTGCACCCTCTCCTCCGCCGATCGCGCGTTGTTGCAAACCGTCTATCAGTCGCTGACGGATTTCTGCGTGCCAATCAAGGAACCGGAAATCAGCGTCGGCATTCAATTGCTGACCCGTATTGGTCGCGCGGTCGACACGGTCTGGCAGGACACCCTGCAACTGCTGGGGTTCGTCGGCCTGATCCTGGAAACCATCGTCCGTGGCCTGTTTCGTCCCAAGCGCTGGCGCATCACGCCGATGGTGGCGCACATCGAACAGACCGGCCTCGACGCCGCCCCCATCGTTGCCCTGCTGACCTTTCTGGTCGGCGCCGTGGTGGCGTTTCTCGGGGCGACGGTGCTGGCCACGTTCGGCGCCAGCGTGTTCACGGTGGACCTGGTGGCGTTTGCCTTCCTGCGCGAATTCGGCGTGCTGCTGACCGCGATCCTGATGGCCGGGCGCACCGCCAGTGCGTTCACCGCGCAGATCGGCTCGATGAAGGCCAACGAGGAAATCGACGCCATCCGTACCCTGGGCCTCGACCCGATGGAATTGCTGGTGGTGCCGCGGGTCCTGGCCTTGCTGGTCGCGTTGCCGATGCTGACCTTTCTGGCGATGGTCTCGGGGATTATCGGCGGCGGCGTCGTCTGCGCAGTATCGCTGGATATTTCGCCGGCGATGTTCCTGTCGCTGCTGCAATCGGACATCGGCGTTCAGCATTTTCTGGTGGGGATCGTCAAGGCACCGATCTTCGCCTTCCTGATTGCTGCGATCGGCTGCCTGGAAGGCTTCAAGGTCAGCGGCAGCGCCGAGTCTGTCGGCGCCCACACCACCTCCAGCGTGGTGCAGTCGATTTTCGTGGTGATCGTGCTCGACGCCGTGGCCGCGCTGTTTTTCATGGAGATGAGCTGGTGAGTCGAGTACCCCGAGCCCCCGCCGAGGCGGTGATCGAAGTCCGTGGTCTGTGCAATCGTTTCGGCAGCCAGAGCGTGCACGAGAACCTCGATCTGGATCTGTACAAGGGCGAGATCCTTGCCGTGGTCGGCGGTTCCGGCAGCGGTAAATCGGTGCTGCTGCGCAGCATTGTCGGTTTGCGCCAGCCCAGCGAAGGCGTGGTGAAAGTCTTCGGCAAAAACCTGCCGACCCTGCCCGAGCACGAGCGGTCGCTGATCGAACGGCGCTTCGGCGTGCTGTTCCAGAAAGGCGCCCTGTTCTCCTCGTTGACCGTGACCGAGAACGTCGCCCTGCCCTTGATCGAACATGCAGGCCTGAGCCGCGACGATGCCGAGCACCTGGCGGCGGTGAAACTGGCCCTGGCCGGCTTGCCGCTGTCGGCGGCGGACAAGTACCCCGCGTCCCTGTCCGGCGGCATGATCAAGCGTGCGGCCCTGGCGCGGGCCTTGGCGCTGGACCCGGACATCCTGTTTCTCGACGAACCCACCGCCGGTCTCGATCCGATTGGTGCCGCGGCCTTCGATCAACTGATCCTGACCCTGCGTGATGCCCTGGGCCTGAGCGTTTTCCTGGTGACCCACGACCTCGATACGCTCTACACCATCACCGACCGGGTGGCGGTGCTGGCGCAGAAAAAAGTGCTGGTGGCCGATGCCATTGACGTGGTCTCGGAAACTGACGACGCGTGGATTCACGAATACTTCCATGGCCCTCGCGGCCGCGCGGCGCTGAATGCCGCTCAACAGCTCAACGAGGTCTGACATGGAAACCCGAGCCCATCATGTATTGATCGGCCTGTTCACCGTGATCGTGGTGACCGGCGCCCTGCTCTTCGGCCTGTGGCTGGCCAAGTCCAGTGTCGACACCGAGTTCAAGGATTACGAGGTCGTGTTCAACGAGGCGGTCAGCGGCCTGTCCAAGGGCAGTTCGGTGCAGTACAGCGGGATCAAGGTCGGTGACGTGGTGACCTTGCGCCTGGACCCGAAGGACCCGCGCCGGGTGCTGGCGCGGATCCGCCTGGGTGGCGATACCCCGATCAAGGAAGACACCCAGGCCAAACTGGCGCTGACCGGGGTCACCGGGACGTCGATCATCCAGTTGAGCGGCGGTACGCCACAGAGCCCGACGCTCAAGGGCAAGGACGGAAAACTGCCGACCATCATCGCTTCGCCCTCGCCCATCGCCCGCCTGCTCAATGACAGCAACGACCTGATGGCCGGGGTGAACACCTTGATGCACAACGCCAACCTGATGTTTTCCACGGAAAACATCGAGCGCATCAGCAAGACCCTGGAGCATCTGGAGCAAACCACCGGGGTCATTGCCGACCAGCGCGGCGACATTCGTGTGGCCATGCAGCAACTGTCCTCGGTCGGCAAGCAGGCCAGCACCATGATGGAACAGACGTCGGCGCTGATGCGTAACGCCAATGGCTTGCTCAATGATCAGGGCAAGCAGATGTTCGGCAGCGCCGAACAGGCCATGAAGTCGCTGCAACAAAGCACCGCGACCATCAACCAACTGCTGAGCACCAATCAGGAGTCGCTCAACAACGGCATGCAGGGTCTCAATGGCCTGGCACCGGCGGTGCGTGAACTGCGTGAAACCCTCACCTCGTTGCGTGCCATTTCCCAACGCCTGGAATCCAACCCCAGCGGCTACCTGCTGGGCCGTGACAAGAGCAAGGAATTCACCCCATGAAGCTGACCCGCCTCGCCCTCCTCGCCGGCTTCACGCTGATCAGCTCGTGCTCGATCCTGCCCAAGTCAGAACCCTTCGATCTCTATCGATTGCCGTCGGCGCAAAGCAGCTCATCGGCCAGTCACGTCACGCCGCAGCGCTGGTCGTTGCGCCTGAACAAGCCCCAGGCCAGCGAAGCGTTGAACAGCCCGAACATTGCCGTCATCCCTCAGGGCGACGTGATCAGCAGCTACAAGGGCTCGCGCTGGAGCGACCCGGCGCCGGTGTTGCTGCGTAACCGGCTGCTCGATGGCTTCCAGCGTGATGGTCGGGTGACGCTGCTGAGTACCGATGACAGCAACTTCCATGCGGATCTGGAGCTGGGCGGCAGCTTGCAGGCGTTCCAGACTGAGTATCAGGGCAGCAGCGCCAGTGTGGTCGTGCGCCTGGATGTTTTGCTGGTGCGCGGGTATGACCAGCACATCCTTGCCAGCAAACGCTTTGAAGTGCGCCGGCCGTTGAGCGATGTGCAGGTGCCGGCGGTGGTGGCCGGGTTTGGCCAGGCCAGTGATCAGGTGACGGCGCAGGTGGTGGCGTGGGCGGTTGAGCAAGGACAGAAATTATCGCCGCCTGCGATATTTTGAAGGTCCTGCGGACCTTATCGCTGGCAAGCCAGCTCCTACAGGGACCTTTGTAGGAGCTGGCTTGCCAGCGATAAATGTTGGATTCACCCAAAGAACCAGTAACAAACCCCGATCGCCCCCAGCACACCGGCCAATTCCGCCAACAACGCACACCCCACCGCATGCCGCGCTCGCTGGATACCCACCGCGCCGAAGTACACCGCCAGTACATAAAACGTGGTTTCGGTACTGCCCTGAATCGTTGCCGCCACCAGCGCCGGGAAGCTGTCCACGCCGGAGGTTTTCATGGTTTCGATCAGCATCGCGCGGGCGGCGCTGCCGGAAAATGGCTTGACCATCGCGGTCGGCAGCGCATCGACGAAACGCGTGTCCCAGCCGGCCCATTCCACCAGGTGCCGAATCCCGTCCAGACCGAAATCCAGAGCTCCGGACGCCCGCAGCACGCCCACGGCGCAGAGCATCGCCACCAGGTACGGCAGCAGGTTCTTCGCCACATCGAAACCTTCCTTGGCGCCTTCGACGAACGCTTCGTAGACCTTGACCTTGCGTAGCGCGCCGATCAGCAAAAACAGCATGATCAAGCCAAATAGCGTCAGGTTGCCAAGAATCGACGACAGTCCAGCCAGCGCGGTGGCTGACATCGTCCCCAGCAGCGCCATGAAACCACCGAGGGCCAGGGCGCCGGGAATCAGATACGCCAGCACCACCGGGTCCCAGATGCGCAGGCGTTGCATGAAGGCCACGGACAGGAAGCCGACGATGGTCGAGCAACTGGTGGCGAGCAGGATGGGAAGGAACACCAGCGTCGGGTCGGGCGCGCCTTGCTGGGCGCGGTACATGAAGATCGTCACCGGCAGCAGGGTCAGGGAGGAGGCGTTGAGCACCAGGAACAGGATCTGCGCGTTACTGGCGACCGTTGCGCTGGGATTGAGCTCCTGCAGGGCCTTCATGGCCTTGAGGCCGATCGGCGTGGCGGCATTGTCCAGGCCCAGGCCGTTGGCGGCGAAGTTCAGGGTAATCAGGCCGATGGCGGGGTGGCCGGGCGGGACCTCCGGCATCAAGCGCAAAAACAGCGGGCCCAAGGCCTTGGCCAGCCATTCGACGATCCCGGCTTTTTCGGCGATCCGCAGAAAGCCCAGCCACAGGGTGAGCGTGCCGAACAGCAGGACCATGACCTCGACGGACAACTTGGCCATGGCGAAGATGCTTTCCACCATCGCCGCGAAGATCCCGGCGTTGCCGCCGATCAGCCATTGCGCCAGCGCCGACACGGCAGCCACGATGAAGAAGCCAAGCCACAGGCCATTAAGCATCAGTCAAATCCCCCAAAAGATGCGCGAATGATAGCGGGGTGACCAGAAACGACAAACCCCGGATTTCTCCGGGGTTTGTGTATACCTATTACAGACTCTTGTAGGAGTCGGCTTGCCGGCGAAGGCGTCATCATTGGCGATGCAAGGCTCGAAGGCCCCTTCGCTGGCAAGCCAGCTCCTACAGGTTGTGCGTCAGTTGCTGGAGGTTTCGCCAGCCGGCAGCTTTTCCTTGCTGCGCCAGTGCGGCAGGGAGTTCCAGTAGCGCTGGCCCTTGGCGTCGTCGTACATGCCTTCCCAGCGGGAGATGACCAGCACGGCCAGGGCATTGCCGATCACGTTCAGAGCGGTACGCGCCATGTCCATCACGCGGTCGACACCGGCGATGAATGCCAGGCCTTCGAGCGGGATACCGACGCTGCCCAAGGTTGCCAGCAGCACCACGAAGGACACGCCCGGAACGCCGGCAATACCTTTGGAGGTGACCATCAGGGTCAGTACCAGCAGCAATTGCTGGCTGATCGACAGGTCGATGCCGTACAGCTGGGCAATGAAGATGGCTGCGATGCTCTGGTACAGGGTCGAACCGTCCAGGTTGAACGAGTAACCGGTTGGCACCACGAAGCTGCAAATGGCTTTTGGCGCGCCATAGGCTTCCATTTTCTCGATCACGCGCGGCAGCACGGTTTCGGAGCTGGCGGTGGAGTAGGCCAGTACCAGCTCATCCTTGAAGATGCGCATCAGCTTGATCACCGAGAAGCCGAACAGGCGAGCGATCAGGCCCAGCACCACGAAGGCGAAGAAGGCGATGGCGAAGTAAACCAGGATCACCAGTTTGGCCAGCGGAACCAGCGACGCGAAGCCGAAGTTGGCCACGGTCACTGCGATCAGTGCGAACACGCCGATCGGGGCGTAGTTCATGATCATGTGAGTGACCTTGAACATGCTTTCCGAAACGCCCTGGAACATTTTCACCAGCGGCTCGCGCAGGTCCGCCTGCAGGCTCGACAAACCGAGACCGAACAGCACGGAGAAGAAGATGATCGGCAGCATTTCGCCGCGAACCATGGCCGCGAAGATGTTCGACGGGATCAGGTTGAGGATGGTTTCGATGAACGCGTGTTCATGCTGAACTTCGGCCGCCGTGGCCTGGTACTTGGAAATGTCCACAGTGCCCAGGGTGCTCATGTCGATGCCGGCACCCGGATGGAAAAGGTTGGCCAACAGCAGACCGACCACGATGGCGATGGTGGTGACGATTTCGAAGTAGATGATGGTCTTGAAACCGATGCGCCCCAGCTTCTTGGCGTCACCGACGCCGGCAATGCCGACGATCAGGGAGGAAATGACGATCGGGATCACGATCATCTTGATCAGACGGATAAAGATATCGCCCGCTGGTTGCAGGACGTTGCTGATCCACCAGGCTTTTTCGGCACTGAAATGGTTGAGCAGCGCACCGATTGCAATCCCCAATACCAGACCGATGAGGATCTGCCAGGCGAGGCTAAGCTTTGCCTTCTTCATATCTTTACCCTTACTTCAGTTTGACTCGGACAAATGCATGAGCGGATTCGCTTGTGGCGAAAACGTCAGGGCACTTGCCCCCGTATAAGGAGCCCCGGAGCGCTTGTTAGTGGCTCTCTGGCAGGCGAAAAAAGGCGCAACTATTCCGATGCAAGGAAGCGACGTCTAATGCCGTAAACGCCTACCCTATGCCGAATCGGCATGAGGTTTTTCTAGTGAAACGCGCGTCCCAACCGGTTCGAATGCGACATATTGGCAGGCAAAAGTGCCGTGAACCGGCCATCACAGAGCAAGTTGGATGTTTTTTGATCAGCTGGGAGGGGCTTCGAAAAGACGGAAAAAGCCCTGATGTGCGCCGAGGCCCGGGCACAAAAGCAAGGCGATTTTTCTCGATGTACGGTCGCTCATTGAGCGCCGTGAACGTAAAACATTGGTTTTTCCAGTACAGCGCCTTGAGCCATAAGCTCTACGCAAGTCCGTCGAACCTCCGTCGGCTGGCGAACTTGCGTGGCAGCTTTACCCTGACCCGGCCCTTGCGCAGGCACTCCCTGTACCCGTAGCTCACTCCGCCCCTGAAACAGGCAGAACGTCCCGACCCCTTGGTCATGCGCCTGCCTTCCTCAGGTGGCGCAGCGGCAAAGAAGCGGTGAGCTTCTTTCGCGTCTTCGAATCAGTACCACTTTGGATCTTTTTTCAGCTGCTCCATTAACAAGTCCTGCATGCCCTGGTCCGGTTCTCCGAGGAAACGGTAGTTGGCATGCCGCGTGGGCGACTTGTCGGCCGGCAATCCTGCCGGTACTTCGACCAGCATGGCGTAAGCCTCTTTTTTGTCGAAACTGACGGCAACGATCAGGCGTTCGCTGGTGCAGCTGGCTTGGGATTGGCACAGCGGCCCCACCAGATATTTGTCGCCATCCTCTTCAACGGCGTTCATTTGTTGGGCATCGCCGGACAGGTTCATCACCCATTCCGGCAGGCGTTCTTCCTTCTTTACCACGCCTTGCCAGGTTTCGCGGTACTGCGGGTCAGCGTTCAAAAGCTCGTTGACCCGTGCCTGCCCATCATTGGCGGCGATTGCCATGGCACTACCGCCCAGTAGCAGGGCGGCTGCCAGTGTCTTTAACGAAACGCTCATGTTCACCCTCGGCCGCGACGGCCAAAGAAGAAGGAAGCGATGAACATCACCAGGAACACGACAAAGAGAATCTTGGCGATACCCGTGGCGGTGCCCGCGATACCACCGAAGCCCAGGACTGCGGCGACAATGGCAATGATCAAGAATGTGATTGCCCAGCTCAACATGGTGATTCTCCTTACGTTTCTATTTAAAGGTGCTGCATTCCCGGCGCGACGAGCGCACCAAGTCGATATGCCTAGAACACCCAGCGTTCCTGACGGGGCATCTCATCGGCGGGCTGCGCCTGGTCGACGTCCATCATTCTCATCGGGGTGTTGTCTGCCAAACCGCTGCCTGCCGCGCTGAAGTGGGTTTGGGTCGGATGTTCAAACGATACGCTCGGGGCTTCTGGCTGCTGGCTCTGTTCCCAAAGAAGGAACTGTTGACCGGCAAACAGGGTGATCAACAGTGCAAGTACCGCAAACAGGCCTTGCTGAACATGCAGTGGCGAGAGATGCAATTGGGCGGCACGTTGACGATTCATCCTGAAGCTCCTCCCACGCTGGGGATATCTGGTTGAGGGCTTTTGTTGTTGCCCTGCGTTAATCAGGTTATTGCAGCCTGCATGCCAGCTTTTTTCCTTTAAAAAATCTTTTAAAAACAATAAGTTATCTTCAAGCCACAAAGACGGCCCGACGCATCCTGCACGATGAGCCCTCGTGGGGTCGTGCGTAATGCACGACTCATTGCAAAGACGTCGCAATATTTTTGAATTGAGAGGAGGGCGCAGCTGTCAGAAATGGACGCAAGGCATCTCTGGTTCGGGTTTTCTTTCAAAGACGCGCAAACCCGGGTGCTGAAGAGAGGGGACAGGAGATAGCTACCCTGCCATGGCAGGAATGGATCAGAATGAACCATGCAACTTGCCCGATTTTTCCGTGACTAAACAAGATCATTCATTAAGGAGCGTAGGAAAATGGAATCCGCCACTGAGCACCAAGGCCGCATTCTTTTGGTGGATGATGAGTCTGCCATCCTGCGAACCTTCCGCTATTGCCTTGAAGATGAAGGCTACAGCGTGGCGACCGCTAACAGCGCCGCGCAAGCGGAAGCCTTGCTGCAACGTCAGGTCTTCGACCTGTGCTTCCTGGATTTGCGCCTCGGAGAGGACAACGGCCTGGACGTCCTGGCGCAGATGCGCATCCAGGCGCCATGGATGCGCGTGGTGATCGTCACCGCGCATTCTGCCGTGGACACTGCCGTGGATGCGATCCAGGCCGGTGCCGCCGACTATCTGGTCAAGCCGTGCAGCCCCGATCAGTTGCGCCTGGCCACCGCCAAGCAACTGGAAGTGCGGCAGCTGTCGGCACGCCTGGAAGCTCTGGAAGGTGAGATACGTAAGCCCAAGGATGGACTGGACTCACACAGCCCGGCGATGAAAGTCGTGCTCGAGACCGCCCGCCAGGTAGCCGGTACCGATGCCAACATCTTGATCCTCGGCGAGTCCGGCACCGGTAAAGGCGAATTGTCCCAGGCGATTCACGGCTGGAGCAAGCGCGCGAAGAAATCCTGCATCACCATCAACTGCCCGTCGCTGACTGCCGAGCTGATGGAAAGCGAGCTGTTCGGCCACAGCCGGGGCGCCTTTACCGGCGCCAGCGAAAGCACCTTGGGACGGGTCAACCAAGCCGATGGCGGTACCTTGTTTCTTGACGAAATCGGCGATTTTCCCCTGGTTTTGCAGCCAAAGCTGCTGCGTTTCATTCAAGACAAGGAATACGAGCGGGTAGGGGATCCGGTCACTCGTCGAGCCGATGTGCGCATTCTCGCGGCCACCAACCAAAACCTCGAGGACATGGTCCGCGACGGCCGTTTCCGCGAGGACCTGCTGTATCGTCTCAACGTCATTACCTTGCACCTGCCGCCGCTGCGCGAACGCCGGGAAGACATTCTCAACCTCGCCGACCGGTTTCTGGCCCGGTTCGTCAAGGAATATGCGCGCCCGGCACGGGGCTTCAGCGAAGAGGCCCGTGAGGCGTTGCTGGGTTACCGCTGGCCGGGAAACATTCGCGAGTTGCGTAACGTGGTGGAGCGCGCGAGCATTATCTGCCCGCAGGAACGGGTCGAGATCACCCACCTGGGCATGGCCGAATCACCGGTCAATAACGCCCCGCGCATTGGTGCGCCGTTGAGCCTGGATGAGCTGGAAAAGGCCCATATCGGTGCCGTCCTCGCCACCGCGGGGACTCTGGATCAAGCCGCCAAGACCTTGGGGATCGACGCTTCGACGCTGTATCGCAAGCGCAAGCAGTACAACCTGTGAGTCAGGGGCGATGAAACTGACGATGAAGTTGCAGACCCGGCTGTTCCTCAGCATTTCCGCGCTGATCACCGTCGCCCTGCTGGGCCTGCTGCTGGGTCTTGTCAGTGTGCTGCAGATGGCCGGGAGCCAGGAAGCGCTGGTGCGCAGCAACTTCGTCACCCTGGATCTGGGGCTCAAGCTGCGCCAGACCCTGGGCGATCAGTTGATCATCATGCTCAGTGAAAAAAACGATCCGGCCGCCTTCGAGGCATCCAGACAGCGTTACCTTGAGTTGCTGGAAGAAGGCATTGCCCAGGAGCCGTCCGACGTAGGCCTCGATCACGGGTTCAAAAAGGCCAAGGCTGACTATCTGAGCTTTATTCGCGCGTATGAGGCGTCCGCTGACCCGACGCGGGTGCTCAGCGGCAACGATGAGCTGACCGAAAAATTCAATTTGCTGCGCAATGGCTTGATCATTGAACACAAGCGGGCGCTTGACGATATAAGCACCGTCGAACGCAAGGCCCGTGAGCGTGCGCTGCTCATCGCCGGGCTGCTTGGCCTGGTCGGGCTGGCGGTGTTGATCATCGGCTTCGTGACCGCACATGCCATCGCCCGGCGCTTCGGCGAACCCATCGAGGCCCTGGCGCAGGCCGCGGATCATATCGGTCAGGGTAATTTCGACGTCACGCTGCCGGTGTCCTCGGCCGTGGAACTGAACCAGCTGACCCGGCGCTTCGGGATCATGGCCGAGGCGCTACGCCAACATCAGGCCACCAACGTCGATGAACTGCTGGCAGGACAGCAGAGACTGCAGGCGGTACTCGACGGCATCGACGACGGCTTGTTGATGATCGACCGCCAGGGGCACCTGGAGCACCTCAACCCGGTAGCGCAGCGTCAGTTGGGCTGGGACACCGATCGGCTCGGGCGAGGCCTGGGGGAGGCGCTGGAGCACCCTGAACTCGATGAGCAGCTGCAGCTGGTGTTGCGTGGGGGTACGCTGGAGCGAGTGCCGGATGACCTGAGTATCGAGGTCGATGGCGAGACGCGGTTGCTGACTTATAGCCTGACGCCGGTCATTCATACCCAGGGGCAGATTCTCGGTGCGGTGATGGTGCTGCACGACGTGACCGAGCAACGGGCCTTCGAGCGGGTGCGCAGCGAGTTCGTCTTGCGCGCCTCCCATGAATTGCGCACACCCGTGACCGGCATGCACATGGCATTTGGCTTGTTTCGCGAACGCGCGCATTTCCCGCAAGAGTCCCGTGAAGCCGACTTGCTGGACACCGTCAACGAAGAAATGCAGCGGCTGATGCAGCTGATCAACGACTTGCTGAATTTCTCTCGCTACCAGAATGGCTTGCAGAAGCTCACCCTGGCGCCGTGCTCCATCGAAGATTTGCTGGAGCAAGCGCAGGTTCGCTTTAACGACGGTGCGCAAGAGAAGGGCGTCGAGCTCCTGGTAGAAGTCCAGGGGCCCTTGCCAAGGTTGCAAGCCGATCAGCCGCAACTGGACCGGGTGCTCGATAACCTGATCGATAACGCGATGCGCCATACCGCCAGTGGCGGACTGATACGCCTGCAAGCCAGGCGGCATGGGGATCGGGTCATCATCAGCGTCGAAGATAATGGTGAAGGCATTGCCTATGGGCAGCAGGGGCGGATCTTCGAGCCCTTTGTCCAGGTCGGTCGAAAGAAAGGCGGGGCCGGGCTCGGTCTGGCGTTGTGCAAGGAAATCGTGCAGCTGCATGGTGGCCGGATGGGCGTTTATTCGCGTCCGGGGCAGGGCACTCAGTTTTATATGACGTTGACGGTGTAAGCGCTTTTTACGCTTCGTCATCCAGGCGTCGGCCGGCCAGTCGGCGACCTCGGGTAATCAGCTCGATGAACTGCACCGCACTCAGTGCGTGAGCGAATAGCCAGCCTTGGCCGAATTTCACCCCCTCACTGCTCAGGAGCGCTGCCTGGGCTTCATGCTCGATACCTTCGGCAATCACCTTCAAGTGCAGTGACTGGGCCATGTGAATGATATGCGGGGCGACACCGCTGCTCGCCGCGTCGTGGCCCAGCGCATCGATGAAAGCCTTGTCGATCTTGAGGCAATCCACCGGCAGGGTTTGCAGGTAGGCGAGGCTGCAATAACCGGTGCCAAAGTCATCGATCAGTACCTGATGCCCGACATCCCGCAAGGCTTGCAGGTTTTCCCGGGCCACCACCACATCGATCAATCCGCGTTCGGTGACTTCGAAGGCAATCTGCTTGGCGGCGACCCGGTGCAGGGTCAACAGGCGGGCCATCACCTGGCCGATCCGCGGCACCATGACATCACAGGCCGCCAGGTTGACCGAGATATACAACTGCGGATTGGCGCGCAGCAGTTGCCCCAGTTGCTCGAGCAGGCGTTGCAGGACAAAGTCGGTCATCTGGCGGATCTGCCCGGTGTTCTCCGCCATCGGAATGAACAGGTCGGGACTGGTCAGGGTGCCATCCGGCCTGCGCCAGCGCAGCAGGGCCTCAGCCCCGACACAGTTACGGCTGTCGAGGTCGAAGATCGGTTGATACAGCACCTGCAACTCGCCTCGACGAATGGCGCCCGTCAGTTCAGCGTCCAGTGACTGGCGTTGCCGCACCAGCAAGAACACCAGGAAACCCACGCACAGTGCCAATAGCACACAGGCGGGTAGCAGCCACCACCACACAGGTGGTATATGCGTGCCGCTGCGCGGGCTGATCAGTACCAGCTGGTATTCCGGGTTGTCAGTGGGCATGCGGTAAATCAACTTGGCCGGGGTGACTTGCAGCGCATCACGGGTTTTCGGCGGCCAATGGCCGGTCGGTGGCCAGGCTTGCGCGATGCCCAATACCGGAATCGCCCGGGTGCCATGGTCAAGTACCACCAGCAGGCTGCTACCCGGCGACAGGTCGACCATGTCGGTCAAATGGCCGCGAGAGGTCGCTACCCGGAAATTGCCCCGACCGAGCATCAGCGCGGCGCGGTTTTCATCGGGCTCGGTGGTGGTGTTCAACCAGTAGCTGTAGGTGGGGCCTTTGATGTCCGGTGGCCTTATCAGGGACAAGCCTTCCTGGCGCGGACGGTTGGAGCAGATTCGCGAGTCGTCCATGTAGGCCGCCTCATAGACGAAGCGATAATTGAAGCTGACCTGCTGCAGGGTCGCGATCATGTCGTCGTCGCAGCTGCGCAGTGGCTGGGCTTCCAGGTCATCGAGACTTTCGCGCAATTGCCCAAACAGTTGCTCCAGTCGGGCGAGGAAGCGTTCGCCTTGGGCGTTCATTTCCCAGCTTTCGTTTTGCTCAACCTGGTGAATGGCGACGAAGTAGCTGCCGGCCATCATCAATGTAGCGCTCAAGACAGCAGCCAGCATCGCCAGAAACCAAGGGCGATAGAACCAACTTCTGAGTGTCTCTCGAGCTACAGTCATTATGGAATATCCGACGGATTACCAATGAGTTATAGCTGCTGTTTGAGAAACGTGCTGACCGTCGGGCGATCGTCATTATTTTGTCTGAATTAATACCTGAAGCATCGCAGCTGTTTGTGCGTCCGGCGTACCGTCATAGCGCGACGGTCGGAAATGCATCTGGAAGGCCGCCAGGACATGGCGGGTAGCGACGTCCAGCTCACCGGTTTGCGGCGTGTCATAACCGAAGCGGGCCAATTGTGTCTGGAACCAGCTGATGCTTGGCAGCTGTGTTTCGAAGCGGATTTGCTGGCGCGCTACGGCTTGCTCATTCGGCCAAATGCCGATCCCTTGCTCGGCCAGGCGCTTCCAGGGAAACAGGGGCCCCGGATCAAGCTTGCGTAAGGGTGCGATGTCGCTATGGCCGACAATGTTGCGCGGGCTGATGGCGTAGCGCTGGCTGATGTCCTTGAGCAGGACGATCAGGGACTGCACCTGCGCTTCGGAGTAGGGGTACCACAGGCGCCCGGTCGGGGTGTCCTTGAAGCCTGGATTGACGATTTCGATGCCGATGGAGCTGGAGTTCATCCAGGTCCGACCTTGCCACTGGCTTTCCCCGGCGTGCCAGGACCGCAGATTTTCATCCATCAGCTTGTAGATGGTCGCGTTCTTGTCGTCGCCGACCAGGTAGTGGCTGCTGACTTCGCCGTGGGTCAGCAGTTGCAGCGAGCGGTCCAGCGATGCCGAGGTGTAGTGGAGTACGACGAACTGAATACGACTGTCGTGGTTGGCCGAAGCATGACTGGTGTCGTAGCGGGGACCGCTGGCGCAACCGGCCAACAGAATCAGTGACACGAGGAGGGCAAGATATTTCATGGGAAAGCCAACGCACAAAAGACAGTAATGCAACAGTGTAACGTACTGTCTTGTGCGTGTTGGCTCATCGCAACGATTTGAACAAAAAGCAGCGACAAGCGTTCAGCCCATCTCCACCCGGTTGCGCCCGGCATGTTTTGCCCGGTAGAGCGCCTGATCGGCTCTTTTGAGCACCAGATCGCTGTGCTCACCGGCTCTGAATGCCGCCAGGCCTATGGAGAGGGTGACCGTTACCGGCTCACCCCGGAAATGAAATGGGCAGGCTTCGATAGCGGCGCGCAGTGTTTCCAGGAGTTTTTTGCCGTTCGCCGGGACGGTGGACGGCATCAGCAGGACAAACTCCTCGCCGCCAAACCGCGCAATGAAATCCGTTCCGCGCAGGCGCTTGCGCAGCACGCTGGCAATGATTTTCAGTACCTTGTCGCCCGCCAGGTGCCCGTAATTGTCATTGATGCGCTTGAAGTGATCGAGGTCGAGCATGGCCAGCAGCAGCGTGTTGCCGTGCTGCTGCCATTGGCCGATCTCATGCTCCAGGCGCTCGCTCCAGGCCGCGCGGTTGGGCAGGCCGGTCAGCGGGTCGATCAGGGCTTTCTGGCGTTGCTCTTCGAGGTGCTCGCGAAAGCCCTGGGCTTCCTGTTCCATGTGGGCAACCCGTTCGGCCAGGCTTTGCAGGCGGGCCGCCACCTCCTGCTCGCGTTCGTCGCGCTGCTGGCGGTGCTGGTCCATGGTGCCGAGCAAGCCTTCCAGATGGTTTTCCAGGACGTGCTTGAGGTCATCCAGGTCGGCTGCTTCCTGCACGCTGCTCTGCAGGCCGTCGACCTGTTCGCGAATCTGCGTGTCCATCGCATGGGCGGCGGATCGGCTGTCGGCATGGCCGGCGCTGGCAGCTTGCAGGTTGCTCTGGAAAGATTCCAGGCGTTCGTTGAGCCGCTGCAGATAGGCTTCGAATTCGTGTTGCCCACTGTCGGAAATGGCCAGCATCAAAGTCGCCAGATCGTCGAGGATCGGCAGCAGTTCATACCAGTTCAATCCATTTTTCAGACGTTCACGCATTGATTCGGCTTGCGGGCGATGCCGCTCGGGTAGCGTCAGGTCGTCGAGCAAGCCCAGCAAGGTGTCTTCAATGTGCTTGGCGACCGAACTGTACGATGGCTCGGGCGAATCGGGCAGGGCGTAGAGCATGTCCTGCTCGGGCAGCCTTGTATCGATGGCAGCCAGGGTCTGGGCCATGGGCTCGGGCAGCGGCAAGGTGTCGAGCAACAGGGCCGGGCTCAATTCGTCGGGATTGAGTGCTTGTTCAGCCTGAGGCGTGGCTGTGACAGGCGCTTGCTGCGCCTCAAGGTCTGGCGCAGCAGATTCAGGCGGTATGTCCGGGGTCAGCTCTGGCACGGTGTCGGCCACGACGGATGGAGTCGCAACTACAGGCGCCAGAACAGTTTCGCCCGTCTGCGCGAAAGGTGCCTGTTGCGAGGGGGCGGCTTCTTCGGCGTCACGTTGACCGAACAGCCGCTGCAACAGGCCCGGGCGTTCGGGTTCCGCCGGGCTCTCCAGTTGGCTCAGGGCCTTGCCTTGCAGCCCGCTCAGTTCACCGAGCAGCAACGGCATCTCGCGCGCCTGGCTGACGCGGCTATCCAGTTGCTTGGCAAAGCGCTTGAGGGGGCGGCTGACTTCCCGGGGCAGTGGCAATGTTTGCAGCTGCGTGACCAGGGCGTTGAGGGCGGCGCTGGTCTGGTTGATCCGGGTTTCCCGACGCTGCTCGGAGTCGAGTACGGCTTTTTCCAGGCGTGGCAGCAGGGCGGCGAGACCGGCGTCCATGTCGTCGGTGCGCACCACTTCGCGCATTTCCTTCATGCATTGGTCAACGACGCGGTCGGTGCCCTCCGCTGCCAGCGTGCTGCGCACCAGCCCCCGGCGCAGCAGGTCGAGCCGGGCGTCCCAGCGACGCTCGAGCTTTTCCTGTTGTTCGATGCTTTTAAGGTATTTCTCTTTCCAGCGCTGTGCTTCTTCGCTCATTCATGGGATCCGCGGGGGGGCAGGACTCAACGCGGGCAATGCATCGGCCGTGAGCGAACCCGGCAGACGAATCTCTACCGCGACCGGCAGGTGATCGGAAATGGGTTGCGCCAGCACCTCGACCTTTTCCAGGGTCAGGCTCGGGCTCAGCAGAATATGGTCCAGGCAGCGCTGCGGGCGCCAGCTGGGGAATGTCGCATCCAGTTGCGGGGCCAGCAGGCCAAGGTCGCGCAACGGAGAGTTCTGCAGCAAATCACTGGCGTGGGTGTTCATGTCCCCCATCAAAACCTGGTGCTTGTAGCCACCGATCAGCTCGCGGATGTAGGCCAGTTGCAGGCTGCGGGCGCGAGCGCCGAGTGCCAGGTGCATCATGACCACCACCAGCGCTTCCGCGCCTTCGCCGAAGCGCACCAGAATCGCTCCGCGACCTTTCGGCCCGGGCAGCGGATGATCTTCGATCGCCCACGGACGCAGGCGACTGAGTACACCGTTACTGTGCTGGCCCAGGCGACCGAGGTTGCGATTGAGTTGTTGATACCAGTAGGGGAAGGCGCCGAGCTGGGCCAGATGTTCGACTTGATTGACGTAGCCAGAACGCAGGCTTCCGCCATCGGCTTCCTGCAGGGCGACCAGATCGAAGTCGCCCAGCAGGTTGCCGATCTTCTGCAGATTGTCGGCACGCCCGGTATGCGGCAACAGGTGTTGCCAGCCCCGGGTCAGGTAATGCCGATACCGCTCGGTGCTGATACCGACCTGGATATTGAAGCTGAGCAAGCGCAGACGGCTGTCTGCGGGCAGGCCCGTCGATTCCAGGTGATGCTCGTTGACCCGCGGATCATGCAGGCCAACGACTCTTTCGGTTCCCCAGCGGCGCATGGCAGGCGCCTCGCTTAGTTGGCGGCAGCCTTGTTAGCCGCTCGCTCTTGGTCGACCAGTTTATCGGCCAGTTGCAGGGCTTGCTCGGCACCGCCGGCAGAGCCCACGTCAAAACGATACTTGCCGTTGACGATCATGGTGGGTACGCCAGAGATTTCATATTTCTTTGCAAGCTCTTTGGCTTTGTTGATCTGGCCCTTGATGGCGAAGGAGTCGAAGGTGGCCAGGAACTTGTCCTTGTCGACACCCTGGGTGGCCAGGAAGTCCGCCATGTCGTTCTTGTCGGTCAGCTTCTTGTGTTCCTTCTGGATGGCTTCGAATACTGCAGCGTGGACCTTGTGCTCGACGCCCATGGCTTCGAGGGTCAGGAACATCTGGCCGTGTGCATCCCATGGACCGCCAAACATGGCAGGAATACGTACGAAATTCACGTCGGAAGGCAGCTTTTCAACCCATGGGTTGATCACCGGTTCAAAGGCGTAGCAGTGCGGGCAACCGTACCAGAACAGCTCCACCACTTCGATCTTGCCAGGCACGGCGACCGGCACCGGATTGCTCAGCTCGACATAAGGTGCGGCGGGGGCTTCAGCGGCTTGGGCAGTCATGCCGAACAGGCTGGCAGCGGCAAAAACGGCGCTGATGATCAGATTACGCATGCTTTACTCCTGGACAAATTTTATCGCCTCGCGGGACCTGAATTAAGACAGGTCTTGGCGGGCCTGAGTTCTGTAGTGTAACGGCAGCGGCCACAAAAAAGGGCGGCCAAAGCCACCCTTTTTATACTTGCTGTGACGGATTAATAGAGCGTTAACGTCGCAAGAGTTGTATGCCTTGCGCAACGCCCGATCAGTCGGTCTTAGTGCAGGCCCTGGATGTAGCTGGACACTGCGGCGATGTCTTCATCGCTCAGGCGCTTGGCAATGGTCTGCATGGTCTTGGTGTCGCCATCGTTGGTACGGCCGCCTTCTTCCTTGCGGAAGTCGGTCAGTTGCTTGGCGACGTATTGAGCGTGCTGGCCACCCAGGTGCGGGAAGCCGGCGGCTGCGTTGCCTGCGCCGTTTGGCGAGTGGCAGCCGGTACAGGCTGGCAGGCCCTTGGCCAGGTCGCCGCCACGGAACAGGTTTTCACCGCGCTTGACGAGTTTTTCATCGGCGGCGCCGACGCTGCCCTTCTGGCTGGCGAAGTAGGCCGCGATGTCTGCCAGATCCTGGTCGCTCAGGTTGGTCAGCAGCCCAGTCATTTCCAGAACGGTGCGCTTGCCCGACTTGATGTCGTGCAATTGCTTGGTCAGGTAGCGTTCGCCCTGGCCTGCCAGTTTTGGAAAGTTAGGCGCCATGCTGTTGCCATCCGGGCCATGACAGGCGCCACATACGGCGGCTTTTGCCTGGCCTGCGGCGGCGTCACCAGGTTTGACTGGCTCACCTGCAGCATGGGCAATGCCGGAGATCCCCACGGTCAACAGCAGACTCACGATCAATTTGTTCATCAGCTAATCCAACTACGGCTAAGGGTTAAGTTATGGACCGGGTTTACTCGCTCATCCAGTGGATGATGGCTTGGTAATCCTCGGCACTGCAGTCCATGCACAAACCACGCGGCGGCATCGCCTTGAAACCCTGGGTCACGTGTTGCACCAGCGTCTCCATACCTTTCGCCAACCTCGGCGTCCAAGCTTCCTGATCGCCCTTGCGGGGCGCCATGGGTAGTTGGCCGGAATGACAGGCACCACAAACACGGTTGTACACAGCTTCCGGATCCTGTGTAGCCTGCGCGCTGTAAAGCGGCATCAAGATTGCGGCAGCTAGCAGCCATTTCGTCATAAAACGACCTTTTCAGGGTTGAGAGCGATCTGCGTTCTAGTGCGCAATCAAGGTCTGTCGCTCTCGTGAACTTCATCCTGCGTCGGGACAAAGCGCACACAAAATCTGCGGCATTATATACTGGCGTCACTGAAACGGAAGCGACACTGCTTGCCGCACCTATTCCTGGCGCCGCCCACATCGGAAATCCCATGCAATTCAAGAATCCCATCCTCGGTCTGTGCCAACAGTCCACCTTCATGCTCAGCGCCGCCAAAGTCGACCAATGTCCGGATGACGAGGGCTTTGAAGTCGCCTTCGCCGGGCGTTCCAACGCCGGCAAGTCCAGTGCTCTGAACACCCTGACGCATGCGAGCCTGGCGCGTACCTCGAAAACGCCGGGGCGCACACAACTCTTGAACTTCTTCAAGCTAGACGATGAACGCCGTCTGGTCGACCTGCCGGGCTACGGTTATGCAAAAGTACCGATCCCGCTCAAGCAACACTGGCAGCGTCACCTCGAGGCCTACCTGGGTGGTCGCGAGAGTTTGAAAGGCCTGATCCTGATGATGGACATCCGTCACCCGATGACCGATTTCGACCTGCTGATGCTCGATTGGGCCGTCGCAGCCGGCATGCCGATGCACATCCTGCTGACCAAGGCGGACAAGCTGACCTACGGCGCGGCCAAGAACACGCTGCTCAAGGTGCAGTCGGAAATCCGCAAGGGCTGGGGCGATGCCGTGACGATCCAGTTGTTTTCGGCGCCCAAACGCATGGGCCTGGAAGACGCCTACACTGTATTGGCAGGCTGGATGGAACTGGCGGACAAGGGCGCCGAAGAAATAACCGGATGAGACCGGATGAGTGAGTAAGAAACTGTCTGAAATGCGGTCAGGCCAGTGCGGCATGATCGCAGCAGGCAGTTTTCTACAGGCAAAAAAAACCCCGGACTTCTATGGGGAGGGGGAAGTTCCGGGGTTCAAGTTCTAGACCGCTAGGGCGGGGTCCAGATATCTGCCAACACTTAACACAACATAGGAGCATCGAAGGGCTTCACCAGCCATTCAGTAAATCTGAGTGGCTGGAAGCAGAATTAGTTCAATTTTTTTTCGCAAGCTTTGGAATAACCCCAAGCGCCTTTTGGACTAAGCAGCATTTGCGCGGTCTGCCGCGGCATCATGCCGCAGCAGCATCGACGACTCAGTGAGCCTCATCCCAGTTATTGCCCACCCCGACCTCGACCAGCAACGGCACATCCAGTTTTGCCGCGCCGCTCATGTGCACGCGGATCTCTTCGCTGACCTGCTCGACCAGGTCCTCACGTACCTCGAGCACCAGTTCATCGTGCACTTGCAGGATGACCCTGGCGTCGAGGCCGGAAGAGGTCAGCCAGTTATCCACCGCCACCATGGCTTTCTTGATGATGTCGGCCGCCGTGCCTTGCATCGGTGCGTTGATGGCCGTGCGTTCTGCGGCGGCACGCTCCTGCGGCTTGTTGGAGTTGATCTCCGGCAGGTACAGCCGCCGCCCGAAGAACGTTTCCACATAGCCTTGATCCGCGGCCTGGGCGCGGGTGCGGTCCATGTACTCGCGAACGCCGGGGTAACGGGCGAAGTAGGTATCGATATAGGCCTTGGCCGTCTTGGTATCGACACCGATGTCCTTGCCGAGTTTCTGCGCACCCATGCCGTAGATCAGGCCGAAGTTGATCGCCTTGGCGCTGCGGCGCTGGTCGGAGGTCACGTCAGTGAGTCCGACCTTGAACACTTCGGCGGCAGTTGCGGTGTGCACGTCCAGGTTGTGGCGGAAGGCATTCATCAGGCCTTCGTCGCGGGACAGGTGCGCCATGATCCGCAGTTCGATCTGCGAATAGTCCGCAGCCAGCAGCTTGTAACCGGTCGGGGCGACGAAGGCCTGGCGGATGCGCCGCCCTTCAGCCGTGCGCACCGGGATGTTCTGCAGGTTTGGATCGCTGGAGGACAGGCGACCGGTGGACGCCACGGCTTGGTGGTACGAGGTGTGGATGCGCCCGGTGCGCGGATTGATCTGTTCCGGCAGACGGTCGGTGTAGGTGCTCTTGAGCTTGCTCATGGAGCGGTATTCCATGAGCACTTTCGGCAGCCGGTAGTCGTCCTCGGCCAGTTTGGCCAGCACCTCTTCGGCGGTGGACGGCTGGCCCTTGGCAGTCTTCTTCAGCACGGGCAGGCCGAGCTTTTCGTAGAGGATGACGCCGAGCTGCTTGGGCGAACCCAGGTTGAATTCCTCACCGGCGATCTCGAAGGCTTCACGCTCCAGCGCCACCATCTTGTCGCCCAGTTCGATGCTTTGCACGCCGAGCAGGGCGGCGTCCACGAACGCGCCTTGGCGTTCAATACGCGCCAGCACCGGCACCAACGGGATTTCTATGTCGGTCAGGACGCTGGCCAGGCTTGGAATGGCGTTGAGCTTCTCGAACAGCGCCTGATGCAGGCGCAGGGTGATGTCGGCATCCTCGGCGGCGTACGGCCCGGCCTGCTCCAGGGCAATCTGGTCGAACGTCAGCTGCTTGGCACCTTTGCCGGCAATGTCCTGGAAGCTCACGGTCGTGTGATCCAGGTACTTCAACGCCAGGCTGTCCATGTCATGGCGGGTGGCCGTGGAGTTGAGCACGTAGGACTCAAGCATGGTATCGAAGGCAATGCCGCGCACGGTGATGCCGTTGGCCTGATCGCCACCGATGGCGCAGTTGGCCAGGATGTTCATGTCGAACTTGGCGTGCTGGCCGACCTTGAGCTTGTTCGGGTCTTCCAGGATTGGCTTGAGGGCGCGAAGCACGGTGTCGCGATCCAGTTGCTCGGGCACGCCGATGTAGGAGTGGGTCAGCGGGATGTAGGCGGCTTCGTTGGCTTGCACGGCGAACGACAGGCCTACCAGCTGCGCCTGTTGTGCGTCGATGCCGGTGGTTTCGGTGTCGAAGGCGAACAGCTTGGCGCTGTTGAGTTTTTCCAGCCAGGTGTCGAAACGTGCCTGATCGAGGATGGTTTCGTACTGGGCTTGAGCGGTCACCGCAGGTACTTGTGCCTCGGCGGCACCGAACAAATCGGCTGCCGGCTCAGGCTCGGAGGCAGCGCTGCTCAGCTCGAGTCGTTTGGCGTCCCGATCGAGATCGTTCAGCCAGCTCTTGAATTCCAGCAGGGTATAGAGCTCGTAGAGTTTGGCCAGATCTTCCGGGCCCATCTGCAGGTCATCGAGACCGATGTCCAGCGGCACGTCGACCTTGATGGTCGCCAGTTGATAGGAGAGGAATGCCATCTCCTTGTGCTCTTCGAGCTTGGCCGGCAGGGTCTTGGCACCGCGGATCGGCAGGGTCGGCACGATGTCGAGCTGCGAGTAGAGCTCGGTCAGGCCGCCATTCACGCCTACCAACAGGCCGGAAGCGGTCTTTGGACCTATGCCGGGAACGCCCGGAATGTTGTCGGAAGAATCGCCCATGAGCGCCAGGTAGTCGATGATCTGCTCGGGAGCGACGCCGAATTTCTCCTTCACGCCCTCCACGTCCATGCTGCTACCGGTCATGGTATTGACCAAGGTAATGTGCCCGTCGACCAGTTGCGCCATGTCCTTGTCGCCGGTGGAAATGACCACCGGGCGATCGGCCGCCGCGCTACTGCGGGCCAGCGTGCCGATCACGTCATCGGCCTCGACGCCTTCGACGCACAACAGCGGGAAGCCCAGGGCGATCACGCTTTGATGCAGGGGCTCGATCTGCACGCGCATGTCGTCGGGCATGCTCGGCCGGTTGGCTTTGTATTCGGCGTACATGTCATCGCGAAACGTCCCGCCCTTGGCGTCGAACACCACGGCGAAGGGGCTGTCCGGGTACTGCTTGCGCAGACTCTTGAGCATGTTCAACACGCCCTTGACGGCGCCGGTCGGCAGGCCTTTGGACGTGGTCAAAGGTGGCAGCGCGTGAAAGGCGCGGTACAGGTAAGAAGAACCGTCCACCAGGACGAGGGGGGCTTGGCTCATGAGCAGGATCAACCTTTTCGGCGGGTCCGGCGCTAGAATAGCGGGACCGTTGACGACAAAGGGACAAGGTTATCATGCGCACACTAAATCGCCTGTTGCTGGCTGGCTTGTTTGCAATCACACCGTTGGCCGTCATGGCGGCGGACGATGCACCGACTCCAGAGCCGGAAGTTACGATCCGCACGGAAGGCGACAAGGTCATCCAGGAGTACCGCCAGAACGGTTTCCTGTATGCGATCAAGGTCACGCCCAAGGGCGCACCGCCTTATTTCCTGGTGCGCGCAGACGGGACCGATGCAAACTTCATCCGCTCGGATCAGCCGGATATGCTGATACCGTCGTGGAAGATCTTCGAGTGGAAGTAGTTTCTTAATTTCAACCGGCGTTGGCTCAAGAGCGGCGCCTCGTACTGGCAGTTTTAACCATGTCTGTGTTTACCCCCCTGGCTCGGCCCGAGCTGGAAGCTTTTCTCGCCCCTTATGGCCTCGGCCGCCTGCTTGATTTCCAGGGGATTGCCGCCGGTAGCGAAAACACCAATTTCTTTATCAGCCTGGAGCAGGGCGAATTCGTCCTGACCCTGGTCGAGCGTGGCCCGGTGCAGGAGATGCCGTTCTTCATCGAATTGCTCGACGTGCTGCACCAGGCCGACCTGCCGGTGCCTTACGCCCTGCGTACCACCGACGGCGTGGCCCTGCGCGAGCTGGCCGGCAAACCTGCGCTGTTGCAACCGCGACTTGCCGGCAAGCACATCAAGCAGGCCAACGCGCAGCATTGCGCCCAGGTGGGTGAGTTGCTGGCGCACCTGCACCTGGCAACCCAGGCCAACATGATCAAGCGCAAGACCGATCGTGGCCTGGACTGGATGCTGGAAGAAGGCACGCAGTTTCTCTCGCACCTCAAACCGCAGCAGAAAGATCTGTTGCAGCGGGCGCTGGAAGAAATCACCGAGCAGAAAGAGAAAATTCTCGCATTGCCACGGGCCAACATCCACGCCGATCTGTTCCGCGATAACGCGATGTTCGAAGGCACGCACCTGACCGGGCTGATCGATTTCTACAACGCCTGTTCGGGGCCGATGCTCTACGACGTGGCGATTGCCTTGAACGACTGGTGCTCCGACGATGACGGCTTGATTGACGGGCCGCGGGCGCGGGCGTTGCTGGGTGCCTACGCCGCATTGCGTCCTTTCACCGCAGCCGAAGCCGAGCTGTGGCCGACCATGCTGCGGGTGGCGTGCGTGCGTTTCTGGTTGTCACGCTTGATCGCGGCGGAGTCTTTTGCCGGGCAGGACGTGCTGATTCACGATCCGATGGAGTTCGAACTGCGGTTGGCACAGCGGCAGAAGATCAATACACCGTTGCCTTTCGCCCTGTAGGAGCGAGCTTGCTCGCGATGGTCGTTAACGATGACGCGGGGTTTCAGAAACCCCGCGGCGCGGCGGATTTCTTCGCGAGCAAGCTCGCTCCTACAGATATCTGTTACAACGACTCCAGGCATCCCGCCAAATCATTCCCCAACTTCTCCAGTACCTGCTCATAGCCCTGGGCAGTCGCCGGCGTGTACCCACCCAGCGCATCCAGTTCCGCGAGTTTTACCGGCAGGCCCGCCACCAGGGTTTCCGCCAGGCGAGGACGCAGCGGCGGTTCGCTGAAGACGCAGGTCTTGCCCACTTCCTGCAATCGCGCGCGCATCGCTGCAACGTGCTGGGCGCCAGGCTGCACTTCGGCCGCGACACTGAACACGCCAGTGTGCTTCAGCCCGTAGGCGTCTTCGAAGTAATCGAACGCTTCGTGGAATACGAAGTAGGGTTTGCCTTCAATCCCCACCAAACGTTTCTTCAAGCGCCCATCCAGCGCATCCAGACGCTCATCGAAAGCCTTGAGGTTGCTCTGGTAGCGCGCCGCGTTCGCGGTATCCGCTGCACTCAGATCCGCAGCCATTTTCGCCGCAATTACCCGAGCATTGGTCGGCGATAGCCACAAATGTGCATCCAGAGTGCCCGGGCGATGGTCGTGGTCATGTTCGTCGGCTTCTTCGGCGTGGGAGTGGTTATCTTCGGCAAAATGTCGCAATTTCAGGCCAGGAAGGTCCTGCACGGCAACGCTCGGCAAGGTACGACCATTGAGCACCCGCGGCATGAACCCTTCCATGTCCGGCCCGATCCAGTACAGCAGATCTACCGATTGCACCTTCCGTACGTCGGAAGGGCGCAGGGCATAGTTATGGGGCGAGGCGCCGGGTGGCAGCAAGACCTCCGCAATCGCCACGCCGTCCTGCACGGCAGCTGCAATCAGCTGTAGCGGCTTGATGCTTGTGAGAACCTTGACTTCGGCTTGCGCCGAACCGATCAGCAGAAAACTTGCGAAAAAAGCGACAAAGATGGAAAAAAGTCGGGACACGATGACCACTCGAAGAGGCGAGAACGGGTAATATAATAACGTCTCTCACAAAATCCGTCGCCGCTCATGCCTAAAACACCGATAGCAAGTCGTCCCCACGACCACTCTCATTGCGTTCACAGTGCTCTGTCTGAGGCCGATGCCTTGTGCGCGCGCCAAGGCTTGCGCCTGACCGCGTTGCGTCGGCGGGTTCTGGAACTGGTGTGGCAAAGCCATAAGCCGCTGGGGGCCTACGACATTCTTGCAGTCCTCAGTGAGCAGGACGGGCGCCGGGCCGCACCACCCACGGTCTACCGCGCGCTGGACTTCCTGCTGGAAAACGGCCTGGTCCACCGCATCTCCTCGCTCAATGCCTTCATCGGCTGCAATCACCCGGCGCATGCGCACCAGGGACAGTTCCTGATCTGCCGTGAATGCCACGCCGCCATCGAACTCGAACAGAAATCCATCAGCGACGCGATCATCGCCAGCGCCAAGGACGTCGGGTTTGTCGTCGAAGGCCAGACCGTTGAAGTGATCGGTCTCTGTTCGGGTTGCCAGGGGGCTTGATGAGCAACGCGCTGATCCGCCTCGAGCAGGTTGCCGTCACCTTTGCCGGTCAGTCTGTGCTGGATAACATCGAACTGAGTGTCGAGCCGGGGCAGATCGTGACCTTGATCGGCCCCAATGGCGCCGGCAAGACCACCCTGGTGCGCGCCGTGCTCGGCCTGTTGAAACCCGACAGCGGCAGCGTCTGGCGCAAGCCGAAACTGCGGGTGGGCTACATGCCGCAAAAGCTGCATGTCGATCCGACGCTGCCGCTCTCGGTGCTGCGCTTCCTGCGCCTGGTGCCGGGTGTGGACCGGGCGATGGCCTTGGCCGCGCTCAAGGAAGTCGGCGCCGAGCAGGTGATCGATAGCCCCGTGCAAAGTGTCTCCGGCGGTGAAATGCAGCGAGTCCTGCTGGCCCGGGCCTTGTTGCGCGAGCCCCAATTGCTGGTGCTCGACGAACCGGTGCAAGGCGTCGACGTGGCCGGTCAGGCCGAACTCTATAGCCTGATCACCCGCCTGCGAGACCGTCACGGCTGCGGTGTGTTGATGGTTTCCCACGATCTGCACCTGGTGATGAGCACCACCGACCAGGTGGTTTGCCTGAATCGCCATGTTTGTTGCTCCGGCCACCCCGAGCAGGTCAGCGGCGATCCGGCATTCGTCGAACTGTTTGGAAAAAACGCACAAAGCCTGGCGATTTATCACCACCACCACGACCACGCCCACGATTTGCACGGCTCGGTGGTCAAGGCGCCTGCCTCGGGCCATACCCATGTTCACGGAGATAGCTGCAAGCATGGCTGATTTTCTGCTCTACGCCCTGCTTGCAGGTCTGGCTTTGGCCGTTGTGGCGGGCCCCTTGGGCTCCTTCGTGGTCTGGCGGCGCATGGCCTATTTCGGCGACACCCTGTCTCACGCGGCATTGCTCGGCGTGGCGCTAGGCTTTTTGCTGGATGTCAGCCCGACAGTTGCCGTGACCGTTGGCTGTTTGCTGTTGGCGGTGTTGCTGGTGACCTTGCAACAACGGCAGCCGCTGGCCTCCGACACGCTTTTGGGAATTCTCGCACCCAGCACCCTCTCTTTAGGCCTGGTGGTACTAAGCTTCATGCACGAAGTGCGGATCGACCTGATGGCCTATCTGTTCGGCGACTTGCTGGCGATCAGTCCGACCGATCTGGCCTGGATCCTCGGCGGTAGCGCGGCGGTGCTGGCGTTGCTGGTGACGTTATGGCGGCCATTGCTGGCAATCACTGTGCACGAAGAGCTGGCGAGGGTCGAAGGGCTGCCGGTGGCGGGGTTGCGCCTGGCGCTGATGCTGTTGATCGCCGTAGTGATCGCCGTGGCGATGAAAATTGTCGGCGTTTTGCTGATCACCTCGTTGTTGATCATTCCGGCGGCTGCGGCCCAACGTCACGCGCGCTCACCGGAGCAGATGGCACTGGGTGCGAGCTTGCTGGGGGTACTCGCCGTATGTGGCGGACTGGCATTGTCCTGGTTCAAGGACACCCCGGCGGGCCCATCGATTGTAGTGACGGCCGCCGCGCTGTTTCTGCTGAGTTTTGTTCTGCCCCGTCGAGGGGTGTAGACTTGCTCGTTTTTTGCGCAAATAGAGAGTCGCAGGAATGAAGTCGTTCGCCTCCCGTTATCTGCTCCTTGTCGCATTTTCTTTGCTGCTGGGCGCTTGCCAAAGCACGCCACCAGCCCCCGAGGCCCCGGATGCGCGGGCCACGGCCATTGCACAGCTGGAACAAAGCCTGGCCAGCAGCGAACTGGCCACGGCCGAGGGTCAACTGGCGGCGTTGCAGGCCGAGTCACCTAACGATCAATCCCTTGAGCAATATCAGCGTCAGCTGGCCGAAGCCTATCTGCTGCGAAGCCAGATCGTGCTGCAAAAAGGCGATGTGAACGCTGCCGCCACCGCCCTGAGCCGAGCCCGTGTGCTGATGCCCAAGGCGCCGGCGCTGACCGGTGGAGTCAATGGCGCCATCGCCGAGGCGCGCAAGGCTGAACTGGAAAAGGCCGAAGCAGCCCTGAAAGCCGCCGAAGCCCAGCCAAAAGCCAAGGTCATCGACCTGACGGCGCAAAGCACCACGGTTGCGCTGAATATCAACGATATGGCCAAGCTACGTCGTCAACTGGATGCTATCGCCGCCGATGTAGTGAATTTTCAGTGTGATGTGAGCATTCAAGCACCGCGTACCGATGATTACCCATGGCTGGCCAACTTGCTGACCAAGCGGGTAAAGAAGCTCGATCCGCAGTTTGAGCTGAATCTGGAGCGGCAGATTATTCGCAGCGTGCCAGCGCAGATGGTTTTGAGCCCACGCAAGCATTAAGGAAAGAGATCGCAGCCCTGTAGGAGCTGCCCAAGGCTGCGATCTTTTGCTTTTTAGGCCGGAATCGCCTTGGCCTTAGGCTCCCTATCCCAAACCCGATGCTGCCCGATCGCCGCAAAGAACGGCTTGGCCAACTTGCTATCCGCGCCCACGATCAATCCCGCATCGACTTCCAGTTTCAACACATCCAGCAACTGCTTGGCCTCGCCGTGCAGCGCAATCGCCTTCAAGTGTTTGTAGGCTTCGAGCAGGTAGTGCAACGCCACGCCGTCGGTGCTCAGCGCCTTGATCGACGCCGCGCCTCCGGGTACGAATACTGCGTCGAACGCAATGGACGGCAAGCCCTCCATCGAAGCATCCACCGGTAGCATCTTGCCGTCAGCGGTGGTGACCGGCGCCGAGGTGGGGCCGAGCAACTTGGCGTGCGCGCCTTCGGCTTCCAGGGCTTTTTTCATCGCATCGATCGCACCGCCATCGACGCCATTGGCCGCGAGAATCGCTACTTTACGGGTCTTGATATCGCCTGGCAGCAAGTTGGCCTGGCTCAGGGCGGGTGAACGATCCAGCGAGATCTTCGGTACGTCGACCGTTCCGGCTTTAGGTGCCGGCAGGCCGAGGTTTTGCGCCACGCGCTTGGCCAGTTCCAGATCGATGTTGGCCAGGATCTCGTTCACTTCGCGCGCACGGATGTGCTCCCTTTCGACCTTGCCCAGCTCAAAGCTGTAGGCGGAAATGATGTGCTCCTGCTCGTGCTTGCTCATGCTGTGGAAAAACAGCCGGGCCTGGGAGAAGTGGTCGCCGAATGACTCGCTGCGCTGACGGATCTTGTTGGCGTCGATGCGCTCCTGATAACTTTCGAACCCGCCGTCCTGGGCTGCGGCAGGGGTCTCTTTCGGCCAGCCGCCGTCGATGGAATTCGGTTCGTAGGACGCGCGCCCCTTGTCGATGGTGGTGCGATGCAACGCATCACGCTGGCCGTTGTGGAACGGGGCTACCGGACGGTTAATCGGGATTTCGTGAAAGTTCGGCCCACCGAGTCGGCTGATCTGCGTGTCGGTGTAGGAAAACAGCCGACCTTGCAGCAACGGATCGTTGGAGAAGTCGATCCCGGGCACGATGTGCCCCGGGCAGAAAGCCACCTGCTCGGTTTCAGCGAAGAAGTTGTCCGGGTTGCGGTTGAGCGTCATTTTCCCCAACGGCGTAATGGGCACGAGTTCTTCAGGAATCAGCTTGGTGGGGTCGAGGATGTCGAAATCGAAGGCGTGTTCGTTTTCCTCCTCGATGACCTGTACGCCGAGCTCCCATTCCGGGTAGTCGCCCATCTCGATGGCTTCCCAGAGGTCGCGGCGGTGATAGTCGGTGTCCTTGCCCGCCAGTTTCTGCGCTTCATCCCACACCAGCGAGCAAGTCCCGGCCGCAGGACGCCAGTGGAATTTGACGAAGCGCGATTTTCCTTCGGCATTGATCAGGCGGAAAGTGTGGACACCGAAGCCTTGCATGCTGCGCAGGCTTTTCGGGATGGCCCGGTCGGACATCGCCCAGATCACCATGTGGGCTGATTCGGGTTGCAGTGAGACAAAGTCCCAGAACGTATCGTGGGCCGAGCCGCCTGTGGGGATTTCGTTGTGCGGCTCGGGTTTTACCGCGTGGACGAAGTCCGGAAACTTGATGGCGTCCTGGATGAAAAACACTGGCATGTTGTTGCCCACCAGATCGAAGTTGCCTTCATCGGTGAAAAACTTCACGGCGAAACCGCGTACGTCCCGTACGGTATCGCCTGAGCCACGGGGGCCCTGCACTGTGGAAAAACGCACAAATACCGGCGTTTTCTTCGCAGGATCCTGCAGGAAGCCGGCCTTGGTCAGACCCGAGTGGTTCTCGTAGGACTGGAAGAAACCATGGGCGCCCGTACCGCGGGCATGCACGATGCGCTCGGGAATGCGCTCATGGTCAAAGTGCGTGATTTTTTCACGCATGATGAAATCTTCCAGCAGCGACGGCCCACGGGCACCTGCTTTCAAGGTGTTCTGGTTGTCTGCCACCTTCACGCCTTGATTGGTACGCAGGGCCTGGCCGGTGGCGTCGGAGCGGAATTTTTCCAGGCTATCGAGTTTGGTGTTGGTGTTGTTGCGGTCCGGGGTTTCGGTTCCGGCCATTGCGCTCTTGGGGGCGGCAGGCTTCTTGGTACTCATCAGGCATGACTCCTCGTCGGGGATTTTTTCGAGTGCTTAATAAGTGACTGACGAGGTTTTGCGCCGTTCCTTTTATCTGACCTTTGATCGCGTTATTGCCAAATGACTGGTCGAATGCGAAATAAATGCTAAGAACTACTATACGGACAGGCTAAAATGCGCGCCCGGCTAACCGCTGATCCTATTCCAACGCGCCCCACAAGGTTCGCTACGTGATCGAGTTTCAAAACGTCCATAAAACCTACCGCGTCGCCGGTAAGGATATCCCCGCCCTGCATCCGACCAGTCTGACGATAGAGAATGGTCAGGTTTTTGGTCTGATCGGCCATTCCGGTGCGGGAAAAAGTACCCTGCTGCGTCTGATCAATCGCCTGGAAAACTCCAGCGGTGGGAAGATCATCGTGGACGGCGAAGAAGTCACGGCGCTCGACGCCAACGGGCTGCGCCGATTCCGTCAGCAGGTCGGCATGATTTTCCAGCACTTCAACCTGCTGGCATCCAAGACCGTTGCCGACAACGTGGCCCTGCCGCTGACGCTGGCGGGTGAAATGTCCCGCGCCGAGATCAACCTGCGTGTCGCCGAGTTGCTGGCTCGGGTCGGCTTGTCCGACCACGCCAACAAGTACCCGGCGCAATTGTCCGGCGGCCAGAAACAGCGCGTCGGTATTGCCCGCGCCCTGGCGACCAAGCCGAAAATCCTGCTGTGCGATGAAGCTACCAGCGCCCTCGACCCGCAAACCACGGCGTCGGTCCTGCAGTTGCTGGCCGAAATCAATCGCGAGCTGAAGCTGACCATCGTGCTGATCACCCATGAAATGGACGTGATCCGCCGGGTCTGCGACCAGGTTGGGGTAATGGACGCTGGCGTGATCGTCGAGCAAGGCACGGTGGCCGAGGTATTCCTGCATCCAAAACACCCGACGACCAAACGTTTCGTGCAAGAAGACGAGCAGATCGACGAAGGCGAACAGCGTGACGACTTCGCTCATGTGCCAGGCCGCATTGTGCGTCTGACCTTCCAGGGCGAAGCGACCTACGCGCCCCTGCTGGGTACCGTCGCTCGGGAAACCGGTGTGGACTACAGCATCCTGGCCGGTCGTATCGACCGCATCAAAGACATCCCTTACGGGCAACTGACCCTGGCCGTGACCGGCGGTGACATGGAAGCGGCCTTTGCCCGCTTCACCGCGGCCGACGTCCACATGGAGGTGCTGCGCTAATGGAAGCCATGACAAGTTTCTTCGCCAATATCGACTGGTTCGAAATCTGGCTGGCCACCGGCGACACCCTGCTGATGCTCGGTGGTTCGCTGTTGTTCACCGTGCTGCTGGGCCTGCCCCTGGGCGTGCTGCTGTTCCTCTGCAGCCCGCGTCAATTGCTGGAAGCCAAAGGTGTGTATGCGATGTTGTCGCTGGTGGTGAACATTCTGCGTTCGCTGCCGTTCATCATTCTGCTGATCGTGATGATTCCGTTCACCGTATTGATTACTGGCACTTCCCTCGGCGTCGCCGGTGCAATCCCGCCGCTGGTGGTAGGTGCCACGCCATTCTTCGCGCGACTGGTGGAAACCGCATTGCGTGAAGTGGATCGCGGCATCATCGAAGCGACCCAGGCCATGGGCGCGACGACTCGGCAGATCATCACCAATGCCTTGCTGCCCGAAGCCCGTCCGGGCATCTTCGCGGCAATAACGGTGACCGCCATTACACTGGTTTCCTACACGGCAATGGCCGGTGTGGTCGGTGCCGGTGGGCTGGGTGACCTGGCGATCCGGTTCGGTTACCAGCGTTTCCAGACTGACGTGATGGTGGTCACGGTGGTGCTGCTGCTGGTGCTGGTGCAGGTCCTGCAAACCGTTGGCGACAAGCTGGTTGTGCACTTCTCTCGTAAATGAAAAATGAGCCGGCCATTCGCTGGCAGGCGCCAAAACGGGCGCCGCAAGCGGGTACCCACATGGAGTTAGCTGAATGAAAAAACTACTCGTCGCGTTCGCTGCCGTTGCAGCCTTTTCCGCCCACGCCGCCGACACCCTGACTGTTGCGGCTACCCCGGTTCCGCACGCGGAAATCCTCGAGTTCGTCAAACCGGCACTGGCCCAGCAAGGCGTCGACCTCAAGGTCAAAGTCTTCACCGACTACATCCAGCCGAACGTGCAGGTCGCGGAAAAACGCCTGGACGCCAACTTCTTCCAGCACCAGCCGTACCTGGATGAGTTCAACAAGGCCAAGGGCACCAACCTGATTTCGGTGGCCGGCGTGCACCTGGAACCCCTGGGCGCCTACTCCAGCAAGTACAAGACCCTGGAGGAGCTGCCAAGCACCGCCACCGTGGTGATCCCGAACGACGCCACCAACGGCGGTCGTGCGCTGCTGCTGCTTGCCAAGGCTGGTGTGATCAAGTTGCAGGATTCGAAGAACATCCTGTCGACGGTCAAGGACATTACCGAGAACCCGAAGAACCTGAAGTTCCGTGAACTGGAAGCCGCGACCATCCCGCGCGTGCTGACCCAGGTTGACCTGGCGCTGATCAACACCAACTACGCGCTGGAAGCCAAGCTCGATCCGTCCAAGGACGCGCTGGTCATCGAAGGCAGCGACTCGCCTTACGTGAACATCCTGGTTGCCCGTCCGGACGACAAGGACAGCGAAGCGATGAAGAAGCTGGTCGCTGCCCTGCACAGCCCGGAAGTGAAGGCCTTCATTCTCGAGAAGTACAAAGGCGCGGTCGTGCCGGCGTTCTGATTTGTAGCTATGACGAAAAAAAGGGGTGCATTGAATGCGCCCCTTTTTTTCGCCTGAAACACTGCCCTTGTAGGAGCCCGGCTTGCCGGCGAAGGCGATCTCACGGGCCCCTTCGCCGGCAAGCCGGGCTCCTACAGGTTGCGTGGTGTTCTCACTGACGGTTAAGCATCACCGGCAACTGCGCCACCAGCTTCACATTGTTCAACGGCGCCCGAATAAACCCGCGTTGCGTCCCGTCCGGCCCGATCACCGCAAGATTGCCGCTATGGTCAACGGTGTAGTTCGGCTTGCTGGTATCCGCCGGAATGAACGGAATACTCACGGCGTTGGCCACTTTCTGCAGGTCTTCCACAGAGGTCGGCGTCAGGCCTACAAACTGTGGATCGAAGTAACCCAGGTACTGCTTGAGCTGTTTCGGCGTATCGCGGTTCGGATCGACGCTGACCAGCACGATCTGCAACTTGTCCACCGCCTCGGGCGGCAGTTCACTCTTGATCTGGCGCAGTTGGGCGAGTGTGGTCGGGCAGATGTCCGGGCAGAAGGTGTAGCCGAAGAACAGCAGCGACCACTTGCCTTTGAGTTCATTGACCGCCACTGGCTTGCCGTCCTGATCGGTCATCGTCACATCCGGCAGATTGCGGCTTTGGGGCAGCAGGATGATCCCCGCGTCGATCAGCGCCGTCGGGTCGCCCTGGCCTTTGCCGGACAGCACTTTATTGATGGTCAGGCCCAGGACCAGCGCGATCAGGGCGACAAGGATGAAGACGGTTTTCTGGGTTCGGGTCATAGATTCAACAATAAGTAGTGGTCAACGAGCAGGGCGATGAACAGCAGGAACAAGTAGTAGATAGAGTACTTGAAGGTGTTGATCGCCGCGTGCGGCCGAGTGCCACGGTACAGCACCACGGCCCATTGCAGGAACCTCGCGCCAAGCGCGATAGCGCAGACCAGGTAGAGCAGGCCGCTCATGTGGATTACGTAGGGCATCAGGCTGACGGCCAGCAGCGCGCAGGTATAAAGCAGGATGTGGATCTTGGTGTAGTGCTCGCCGTGGGTCACCGGCAGCATCGGGATGTCGGCCTTGGCATATTCCTCCTTGCGATGGATCGCCAGCGCCCAGAAATGCGGCGGGGTCCAGGCGAAGATGATCAGCACCAGCAGCAGCGGTTCGGCGCTGACGTGGCCGGTGGCGGCGGTCCAGCCGAGCAGCGGCGGAGCGGCACCGGCCAGGCCACCGATGACGATATTCTGTGGCGTCGCTCGTTTGAGAAAACCGGTGTAGACCACCGCATAGCCGAGCAAGGAGGCCAGGGTCAGCCACGCGGTCAGTGGATTGGTGAAGGCCAGCAACAACGCCTGGCCGAGCAAGGCCAGCGTCAGGGCAAAGGTCAGCGCGGCGGCCGGTGAGACCCGGCCTTCGGCCAGCGGCCGCTTGTGGGTGCGCGCCATGACTGCATCGATGCGCCGGTCCACCACATGGTTGACCGCTGCGGCCCCGCCAGCACAGAGCGCGATGCCCAGGTTACCGAATACCAGCACGGTCCATGGCACCCCGGCGCGGGTTGCGAGGAACATCCCCACCAGCGAAGTGATGAGCATCAGCACCACCACTTTCGGTTTGGTCAGCTCCAGGTAGTCACGCCAGATCGCCTGGCTGTGACGCGCGCCGATCAGAATCGCCATGGCATCTCTCCTTTTATGGTTATGGGCCCGGCTGAATGTTTACGCGGGCTGAAGCGCCAGCGTGTTGGCTGCTTGACCCGAACCAGGCTGGTCCGGGCGTGATAATTGACCAGCACCATCGTCAGCAGCAGCGCCGCGCCACCCGCGTTGTGGGCGACGGCCACCGGCAGCGGCAGATGAAACAGCACGTTGCTGATGCCTAGGGTGATTTGCGCGGCGAGGGCGATTAGCACCAGCCCCGCCAGGCGCGTCATACCCACGACTTTTAGTTGCCACGCCAGGCCGAGCAGCACCAGCGTGACCAGCAGCGCGCCGATACGGTGAGTCAGGTGAATGGCGGTGCGGGCATCGCTGTCCAGTTGTCCGCCGAGGTAGTTCGGGCCGATGTGTTGGGTCAGGTGAAAACCATTGGCAAAGTCGGCAGGCGGCAGCCATTGGCCGTGGCAGGTCGGGAAGTCGATGCAGGCCACGGCGGCGTAGTTGGAGCTGACCCAACCGCCGAGGGCAATTTGCCCAATTACCAGCAACAGTCCAGCCGTCGCCCAGTATTGCAAGCGTCGCGGCACGGTCAGCGCCGGCAGCACGCCGGACAGGCGCAAGGTCAGCAGGAACAGCAGACTCAAAGTCGCAAAGCCCCCCAGCAGATGCCCGGTAACCACCTGCGGCCAGAGTTTGAGTGTCACCGTCCACATGCCGAACGCCGCCTGGGCGAACACGACTCCCAGCAGGAACAACGGCAGTTTCACCGGTTGCCCCGGATGCCGACGATGGACCCAGGCCCGACCGGCCAACACCGAGATCAGCAGCCCCAGCGTGCCGGCGAAGTAGCGGTGGATCATCTCGTTCCAGCCTTTATGGACTTCGACAGGCGTGTCGGGAAAATGCAATTGGGCATGGGCCAGTTGCGCTTCGCTTTTGGGCACGCTGATAAAGCCGTAGCAGCCGGGCCAGTCCGGGCAGCCCAAGCCTGCGTGGGTCAGGCGGGTGTAGGCGCCGAGCAACACCACAATCAGTGCCAGCAAGGTGGCAAACAGCGCGAGGCGAAATCCAGGCTTGGCCATGACGATGCCCTTATCCGATGTTGGACAGTTTCAACAGGTGACGCAGGTCGTTCAGCAAGTCCTTGCCCTTCACCGACGGGTCATAGCGCAACACCAGGTTGCCGTGGGGGTCGATGATCCACAATTGCGGCGCGGTCTTGTCGCCATGGGTCTTGGTAAAGGTGGAGAGGTCCAGCGGGTAGCGTTGCAGCTGCGGGTATTCGCGGGTCAGCTTGGCGTCGTAGTCACTGCTAAGCGGCTGTGCCACGGCGATGGCATGGCTGGCCCGCCCGGCATCGCGCCCCAGGCCGATCTGCACCTGCCGCGCCAGATACACCAATTGCTGACAGTCCACCGCACACGCTTTGGGCGCGGTAACCAGCAGCTGCCAGCGTTGCTCGTCGGCCTGCACGCCAAGGTCGGCGCGGGACTGGCCGTTGCCTATCAGCTCGCCGTGGTAACTGCGACCCTCCGGCACCCAGAACTGCAATTTGTACATGCCGGTGGCGAGGATCATCGGACCGATCACCCCGAGCAGAATCAGCAGCAGTTGCAGGCGACCCTTGCGCCGGCTCGCCGGCGTTTTGGCCTCAGACATGCTGGGTGGATTCATGGCCGCTCCCATGGTGTTTCTCCTTTGCGTTGTGCCAGCCGAGGTAGAGATAAAGGCCGAACAGGGCGATCGCCAGGGCGAACCACTGCACGGCGTAAGCGAGGTGTTTTTCCGGGCCCATGGCAACGACTGGCCAATCGGCCTGGTACGTCGCGGGGCCGGTTTCTGCGCGTAGTTCGTAGGCAAAACCTTCGCGGCCCAGGGCTTTCCAGAGCGCGTTCGGGTCAATCGCCGTCAGCAGTTTTGGCCAGGTACTGGTGTTGGGGTCCGCGTGGAGCTGGAAGGTGGCGCCGGGAGGAACGTAGACCCAGGCGTCAAGACTCAAGGGCGCGTCGGGCGTCGTGAATTGCGGCGGTGTACGCCGGTCCGGCCACGGCAGCCAGCCGCGATTGACCAGCAGCCACAGTCCGGTGGCCTGATCCTGAAAGGGCTGCAACAATTCGACCCCGACCTTGCCGCCGCGCTGACGGTTATCCAGCAAAAGACTGTGGGCGGCATCGAACTGGCCGTGCAGGCGAACCGGGCGGAAGGCCGGATCTGCGGTGTGTTGCAGTTCGGTGCTGGCCATTGGTTCGGCGGTCCGGCGCTCGGTGTAGCTTTGCAGCAGCGCGCTTTTCTCCGCGCCCCGGCTCAATTGCCAGAACCCGAGCGACACCAGCAGCGGCAGCAGCAGCGCCACCACCAAGGTCGGAATGATGCCCGGCCGAAAGCGCTTCATGGCATCGCCAGAAAGTCGGTCGTCGCGATAGCTATACTCAAGTGCATCGCTTGTCCCCCGGAGTTCCACCATGCTCAAAGCAGCTATCGTCCTGATGCTGATTGCCACGGTTGTCAGCCTGTTCAGCGGCCTGTTTTTTCTGGTCAAGGACGACAGCAGCTCGAACCGCCTCGTCATTGCCTTGAGTGTTCGTGTAGCGCTGGCCGCCATCACCGTCGGCTTGATCGCCTGGGGTTTTTTCAGCGGTCAGCTGGTCTCCCATGCCCCTTGGTAAGGGTTAGAGCACATAGACGAAGACGAACAACCCGATCCACACCACATCCACGAAGTGCCAGTACCAACTCGCTGCCTCGAAGCCGAACTGGTGCTCGTTGTCGAAGTGTCCACGCATGATCCGCATCAGCATCACGAACAGGATGATGGTGCCGATCGTCACGTGGGCGCCGTGGAACCCTGTGAGCATGAAGAACGTGGCGCCGTAGATGCCCGAACCGAGGGTCAGGCCAAGTTCGTGGTAAGCGTGCATGTACTCTTCGGCCTGGAAACCGAGGAATGCGCAGCCCAGCAGCACGGTGAGCGCCAGCCAGATTTTCAGCGCGCCGCGATGACCCTTTTTCAAGGCATGGTGGGCGATGGTCACGGTCACGCTGGAGCTCACCAGCAACACGGTGTTGAGCAGCGGCAGCCCCCAGGGACTGATGACTTCCTTGGGCGGCGGAAAGAGTTTGGAATCCGGGTTGTTGAGCAGCGGCCAGGTGAACTCGAAGTTCGGCCACAACATATGGGCGATGCCTTTGGCGCCTTCACCGCCCAGTGCCGGGCCGGACACGTGGCGCACATAAAACAGCGCCCCGAAGAAGGCGATGAAGAACATCACTTCCGAAAAAATGAACCAGCTCATGCCCCAGCGGAACGAGCGATCCATCTGCGCGCTGTACAAGCCGCCGCGACTTTCCTTGATTACCGTGCCGAACCAACCGAACAGCATGTAGGCCAGCAGCAGGCCGCCAACGAAAAAGATCAGCGGGCCGTGGGATTCCGGCCGCGCCGCTTTCAGATCGTTGAACCAGGTGGCCAGGCCGAACACCGTGACGAACATCCCGACCGTGGCGATGATCGGCCATTTGCTCTGGGCCGGAACGTAATAATGTTCATGAGTTGCCATTTATTGTTCTCCTTATCGGGCACGCTCAACCGCCAGTATTGACTGCGACCGGTGGATGTCGGGCGGTGATATCGAACAGCGTGTAGGACAGCGTCAGGTGCTTCACATCCTTGGGCATGTCGCGGTCAACGATGAAACGTACCGGCATCTCGATCCGTTGACCGGGCTGCAGCACTTGTTGGGTAAAGCAGAAGCATTCGGTCTTGTGGAAGTACGCCGCCGCCGCGCTGGGCGCGATGCTCGGTACCGCCTGGGCGCTCATCGGTTTGTCGGTGGGATTGTGTGCGATGAAGATCATCTCGTTCACCGCCCCGGGGTTGGCCGTCAGCTCATCGTGCTTGGGATAGAAATCCCAGGACATGTCGGCGGAGTTGGTCGACAGGAACTGCACGCGCACCTGCCGCGAGGTATCGACCGTTTGCTCGCCCTCGTACTGCCCGGCGGTCTTGCCGTTGATGCCGAATGCCTTGCACATCACGTCGTAGATCGGCACCAGGGCAAAGCCGAAGACAAACATCGCTACCACCACGAGCAATAGGCGAGTGACGAGCTTCTTCATCGAAATCGAATCAGCCATGATTCCAAACCTCCGCCGAAACTCCTGTAGGAGCCGGCTTGCCGGCGATGCAGACACCGCGGTCTGTCAGATAAACCGCGTTATCGTTCATCGCCAGCAAGCCGGCTCCTACAAGGACCGTGTTCATTTGACTTCCGGCGGCGTGGTGAAGGTGTGATACGGCGCCGGCGACGGGATGCTCCATTCCAGGCCCTCAGCCCCATCCCACGGTTTGGCCGGTGCTGGCGGGCCACCACGAATGGTCTTGATCACGATGAACAGGAAGAACAGCTGCGTGGTGCCGAACATGAATGCGCCGATCGACGACACCATGTTGAAATCGGCGAACTGCAGGTTGTAGTCCGGAATCCGCCGCGGCATGCCTGCCAGCCCCACGAAGTGCATCGGGAAGAAGGCCATGTTCATGCCGATGAACGACAGCCAGAAATGCAGCTTGCCGAGGGTTTCGTCGTACATGTGGCCGGTCCACTTTGGCATCCAGTAGTAGGCCGAGGCGAAGATCCCGAAGATGGCGCCGGGCACCAGCACGTAGTGGAAATGCGCGACCACGAAGTAGGTGTCCTGGTACTGGAAGTCCGCCGGGGCGATGGCCAGCATCAATCCGGAAAAACCGCCGATGGAGAACAGGATCACGAACGCCACGGCAAACAGCATCGGCGTCTCGAAGGTCAGCGAGCCCTGCCACATGGTACTGGCCCAGTTGAATACCTTGACCCCGGTGGGCACCGCGATCAGCAACGTGGCGTACATGAAGAACAGCTCACCCACCAGCGGAATGCCGACCACGAACATGTGGTGCGCCCAGACGATGAACGACAGGAACGCAATACTTGCCGTGGCATAGACCATCGAGGTGTAGCCGAACAGTGGCTTGCGCGAGAAGGTCGGGATGATCGAGCTGACGGCACCGAAGGCCGGCAGGATCATGATGTACACCTCGGGGTGGCCGAAGAACCAGAACACATGCTGGAACAGCACCGGGTCACCGCCACCGGCGGCACTGAAGAAGCTGGTGCCGAAGTGGATGTCCATCAGCATCATCGTCACGCAACCGGCCAGTACCGGCATCACCGCGATCAGCAGGAATGCGGTGATCAGCCAGGTCCAGACGAACAGCGGCATTTTCATCAGCGTCATGCCGGGGGCGCGCAGATTGAGAATGGTCGCGATCACGTTGATCGCACCCATGATCGAACTGATCCCCATCAAGTGGATGGCGAAGATGAAGAACGTCACGCTTTCCGGCGCATAGGTCGTCGACAGCGGCGCATAGAACGTCCAACCGAAGTTGGGTCCACCTCCTGGGGTGAACAAGGTCGAAACCAGCAGAATGAACGCCGCTGGCAACAGCCAGAAGCTGAAGTTGTTCATCCTTGGCAGCGCCATGTCGGGTGCGCCGATCATCAGTGGGACCATCCAGTTGGCGAGGCCGACAAAGGCCGGCATCACCGCACCGAAGACCATCACCAGACCGTGCATGGTGGTCATCTGGTTGAAGAATTCCGGCTGGACGATCTGCAGCCCTGGCTGGAACAGTTCGGCGCGAATCACCATCGCGAACGAGCCGCCGAGCAGGAACATGGAGAACGCAAACCACAGGTACAGCGTACCGATGTCCTTGTGGTTGGTGGTCAGCACCCAGCGCATCAGGCCTTTGGCGGGGCCGTGGGCGTGATCGTGGGCCGCGCCGGTATGAACATGGTCATCGACTACAACAGTCATGTCCTGTCTCCTGCAAACAGATGGGCTGGGCAGGCCGGGGCGCGATGCCCCGACGAGTTCCTTGGGTGCGCAATAGACCGGGTCATTTGCTTTCCGCCTGTTTCAGCTCCAGCACTTCTTTAGGGGTGACCATGTCGCCCTTGTTGTTGCCCCAGGCGTTACGCTCGTAGGTCACGACCGCTGCGATATCGACTTCCGACAGTTGCTTGCCGAACGCCGCCATGGCGGTGCCGGGCTTGCCATGGAAGACAATACTCAGGTGGCCTTCTTTCGGTCCGGTAGCGATTTTCGAGCCCTTGAGCGCCGGGAACATCGGCGGCAGGCCCTGGCCCTCGGCCTGGTGACAGGCCACGCAGGTGGTGTGATAGATCTTGTCACCGCGCTCTTTGAGCTCGTCGAGGGTCCATTCCTTGCTGGTCAGCTCCTTCATCTGGGCGGCTTCAGCCTTGCGTTCACCCAGCCACTTTTCGTAGTCGGCCTTTTCCTTGACCTCGACCACGATCGGCATGAAGCCGTGGTCCTTGCCGCACAACTCGGCGCATTGGCCACGGTAGATGCCGGGCTTTTCGATGCGGGTCCAGGCTTCGTTGACGAACCCCGGGATCGCATCGCGCTTGACCGCGAAGGCCGGCACCCACCAGGAGTGAATCACGTCGGCGGAGGTCACCAGGAATCGCACCTTGGCGCCGATCGGTAGCACCAGGGGCTTGTCCACCTCGAGCAGGTAATGCTCGTTCTTGGCTTCCTTGTTATGGATCTGATCGGCGGGAGTGGCCAGGTTGCTGAAGAACTCGACGTCCTGGCCCAGGTACTTGTAGTGCCATTTCCATTGATAGCCGGTGACCTGAATATCGATGTCCGGCTCACTGGCGTCGTACATCTTGATCAGGGTGGCAGTCGCCGGAACCGCCATGGCCACCAGGATCAGGAACGGCACGATGGTCCAGAGGATTTCGACGGTGGTGCTTTCATGAAATTTTGCCGCCACCTGCCCGGTAGAGCGGCGATGGAGGATCATCGACCAGAACATGGCGCCAAAGACGATGATGCCGATCACTACACAGATCCAGAAAATGGTCATGTGCAGGTCAAACACAGCGTGACTGATTTCAGTCGCTCCAGGCGCCATATTCACAGTCCAGGCCGCTTGCGCCTGACTGAAAATCGACCACAACAGGAGGCCCATCCAGACATGTGGATGTCGCATCATTGCGGGTTCCCCTTATCGTTCTTGTTATCCCGCCGGCTTTCACCTGCGGCAAGGGAGCGGCTGCATCAGACTACGAACTTGAATCGCCGGGCCTTGCTGCAGTTGCAGTCGGGCGTCATCAGCTAACTCCATTCCAACCCGAGTATAGACAGCGACTCTCACCTCGCAATGTGCGGGCGTAAATCAACTGAAACAGCATTAACTTGCGTTGCAGGGCACGAATGGAGAAGGATGCAGACGAGTGGTGGCCATTCGATATAACTTTGATGTCTCAAGGATGAAATAATTATGACAAATGCGTCTTAGCATTTTTCGTAAGCCAGCTAAGTTATGTCTTCCCTATTTCATTGCCTTGTTTCCTGGAGTTTTCATGAACACCGCCGCATTGCGCGAGCAGATCCAAAAAGCCCAACAACATGAAGCCGAGACCGGCCTGCTGACGCGTCAGCTGGAAAGCCAACTACCGCACCTGCACCCGTCGATCCAGCTACCGGAGACGGATGCCAAAGGCGTGCTGACGCGTTTTGTCGCCGCCTATATCGAAGAAGTACCTGATCTGCTGGATGCAGCCAATGAAGTTGCCAGGGAAGCGGGTATCGAGTCACAGATCAAACCGGTGCTGAAAATCGCCGAACAGTACTTCCTCCAGCCGCCGACCATCATGAACGGTCACGTCGGGCTCGACAGCCTGCTGGATGAAGCCTACCTGGCGCATCGGTTCGTCGAAGAGGTCAACGACCTGTACATCAAGCATTTCGGCCAGCCACTGATCCCCTTGGACATGACTGTCGCCAATCTGATCGCCCACCAATTGATCGGTGAGGCGTTCGCCAACCAACTGGATGAGGTGGTGCATCACGCTGTGGACGAGATGCTCAACGACGAAAGCTTTGCGCTGGAGTCGGTGGAGGCCTACCGCGAGAAACTCAGCAGCCCGGACACTGGCGCTGCATGGAAGCGCTGGCCGTGCATGTCGCGCCGCCTGGGCGTGGGCCTGGAGCTGGATCAAACCATCGCCTGACTCCACCCCCTGTAGGAGCCGGCTTGCTGGCGATCCAGACGACACGGTCCGCCTGACACACCGCGTCGCCTGGATCGCCAGCAAGCCGGCTCCTACAAGGTTCAGGCCGTGGAGCCTATACCGGTGTTGGTCCGCACCCGCCCCTCCAACCTGCGTTTCAACCCCCGCGCCTCAATCAACAGCTTCGAACCCTTGGCCGCATTCGCCCGACCCCATTCCTCCAGCAACTCCAGGCACGAGTGATCGATGTAGCTCAAGTTATTGAGCGGCACATGCACCGTCGCACCCGCTGGAATGCTGCCCAGAACCTGCGTCAACGCCGGCACCTTGAGAAAGGTCGCCGCACCCACCAGACGCAGTTCCATTTCGCCGTCCTGCGCCAGGTCGATCAGGCTTATTTTCAGCCGTGAAGCTTTCAGCGCCAATTTCACCAAGGTCAGGCCGAAGCCGACCAGCACGCCGGTCAGCAGGTCAGTGAAGATGATCGCCAGCGCTGTCGCAGCGTACGTGAACATCGGCATCCGCCCGTAGCGGCCCAAACCGCGAAAGGCCTTGAGATCGACCAGTTTGAAACCCGTGTAGACCAACACACCGGCCAGGCTCGCTACCGGAATGCTTTGCAGCACGCTCGACAGCAACATCACGAACGCCAGCAGCCACAAGCCGTGGAAAATCGTCGAATAGCGCGTGGTGGCACCGGCTTGGACGTTGGCCGAGCTGCGTACGATCACCCCGGTCATCGGCAAAGCGCCGAGCAATCCGCAAAGCATGTTGCCGACGCCTTGGGCAGACAGTTCGCGGTCGAAGTCCGATCGCTGGCCATTGTGCATACGATCGACCGCGGCGGCGGACAGCAGGGTTTCGGCGCTGGCGATAAAGGCTACCGCGAACGCCGCGATGAGCAGCGTGGGGTCAGCCAGGTTGAGCAAGTCCGCCGGTTTCAGCCAGTCGATGGCTTCAGCCAGGTTGGCCGGCACTTCTACCCGTTTGACTTGCAGCGCCAGGACCAGGCTGGCGATGGTGGCAAGTCCTACTCCGAGCAGTGCGCCGGGCACGAAGCGCAGGGAATGGGGGCGCAGCTTTTCCCACAGCCACATCACCCCGATCGTTCCCAGCCCGAGCAAACCGGCCTGCCAGCCAAAGGATGGCAACGCCTGGGCCACGGCGGCCGGGAAGGCTGCCAGGTTATCCAGCCCCGAGGGCTTGGGCGTGGCGTCCAGCATCACGTGTATCTGTGACAGGACGATCAACACCCCGATCCCGGCGAGCATGCCATAGACAACGGCGGGTGCCGTTACGCGAAACCAGCAGCCCAGTTTCAACCGACCGGCGACCAGTTGCAGAAAGCCCGCCAACAGCAGGATCGGCCCGAGCATGGCCACGCCATGCTGACGTACCAGTTCGAACACCAATACCGCCAGTCCTGCCGCCGGGCCGCTGACTTGCAATGGCGAGCCAGCCAGCCAACCGACCACCAGTCCACCGATGATCCCGGTAATCAGGCCTTTGGCCGGTGGCAGTCCCGAAGCAATGGCAATGCCCATGCACAGGGGCAGGGCGACCAGAAACACAACCACCGAAGCCAACAGCTCCCGTGGCAGCACAGCTTTAAGTTGCGCAGCACGCATGATGATTCTCCCGAAGTTTTCTTCAGGCGTGGCGAAGCCAGGCTGCCTGATCGGCAGCCTCGGCTGAACCACACGGGTATTTAGGAGGATTTAGAAGCGCGCTTTGGGCGTCGCGACCGGAATAGGCAGGCTGCCATTGAGCGGCAGGAAACAACCCTTGTCGGCGTCGTAGGCTTTTATTTCGCTGGTTTCGATGTTGTACACCCACCCGTGGATGAACAACTGACCATTGGCCATGCGCGAGGCTACCGAGGGGTGCGTGCGCAAATGCTGCAACTGCGCAATCACATTTTCCTCGGTGAGGATGTGCATGCTTTCGTTTTCATCGGCGCAGTTGCAGTTTTCCTGGACCATGGTCTTGGCCACTTCCGCATGCCGCAGCCAGGCTTTGACCGTGGGCATCTTTTCCAGGCTCTGCGGGTTAAGAACTGCACGCATGGCGCCGCAATCGGAGTGCCCGCAAATGATTATGTGGTGCACACCCAGGGCCAGCACGGCGTACTCGATGGCCGTGGAAACGCCGCCGTTCATTTGCCCGTAAGGTGGCACGACGTTGCCGACGTTGCGGGTCACGAACAGGTCGCCGGGGGCGCTGTGGGTGATCAGTTCGGGAACGATGCGCGAATCGGCGCACGCAATGAACATGGCGCGCGGACGCTGGGCCGTGGCGAGTTTCTTGAAGAGTTCTTCCTGTTGCGGAAAGATCTCATGATGAAAATGCAAAAAGCCGTCAACAATATGCTGCAGCGCTGCATCGGCGGTTTCCGCCTCGGGTTGGGCAGAAGCCGACGCAGCCAACGGCTGTTTATCCTTGTCACTCATGATTCATCCTCTTTGGCGGAGTCAGGGATATTCCCGTTTTGTCCGGTGTGAAGCCAGTGGCTGTTTAAAAAACATCCAGGTCGTGAAGCTCGACCCGTCAGTCACTCGATGAACAAGGTAGCCCTCGAATCTTAACTCAAACTGAAAAAACCGCTCTAGAACCTGTGTTCCAGGTCACAAAAAACGTGACTGGCCCAAAGTTTGAGCGCGTTCCCCAGTAGTCAACATAGGCCAATTGTCCTCAAATCAGTGACATTTGGCGACCCGGCGGACAAAAGGCTTCGCAATCCAGGTTGAAACCCTCCCGATGGTTGAGCCCCAGTCGCTTGATGGCCTTGGCAAATCGTTGGGCCAACAGATCGGCAAAGGGACCTTCACCGCGCATGCGTGCGCCGAAGCGACTGTCGTATAGCTCGCCGCCCCGGCTCTGGCGAATCAGGCTCAGGACATGCGCCGCACGTTGTGGATAGTGGGCAGCCAGCCATTCCTCGAATAGCGGCGCGACTTCCAGGGGCAGGCGCAACATCATGTAAGCGGCGCTGTGTGCTCCGGCAGCATGGGCCTCTGTGAGCAGGTTTTCGATTTCGCTGTCGTTGATCATCGGTATCATCGGTGAACACAGCACGCCCACCGGAACCCCCGCTTCGCGCAACACCCTGATCGCCCGTAATCGGGCCTTGGGGGCCGCCGCGCGGGGTTCGAGGATACGCTTGAGCTCGTCGTCCAGCGTGGTCAGGCTGATCATCACCGCCACCAGCCTTTGTCGGGCCAGTTCCGCCAGCAGGTCCAGGTCGCGCAGGATCAAAGAACCTTTGGTCACGATTGTTACTGGATGACGGTAACGCAGCAGCACTTCGAGGGTTTGGCGGGTGATCTTGTAATCACGCTCGATGGGCTGGTAAGGATCGGTGTTGGAACCCAGGTTGATGGGCGCGCATTGGTAACCACGCCTTGAAAGCTGTTCCTCCAATATATCTGCGGCATTGGTCTTGGCGATCAGCTTCGTTTCGAAATCCAGGCCTGGCGACATGTCCCAATAGGCGTGGCTGGGCCGCGCATAACAGTAGATGCAACCGTGCTCGCAGCCGCGATAAGGATTGATCGATCGATCGAAGGGCAGGTCTGGTGAGTTGTTGCGGGTGATGATGGTTTTCGCGGTCTCGATGGACACCTCGGTGCCTTGGGTCATCGGCGCTTCCTGAAACCAGCCGTCGTCCTCGGCCACCGAGCGATGGGGGGCGAAGCGATTGTGCGGGTTGGTCGCAGTGCCGCGACCGCGAGGGGGCAATGGCGTGTTCATGGGGATAGCTCGCATGCTGTATGTCCATACAGTATACTGCGAGGGGGCGAGTGACCAGTGCCGTTTGGCAGCTTCTCCCACGGCATTGCGCCGTGGAAGATGTCGGTTCTACTCAGTGCTGTTCGTCCGGCTTTTTCTTCAGTTTCGGGTTCGGAAAAAACTGCACCGCCTGAACCTTGGTGTCCGCCGGCTTGAGCGCGGACGTGTTGACCCGGGTGCCCAGTTCCTTGGGAACGGACAGACCTTGTTCATTCAGCGTATCGGAGTAACCGCAGGCCACGCACTCGCGATGCGGCACATCGTCCTCGCTCCACATCATCAACTTGTCCGGTTCGCTGCAGGCCGGGCAAACCGCGCCGGCGATAAAGCGTCGTTTGGTAATCACAGGACCCTCACTCATGCTGCCGCGCCCTCACTCAGGCCGCTGTGGCGCAAGAGTGCGTCAATCGACGGCTCGCGACCACGGAAGTCGACGAACAGCACCATCGGCTCCTGAGAACCGCCGCGCGCCAGGATCGCTTCACGAAACGCACGGCCGGTGTCGGCATTGAGTACGCCTTCTTCCTCGAACTTCGAGAAAGCATCGGCCGAGAGCACTTCAGCCCATTTGTAGCTGTAGTAACCCGCCGCGTAACCGCCGGCGAAAATGTGCGCGAAGCTGTTAGGGAAACGGTTGTAGACCGGAGGACGCATCACCGACACCTCGTCGCGCACGCCTTCAAGCACTTGCAGCACGCTGCGACCGTCGCCGTGGGTGGCGTGCAGTTCGAAGTCGAACAGCGAGAATTCCAGTTGGCGGACCATCATCAAGCCGGACTGGAAGTTTTTTGCCGCGAGCATTTTCTGCAGCAGATCCTGGGGCAGTGGTTCGCCGGTTTCGTAGTGACCGGAGATCAGCGCCAGCCCCTCTGGCTCCCAGCACCAGTTTTCCATGAATTGGCTTGGCAGCTCGACCGCGTCCCAGGCCACGCCGTTGATGCCAGACACGCCGGCGTGTTCGACGCGGGTCAGCAGGTGATGCAGACCATGGCCGAACTCGTGGAACAGGGTGGTGACTTCATCGTGGGTCAGCAGCGCAGGCTTGCCGCTGTCGGCCGGAGTGAAGTTGCACACCAGGTTGGCCACGGGGCTCTGCAGCACACCCTCGGCGGTGCGACGACGATCACGGGCGCCGTCCATCCAGGCACCGCCGCGTTTGTTGGCGCGGGCGTACAGATCGAAGAAGAAGCGGCCGACGTGCTGGCCGTTTTCCTTGATCTCGAACAGGCGCACATCGGGGTGCCAAGTGTCGAAGCCTTTCTGCTCGGCGATCTCGATGCCGTACAGACGCTGAACGATGGCGAACAGGCCACTGAGCACCTTGTCGATCGGGAAGTAGGCGCGCAGGGCTTCCTGGGCAACGCTGTAACGCTGCTCGCGAAGTTTTTCGCCATGGAAACCGCTGTCCCAGCTTTGCAGGTCCGGGCAGCCTTGTTCGGCGGCGTACGCCTTGAGTTGTTCCAGGTCCTGGGCGGCGAACGGTTTGCTGCGCTTGGCCAGGTCGCGCAGGAAATTCAGCACCTGATCGCTGGATTCGGCCATTTTGGTGGCCAGGCTCAGTTCGGAGAAACTGGCGAAGCCCAGCAGTTTTGCCAATTCCTGACGCAGGTCGAGGATTTCCTGCATTACCGGACCGTTATCATTCTGGCCGGCATTCGGGCCCTGGTCCGACGCGCGGGTGCAGTAGGCGGCGTAGACTTCTTCGCGCAGGGTGCGGTCGTGGGCGTAGGTCATCACCGCGTAGTAGCTCGGGAATTCCAGGGTGATCAGCCAGCCATCGAGGTCCTTGGCTTGCGCGGCGGCGGCCATTTGCGCCTTGGCCGAATCGGTCAGGCCGGCGAGGGCGGCCTCGTCGGTGATGTGCTTGGTCCAGGCCTGGGTAGCGTCCAGCAGCTGGTTGGAGAAGCGGCTACCCAGCTCTGACAGTTTGCTTTGCACTTGGGCGTAGCGCTTCTGCTCGGCTTCCGGCAGGTCGATACCCGACAGACGGAAATCGCGCAGGGCGTGTTCCAGGATAGTTTTCTGCGCTACGTCGAAACCGCCGGCTTCCAGGCTGTTGGCCAGGGCTTCATAGGCCTGGAACAGTTCACGGTTCTGCCCCATTTCGGTGGAGTAGGCGCTCAAGGCCGGCAGGCAAGCCTCATAGGCTTCGCGCAGTTCGGCGCTGTTGCACACGGCATTCAAGTGGCTGACCGGACTCCAGGCCGCACCCAGGCGGTCGTTGAGCTCGTCCATTGCCAGCACCAGGCCGGCCCAGGTCGGTTGTTTGCCCTGGGTCTTGAGGATCTCGATAATGGCGGCGCGGTTGTCAGCCAGGATCTGTTCAATGGCCGGTTGCACGTGCTCGGCACGGATCGCGGAGAACGGCGGCAGGTCGTAGGACTGCAAAAGAGGGTTGTTCACGCTCACGATTGGCACCTTGGCTGGAAGAAACATGCAGCCATCTTAATTACAATCGACGCTCACCGCAGCTATCAGCAACAGAGAGAAACCCTATCGTGAACCTTCGCAAGTATCAGAATCACACGCCATTGCTCGGCAAGGGCGCTTTTGTCGACGGCTCGGCGGTGGTGATCGGCGATGTCGAGATCGGTGAAGACAGCTCCGTCTGGCCATTGACGGTGATCCGCGGCGACATGCACCGCATCCGCATCGGTGCGCGAACCAGTGTGCAGGACGGCTGCGTGCTGCACATCACCCATGCTGGCCCGTTCAATCCCGATGGCTTTCCGTTGCTGATCGGCGACGACGTGACCATCGCCCACAAAGTCATGCTGCATGGCTGCACCGTGGGCAGCCGGGTGTTGATCGGCATGGGCAGCATTGTCATGGACGGTGCGGTGGTCGCCGACGACGTCATTATCGGTGCCGGTAGCCTGGTACCGCCGGGTAAATGCCTGGACAGCGGTTTCCTGTATGTGGGCAGCCCGGTAAAGCAGATCCGGCCGCTGACTGACAAGGAACAAGCCTTTTTCACCTACAGCGCGGCGAACTACGTGAAGCTCAAGGATCTGCATCTGGCCGAAGGCTACGACCAGATCTGAAACGTCTCGCTATCGCCCAGGAATTTTCATGCATTACCAAACCGTACTGTTCGACCTTGATGGCACCCTGACCGACCCGCGCGAAGGGATTACCCGTTCGATTCAGTTTGCCCTGGGCAAGCTGGGCATCGATGAACCCGACCTGAGCAAGCTCGAGCACTTCATCGGCCCGCCCTTGTTGCAGGCCTTCATGCAGTTCTATGACTTCGACGAGGCCAGGGCCTGGGAGGCGGTGAACTTCTATCGTGAACGCTTCAAGGTCACCGGGCTGTACGAAAATCGCGTATTCGACGGGGTCACGCCGTTGTTGGAAATGCTTGGCGGACAAGGGCGACAGCTGTACATCGCGACCTCCAAGCCCTGGGTTTTCGCCCGGGAAATCGCTCGGCATTTCGACTTCGCCAGACACTTCAAGGTGATCTATGGCAGCGAGCTGGATGGCACCCGGACCAACAAAGTCGAACTGATCGCCCATCTGGTGGCCGAAGAGGGCCTGGATCCGGCCAAGACCCTGATGATCGGGGACCGTAAGCACGACCTGATCGGTGCGCGCAACAACGGGCTGGACGCGGCGGCGGTGGGGTATGGGTTTGGCAGTCGGGAAGAGTTGAGCGCAGAAGCGCCGGCCTATCATTTTGAAACGCTGGACGAGATGCATCAGGCGTTTTTGCAGCGTTGATCAGAACGCCTTCGCGGGCTTGCCCGCGAAGAGGACCTCACCGCCACCGAAGATTCAGGATCCAGCCAACTCCTTCAACGCCGTCTTGCGCTCATCAAGCGGCAGCGCACCCAACTTCTCGACCTGCGCATAAAACCTCACCCAATCTCCACCCGCTTGCCTGAACAATGCCGTAAACGCCGGCACCCACTGGTCGTACAGGCCAAACGGCAACAATCGGGCATTGTTCATCGGCGCATTGATCCAAGCGTCATAACGTTTGTCTCCGGCCCATTGGCTATCACGCAGCTGACGGTATTCGATGCGCAACTGTTCGAACGCCTTGGCTTTACGCTGGCGCATTTGCTCAGGCGGCAGCGGCTGGCTGTAGAGTTTTTCCAGGCGGGTGCGGGTATCCAGGACCAGCTCAATGAACTGATCCCGTTGTTGCGACAGCAAGGTGCTGTCCGGCGGCAAGCTGCGAAACGCCCGCCATTGGCGGGTACCTTCCTGTTCGACGAAGGTGGCGAATGACTCGTTGAACTCAGTGTCATCCTTCACATAAATGCGTTGGTGCGCGAGCTCGTGAAAGATCAGCGCGGCCAGGCGTTCATCGCCCCAGCCCATCATGGAGTTCATGATCGGATCGTTGAACCAGCCCAGGGTCGAATAGGCCTCCACCCCACCGATGGACACGTCCATGCCTTGCAGGCGTTGCAGCGCCGCCTCGCCGCGAGCCGCGCTCTGGCTGTAATAGCCGCGATAGGCCACGCAACCGGCGATGGGGAAGCAGTGGTTTTGTGGCTTCAGGGAAAATTCCGGGGTGACAAACACGTTCCAGACGACATAGGGGCGGCCAATGTCGGCATACAAGCGGTAACTCTGATTATCCGGCAGGTGCAGTTGCTGGCTGGCGAAAGTCCGGGCCCTTTGTGATTGGGCCAGGTGAGCACGCAGTTTCTGATCGCGCTGTGGGTCGGCAATCACCCGGGCAACGGGCTCCCGTGCCCGCAGCAATTGCAGCTGACCACTGGCCAACTGACTGTAGTAGCTGATGCTGGAACAACCGTTGAGTAACAAAAACAACACACCCGGAAACAAAATGCGTAAAACGCGATCAAGTAACCCATGGCTTCGACGCGGCCTGATCAAAATAAAAAATCCCTGGAGAGTCTGCTCGCAAGACTATCCCGCTTGACTGGAGCTCCGCTATGCGCAAGTTGATGCTGACGGGAGGCCTGCTGACGCTGGCCGGTTGTGCTGGATTCGGATTACCTCACCATGATCCGACGCAAGCATGGATCGATCTGGAATCGCATCAGGAAGATACCGCCCTGCTGGCGCTGGAGGTGGATAACAAAGCGGCCGCCGACAAGCGCTATTTCGAGGTTCAACCCGGCAGCCATGAGCTGACAGTGCGCTACCAGTTTCCGGTCCAGCCCACCAATATCGGACCCAATGCCGAACCGCTGTGGCGTGACTGCCAGATGAATGTGAAATTCAACGACTTCAATGCGGGAGAGCGCTACCAGCTGCAAGCGGGAAATATCGGCTTCCGGCCATGGGCCAAGCTGTATGATCAACAACGAAAAGTGATTGGCCAGGGCACACCGGCGGGCTGCCAACGGACCTGATCGGCGCTATTCTGAATATCCCGACATTGGGACATTCATCATGCGCAGGTTGATGCTGTTACTGACCGCAAGTGCAGTGGCCGGCTGTTCTACGCCGATGCCAGCGGCCAATCCGCACATGGCGTGGGTCGACTTCTCTACGCCATTCCCCAACGATAAATTGCTGATGGCCGAGCGATTGGATAATCAACGCTTGCGCGACGGACGTTTTTTCCAGGTGACTCCCGGTGGCCACTTGCTGACCGTGCGCTTCGATTTCGAGGTGCCAGGCGGGGGCTCGGACTTGTTCGGCGGCTCCACCGAGCGGTTGTGCTACATGATCATCAAATACGATCATTTCGAAGCCGGTCAGCGCTATCTGCTACAAGCCCGCTCCATGGCGTTCACCCCTGAAGCTCGCCTCTATAACGCCAGGCACGAAATCGTCGCGCAAGACAGTCAGGTCAACTGTGTGCCGTAGGGCCGGTCAGCGGTTGTTTTTCTGGTAGATGATCTTCTTTGTGCCGTTTTCGCACGAGCCAACGACCATGTTCTGATCGTGCACTTCGTCATTGGTAACGATTTCCAGGGTATAGGACGTCACCCCGCTGGCCTGGATCTTGGCTTCGATTTCGGCCTTGAGTTCTTCACAAGGTTTAGGTGCCGCCAGGGCCGAAGTGGCCAGGGCGCAACAGATAACCGCCAAGGCAAAACGTTTCATGGTTGAAGCTCCTTGAGGCAGCGCGCACAGGTCATGCGTTTTTGCTGCTGTCATTTATTCGACCACAGTTTTGCCGGGCAAATCTGACGTGGCGCAAAAAAAGATCGCAGCCTTCGGCAACTCCTACAGGGCTGCGATCTTTTGATTCAACTGACCAAAGTCGCCTCCAGGCTGATTTTCGCATTCAGCACCTTGGATACCGGACAGCCCTCCTTGGCCTTGTTGCTCAACTCATCGAATTGCGCCTGGCTCGCGCCGGGGATTTTTGCCTTGAGAATCAATTTCACCGCCGTGATCGCAAAACCACCCTCAACCTGATCCAGGGTCACTTCGGCGTTGGTATCGATGCTGTCGGCCTTGAGGCCGGCATCGCCGAGAATCATGGAAAACGCCATTGAGAAACAGCCCGCGTGGGCGGCACCGATCAGCTCTTCCGGATTGGTGCCCTTGCCGCCTTCAAAGCGGGCCTTGAAGCCGTACGGCGCGTCCCGGAGTACACCGGTTTCGGTGGAAATCGAGCCGATGCCGGTTTTCAGATCACCTTCCCAGTGGGCCGATGCTTTCTTTGTGATAGCCATGCCTGTCTCCTCAAGATCCGGCGCGAAGCGTCGCGCCGTTGTGGTTTCGCTCGCTTGGGTTCTGAGGATAGACCGGGCAGCAAAGTTCAGCGCATCTGATCGCTGCGCCATTTTGTCAGTAAATTTCACCGTGCTATTGAAACTCGGGTATATGCCCTCATTGCATGAAACACGCTTATGGATTCGGCAGGTTTTCGTTTGTAACAAGAAACCTGCGCCCTCAATTGGAGAAGCAGGTTTATGAAACGTCTGTCCGATATCAAGTTCTCGACCCTCGACCTGGTGCCCGTGCGGGAGAATGGCAGCGCCGCCCAGTCATTGCGCAACTCGCTGGACCTGGCGCAGCACGTCGAAAAATTCGGCTATAACCGCTTTTGGGTGGCCGAACACCACAACATGGACGGCATTGCCAGTTCCGCGACCTCCGTGCTGCTCGGCTACCTGGCCGGTGGTACGTCGACCATTCGTGTCGGCTCCGGCGGGATAATGCTGCCCAACCACGCGCCGCTGGTGATCGCCGAACAATTCGGCACGCTGGAAAGTCTGTATCCGGGGCGTATCGACCTGGGGCTGGGCCGAGCACCCGGCTCGGACCAGATGACTGCCCGTGCACTGCGCCGGGAACGCTCTGGCAGCGCCGACGACTTCCCGGAAGATGTGGCCGAACTGGTGCGTTATCTCGGCCCACGCACGCCGGACCAACGCATCATCGCGATGCCGGGCACCGGTACCAATGTCCCGATCTGGCTGCTGGGCTCAAGCCTGTTCAGTGCGCAGCTGGCCGGTGAGCGCGGTTTGCCCTACGCCTTCGCCTCGCATTTCGCTCCGCGCTTCATGCATGAGGCGATTCGCGTCTACCGCAATCATTTCAAGCCTTCGGCAGTGCTGGACAAGCCTTACGTGATGCTCGGCGTGCCGCTGGTGGCCGCTGACACGGACGAGCAGGCCGACTATCTGGCGACCTCGGTCTTCCAGCGCATTCTCGCCCTGATGCGTGGCCAGAGCCTGGTGCAACGTCCGCCGGTGAAAACCATGGACGGGCTGTGGTTGCCCCATGAGAAAGAAGCCGTCAGTGATTTCCTGGGGCTGGCGATGATCGGCAGCCCGCAAAAAATCCGCGCCAGGCTGGAAGTGCTGATCGAGCAGACTCAGGCCGACGAGCTGATTTTCACCTGCGACCTGTACGAACACGCGGACCGCCTGCATTCCTATGAACTGCTGGCACAGGTCATGAAGGGCTGAGCAGGCTAACCGCAAAAAGCCGACACGTTGGCGTCGGCTTTTCGCTTGCAATCGGTTGGGGCTACCGTCTATTAGGACTACCGCTTGTAGACTATTTCCTTGCTGCCCTTCTCGCAGGTGCCGACGATTTTTCCGCCAGACGCATTGCCTTTATCGACAATTTCCAGCGAATAACCGGAAACGCCCTTGGCATCGAGCTTTGCCGCGATCTCGGCTTTCAATTCTTCGCAGGACTTGCCGCCATCAGCGAAGGCAGTACCCGCCAGGCTCAACAAGCCTACCGCCAAAATAAACTTCTTCATCGGTCGCATTCTCTGGTCGGATCAAAAAAAAGGCACCCAGCCATTGGCCGGAAACGCATCTAGCGCATTGCCATTTCCCTATGGCACTCGGCCAGCGCGCAAGTTCAGAAGACTAGACCAACCTCAGCTACTGGCAATCCGGAAGCCGACCTTGAGCGTCACCTGGAAGTGCGCAGCCTTGCCGTCCTTGATGTGTCCGCGGGTTTCGGTCACTTCAAACCATTCCAGGTGCTTGATACTTTTGTTGGCTTCGGCCAGGGCGTTGTTGATCGCGTCTTCGATACTGCTGGTGGATGAGCCGACGAGTTCGACTTTCTTATAGGTGTGATGGTCAGTCATGGCGTTCTCCTTAGGGTGTGAATTACAGCCTAGCAGTGATTTTCCGTCTTACTGCCTTCGGTCGCTGTGACATGGACGTTCACATTTACTGCACTTTCTCGAGTCCCTGAAGTCCCAACCAACACACGCCACTCATCAACAATGCAGGAGAGCCACCATGGCCAACAGCTCGTTACGTAAAGCCTCATTGCAAAGCATGGAAGCGGAGATCGAGAGTCTGCTCAAATCCTTGGAAAGCCTGAAGGACGACGCCTCGGACGAGTCGCGTAAAACCCTCAAGGTGTTGAAAGGCAATGCCGAGAACGCTTTGAGGCATTCGCGCCATCTGCTCAGCGATGCCTATGAAGAGGTCAAGGTCAAAACCCGTGAAACCGGGATTGCCACTCGGGATTATGCGCAGGAGCACCCTTGGACCACCGCCGGGGTTGCAGTCGGTGCACTGGGACTGCTGGCGGCCTACCTGCTGTTTAAACGCGGGGAATGATCTGTCTGGCGTAGCTCATTCTTGAGCCATAACGCCAGCTGCCTGGCGCGCCCGTCCGCGGCGCGCTTGGGTAGCCACAGGGCCAGGTGGGCGGGGGTTTCACAAAATCCCCAAGGGGCGACCAGGCGACCCGCCTTCAAGTCCTCAGCCACCAATGGCTCGGGGGCAATCGCCACCCCCAACCCGGCCACGGCCGCTTCCAGCAAGTAATACAGATGTTCGAAACCCTGACCGTACTTCAACGCCTTGGCGTCGAGGCCACTTTGCTGCGCCCAACTGGGCCAGGCTTGCGGGCGGGAAGTGGTGTGCAGCAACGATTCAGTGAGCAGCGCATTGGCAGGCGCCATTTGCAGGCGCTCATGACCGACGAACCGTGGGCTCATGACCGGGCCGATCCGTTCGCTGGCCAGTTCGAAGACCTGCATATCCGCGGGCCAGGGCGGTTCGGCAAACACCAACAGGGCATCCAGGCCCGGGCGACGGGGATCCAGATCGCCTTCGCCGGCAGACAAGTGCAGGCGCAGGTCGGGCAGGTCAGCGTTCAGCCGCCCCAGGCGCGGTATGAACCAGCGCGCCAGCAGGCTTCCTGAGCAGCCAAGGACGAACGGCGCATCAGCGGTACTTTGCGTGAGCTCGGCGCATACCGTGCGCAAGCGCTCGAACGCTTCGGCGCTGGCGTCACGCAGACGCATGCCGGCATCTGTGAGTTTCAGGCCGCGCCCGTCCTTGATGAACAAACTCACGCCGAGGTGTTCTTCAAGCACTTTCAACTGCCGGCTGACCGCACCATGAGTGACGTGCAGCTGTTCGGCAGCCTGACTTACGCTGTTCAGGCGGGCCGTGGCTTCGAAGGCGCGCAGGGCGTTCAACGGTGGGAGGTCGTGGCTCATGTGATCTGTGAGTTTTCCTGACAGGTTGCAGCGATCTTATCGGTTTTCAGCTCAGGGCGTCAGGGGTAGAGTGAAGCCCATCGTATTCCCAAGCAATTCAACTGGAGCGCCCCATGACCCAGACTAATCTGCGCAACGGCCCTGACGCCAACGGCCTGTTTGGCGCGTTCGGCGGCCGTTATGTTGCCGAAACCCTGATGCCGTTGATCCTCGACCTGGCCCGTGAATACGAAGCGGCCAAGGAAGATCCGGCCTTCAAGGAAGAGTTGGCCTACTTTCAGCGCGACTACGTCGGTCGTCCGAGCCCGCTTTATTTCGCCGAGCGTCTGACTGAATTCTGTGGCGGCGCAAAGATTTATCTCAAGCGTGAAGAGCTCAACCACACCGGCGCGCACAAGATCAACAACTGCATCGGCCAGATTCTGCTGGCGCGGCGCATGGGCAAGAAACGCATCATCGCCGAAACCGGCGCCGGCATGCACGGCGTGGCAACCGCCACCGTGGCCGCGCGTTTCGGCCTGGACTGCGTGATCTACATGGGCACCACTGACATCGAACGCCAGCAGGCCAACGTGTTCCGCATGAAGCTGCTGGGCGCTGAAGTGATCCCGGTCGTAGCGGGTACCGGTACCCTGAAGGATGCGATGAACGAAGCCCTGCGCGACTGGGTGACCAACGTCGACAGTACCTTCTACCTGATTGGCACCGTGGCCGGGCCGCACCCTTACCCGGCGATGGTTCGCGACTTCCAGGCCGTTATCGGCAAGGAAACCCGTGACCAACTGCAAGCCCAGGAAGGTCGCCTGCCGGACAGCCTGGTGGCGTGCATCGGCGGTGGTTCCAACGCCATGGGGTTGTTCCACCCGTTCCTGGACGACAAGAGCGTCGAGATCATCGGCGTGGAAGCGGCCGGCTACGGCATTGAGACCGGCAAACACGCGGCCAGCCTGAACGGCGGCGTACCGGGTGTACTGCACGGCAACCGCACCTTCCTGTTGCAGGACGACGATGGCCAGATCATCGACGCCCACTCGATCTCCGCTGGCCTCGACTACCCGGGCATCGGCCCGGAACACGCCTGGTTGCATGACATCGGCCGTGTCCAGTACACCTCGGTGACTGACGACGAAGCGCTCGCGGCTTTCCACCAGTGCTGCCGCCTGGAAGGGATCATTCCTGCCCTGGAAAGCGCCCACGCCCTGGCTGAAGTATTCAAGCGCGCGCCGACGCTGCCCAAGGATCACCTGATGGTGGTCAACCTGTCCGGCCGTGGCGACAAAGACATGCAGACAGTGATGCACCACATGGAACACGCTCAACAAGAGCCATCCAAGCAGGAGAAACATTGATGAGCCGCCTGCAAACGCGTTTTACCGAACTCAAGGAACAGAACCGCGCCGCCCTGGTGACCTTTGTCACCGCTGGCGACCCGGGTTATGACACCTCCCTGGCGATCCTCAAGGGCCTGCCAGCAGCGGGCGCCGACGTGATCGAGCTGGGCATGCCCTTCACCGATCCGATGGCTGACGGCCCGGCTATCCAGCTGGCCAACATCCGTGCCCTGGAGGCCAAGCAGAACCTGGCGAAAACCCTGGAAATGGTTCGTGAGTTCCGCAAGGACAACAACGAAACGCCCCTGGTGCTGATGGGTTACTTCAACCCGATCCATAAATACGGCGTGCCGCGGTTCATTGCCGAGGCGAAAGAAGCCGGTGTCGATGGCCTGATCGTGGTCGACATGCCGCCCGAGCATAACGGTGAACTGTGCGACCCGGCCCAGGCTGCGGGCATCGATTTCATCCGCCTGACCACACCAACCACCGATGATGTGCGTTTGCCAACCGTCCTCAACGGTAGCTCCGGGTTTGTCTACTACGTATCGGTGGCCGGTGTAACCGGTGCCGGCGCGGCAACCCTGGAGCACGTGGAAGAAGCGGTGGCGCGTCTGCGTCGTCATACCGACCTGCCGATCAGCATCGGTTTCGGTATTCGCACACCGGAGCAAGCGGCGAACATCGCGCGTCTGGCGGATGGCGTGGTAGTGGGGTCGGCGTTGATCGATCAGATCGCCAATGCCACGACACCGGAGCAAGCGGTCGATGGTGTGCTGAGCCTGTGCTCGGCGTTGGCCGATGGCGTGCGTAAGGCCCGCGTCAGCTGAAGGTAAAGTTCCTGATACAGAGGAATTAGAGCCTCGCAACACAGACTAACCAGCAAGACCGAGGGCTTCAGGACTACGTTCTGAAGCCCTTTTTGCTGCAGGTGTTGTGAGGAAAACCCAAATGAAAATGCCGAAACGTCTGATAGCCAGCCTGGGTGTGCTGATGCTCAGTGCCACCCCGTTGCTGCACGCCAGCGCCGATCAGCGCGACGATCATGACCACGGCGGCCCGCAACAGGGCCATTACGATAACCGCGACAATGACCATCGTGGCGGGCAGGACAACCATCGCGGTGCGCCGCCTCCTCGAGACTTTGCCCCGGTGCGCCAGGCGATTCACGACCATCATGACTATTTCGTCCGTGGTGCGCCGCTGCCTCCAGGCATTTATCTGGAGCGCGGCCGGCCACTGCCCCGTGGCTATTACGGCGAACGCCTGGATAACAGGGCGTTGGAGCGACTGCCGAATTACCCGGGTTACGAATGGCGTCGTGCGGGTGCGGACGTTGTGCTGATTGCTGCGGGTACGGGCATTGTTTACGAGGTATTGCAGGGCGTTTTGTATTGATAAAAAAGATCGCAGCCTCCGGCGACTCCTACAGGAGGCTGCGATCTTTGCTTTTACAACCTCAAGGCAACTCTAATCCGCCCGAAGCCTTGTGCAACTTGCGCAGGTGTTCGCCAATCTGCTTCACGTTGGCTTCGTTGGCCGCCATTTCCGCAGCACGGTCTGGATCGAGTAGCGCCCTGACTTCCTTGTCCAGATCCCCGGCCAATACCTGAAGCTGCTTCTGCCGCAGGCTGGTTTCCGATTCCAGGTGTTGCGATTCGGCAGGTTGCGGCAAGCCATAGCCGCCGCTGCCAAGCAATTCCGCCGGACGACTGAGAAAACCGCTGTTGTCGAGAATTTGCCTCAGTGTCTCGTTGGCTTTGTCCATGCCGCCGTTTTTCAACTCACGGGCACCCAGGTAACGTTGTTTAACCTCGTCCTGAGCCAGGAGCAGCTGCTGGCGATAGCTTGCCTGTTCCAGCAAGAGCAAGGCCGCGCTGGTACGCAAATCCGCCTGATCGAACCATTGGCGGCGCTCTGCTGCGGTCAGGGACAACCAGTCTTCGACCTTTTCCTGTTTGATCGGCAGGTGCTTTCGCAATACCTCGAACATCGCTTGATAGCGATCGCGGAAAGAGTCAAAGCGATACCCCAGGCGAAGGGCTTCACGCGGATCGTCCAGCACGCTGGTATCCGCCAGCCCACGGCCCTTCAGCACTTCCAGCAAGCCATTGGGCATGATGTTGTCCAGGGCGACCAACTTTGAGTTGTTGGTGCCGCCACGCAGCAACTTCAGCTCTTCCACGGCGCAGTTGTTCGACAGGAAGAAGTAGTTGCCGTCGTAACTCCAGTGCATCTCGGCGGCACGCTCCACCACGTTTTCAATCTCGTCACGCGAGAGGTTGAGCGGCACGGAGGCGAGGCTGCGTAACTCGGTCTTGGTGTATTCGTCGATCACCTGGGCCAGCGGCAGCACGAACAGGCGTGACGGGTATTTACCCACCAAGCCATCCCAACTCGATAACTGTACGTCGCCCACGAACGCGCGGTAGGACAGTACCAGGTGCTGGTCCAGGTCCAGGCGGCAATCCGGCCCGCGGGGCCTACCCGGGGCGCAGATCACCAGGCGCAACATGCTGTGGCCCCAACGACTGACCCAGTTCTGGTTGGCCTCTGCCAGCAGATAGTCGACGGCGTAGACCCGCTCCGGATCAACCTGGCCCAGCGGCGTCTTGGCGAAGTCATTGCCGGCGTTGAGGAATGCAAACGTCTTGGCGCAATCGCCTTTGGCGGCGGGTGCCCAGCCGAAGTGCTCCTTGTAGTAGCGGTAAAGCGCAGGGCGACGACAGGCGTAGCTCGGGTCGAGGAGGAAATACTCCATGTTGACCGCGACGAATTCCTTCGGGCTGCTGATCTCGTAGATGTCCGGGCTGCGGGCGATCTGGCGGTTGTGCTGTTCGCGCTCGCCACGCCGGCCAACGTATTGCTGCCAACCGGCGAGGTCGAGCAGGCGTGGGTCGTCGCTGAGGGTGAAGCGCCGGCCCGATTGGCCACGGCATTGGTCGGGAATGCCCACCAGTCCCGAGCTGCTCTCCTGTCGGGTGCAGCGTTGAATCAGCGTGCGCTGCGCATTCGGCCAAAGGCGTGAGCGGTCATAAATGTGGGTCAGCTCGTGCAGCACCGTTGCAAGTAATTCCCGGCGCACAGTGCCATGGGGGCGATTGGTTTTCTTGCTCGCGGCGCTGCCGTCGGTGAGGCTGGCCAGCAGCTTGCGATTCAGGTCGAGTTCGGATACTGGCGACGCCTGGCCATAGGCATCGCTGCGCATGTCATCGATCCAGCCGACGTCGATGCGCCGGTCGAGTTGCTCGATGAACTGCGGCGGCAGAGCCCGCATTGCTTCATCAAGCAACGCCTGGCTGGCCTGCTGTTGGGCGGGGCTCAGGCCTTCAGTCTTGAGGTGCAGTTCGAGGTCGGCGTGGGCCGTGCTGCCAAACAGCAGCATGACCCCGGCCAACAGCAAGGCAGCTGGAGACCTCACAGTGCGAGGATGGCTTCGGCGAGATCCTGGTCACTGGCATCGCGGGCTTGCGGAACGCGCGTGCGCAACAAATTGAGAGCGGACTCCAGGTGCGCGCCACGAATATCGCCGTTGCTGGCGACGAAGCTGGCCGCATCGTCCTGGGCTTCGCGGACGATTTTCGAGTCGCGGATCGACGTCGTCGTGTCGGAAGTGAAATCCAGTGTGCGCTGGGTGGCACGAATGAGGATGTTGCTGGTGGCAACCAGGGTTTGGGCCTGGGCCACATCAGCCAACAACAGCAGGCCAAGGGTGGCAACAATCAGCGGGTTACGCATGGAACGACTCCGGAGGAACTTGGGATAACTATTGGACGAGAATTGCCTGTGCCAGTTCAAGGTCGCTGGCATGAAGTTTTGGCTGGGCGTGGCGCAGGTAAGACAAGGCCGATTCCAGTCGTACGCCTCTCATTTGACCATCACTGGCGACGAATGCCGCGGCATCATCCCTGGCGGCGAGCAGCAGTTTATGGTCGAAGGGGGCAGAGGTCACCAGGCTTGAGGCATAACTGCTGGCCACTATACCTTGGGTAGACAGGTTGAACGCGTCGAAGGCATGGGCCGCCCCCGAGTAGCTGGCAGCAAGAAAGACTGGAGTGATCAATAGATTTGAAAGAAAACGCATGAGACTCGACAGTTGAAAGTGAGTCCCAAGGCTAGCGCAAGGCCCGGGCTAGAGCCAGCGCGGAAACATGGGGACACGGCAAGCGTGTCCCACATCAGGCAAACGCTTATTAGATGGTCAGGATGGCTTGGGCCAACTGTGCGTCTGTTGCGTTCAGCTGAGGAGCCTGATGGCGAATGTGATCGAGTGCGCTTTCCAGTTTCACGCCACGGATGCTGCCTTCGCTGGCAACGAAGCTGGCGGCGTCGTCACGGGCTGCGAGCACGATCTTGTCGTCCTTGAACGAAGAGGTGACGTCGGAGGTCGCGTCGGACGAGGATTTGAGTGCACCGACGACCGCATCGGTGGTCACGATGAAGCTGGTGGCGTGGGCATTGGCCGCCACGGCAAGCAGGGCTGCAGCGCTGAGCAGACGAAGACGGGACATGGTGTAACTCCTTTGGATAAGACGATAAAGAGGTGGCGCAGTGTCTGATGATCAGACGCCAGACAATCGAGGGGCGCCACGTTCTGGCTTGATATTAGGCCTGGGCAGGCCGTTTCGAACAGCCTGTATGAGAAAAGGTTGCTGGAAATCAGTTTGAACAGATGAAAAGCCATCGTATAACTGTATTGGTCGAATCGCAAATTGACGAAACTGTACTTGTTTCGCGCTGACAGTCTCTGAAACGACAAAGCCCGTCGTGGCTTCCCACGACGGGCTTTGTTTGTTCAATTCGGGTTGCTGGCGGTGGACCCTGCAGGTCGTCGCCAGCGACGCTAACTTAGCGCCAGAACGGCTTGCTCAGCTCTTCGTAGCGTTGTGCTTCGCTAATCCCGGCGTCAGCCAGCAGACGCGAATCCAGGCGAGCCAGTTGGTGGCGGCTGGAGATGCGGCGCTGCCACAGCATCAGGTTGGCGATAACGCGCAGAGGCATGGAAGCCTGGGTTTTTGCAGCGGTGTCTTCGAAGAACAGTTCGGAACTGAGTGTACGTTCCATGGTTTACATCCTTCCGCTTATGGCGGGATTAGGTAGTGGCTTGACTGGTGGCCATGATCCTCTCGTTTGCCTAGTCTCTGTAGATACAGTTCATCTGTATTGTGAGAGCTCAGTTAACTGTTTATAGGGGGTGTACTGGTCGAAAATGAGGCAACTGTACTTGTCTGCACTGATTTGGTGCGATATCGGGGTTTTGATGTGTGGGCGTAGGTATTTTCCGTAGGAAATGACCAGTACAGCAGTACAGTTTTTTGCAGATTTAAGCGTGGCAATAGCAAGCTGACGAAACTGTGTTTGCGTCAGCTGCTATTTGTACCCATTACGACTTCAGCATTTTCCCGGTTTCTTCCAGGTTGATGTGCCAGCTCAGCGCGTCACGCAGGATGTGCGGGGTATGGCCGCCGATGGCGCACGCGGCAGTGAAGTAGTCATTCAGTGCCTGGCGGTAGTCCGGGTGCACACATTTGTCGATGATGACCCGGGCGCGCTCCCGGGGCGCCAGGCCGCGCAAGTCCGCCAGGCCGACTTCGGTCACGAGGATGTCGACATCGTGCTCGGTGTGGTCAACATGGCTGACCATTGGCACCACGCTGGAAATCGAGCCGCCCTTGGCGATCGACTTGGTCACGAACACGGACAGGTGCGCATTTCGCGCAAAGTCGCCCGAGCCGCCGATGCCGTTCATCATCCGCGTACCGCACACATGGGTGGAGTTGACGTTGCCGTAGATGTCGAACTCCAGCGCCGTGTTGATGCCAATGATGCCCAGGCGACGGACCACTTCAGGGTGGTTGGAAATCTCCTGCGGGCGCAGCACCAGTTTGTCCTTGTAGCGCTCCAGGTTGCCAAACACGTCGGCATTGCGCCGGCTCGACAAGGTGATCGAGCTGCCCGAAGCAAAGCTCAGCTTGCCGGCGTCGATCAGGTCGAAGGTCGAATCCTGAAGTACCTCGGAGTACATGGTCAGGTCTTCGAATGGCGAATCGATCAAGCCGCACATCACCGAGTTGGCGATGGTGCCGATCCCGGCCTGCAGCGGGCCGAGCTTGTTGGTCATGCGCCCGGCCGCGACTTCCTGTTTGAAGAAGTCGATCAGGTGGTCGGCGATGGACTGGGTTTCTGCATCTGGCGCCAGCACAGTGGAGGGCGAATCCGACTGATTGGTGATTACGATCGCGACGATTTTCTCCGGCGGGATCGGAATGGCGGTGCTACCGATGCGATCATCGACCTTCACCAGGGGAATCGGTGTACGGGTCGGGCGGTACGTCGGGATATAGATGTCGTGCAGACCTTCGAGATTCGGGTTGTGCGCCAGGTTGATCTCGACGATGACGTGTTTGGCGAAAATCGCGAAGCTGGCCGAGTTACCCACCGAAGTGGTTGGCACAATGTGCCCTTGCTCGGTGATCGCCACGGCTTCAATCACGGCGATGTCCGGTAGTTTCAGTTGCTGGTTGCGCAATTGCTCTACGGTTTCCGAAAGGTGCTGATCGATAAACATGACTTCGCCGGCATTGATCGCCTTGCGCAGAGTGCTATCAACCTGGAACGGCATACGCCGCGACAGCACGCCGGCTTCGGTGAGCTGTTTGTCGAGGTCGTTGCCCAGGCTGGCACCGGTCATCAGGCTGATCTTCAGCGGTGTGACCTTGGCGCGCTCGGCCAGCGCTTGAGGTACTGCCTTGGCTTCGCCGGCGCGGGTGAAGCCGCTCATGCCGACGGTCATGCCGTCCTCAATCAAAGCGGCGGCGTCGGCAGCGCTCATCACTTTATCCAACAACGAAGGCAGGCGAATACGGTCACGGTACATGGATTGTTATCTCGGGCAACGGGTAGCAGGACGTGCAGTCTAGTGAATTACGCCGGCTCCTGTCCCGCTACCAAGGTCGCAATAAAGGCGTCTATTCCGGGCCTTTCGAGCAAAACACCATTACCGGATCGGTAATAAAGGCGTAGTTTTGTCCGACGATTTGCGCAAACAAAAACGCCCCGACGAGTCGGGGCGTTGTGTTACTGCGAAGCGGTCTTACTCGACGGCTTTAACCATGTCCTCGATGACTTTCTTGGCGTCGCCGAACACCATCATGGTCTTGTCCAGGTAGAACAGTTCGTTGTCCAGGCCGGCGTAGCCGCTGGCCATCGAACGCTTGTTGACGATGATGGTCTTGGCCTTGAACGCTTCGAGGATCGGCATGCCGGCAATCGGCGATTTCGGATCGTTCTTCGCGGCCGGGTTGACCACGTCGTTGGCGCCCAGCACCAGCACCACGTCGGCCTGGCCGAACTCGGAGTTGATGTCGTCCATCTCGAACACCTGGTCGTAAGGCACTTCGGCCTCGGCCAGCAGAACGTTCATGTGCCCTGGCATACGACCGGCAACCGGGTGGATCGCGTACTTCACGGTCACGCCGCGATGGGTCAGCTTCTCCGTCAATTCTTTCAGTGCATGCTGGGCCCGCGCTACCGCCAGGCCGTAGCCCGGCACGATGATCACGGTGTCGGCGTTGGTCAGCAGGAAGGTTGCGTCATCAGCCGAACCGGATTTCACCGGGCGAGCTTCCTTGGCGCCTGCAGGACCTGCGTCGACGGTATTGCCGAAGCCGCCAAGCAGTACGTTGAAGAAGGAACGGTTCATCGCCTTGCACATGATGTACGAGAGGATGGCGCCGGAGGAACCTACCAGGGAACCTGCAATGATCAGCATCGAGTTGTTCAGCGAGAAGCCGATACCCGCCGCCGCCCAGCCGGAGTAGCTGTTGAGCATGGACACGACGACCGGCATGTCGGCACCGCCAATCGGGATGATGATCAGCACGCCGAGCACGAAGGCCAGGGCCAGCATCACGCCGAAAGCGGTGTAGTCGCCGGTGAGCATGAAGGTCACGCCCAGGGCCAGTGTGGCCAGGCCCAGCAGCAGGTTCAGCTTGTGCTGACCGCCAAACTGCACCGGCGCGCCCTGGAACAGGCGGAACTTGTACTTGCCCGCCAGCTTGCCGAAGGCAATGACCGAGCCGGAGAAGGTGATCGCACCGATGGCTGCGCCGAGGAACAGTTCCAGGCGGTTACCGGCCGGGATCGCATCACCGAGGTTCTGCACGATGCCCAGCGACTGCGGTTCGACCACGGCGGCCACGGCGATGAACACCGCTGCCAGGCCGATCATGCTGTGCATGAAGGCGACCAGCTCGGGCATCTTGGTCATTTCAACGCGTTTGGCCATGATCGTGCCGACAGTGCCGCCGATCAGCAGGCCGACGATCACGTAGACGATGCCGTCATGGGCCAGCTCAGCACCGAGCTTGTAGATCAGGCCGACCGTGGTGAGGATCGCCAGGCCCATGCCGAGCATACCGAACAGGTTGCCGCGACGCGACGTGGTGGGGTGCGAGAGTCCCTTGAGCGCCTGGATGAAGCAGACCGAGGCGATCAAATACAGGGAAGTAACCAGATTCATGCTCATGCCTGCTGCACCTCAGCCTTGATAGCGTCGGCCTTGGCTGCCGGCGCTTTTGCTGGGGCCGCTTTCTTCTTGAACATTTCCAGCATGCGCCGGGTGACCAGGAAACCCCCGAACACGTTGACCGCGGCCAGGGCCACGGCCAGGGTGCCCATGGTCTTGCCCAGCGGGGTCACGGTGAGGGCGGCAGCGAGCATGGCGCCCACAATGACGATGGCCGAGATGGCGTTGGTGACGGCCATCAGCGGGGTGTGCAGTGCAGGTGTCACGTTCCAGACCACGTGGTAGCCAACGTAGATGGCCAGCACGAAGATGATCAGGTTGTAGATACCGTGAGAGATCAGCATGTCTTCCATTGTTTTTATCCTCAGCCGTTCTTGCGCACGATCTGGCCGTCGCGGCACATCAGGCACGCGGCGACGATATCGTCTTCAAGGTTGATCACCAGTTGTCCTTCTTTATCGAACAACAGTTTCATGAAATCCAGCAGGTTGCGTGCATACAGTGCCGAGGCATCGGCGCCAACGGCGGCAGCCAGGTTGGTCGGGCCAACGATGGTCACGCCATTCTCGACAACCACCTGGTCGGCCACGGTCAGCGGGCAGTTGCCACCCTGGGCCGCAGCGAGGTCGATGACCACCGAGCCGGGTTTCATCTGTGCCACGGTCTCCGCGCTGAGCAGCGTCGGTGCCTTGCGACCCGGAATCAGTGCCGTGGTGATGACGATGTCAGCCTGTTTGGCGCGCTCGTGCACGGCCACAGCCTGACGCTGCATCCAGCTGGCCGGCATGGGGCGGGCGTAACCGCCGACACCGACGGCGCATTCACGCTCTTCATCGGTCTCGTAAGGTACGTCGACGAACTTGGCGCCGAGGGATTCGATCTGCTCCTTCACCGCAGGGCGAACGTCGGACGCTTCGATCACCGCACCCAGGCGTTTCGCCGTGGCGATGGCCTGCAATCCGGCAACACCGGCGCCGAGAATCAGCACCCGCGCCGCTTTCACGGTACCCGCAGCGGTCATCAGCATCGGCATGAAGCGCGGATAATGATGAGCGGCCAGCAACACGGCTTTATAGCCGGCGATGTTGGCTTGCGAGGACAGCACATCGAGGCTCTGTGCGCGGGAAGTGCGCGGCGCGGCCTCGAGGGCAAAGGCGGTAATGCCGCACTCGGCCATCTTGGCGATGGTTTCGTTATTGAACGGATTGAGCATCCCCACCACAACGGTGCCGCTCTTTATCAGCGCAAGCTCGCTGTCGCTGGGGGCGACGACCTTCAAAATCAGCTCTGCACCAAACGCCTCACTGGCGCTGCCAATGGCTGCGCCGGCGGCTTCATAAGCACTGTCGACAACGCTGGCATTGACGCCGGCGCCGCTTTGTACAGTGACCTTATGACCCTGGCCGATCAGCTTCTTGATGGTTTCGGGGGTTGCAGCAACCCGTGTTTCACCGGTCTGGGTTTCGAGAGGAACACCAATGTGCACGTCAAATCTCCTGCGTGATCTTATTGAGTAAACCCATGCACTACGGATGGTGCGGCTGGGGCGGCCGATCAGCACGACCCCACCAAAATCAGGCGGGGCGCGGCATTTTGCAGGCGAACTTTGTGCCCTTCAAGGGATTATGACGGGTGACGGAAAATTAACTACAAGTCACCCCGTGACCGAATGTCGCAACCAAACGGCTCAATCCCGTCTAGGCCGTGCCTTTCGTGGATTCTGGCGCAAATCAAACAATTTACACATCGGCCATATGAATGATGCGGCATGGCAATGAAATAGTGGCGCAAAGCCGCGTCGTCAGGCGCTTGTGGCACGTTTGTGCTGCTTTGGTTTACAGTTTTCCTCCAGGCGACAAATACTTATATCTGTAGGGTTTTAATTTTTCTGACTACGAGGTCAGGTAAGTGCCGGTGGCCTTTATCCCTCTAGGCTGTAGCCATGGGCCTGAGTTACCAACCAGTCCCGAAAAGCCCTCAAAGACGCCGATTCGACCTTTCTCTCGGGAATCATCAGGTAATACGCCTTGATGCTGGAGAGTGCCTGGGGGTTGGCGATCACCAGGCGTGCCTCGGCCAGTTCGCGCTGAATCAGGAACGGCGGGATCAGCGCGATACCCATGTCGTGCATCGCGGCCTGGGCCAGCATGGAGAATAGCTCGTAGCGTGGCCCTGTCATGTCCCGCGGCACGTTCAGGTGCTGCGAGGCGAACCATTGGCGCCAGGCGTAGGGGCGGGTGGTCTGTTGCAGGAGGGGCAGGTCGGCGATTTCGGCGGGTGTCAGGGCATTCTTGTTGCCCAGCAGGTTAGGGCTGCACACGGGCATCGGATTTTCACCCATCAACCTGTGGGATTCAGTACCCGACCAATCCGCATCACCGAAATAGATCGCCGCGTCGAAATCGGTGTCGGCAAACAGGAACGGCCGGGTGCGGTTGGTCAAGTTGACCGTCACTTCCGGGTGTTTCTGCTGAAAATCCTTAAGCCTGGGCAGCAGCCACTGGGTGCCAAACGTCGGAACCACGGCCAGTTCTACTACGTTGGCGCCCTGCTGGCCCATCACGGACAGGGTATCGCGCTCCACCGCATCGAGCTGGGTAGCCACCCGGCGGCTGTAGGAAAGGCCCGCCTCCGTCAGCTTGACCCCGCGCCGGGAGCGTCGGAACAGCTCCACGCTGAGGAACTCCTCGAGGCTGGCGATCTGTCGGCAAATGGCCCCTTGGGTCAGCGAAAGCTCCTGGGCGGCCTTGGTGAAGCTTTCATGGCGCGCGGCCGCCTCGAAGCTGATCAGGGCCGTGGTGCTGGGTATTTTCCTGCGCATGTACGTCAACCTCACTAATACATCGCCTTGAAAGGGTTTTGCGACGTCTCGGAGTGAGAAATTAGCACAACAGTATGCGAAATCCTCGTTTGCCCAAGCGTCTAACCCGGCCTAGGATCACTGCACGTTATTTGACCTGTTTCGAGAGGACACACTCATGGCCGGTAAAGCTAGCTTCAACTGGATCGATCCCCTGCTGCTGGATCAACAGCTCACCGAAGAAGAGCGCATGATCCGCGACACCGCTGCGCAGTTTGCCCAGCAAAGTCTCGCGCCGCGCGTGCTCGAAGCTTTCCGCCATGAAAAGACCGATCCGGCGATCTTCCGCGAAATGGGCGAAGTGGGCCTGTTGGGCGCCACCATCCCGGAACAGTACGGCGGCAGTGGCCTGAACTACGTCAGCTACGGCCTGATTGCCCGTGAAGTCGAGCGTGTCGACTCCGGCTACCGTTCGATGATGAGCGTTCAGTCCTCACTGGTGATGGTGCCGATCAATGAATTCGGTACCGAAGCGCAGAAACAGAAATACCTGCCAAAACTGGCCTCGGGCGAGTGGATCGGCTGCTTCGGCCTGACCGAGCCTAACCATGGCTCAGATCCGGGTGCGATGATCACCCGTGCACGCAAAGTGGAAGGCGGCTACAGCCTGACCGGCAACAAGATGTGGATCACCAACAGCCCGATCGCAGATGTGTTCGTGGTCTGGGGCAAGGACGATGCCGGCGACATCCGTGGCTTCGTTCTGGAAAAGGGCTGGAAAGGCCTGAGCGCCCCGGCGATTCATGGCAAGGTTGGCCTGCGTGCTTCGATCACCGGTGAGATCGTCATGGACAACGTGTTCGTTCCGGAAGAGAACATTCTCCCCGACGTCCGTGGTCTGAAAGGTCCTTTCACTTGCCTGAACTCGGCCCGTTACGGCATCTCGTGGGGCGCACTGGGCGCCGCCGAATTCTGCTGGCACACCGCGCGTCAATACACCCTGGACCGCCAGCAGTTCGGTCGCCCATTGGCCGCCACCCAGCTGATCCAGAAGAAGCTGGCCGACATGCAGACCGAAATCACCCTGGCGCTGCAAGGTTGCCTGCGTCTGGGTCGCATGAAGGACGAAGGTACTGCGGCGGTTGAAATCACCTCGATGATGAAGCGCAACTCCTGCGGCAAGTCCCTGGATATCGCGCGCATGGCCCGTGACATGCTGGGCGGCAACGGTATCTCGGACGAGTTCGGGGTTGCTCGACATCTGGTCAACCTGGAAGTGGTGAATACCTATGAGGGAACCCACGACGTCCACGCGCTGATCCTCGGTCGCGCGCAGACCGGCATCCAGGCGTTCTATTAACAGGAGAACGTCATGGGCGCGCTTTCGCATCTACGGGTACTGGATTTATCGCGGGTGCTGGCCGGGCCGTGGTCCGGGCAGATCCTCGCCGACCTTGGCGCCGAAGTGATCAAGGTCGAGCGTCCGGGCAATGGCGATGACACGCGCGCCTGGGGCCCGCCGTTCCTCAAGGACGCCTATGGCGAGAACACCAGCGAGGCCGCCTATTACCTGTCGGCCAACCGCAACAAGCAATCGGTCACCATCGACTTCACGCGTCCAGAGGGGCAGAAGTTGGTGCGTGAGCTGGCGGCCAAGTCAGACATCCTGATCGAGAATTTCAAGGTCGGTGGCTTGGCGGCCTACGGTCTGGACTATGCGTCGCTGAAGGCGATCAATCCCGACCTGATCTATTGCTCAATTACCGGGTTTGGGCAAACGGGCCCTTACGCCAAGCGTGCGGGTTATGACTTCATGATCCAGGGCCTGGGTGGCCTGATGAGCCTGACGGGTCGACCTGAAGGCGAAGAGGGGGCGGGACCGGTCAAGGTTGGCGTGGCGCTGACGGATATCCTCACCGGGCTTTATTCCACGGTGGCCATCCTGGCAGCGCTTGCGCATCGAGACCACGACGGTGGCGGCCAGCATATCGACATGGCATTGCTGGATGTGCAGGTTGCGTGCCTGGCCAATCAGGCGATGAACTACCTGACGACGGGCAATGCGCCAAAACGCCTGGGCAATGCGCATCCGAACATCGTGCCCTACCAGGACTTTCCTACGGCAGATGGCGATTTCATCCTGACTGTCGGCAACGATGGCCAGTTCCGCAAGTTTGCCGAAGTGGCGGGGCAGCCCCAGTGGGCCGACGATCCGCGTTTTGCCACCAACAAGCTGCGGGTGGCAAATCGGGCGGTGCTGATTCCGCTGATTCGCCAGGCTACGGTGTTCAAGACGACCGCTGAATGGGTCGCTCAGTTGGAGCAGGCCGGTGTGCCGTGCGGCCCTATCAATGATCTGGCGCAGATGTTTGAAGACCCCCAGGTCAAGGCGCGCGGGTTGGCGATCGAGCTGCCTCACGCGTTGGCTGGAATGGTGCCCCAGGTGGCCAGTCCGATTCGATTGTCCGAGACGCCGGTGGAGTACCGGTATGCGCCGCCTTTGTTAGGCGAGCATACGCTGGAGGTTTTGCAGCGTGTACTCGGCTTGGAGGCTGGAGCCGTGTCCGCGCTCAAGGCTTCGGGCGTTCTCTGATAGCGCTCTTCTATATAGAGGAGCGTTTTTCTCCTCTATATAGCTTCAATCAGGGCGTTTAGGCGCCTGCTGCAAGTTATTGATAGAAAACCGAATTCAGTGCTTGACGGCAGATTCTGGAAGCCTATAATTCGCCCCACTTCCGGCGCAGTCGAAACGGAAAACTCCTTGGTAAACAAAGAGTTACGCAGTTTTCGATGGCAGGTTGCTTCAGTTCATCGAAGCCCGAAGGAAGTTGAAAAAGAGGTGTTGACAGCAGCGTGTAACGCTGTAGAATTCGCCTCCCGCTGACGAGAGATCTGAAGCGCAAGTGGTTGAAGTTGTTAA